>NZ_JBMKJF010000002.1:0-810160 GCF_049236945.1 Enterobacter cloacae complex sp. SHL020
AGCGGTAGTTCAGTCGGTTAGAATACCTGCCTGTCACGCAGGGGGTCGCGGGTTCGAGTCCCGTCCGTTCCGCCACTTATTAAAAGCCCTGAGCTCACGCTCAGGGCTTTTTTCTTATCTGACGTTTAATTATTGCGAAATTAGCAAAAATCCTCTGCGTTTTGCGATCTTTTTCTCTATAACAACGCCAGCGATAATCTTCCTCAGTTTACGAACATAATGATTGAGGAATAGTATGACTCTCCCTGCATTTGGTCTTGGCACTTTCCGCCTGAAAGACGACGTTGTTATCGCATCGGTTAAAACCGCACTTGAACTGGGCTATCGTGCAGTTGATACGGCACAGATCTATGAAAACGAAGCTGCCGTTGGACAAGCTCTCGAAGAGAGCGGTGTACCGCGTAACGAACTGTTTATCACCACGAAAATCTGGATTGAGAATCTCAGCAAAGATAAGCTGATCCCTAGTCTGAAAGAGAGCCTGAAAAAACTGCGTACTGACTACGTAGATCTGACGCTGATCCACTGGCCATCACCGAATGATGCCGTCTCAGTAGAAGAATTCATGCAGGCGCTGCTGGAAGCGAAAAAACAGGGCTTAACCCGCGAAATTGGGATCTCCAACTTCACCATTCCGCTGATGGAAAAAGCCATTGCCGCTGTTGGCGCAGAAAATATTGCGACCAACCAGATTGAGCTGTCTCCATACCTGCAAAACCGCAAAGTCGTGGACTGGGCAAAACAGCACGGGATCCACATCACTTCATACATGACGCTGGCCTACGGTAAAGCGCTGAAAGATGAAGTGATTAGACGTATCGCAGAGAAACATAACGCCACTGCTGCGCAGGTGATTCTGGCATGGGCAATGGGTGAAGGTTATGCCGTGATCCCATCATCAACTAAACGTGAAAACCTGGCCAGCAATCTGTTGGCAACGGATCTTCATCTGGATGCTGACGATAAAAAAGCGATCGCAGCACTGGAGTGCAACGATCGCCTGGTAAGCCCGGAAGGTTTAGCTCCTGACTGGGATTAAGTTTGACCCACCCTCTGTAACCTGAACCCTCACACAGCTCCTCCGGGAGCTGTTTTTATATGTTCACTCAGGAAGTCAATAAAGGCGCGAATGCGCGTGCTTACCGCTCTGTCACTGTAATACACTGCGCTAAAGGGCATTTCGACCGGCAGACGTTTGTCGGCCATCAGCTCCACCAGTTCACCCCGCGCTATCTCCTTATCAATCATATAGTCTGATAAACAGGCGATCCCGTTCCCTTCCAGGCACAGCTGTTTGAGCGTCTCTCCGCTGTTAGACGATAATCCGCAGGTAATCTCATGAAGTTGACCATCATGACAGGCGACAGGCCAGGTGTTCAGCGACACAGGCTCCGTAAAGCCCAGGCACAGATGCTGCTTCAATTCTTCAACCGTCTCCGGTTTACCATGTTCAGCAATATACTCTGGTGATGCGATAATTTTGCGGTAGCTGGCAAACAGAGGGCGGGCGCGCAAGCTTGAATCTGTCAGGGTTCCCGCCCGGATAGCCACATCCACTTTCCGTTCGATGAGGTTGATAAACGTCTCTGAGGAGACCAGCGAAAGCGTCATCTCAGGATAACGTTCGCGGAAAGGTTTGATCAGCGGCATCAGAAAGTGAAGCACGACCGGCGTGGCCGCATCAATGCGCAGCAATCCACGCGGCGTACTGCGGCTCTCCATAATCTCCGTCTCTGCTGCAGCCATCTCCTGCAGTACCGACTGCACGCGGCGGAAGTAACGCTCTCCTTCTTCCGTCAGGCTCAGCTGCCGCGTCGTACGGTTGAGCAGACTCACTCCAAGCTTCATCTCCAGTTTTTTTACCGAACGGCTGATGGCCGAGTTAGCCTGTCCCAGCTGTTCGGCCGCGCGGCTAAAGCTGCCGCTTTCAACGACGGCGACAAAGATTGTCAGCTCTTCCGATGTTGCTTTCATTGTTGCACCACCTGCAAAATTCTATTGAGATTTTGACCATTTTTGTTATTTAATCACTGGTGCATACTGCCTGTCATCTTAATCCTGATGATACGGAGTATTTTATGCCACTGGCGCTACTTGCCCTGACGATCAGTGCCTTCGCAATTGGCACGACCGAATTTGTTATAGTGGGCCTGGTTCCCACTATTGCTAACCAGCTTGCGATCTCGTTGCCCTCTGCGGGGTTGCTGGTATCTATCTACGCCCTTGGCGTCGCCGTCGGTGCGCCCGTGCTGACGGCCCTGACCGGACGTTTTCCGCGTAAGCAGCTGTTAGTCGCGCTGATGGTGTTGTTCACCGCCGGCAACCTTCTGGCCTGGCAGGCGCCGGACTACACCACGCTGGTAATTGCGCGTCTGTTAACCGGCCTTGCACACGGCGTGTTTTTCTCGATAGGTTCCACCATTGCGACCAGCCTGGTACCCAAAGAGAAAGCGGCTTCAGCCATTGCGATTATGTTTGGTGGGCTGACCGTCGCACTCGTTACGGGCGTACCGTTGGGAACGTTTATCGGACAACACTTCGGCTGGCGTGAAACGTTCCTTGCCGTCTCCTTACTGGGTGTAATCGCCCTGGTGGCCAGCCTGCTGCTGGTGCCGTCGAATATTCCAGGCCGGGCAAGCGCCAGCCTACGCGATCAGCTGAAGGTGCTCATGCATCCGCGTTTGCTGATTATCTATGCGGTAACTGCGCTGGGCTATGGCGGCGTATTCACCGCCTTTACCTTCCTGGCGCCGATGATGCAGGACCTGGCGGGCTTCTCACCCAATGCCGTGAGCTGGATTTTGCTGGGATACGGTATTTCCGTTGCCATTGGCAATATCTGGGGCGGCAAGCTTGCAGATAAGCATGGTGCGGTACCGGCGCTGAAATTCATCTTCGCCGCCCTGGTGGTTCTGCTGATGATTTTCCAGTTCACGGCTTCGGTACACTACGCCGCGCTGGTCACTGTGCTGGTCATGGGGATCTTTGCCTTTGGTAATGTCCCCGGGCTTCAGGTTTACGTTGTCCAGAAAGCTGAGCTCTATACGCCAAATGCGGTGGATGCGGCGTCCGGTCTGAACATTGCCGCATTTAATATCGGCATCGCGCTGGGCTCCATCATTGGCGGGCAAACCGTAGCGCATATTGGATTAGCCCAGACCCCGTGGATTGGCGCGGTGATTGTCCTGGTCGCCTTCCTGCTGATTGGCCTGAGTGGACGTCTGGATAAGCCAGCCTGCATCGCGCTGGGTTAACATCAGTAAGTGCTTGCTTACAAAACTGGAAAGCGGTTTCTCAGAAATTGCGTTGAAAGTATGACCTAAAGTCCCTATAACATTAGAACCAGTCCGTTTTCCGGGCTGGTCCATGTTACAGAGGCTGTTTCCAAAAGTGCGAAAGAATACCTATGCCATGCGTTATGTTGCCGGAATGCCCGCGGAGAGAATTATGCCTCCGGGGTCATTTGCGAGTATTAGCCAGGCATTGCCCGCCGGTACGCCGTTAAGCAGCGATGATAAAATTCGGGTCCTGGTGTGGAATATCTTTAAGCAGCAGCGTGCCGAGTGGTTATCGGTACTCAAGAATTTTGGAAAAGATGCCCACCTGGTTCTGCTCCAGGAGGCACAAACCACCCCTGAACTGGTACGCTTTGCCACCACGAACTATCTTGCCGCCGACCAGGTGCCTGCATTTGTCCTGCCGCAACACCCCTCCGGTGTGATGACGCTTTCCGCCGCGCATCCGGTTTATTGCTGCCCTCTGCGTGAGCGCGAGCCTATCCTGCGTCTGGCTAAATCGGCGCTGGTAACCGTCTATCCGCTTCCGGACACCCGAATGCTGATGGTCGTGAATATCCATGCGGTAAATTTCAGTTTGGGTGTGGATGTCTACAGTAAGCAGTTACTTCCGATCGGCGATCAGATTGCCCATCACAGCGGGCCCATTATTATGGCCGGCGATTTCAATGCCTGGAGCCGTCCGCGCATGAATGCGCTGTACCGCTTTGCGCGCGAAATGTCGCTGCGTGAAGTTCGTTTTAGCGATGACCAGCGCAAAAAAGCCTTTGGTCGTCCTCTCGATTTTGTCTTCTATCGTGGTTTGAGCGTGCACGACGCCTCGGTTCTGGTGACGCGTGCCTCCGATCATAATCCTCTACTAGTCGAATTCAGTCCCGGCAAACCTGATAAATAATGGTGTGTCAGGTCTGCCGTGGGGCAGGCCTGTGCGGGTGCTGCCCTTTATTTTTCACTCACAAAGGACAGTACGATGACAACAACACGCTCCCATCATGACAACGTAGAAAAACAGTTTGGTTCTCAGGCAAGTGCCTATCTGAGCAGCGCCGTGCATGCTTCTGGCCGCGATCTGGTGCGTCTCGGTGAACGTCTGGCGGCGTTCCCGCAGGCGCACGTTCTGGATTTAGGCTGCGGGGCAGGGCATGCCAGCTTTACGGCTGCGCAGCAGGTCGCGCACGTTACCGCGTATGACTTATCCAGCCAGATGCTGGACGTCGTTGCCGGGGCGGCGAAAGCGAAGGGGCTGGACAACATCGATACGCGCCAGGGCTATGCCGAATCCTTACCGTTCGAAGATGCGTCGTTTGAAGTGGTAATCAGCCGTTATTCCGCGCACCACTGGCATGATGTCGGCCAGGCATTGCGCGAGGTTAAACGTGTTCTTAAGCCGGGCGGCACCTTCATCATTATGGATGTAATGTCTCCTGGACACCCGGTGCGCAATATCTGGCTGCAAACGGTAGAAGCGCTGCGTGATACCTCGCACGTGCAAAACTACGCCAGCGGAGAGTGGTTGTCGCTTATCACTGAAGCGGGGCTGATCGCGCGTGCGTTGATTACCGATCGCTTACCGCTGGAGTTCAGCTCCTGGATCGCGCGTATGCGCACCCCGGAAGCATTGAGCCAGGCGATCAGGCTCTATCAGGAGAGTGCGTCCGCGGAGGTAAAGGCGTACTTTGAACTGCAGGAAGATGGATCGTTTACCAGCGATACCATCATGGCCGAAGCGCAAAAAGCGGAATAAACAAAAAAGGCACCGAGGGGAATCGGTGCCTTTTTATCTTTCGATCGTGTTATCAGGAGTCTGGCGTCGCGCTGTTCTTCACAAACAGCGTCAGCTGGTCGCCAGGTTTCAGATTGTCAGTATCATTGTTCCAGCGCATCACATCCTTGATGTTTACGCCGTGCCGTTTTGCGATACTGGACAGTGAATCGCCCTTGCGCACGCGATAGGTAATGCTATCGCTGTTGCTGGCGAGACGCTGTGCGCTGCTACCTGCACCCACCGTCAGAGTCTGACCCACTTTCAGGCCGGAGCTGCGCAGGTTATTCCACTGCTGCAGATCTTTCGCATTCACGCCAAGACGTGAAGCAATGCCCGAAAGCGTATCACCTGAACGAACCTTATAGCTGCGGCTGTTAACTGATGATGCATCCGCGATCAGCGTTGACTGAACGGCGGCGATTTCACCAGAAGCTAAAGACTCACGTAACTGCTCAGCATGTTTCTGCGGAACCATTACATACTGCGGGCCACTTGCCCCCAGGGTTGAGCCTTTAACGCCAGCATTAAAGGTTTTCAATTTACTTACCGACATACCCGTCATATCAGCAACCTGTTGAATATCAACCGGATTACTGAGGCGAACACGCGCCAGTGCACGACTTTCGTCTGGTGTTGGCAGTTGTACACCGTAACGCTTGCTGTTCTTGAGAATATCGCTCAATGCCAGCATTTTCGGTACGTAAATCTTTGTTTCCTGTGGCAGTGAGAGCGACCAAAAATCGGTGGATTTACCCCGTGCTTTATTCGCTTTCATTGCCTTCAGTACACGACCTTCGCCACTATTATACGCTGCGACCGTTAACAGCCAGTCGCCGTCAAACATCTTGTTCAGACGTTGCATCATGTCGAGAGCGGCTGTCGTTGAAGCGACAACATCGCGACGCGCATCATAGTTGCGGGTCTGTTTCAGACCATAGTTTCGCCCGGTGCTCGGAATGATCTGCCAAATGCCTGCGGCATTGGCGCCAGACGTCGCGTGTGGGTCAAAAGCGCTCTCCACTATGGGTAGGAGTACCAGCTCCATAGGCATGTTACGTTTCTTAACTTGCCCGGCTATCCAGTACATATACGGCTCTGCCCGTAACGTTACATCGTGGAGATAGCTCTTATTACTTAAATACTTCTGTTTCTGTTCGCGAATCCGGGGATTTTCCGGAATTCCCATCTTTAGCTCGTCGCCAATAGAGGTCCACAAGTCTTGATCCTGCGCGTAAGATGTTCCATCGTCCATCCAGCGCGCCGAACTTGCAAACTTCCCTGCTTCCCCTTGACCAGCCGCAGAAAGGCTCTGTGCGTGCTGTTGTACGTTGCTGCCGTTTTGCGACTGGCAACCTACAAGCAGGACAGAGGCGAGTAATATCGCTTTTGCCTTCATGTGTGTGTCAATAGTTGCTTAAAAGACGAGCGATGATAACGGCGAAATTTTGAAAAGGCAACCCGCAATTATCTGAAGTTATCTTTCTTTGACCTTAACCATGCAAATCGTTGTTCTGGTTGTTGCAAATTTGTTTCTTGGTTAATTTTATTAATTAAATCAATATCATCTGTGCGTAAAAATAAATTAATTTGGCGCTCATTTTTCAGAATTACGGGGAGTGTTTTTTGGTTTTTTGCACGTAACTCCTTCACTTTGTGATAATAATCCTGAATCGCTCGATCCTCGGGTAAGAGGCTCACGGCAAACTTCATATTTCCTAATGTATACTCATGGGCGCAACAAATGAGCGTCTCATCGGGTAGCGCGTTAATCTTCTGTAAAGACTGGTACATTTGAGCTGGTGTGCCTTCAAACAGTCTTCCGCAGCCTCCGGAGAACAGCGTATCGCCGCAAAAAAGATAAGGCTTACTGTAGAAACACAGATGTCCCAAAGTGTGACCCGGTGTAGCAAATACGGAAAACTCCCACTCGCGTATGAGGATATTTTCGCCTTCTTCGACTACTTGCGTGATCCCCTTATCTTGTGCCTCTGCCGGTCCGTAAACCACAAGATGCGGAAAATGAGCGCGCAGTTCAGGCACGCCGCCAGTGTGATCGTTATGATGATGCGTCAACAGAATGGCTTCTGGCTGCCAGCCGTTCTCTTTTATGGCGTGCAGTACAGGGCCGGATTCTCCGGGATCGACAATGACGCAGCGGCGTTCGTCGTCAACCAAAACCCAGATGTAATTGTCCTGAAACGCTGGAATACTGATAAGATTCATACATTACCTCTTAGAGCGTGGCGGGTGTTTTGATGAAACCGGCAAGGATACCTCAGACTGTCGCAGCACCGGAACGTTGGGCGGAATTGCCCTGGGGTGAATACTATCGCGAAGCGTTAGAACAACAGCTGAAGCCCTGGCTCGCGAAAATGTATGGCTTTCACCTGCTTAAGATTGGCAATCTCAGCGCGGAAATCAATACCGAAAGCTGCGCTATCTCGCATCAGGTTAACGTTTCTCTCGGCGGATCGCCGGTCCAGGTGAAAGCAGATCCGTTGCATCTGCCGTTTGCGGAAAAATCCGTCGATGCGTGTTTGCTCGCTCACACGCTGCCCTGGTGCAGCGATCCGCATCGTCTGCTTCGTGAAGCCGATCGCGTGCTGATTGATGACGGCTGGCTGGTACTTAGCGGATTCAATCCGCTAAGCCTGATGGGCCTGCGTAAGCTAGTACCGGTGCTACGCCGGACTCCACCTTACAACAGCCGGATGTTCACCATGATGCGCCAGCTCGACTGGCTTTCACTGCTGAACTTTGAAGTGCTTTGCTACGGCGGTTTTCAGGTGCTGCCCTGGGCGAGGCAGGGGGGCGTGGTACTGAGCACCCATCTCCCCGCATTGGGCTGTTTGCAGTTTATCGTTGCGCGTAAGCGAACCATTCCCCTTACGCTTAACCCTATGAAGCAGAGCAAGTCGAAAACGCCCATCCGCCAGACCGTTGGCGCCACGCGGCAGTACAAAAAAACCGATTAGACGTCGGGCTGATAGCCCGCATCTTCATGTGCGGGATTAGATGCCGCAGCGCGCGCCAGTTCGTCGCAGCGTTCGTTTTCCGGATGGCCAGCGTGGCCTTTAACCCACTCCCACTTAATCTGGTGTTGGCCCAGCGCAGCATCAAGACGTTTCCAGAGATCGACGTTCTTGACCGGCTTCTTATCGGCAGTTTTCCAGCCGCGTTTTTTCCAGTTATGGATCCACTGGGTGATCCCCTGACGCACGTACTGACTGTCGGTGCTTAACACCACGTCACAATGTTCTTTTAACGCCTCCAGCGCCACGATGGCCGCCATCAACTCCATTCGGTTGTTGGTGGTCAGAAAATAGCCTTCGCTAAAGGTTTTTTCGTGCTGGCGATAGCGCATAATCGCGCCGTAGCCGCCCGGCCCTGGGTTACCGAGACAAGATCCATCGGTGAAAATTTCTACCTGTTTACGCATCTCTGGTAGACTTCCTGTATTCGAAACGTTCAGTTAAACGATAAGTCTGACATAAATGACCGCTATGAGCACTGCAATTACTCGCCAGATTGTCCTCGATACCGAAACCACCGGTATGAACCAGATCGGCGCGCACTACGAAGGGCATAAGATCATCGAGATCGGCGCCGTTGAAGTGGTGAACCGTCGTCTTACGGGGAACAACTTCCACGTCTACCTCAAACCCGACCGGCTGGTGGATCCGGAAGCGTTCGGCGTTCACGGTATTGCCGATGAGTTCTTGCTGGATCAGCCGACTTTTGCGGATGTCGCTGACGAGTTCCTGGAATATATCAGGGGCGCCGAGCTTGTCATCCATAACGCATCGTTCGATATCGGCTTTATGGATTATGAATTCAGCAAGCTTAATCGTGATATCCCGAAGACGAACACTTTCTGTAAGGTGACGGATAGCCTGGCGCTGGCAAGGAAGATGTTCCCCGGCAAGCGTAACAGCCTGGATGCACTCTGCTCGCGCTACGAGATAGACAATACCAAGCGAACGCTCCACGGGGCGTTGCTCGATGCCCAGATCCTGGCCGATGTCTATCTGACGATGACCGGCGGGCAGACGTCAATGAAGTTCAGTATGGAAAATGAATCCCAGCAGACGCAAGGCGAAGCGGGCATTCAGCGTGTTGTCCGTCAGGCCAGTCGGTTGCGGGTTATTTTAGCCAGTGACGAAGAGCTTCTTAATCACGAATCCCGGCTTGATCTGGTCCAGAAGAAGGGCGGCAGCTGTTTGTGGCGCGCCTGAAAAACGCCTTAATGCCTGTAAAATCATCGTTTGGGCGATTTTTGCAGCAAACGATTCAAAACGTGAGAAAAAGCGTTGACGAGATCGGAGGCGCACCGTAATATGCGCCTCGTTCCCCAAACGGGAACAGTGGAGCGGTAGTTCAGTCGGTTAGAATACCTGCCTGTCACGCAGGGGGTCGCGGGTTCGAGTCCCGTCCGTTCCGCCACTATTCAGAAGGCCTGAATCAGAAATGATTCAGGCCTTCGTCGTTTCAGCCTTCTGTAATCTCATCCTCTCACTTATTGTTAACATAAAGTTAATATGCATGGTGCAATTTATTAACAATTGCACAGGTGTAGTGCATTATTTGCACTATGGTTGTGCATTTCTCCATCGATCCTCTCCTCGCACCTCGTTCAGAATGTTTCTTTCTGTAAAAATAATTCACGCAGAATCATTTGGTTAACTCCTGCTTTCCAAAAATATGCCGAACCAATTAAGTATTGGTTTGGTTATTGCTTAATCATTAGCACGATAAGCTTCATTCCATATCAATAACTTATCGTTAATAAAAATAAAGCAATGATGAAAGCGAGCGAACCAATATGGAAAAACCGTCACGGTTTCTGGCAAATTCCAGCACCGCGCTTGAGCAGCTGCGCGGGCTTATCAACCAGCATGAGTCAACACCAGGCATACCGCTGCCCACGGAACGTGAGCTGTCGGACACTCTCGGCGTAGGACGACGTGAAGTGCGTCGTGCGCTGGACGTGCTGGAAGAAGAGGGCCGCATCTGGCGTAAGCAGGGCAAAGGGACCTTTATTGGCCCGGCGGCACCTGTTGAACCGCTGGCCCTTCAGGGATTGGTTCAGCAGACCAACCTTCTGGAAGTAATGGAAGCTCGTTTACAGCTCGAACCCGGCTTAGCCCGGCTTGCGGCACTGCGTGCCACCAGGGAAAACCTCGCGCTCATGCAGCGCATGCTGGAACGCATCGATAAGGTCAGTCCGGATGACCGCGATCTCAACGAACTCTGGGACAGCGCCTTTCACCGGGCGATTGCCGAGGCGGCGGGCAACCGTCTGATGCTTGGCCTGTTTGATGCCATTGATGCCGTGCGGCGCGAACCGGGCTGGCAGCATCTGCGCGAATTAGCCCGCACACCCGAACGTGTCGACAGCTATAACGACCACCACCATAAGATCATGTCTGCGATTATCCATCGCCAGCCTAATGAAGCCGCGGCCGCCATGCGCGAACACCTGCTCAGCCTGCAAACCGCCCTGATTCAGGCGATTCACCTTGAGGACGACTTCACGCCATGACGACAATACCCTTTAAGGACGCCAAGCCCGTATTGCGGCTGAATAATCTCAACGTCAGGTTTTCCGGCTCGCCGGTGAGCGTGCTTGACGGCATTTCTCTGACGGTCAAAGCGGGCGAAACGCTGGCGCTGGTGGGAGAGTCCGGCTGCGGAAAAAGTATTACCTCGTTAGCGCTGATGGGGTTACTGCCCGCCAGCGCGCAGATTGTCAGCGGTGAGATGCAGTTTCGCCGCCACGATCTGCGAAAGCTCTCGCCGCGGGAATATGCCGATCTGCGCGGCAGCGAGCTGGCCATGATTTTCCAGGAGCCGATGACCTCGCTCAATCCGGCGTTTACGCTGGGCGATCAGCTTAGCGAAGCGGTTATGCGACACCAGAACGTCTCGCGCGCAGAGGCGACGAAGGTCGCGCTGCAGATCCTCGAGAAGGTACAGATCCCGGCGGCCGAGATGCGCCTGAAAGCGTATCCCCACCAGCTTTCCGGCGGCATGCGCCAGCGCGTGATGATTGCGATGGCGCTGATTAACCACCCCAAACTGCTGATTGCCGACGAGCCGACCACCGCGCTCGACGTCACCATCCAGGCACAAATCCTCGCCTTGCTCAACGCCTTAAAAGAGGAAACCGGCACGGCGGTGCTGATGATCACCCACGATTTAGGCGTCGTGGCAGAAGTCGCCCAGCAGGTCGCGGTGATGTATGCCGGGCAGGTGGTGGAGCAGGGGAGCGTGGAGGCGATATTCGCCGATCCGCAGCACCCGTACACCATCGGCCTGATGGGGTCGATCCCCTCGTTGGGCGCACGCAAGGGCCAGCTCTCCACCATTCCCGGCGCGGTCCCGCTCCCGGAATCCATGCCGAAAGGCTGCCGTTTTGCCACCCGCTGCCCGTTTGCGCAGTCCCGCTGCCATGCTGAAAAGCCGTCGCTCACCGCGCTCGGCGCGGGCCATCAGGTGGCCTGCTTCCGCGTGCCGCTCGAACAGCACATTGCCCTGGGAGAAATCGCATGACCACGCCCATTCTTGAAGCCCGTGATCTCAGCAAGCTTTTCCCCGGCCCCAAAAAACTCTTTACCCCGGCACGGTTTGTCACGGCGGTCGATCGCGTTTCGCTTGCCGTGATGCCGGGCGAAACGCTGGCGATTGTCGGCGAGTCTGGCTCCGGGAAATCTACCCTCGGTCGTCTGCTGCTGCGCCTGCTGGCCGCCAGCGAAGGGCGCGTGTTTTACCAGGGGGAGGAGATCACCGACGCCTCCGGTGCCCGCCTGAACCAGCTCCGGCGCGAGCTGCAGATTATTTTTCAGGATCCCTTCGCCTCGCTGAACCCGCGCATGACGGTGGAGCAGATCGTCGGTGAGCCGCTGTGGCTGCACCAGAACATGAAAAAAGCTGACCGTCAGTACCGCGTTGCCGAGCTGCTCAAAACCGTAGGCCTACCTGCCGCCTGGGCCGGGCGCTATCCGCACGAGTTTTCCGGCGGACAGCGCCAGCGTATCGGCATTGCGCGCGCGCTGGCCTCGGGACCGAAGCTGCTGCTGGGTGACGAGCCGGTGTCCGCGCTGGACGTCTCCGTTCAGGCGCAGGTGGTCAACCTTCTGGAAAGCCTGAAGCACCAGCTGGGGCTGACGATGGTGATTGTCGCCCACGGTCTGGCGGTGATCCGCCATATGAGCGACCGCGTGGCGGTCATGTATCTCGGGCAAATCGTCGAGCTGGCCACCGTCGACGAGATCTTCGACGCGCCGCTGCACCCCTACACCCAGGCGCTGATCGCCTCGGCACCGCAGATGCAGCCTGGCGTTGAGCGAGATGCGCCGCTGCTGCAGGGAGACTTACCCAACCCGGCCAGCCCGCCGTCCGGCTGTCGTTTCCACACCCGCTGCCCGTACGTTACCGATGAATGCCGCCAGGCCGAGCCGATCAATCAGGTGCTCGACGGCGGGCGTCAGGTTGCCTGCCACCGCTGGCAGGAGATCAACCGCGATCGCAGCGTTATCCTGAGCGCACCGCCATCCGCCGCTTTTCTGCGCCGCCGCGCGCTGTTTGAACACGCGGCCACTCACTCGTCCCTTCCTTCAAGGAACTCATGATAATGACAATGCGTAATTCTCTTTTGACCGTACTGGGAAGTGTTATGTTACTTGGCGCGGCGCTGCCCGCCCATTCTGAAAGCGTGCTGCGGATCGGCCTGGGTGCAGACCCGGACATGCTCGACCCGCATCTGGCGCGCACCTACTATGGCCGCTTCGTGTTTGCCTCCCTGTGCGACAGGCTGGTGGACGTGGATGAAAATCTGAAGGTCGTCCCCGGCCTGGCTAAAGACTGGGCGTGGAGTGACGACGGTAAAACCCTGACGCTCAATCTGCGCGAAGGCGTCACCTTCCACGACGGTGAGAAATTCGATGCCGCCGCCGCAAAATACAACCTCGACCGCGCCCTGACCCTGAAAGGCTCCCTGCGTAAAAGCGAGATCTCCTCCGTTGAATCGGTCGAGGTCACCGGCCCGATGCAGATTGCGCTGCACCTGAAAACGCCCGATGCCGCGCTGCTGATGCAGCTCACCGACCGTGCGGGCGCAATGATGGCCCCGGAGGCGGCGAAAAAGCCTGACTTTGCCGCCCACCCGGTCTGCTCCGGCCCGTACAAGTTTGACAGCCGCGTGTCCCAGGACCGCATCGCGCTGACCCGCTTCGACAACTACTGGAATAAAGACGCCTACCACTTCGACAAAATCATCTATCTGCCGATCCCGGATGCCTCCGTGCGCCTCGCGAACCTGCGCGCGGGCGATCTTGACCTCACCGAAGGCATCGCCGCCAGCGACGTGAAAACGGTCGAAGCCGACAGCAAGCTGGCGCTGGCGAAGGTAACCGGTCTCGGCTATCAGGGCATCACCTTTAACATCAACAACGGCAAGGTGCCGGCGAACGATCCGTTCAAGGACGCCCGCGTGCGCGAGGCGTTTTCTCAGGCCATCGACCGCGATGCGTTAAACCAGGTGGTCTTTGAAGGGCTGTATACGCCAGCCAACCAGGCGTTTTCCCCGGTCAGCCCGTATCACGTGAATCTACCGGTTCCGCCGCGTGACGTCGACAAGGCCAAAGCGCTGCTGAAGGCGGCAGGCGTCACCGCGCCGCTGACCGTCAACCTGCTGGTGCCGAACAACCCAACCTCGCAGCAGGTGGGCCAGGTGCTGCAGGCGATGGTCGCCGAGGCCGGATTTAACCTGAACCTGCAGATGACCGAATTCGCCACGCTGCTGGATCGACAGCAGAGCGGCGACTATCAGCTGAGCTTCTCCGGCTGGTCGGGACGCCCGGATCCGGACGGCAGCATCTACGGCTTTATCAACAGTAAAGGCACCCTTAACGACGGCCGCTACAGCAACGCGCAGGTCGATGAGTGGCTGACCCAGGCGCGCCAGAGCACCGATCAGGCCGCACGCCAGCCGCTGTACGACAAGGTGGTGAAGCAGCTGCAAACCGACATGCCGATTGCCTACCTCTACTTCGAGCCGCGCATTTTCGGGCTGAACAAAAGCGTGCAGGGCTTTAAGCCGTACCCGGACGGCATCGTGCGTCTGGCGGGTTTAACGCTGGCGAAATAAAGGTCCTGAGGAGAACCCATGCTGGAATTGATTTGCAAACGTCTGCTGCTGGCTATACCAACCCTGCTGCTGGTGAGCATGATGGTGTTCGGGCTGCAAAAGCTGCTGCCCGGCGACCCGCTGATCGCCATGGCCGGGGAGGAGCGCGACCCGGCGGTCATCGCTCAGCTGCGCGCGGAGCTGAATCTCGATGCGCCCATTCCCGTGCAGTATTTCCACTGGCTGACGCGGGCGCTGCAGGGCGATCTGGGCGTCTCCTTACGCACGCACGAACCGGTGACGCAGCTGATCGCCAGCAAGCTGCCGGTCACGCTGGAGCTGTCCCTGCTGGCGATGATTATCGCGCTGGTGTTTGGCATCAGCATGGGGATCCTCGCGGCGGTGAACAAAAACAGCTGGGTCGATCACGGGGCGAACTTCGTGGCGATCTCGGGGATCTCGATCCCGCACTTCTGGCTGGGGATCCTGCTTATTCTGGTCTTTTCGGTGAACCTGCAGTGGTTGCCCGCATCCGGCTACGTGCCGTTCAGTGAAGATCCGCTTCAGAACCTGCGCACGCTGCTGCTGCCCGCGTCCGTGCTCGGAACCGGCCTTGCGGCGACGCTGATGCGCCATACCCGCGCCTCGATGATTGCGGTCCTGAAGGCGGATTACATCCGCACCGCGCGCGCTAAGGGGCTGCTGCCAAAGGCGGTGATCCTGAAGCACGCGTTTCGCAACGCGCTGGTACCGGTCATCACCCTCACCACGCTGCTGTTCGGCGAGCTGCTGGGCGGCGCGGTGCTGACCGAGCAGGTCTTCACCATTCCGGGCTTCGGCAAGATGATCGTCGACTCGGTATTCAACCGTGACTACGCGGTGGTGCAGGGCGTGGTGCTGATCGTGGCGATCGGCTTCCTGATGCTGAACCTGCTGGCCGACGTGCTCTACGTCCTCATCAACCCGAAAATGAGAGGTTAACCATGGCGGAACTGACGACGCAAACCGTTACGCCCGCGCTGCCGCGCGCGCAGAGCCGGGTGCTGAAGAAATTTCTTGCCAATAAAAGCGCGGTGATTGGCGCGGTAGTGGTGGGGTTCTTTGTGCTGGTGGCGCTCCTGGCGCCGTGGATCGCCCCGTTCGATCCGGTCAAGGCTAACTTCCTGGCGGTGCGCAAAGCGCCGTCGGCGATGTACTGGTTCGGCACCGACGAACTGGGGCGCGACATTTTATCCCGCATTATCTGGGGGGCGCGCACCTCGCTGATGGCGGGCTGTATGTCGGTGGTGATTGCTGTGGTTATCGGCGTGCCGCTGGGGCTGGTGGCGGGCTACTTCCAGAAGATGTGGGACGGGGTGATCTCGCGCTTTATCGAGGCGCTGCTGGCCTGTCCGTTCCTGATCATGGCGATCGCGCTGGGGGCATTTTTGGGCCCGAGCCTGACCAACGCGATGATCGCCATCGGTCTTTCGGCGATGCCGATCTTCGCCCGCCTGACGCGCGGGCAGGTGATCGCCATTCGCAACGAAGAGTACATCGACGGCGCGCGGGCGATTGGCCTGCCGGACCGCTGGATCATCATCAAATACGTCCTGCCAAACGTGATGTCACCGATCCTGGTGCAGGCCACGCTGGCGATTGCCTCGGCGATTATCGCCGAAGCCAGCCTGTCGTTTTTAGGGCTGGGGCAGCAGCCGCCCAATCCGTCATGGGGCTCCATGCTCAACACCGCAAAAGGGTTTCTGGAGCAGGCGCCGTGGATGTCCGTTTTCCCCGGCGTGGCGATTTTCCTTGCCGTGCAGGGCTTTAATTTACTCGGCGACGGGCTGCGCGATGCGCTCGATCCGCGCCACGACTAAGGAGTCATGATGACCAAAGCGCTTGATTTTACGTCCGGTTACGCTTCACGCCGCCCGCCGATGATGGGCCATAACGCCGTCGCCACGTCGCAGCCGCTGGCGGCACAGGCGGGAATGAAGATGCTGCAGCTGGGCGGCAACGCCGTGGATGCGGCCATTGCCACCGCGATGGCGCTGACGGTGGTTGAGCCGACCGGCAACGGGATCGGCAGCGACGCCTTTGCCATCGTCTGGGACGGCGAAAAGCTGCACGGCCTGAACGCGTCCGGTCGTTCGCCTGCGAGCTGGCATGCGGATCTGTTTGCCGGAAAAACCGCGGTGCCGGAAATTGGCTGGGACGCGGTGACCGTGCCGGGCGCGGTATCCGGCTGGGTGGCGCTGGCGGAACGCTTCGGCACGCTGCCGCTGACCACGCTGGCGCAGCCTGCCATTGACTACGCGCGCAACGGTTTCCCTGTCTCCCCGCTGATCGGCCATCTCTGGCAGCGCGGCTATAGCAAGCTGAAAGATCAGCCGGGTTTTAGCGCCTGTTTCGCGCCGGAAGGCCGCGCCCCGCGCGTGGGGGAAATCTTCCGTAACCCGGCGCAGGCGAACTCGCTGGAGCTGATTGCCCGCACCAACGGTGAAGCCTTTTACCGCGGCGAGCTGGCGCAGAAAATTGCCGCTTTCGCTAAAGAACACGGCGCGCACCTGACGGCTGAAGATCTGGCAAACCACCGCGTGGACTGGGTAGAGCTGCTGTCGCGCGACTTCGCGGGCGGTTCGGTGCAGGAGCTGCCGCCAAACGGGCAGGGGATCGCCACGCTGATCGCGCTCGGCATTCTGGAGCAGTGCGGCATTGAGAAGCATCATCCGGATTCCGTGCAGTCCCTGCACCTGTCCATTGAGGCGATGAAGCTGGCGCTGGCGGATCTCGACCGCTACGTGGCGGATGAAGAACACATGGCGTTCGCGGCGAAAGAGCTGCTGAGCGACCATTATCTGAAGTCGCGCGCGGCGCTTATCAATCACGAGCACGCCTCTGATTTTGTCTACGGTTCCCCGACCCAGAGCGGCACGGTCTACATCAGCACCGCCGACGCCAGCGGGATGATGGTGTCGTTTATTCAGTCCAACTACATGGGCTTCGGTTCAGGCATCGTGGTGCCGGATACGGGGATCAGCCTGCAAAACCGGGGCTGCGGGTTTGTGCTGGATCCCAATCACTCGAACGCGCTGGCGGGCAGCAAGCGACCGTTCCACACCATCATTCCGGGCTTTGCGATGGACGGCAACGGCCAGCCGCTGATGTCCTTCGGCGTGATGGGCGGCCCGATGCAGGCGCAGGGGCACATGCAGATGGCGCTGCGCATTATGCTGCACGGGCAAAACCCGCAGGCGGCAATCGATGCCCCGCGCTGGCGCGTGGTGCAGGGCAGGGAGGTGATCGTTGAATCGACCTTCGATCGCAATACCATCGCCGCGCTGCGCGAGCGGGGGCATCAGATCGTGGTGGAAGATCCGCTTCAGGATTACAACTTCGGCGGGGCGCAGGTGATTTATCGCCTGCCGGAAGGACACTACGTGGCCGCGACGGAAAGCCGCAAAGACGGGCAGGCGTTGGTGAGTTAATGTTTTATCCTCCCTCTCCCTTGAGGGAGAGGGCTGGGGTGAGGGGGAAAGAACATACGGTTCTGGTGGTCATTCCGTTCACTTCATGTTCCTTGCTACTCTGTAACGACATGACCGGTGAACGTGCCAGGGTGGCTCAATCGCCACCACCCTGGCGACCCGGGCTCCCGGCGGTAAATCGCCGCTTCGCGGTTCCCTCAGCTTATTCCTTCAGGCTATCGGGTCGGGCATGAGCCTGCATCCCTGCAGGCCACGCCCTCTCGGCGCATCCCTGCGCCTCGCCCCGGCCTTACGGAAACGCCTCGGCGATTTACAGCCGGACCAGGGCATCGCTGTAAGCCATTCATTTTCCTGAAGCAACATTCACCGCTTCCGGTTAAAAAAATTACCGGGGATCCCTCAACCCTTTGGGAGAGGGGCGGGGTGAGGGGAAAATTTCACCCAATGCTAAACGGATCCGCATCCTGCCACGCCGGAAACTTCTCCCGATACTCCTTCAGCGCCGTCAATGACAGCTCCGCATCAATCCGCGTCGCCTGATGCGGCTCAGCGGTGGCGATGATCTCGCCCTGCGGATTCACCACCCGGCTGTCGCCGCGATAGTGATGCCCGTTGCCGTCGGTTCCCACGCGGTTACAGCCCACCACGTACGCCTGGTTCTCAATCGCGCGCGCTACCAGCAGCGACTGCCAGTGCAGGGAGCGCGGTGCAGGCCAGTTGGCAACATACAGCGCCAGGTCGTAATCGTTGCGGTTGCGCGACCACACCGGGAAGCGCAGGTCGTAGCAGACCAGCGGCAAAATACGCCAGCCGCGCCACTCGAACACCACGCGTTCGTGACCCGCTTCATAGTGATGATGCTCATCCGCCATGCGGAACAGGTGGCGTTTATCGTAAAAATGCACGTTCCCTTCCGGCTCCACCAGCAGGAAGCGGTTCACCGGCCCGCGATCCGTTTGCAGGGCGGCGCTCCCGGCGATCAGCGCGTTGGTCTGCTGCGCTTTGGCATGCATCCAGGCGACCACCTCATCCTGCGGCATTGACTGTTGTGCCGCTTCCATAGCGAAGCCGGTGGTGAACATCTCCGGCAGGACAATTACATCGCGCCCGGTAATCTCTTCCAGTTGACGATCAAAGTGGCGCAGGTTGGCGGGGCCATCCATCCACACTAAAGGTTGCTGCAAAATCGAAATCTTCAAACCAGGCACGATACAGACTCCTCAAAAGACCGCTTTTTGACACTGTAGCACGTCATTACGAGAAAATGTGGCAATAAAAAACCCCGCGCGAGGCGGGGTTTGTACAAGCGAAACGCGTTACGCTGCTTCAGGCTTGCGGTGCTTCTCCGGGAGCTTTACCGGCTGCGTCGCCAGCTCGTCCGGTTCGAAATCATCCACGTTAATGCTGCGCAGACGGCTCTCTTCGGCTTTCACCAGCAGAGCGGCTTCATCTTTATTGATAATGCCGCCGGCCAGCGCCTGTTTTGCCAGTTCGTCCAGACGGGTAAACGGCAGGTTTTTGCCCAGCTGTTTACAGATTTTCTGGTGAATCGGATCGGCAGCCATCACGTCCAGCAGCGTCTCTTCCAGCAGACCCACCGGGTTATGCGGCGTAGGCGTCAGATACTGACCACGACCGATACGGGAGCGGGTTGCGCTCGGTACCTGCAGGATCTTCGCCACCTTGTGGTCCAGCTTGTCGGACGGCGCCAGGTGGTGACGACCGGTCGGGAAGATCACCACGCGCAGGGCGCCCGCCACAAAGCGGTTCGGGAAGTTCGCCAGCAGGTCGTCAATCGCCTGTTCAGCCTGATACATCGCATCCTGAACGCCCCAGTGCACCAGCGGCAGATCCGCTTCCTGACGGCCTTCGTCGTCGTAGCGCTTCAGGACCGCAGAGGCCAGGAAGATCTGGCTCAGCACATCCCCCAGACGGGCAGAGATACGCTCGCGACGCTTCAGGCTACCGCCCAGCACCGCCATGGAGACGTCAGACAGCAGAGCCAGGTTGGCGCTCAGTCGGTTCAGATGCTGGTAATAACGTTTGGTCGCATCGCCCGTCGGCGTCGCGCTGGTAAGACCGCGCGTCAGGCCCAGCCAGAAGCTGCGTACCTTGTTGCTGCCCACGTGACCGATATGTTTGAACAGCAGCTTATCGAAGGCATCCACGTCGTTGTTCTGCGCGGCAGCCATCTCTTCCAGCACGTACGGATGGCAGCGGATTGCGCCCTGACCGAAGATCATCATGCTGCGGGTCAGGATGTTTGCCCCTTCCACGGTGATGGCAATCGGTGCGCCCTGATAGCCGCGCGCCAGGAAGTTGCCTTCGCCGAGCATAATGCCTTTACCGCCCGCGATATCCATCGCGTCAATGATCGACTGCTGCGCGCGGTGGGTACAGTGGTACTTCACAATCGCGGACAGCACGGCCGGTTTTTCGCCGAGCATAATGCCGTAGGTAATCAGAGAAGCAGCGGCGTCCATCACGTAGGCGTTGCCCGCGATACGCGCCAGCGGCTCTTCGATACCTTCCATCTTGCCGATGGAGATTTTGAACTGACGGCGGATGTGGGCGTATGCGCCAATCCCCATCGCGACCGACTTCAGACCGCCGGTTGAGTTCGACGGCAGGGTAATGCCGCGACCCACAGACAGACATTCCACCAGCATACGCCAGCCCTGACCGGCCATTTTCGGACCGCCGATGATGTAGTCAATCGGCACAAAGATGTCCTGGCCGCGGGTCGGACCGTTCTGGAACGGCACGTTCAGCGGGAAGTGACGACGACCAATTTCAACGCCCGGGGTAGAGGTTGGGATCAGCGCACAGGTAATGCCCAGATCTTCTTCACCGCCCAGCAGTTTTTCCGGGTCAGAGAGCTTAAAGGCCAGACCCAGCACGGTGGCGATAGGCGCCAGGGTGATATAACGCTTGTTCCAGGTCAGGCGCATGCCCAGCACCTGCTCGCCCTGCCACTCGCCCATGCAGACCACGCCGGTATCCGGGATCGCGCCCGCATCGGAGCCCGCTTCCGGGCTGGTCAGCGCGAAGCAAGGGATTTCCTGACCGCGTGCCAGACGCGGCAGGTAGTGATCTTTCTGCTCTTCGGTACCGTAATGCTGCAGCAGTTCACCCGGGCCTAAGGAGTTAGGCACGCCAACGGTAATCGCCAGGATCCCGGAAACGCCCGCCAGCTTTTGCAGGACGCGAGCCTGAGCGTAAGCGGAGAACTCCAGACCGCCGTACTCTTTCTTGATGATCATCGCGAAGAAGCGATGTTCTTTCAGATACGCCCATAACTCAGGCGGCAGGTCGGCCATTTCATGGGTGATGGCAAAATCGTTCGCCATGCGGCACGCTTCTTCCACCGGGCCATCAATAAAGGCCTGTTCTTCAGCGGTCAGACGCGGCTGCGGATAGTTATGCAGCTTTTTCCAGTCCGGGTTGCCCTGGAACAGGTCGCCTTCCCACCAGGTGGTGCCCGCGTCAATCGCTTCTTTCTCGGTACGCGACATTGGCGGCATCACTTTGCGGAAGCCCTTGAACACCGGCGCGGAGATCATGGATTTACGCATCGGGGCTAGGTTAAATGGCAGAAGAATGATAGCGAGAGGGACTAAAAGCCAGATATTCCAGAGGCCTGCGACGCCAAGCGCAGCCGTCCAGGCCAGAAGAATCAGGCTGCTCAGGAATAAACTTACGCGGTGATAGAACAGCACACCGAGCAGTACAACGGTTGCGAGAATGCTCAAAATCATCATAAAGAAAAGCTCCCTTGCTTGTAGGAGGTCTGACCACTTGTGATGATATGGTTGTAGTTGATGTGAATTCCTTTAGCAATGTGTTTACAAAATAATTACAACCTGGTTCACATTGTTCGCGTTTTAGCCGGCACAAAAAATCAAAACGCCGGACGATTCGCATGGCTTTAGCTTCTCGCTTTTCCCGCTATCCGGTACACTCCACTGTGTTATTTCATCAATACTGAAGGATTATCCTCATGTACCAGGATCTTATTCGTAACGAACTGAACGAAGCGGCGGAAACGCTGGCTAACTTTCTAAAAGATGATGCCAATATTCACGCTATTCAGCGCGCAGCGGTCCTGCTGGCCGACAGTTTCAAAGCCGGTGGCAAAGTGCTTTCCTGCGGTAACGGCGGTTCCCACTGTGACGCTATGCACTTCGCAGAAGAGCTGACGGGACGCTATCGCGAAAACCGCCCGGGCTACCCGGCGATTGCGATTTCAGACGTGAGCCACATCTCCTGCGTAGGCAATGACTTCGGTTACGACCACATCTTCTCTCGCTACGTTGAAGCGGTAGGCCGTGAAGGCGACGTGCTGCTGGGGATCTCTACCTCCGGTAACTCCGGCAACGTGATCAAAGCGATCGCCGCCGCGCGTGAAAAAGGGATGAAAGTCATCACCCTGACCGGTAAAGATGGCGGTAAGATGGACGGTACGGCGGATGTCGAAATTCGCGTTCCGCACTTCGGTTATGCTGACCGTATTCAGGAAATTCACATCAAAGTGATCCACATCCTGATTCAACTGATCGAAAAAGAGATGGTTAAGTAAGACTTCGCTGGGGGCACTCTTGCCCCCGCTGTTGTGGAGGTGTTGTATGTGCGAACTGCTCGGGATGAGCGCCAATGTGCCAACCGATATCTGCTTTAGCTTCACCGGGCTGGTTCAGCGCGGTGGAGGAACCGGGCCGCATAAAGACGGCTGGGGCATCACCTTCTACGAAGGCAAAGGGTGTCGCACGTTCAAAGATCCACAGCCCAGCTTTAACTCACCGATTGCCAAACTGGTGCAGGACTATCCCATCAAGTCCCGCTCGGTGATCGCCCACATCCGTCAGGCTAACCGTGGCGAAGTGGCGCTGGAAAATACCCATCCGTTTACCCGCGAGCTGTGGGGCCGTAACTGGACCTATGCGCACAACGGGCAGCTCACGGGCTATAAGTCGCTGGAAACGGGCAATTTCCGCCCGGTAGGCGAAACGGACAGCGAAAAAGCCTTCTGCTGGCTGCTGCACAAGCTGACGGAGCGCTATCCCCGCACGCCCGGCAACATGACTGCCGTGTTCAAATATATCGCGACGCTGGCATCTGAACTGCGTGAAAAAGGCGTGTTCAACATGCTGCTCTCTGACGGCCGCTATGTGATGGCGTTCTGCTCGACGAATCTGTTCTGGATCACCCGCCGTGCGCCGTTTGGCGTTGCGACGCTGCTCGATCAGGATGTGGAGATAGACTTTCAGAAGGAGACCACACCGAACGATGTGGTCACTGTTATCGCAACGCAGCCGCTGACGGGCAACGAAACCTGGCAAAAGATTATGCCAGGCGAGTGGGTGCTATTTTGTCTCGGGGACCGTGTAATTTGACGCCAGCTGTGGATGGACGACTTCGTGGCTCAGCGGTTTGCTGACCACGTAACGGCCATCGACGATAGAGACCACAGGTGGCTTGTGGGTCTGCTCAAAGTAGTCGTAACCCGGCTTCAGCTGTTTCCAGAAATCCGCGTAGTATGAGTACTTGTGACGCGCCATGTTGGCGTCCGTCATGCGGAACGGATAGATGCTGACCTGTACGTTAGGCTGCCCAAAGACCAGCGCGCCCGTCACGAACTGGAAAATCTCATCAATGCCGGAGTCGGTCATCGCATAACAGCCGATAGACACGCAGGCACCGTGGATCATCAGATATTTACCTTCATAACCGTGTGCACGGTCATAGGCATTCGGGAAGCCGATGTTAATGGCTTTATAGAAGCGGCTGTCAGGCTTGAGCTGGCTGCGCTGAACGTTGTAGAACCCTTCCGGACTTTTGAAATCGCCCTGACGCTGTTTTGGCCCCAGTCCGCCGGAATAGTTACAAATTTTGTAACTATCAAGCAGCTGATATGTCTCGCCCATTTTGACAAACAGATCGAGAGTGCGCTCTTCCTTGAAGATCTGAATATAAACCGGCGATCCCATTAACTGCTGTTTATATTCTTTGCTGATCGGCGTCGTTGAGCTATTACTGCTGAGCAGCCCGGCAAACGACATGCACGGCATCAGAAGCATCGCAATGAACAATGCGATTTTACGCATACTACTAGTTCCTTGATAAAACCATGACCAACTTGCCAGGACGGCAAAAGAGACCCGAAATCAGATTATTCTGTTAGGAGCGCTCACATTAGCACCGCTATAGATTTTCGCAAGAGCCGGGCGGTGAGTTTACAAATTAGTTTTACTTTATAAACCATCAAAATTGCGATGGCTCCAGGAACTTTGCGCATTAGGTCGCAATTTGGCGCGCGCGACGGCGGATTCCCTGCCCGCGGGAAGGGGAAAATGTTACACTTTGCGCCCACTGGATTGTTGTTCATGGAAACCTGCTAACCACATGTTTAAAATTAAAAAAGGACTTGATCTGCCGATTGCAGGCGTGCCAGCGCAGCACGTTTCGACAGGCGTAAGCGTCCGTCATGTCGCCATTTTGGGCAAAGACTACCTGGGTATGCGTCCTTCAATGCTGGTACAGGAGGGCGATCGCGTTATCAAAGGACAGCCGCTCTTTGAGGACAAAAAAAATCCCGGCGTGATGTTCACGGCCCCCGCGAGCGGCACCGTTGTTGCCATCAACCGCGGCGAGCGTCGCGTTCTGCAGTCGGTGGTTATCCGCATTGAGGGCGATGAAAAGCGTGAATTTGCCCATTACGACACCGCAGAACTCGCGTCGTTGAACCGTGACGCCGTTCAGGAACAGCTCCTGGCGTCCGGTTTATGGACCGCGCTTCGTACGCGCCCCTTCAGCAAATCCCCTGTTCCGGGCACGGAACCGGCCGCGATTTTCGTCACGGCCGTCGACACCAACCCGCTCAGCGTGGATCCGCAGCCGGTTATCCTGGCGCAGCGTAAAGCCTTTGACGCCGGTCTGACCGTTTTAACCCGCCTCACGTCCGGAAAAGTGCACGTCTGCCAGGCCGGCGGCGGCAAGCTTGGCGGCCATCCGCAGGGGCAGGTCACGTTTAATGAGTTTGCTGGCCCGCATCCGGCGGGTCTGGTCGGGACGCACATCCATTTCCTTGAGCCAGTAAGCCTGACGAAACAGGTCTGGCACCTTAACTATCAGGACGTCATCGCCATCGGTAAGCTCTTTACTAGGGGCGAACTCTGCGCTGAACGGATAATCGCCATCGGCGGACCGCAGGCCGCAAACCCGCGCCTGGTGAAGACGCTGCTGGGCGCTGACATCAACGAACTACTGGTGGGGGAAACGAAAGAGGGCGAAAACCGCCTGATTTCCGGATCGGTCCTCAGCGGCCGCCATGCTGTCAATGCGCACGCGTACCTGGGACGCTTCCATTTGCAGGTCAGCATTGTGCAGGAAGGGCGTGAGAAAGAGCTGTTTGGCTGGGTTCTGCCAGGCGCAGAAAAATACTCCGTCACCCGGACCACGCTGGGCCACTTCCTGCGTAATAAGCTGTTTAGCTTCTCAACCAGCACGCACGGCGGCGAGCGCGCCATGGTCCCGATTGGCAACTACGAGCGCGTCATGCCGCTGGATATTCTTCCCACCGTGCTGCTGCGCGATCTTCTGGCCGGCGATACCGACGGCGCGCAGGCGCTGGGCTGTCTGGAGCTTGACGAAGAAGATCTGGCGCTCTGTACCTATGTCTGTCCGGGCAAATACGAATATGGACCGGTATTGCGCGAGGTGTTAACCCGCATTGAGCAGGAAGGATAACCGATGGGCTTAAAACACCTCTTTGAAAAAATTGAGCCGCACTTTACCGAAGGGAAGCTCAAAAAGTACTACCCGTTATATGAAGCAACGACGACCATTTTCTACACGCCGGGCCTGGTGACGAAAGGGGCGGCGCACGTTCGCGATGCCATCGACCTGAAACGCATGATGATTCTGGTGTGGTTTGCCGTCTTCCCGGCGATGTTCTGGGGCATGTACAACGTTGGCCTGCAGACCATTCCGGCGCTGCACCACATGTACGATGCACAGCAGCTGGCGCAGGTGATCCAGTCCGACTGGCACTACCGTCTAGCCCAGTCGTTAGGGGTGAACTTTGCGCCAGACGCGGGCTGGATCAGCATGATGATGCTGGGCGCGGTGTTCTTCCTGCCGATTTACATCACGGTATTCGTCGTGGGCGGCTTTTGGGAAGTGCTGTTTGCCATTATCCGTAAACATGAGATCAATGAAGGCTTCTTCGTTACCTCTATCCTGTTTGCCCTGATTGTTCCCCCGACGCTGCCGCTCTGGCAGGCGGCGCTGGGCATCAGCTTCGGCGTGGTGATAGCCAAAGAGATCTTCGGCGGCACCGGTCGGAACTTCCTCAACCCGGCGCTGGCGGGACGCGCGTTTCTGTTCTTTGCTTATCCGGCGCAAATCTCGGGCGACCTCGTGTGGACGGCGGCAGACGGTTTTTCCGGCGCGACGCCGCTTTCACAGTGGGCGGCACACGGCGGCGAAACGCTGGTTAACAACGCAACGGGTCAGCCAGTCACCTGGTTTGATGCCTTTATTGGCAATATTCCGGGCTCTATCGGAGAAGTCTCTACGCTGATGATTTTGCTTGGCGGCGCGATCATTCTTTTTGGTCGCGTGGCCTCCTGGCGGATCGTTGCGGGCGTGATGATCGGCATGGTGCTGACTGCCACCCTGTTCAACGTTATCGGTTCGACCACCAATCCGATGTTCTCCATGCCGTGGTACTGGCATCTGGTGCTGGGTGGCTTTGCGTTCGGCATGATGTTTATGGCGACGGACCCCGTCTCTGCCTCGTTTACAGATAAAGGTAAATGGAGCTATGGCGTGCTCATTGGCGCGATGTGCGTTCTGATCCGCGTGGTTAACCCGGCGTACCCGGAAGGGATGATGCTGGCCATTCTGTTTGCCAACCTGTTTGCGCCGCTCTTCGATTACCTGGTGGTGCGGGCCAACATTAAGCGGAGGAAGGCGCGTGGCTGAAGTTAAAAATAACGACAGCATCAGCAAAACGCTGCTGGTGGTGCTGGTGCTCTGTCTGGTCTGTTCTATTGTCGTGGCCGGTTCTGCCGTGGGGTTAAAACCCCTGCAGCAGGAGCAACGTGCGCTGGATAAACAGCGCAACATTCTGGCCGTCGCCGGACTGATGCAGGAAGGAATGAGCGCAGACGACGTTTCGGCCGTCTTTGCCGAACGTATTTCGGCGCGTCTGGTGGATTTAAAAACAGGTGAACTGCTGGATAAAGACCCGGCAACATTCAACCAGGCGCTGGCGCTGAAAGATCCACAGATGAGCCTGACGCTGGATGCATCGCAAGATCCCGCCGGGATTAAGCGTCGCAGCAACCTTGCCGAAATTTATCTGGTTCGCGACCCCCAAAAACGTATTCAGGAAGTGGTACTGCCTGTTTACGGTAACGGTCTGTGGTCAATGATGTATGCCTTTGTGGCCCTTGATACCGATGGCCGCACGGTCAAAGGCATTACGTATTACGACCAGGGCGAAACGCCGGGGCTGGGTGGCGAAGTTGAAAACCCTAACTGGCGGGCACAGTTTGTCGGCAAGAAAGTGCTCGACGATAACGGCCTGCCTGCGCTGAAGGTGATGAAAGGGGCGGCACGTCCCGGTGACGACTACGCCGTTGACGGGCTTTCCGGCGCCACGCTCACCTCAAAAGGCGTGCAGCACAGTTTTGATTTCTGGATGGGCGAGCTGGGCTTTGGTCCTTTCCTGAAAAACGTACGTGAAGGAGCGCTGAACAATGGCTGATACCGGTGAACTGAAAGAAGTTAAAAAGGTGCTCATTGGCCCACTGTTAGCCAATAACCCGATCACGCTCCAGGTGCTGGGTGTCTGTTCGGCTCTGGCGGTGACGACCAAGCTGGAAACGGCAGTCGTGATGACGCTGGCGGTAACGCTGGTCACGGCGTTCTCCAGCATGTTTATCTCGATGATTCGCCACCATATCCCCAACAGCGTGAGGATCATCGTGCAGATGGCGATCATCGCCTCGCTGGTGATCGTGGTCGATCAGCTGCTACGCGCCTTTGCCTATGAAACCTCCAAACAGCTCTCGGTGTTTGTCGGGCTGATTATCACCAACTGTATCGTCATGGGGCGTGCGGAAGCCTACGCCATGAAAATGCCGCCGCTGGCGAGCTTTATGGACGGCATCGGCAATGGCCTGGGCTACGGCGTGATCCTGCTTACCGTTGGGTTCCTGCGCGAGCTGATTGGCAGCGGCAAGCTGTTTGGCATCACGGTGCTCGACACGGTGCAGAACGGCGGCTGGTATCTGCCAAACGGCCTGTTCCTGCTGGCCCCTAGCGCGTTTTTCATTATCGGTTTGTTGATCTGGCTGATTCGTACGCTGAAGCCAGAACAGCAGGAAAAGGAGTAACCGACGATGGCTCATTACCTGAGTTTGTTTGTGCGGGCGGTGTTTGTTGAAAACATGGCGCTCGCGTTTTTCCTCGGCATGTGTACGTTCCTTGCGGTTTCCAAAAAAGTGTCGACGGCCTTTGGTCTCGGTATCGCGGTTACCGTGGTGCTCGGCTTATCTGTACCGATCAACAATCTGGTGTACAACTTTGTGCTGCGGGACGGCGCGCTGGTGGAAGGAGTTGATCTCAGCTTCCTGAACTTCATCACCTTTATCGGGGTGATCGCGGCGCTGGTGCAAATCCTCGAGATGATCCTCGATAAGTATTTCCCGTCGCTCTACAACGCGCTGGGGATCTTCCTGCCGCTGATCGCGGTGAACTGCGCCATCTTTGGCGGCGTCTCGTTTATGGTGCAGCGTGATTACAACTTCAGCGAATCCGTAGTGTACGGTTTTGGTTCCGGCATCGGCTGGATGCTGGCGATTGTCACCATGGCGGGGATCCGCGAGAAAATGAAGTATGCCAACGTGCCTGCAGGTCTGCGTGGCTTGGGGATCACCTTTATCACCACCGGGCTGATGGCGCTGGGCTTTATGTCCTTCTCCGGTGTGCAGCTATAAGGGCAAACAGATGGAAATTATCCTTGGCGTGGTGATGTTCACGCTGATTGTACTGGTGCTGTCAGGGCTTATTCTGGCGGCGCGCGCGAAGCTGGTGAATTCCGGCGACGTGGTCATTGATATTAACGACGAGCCGCAGAATCAGATCCGCACGCCGGCGGGAGACAAGCTGCTCAACACGCTCTCCGGTAACGGCATTTTTGTCTCCTCAGCCTGCGGCGGCGGCGGTTCCTGCGGGCAGTGCCGCGTGACGGTAAAAGAGGGCGGTGGCGATATTCTGCCAACCGAGCTGGCGCATATCACAAAGCGTGAGGCAAAAGAGGGCTGTCGTCTGGCCTGTCAGGTCGCGGTGCGCCAGAACATGAAGATTGAGCTGCCGGAAGAGATCTTCGGCGTCAAAAAATGGGAGTGCGAGGTTATCTCTAATGATAACAAAGCCACCTTTATAAAAGAGCTGAAGCTGCGGGTGCCGGAAGGCGAGCATGTCCCGTTCCGCGCCGGCGGATACATTCAGATTGAGTGCCCGGAGCACGCTGTGGCCTATGCGGACTTTGACGTGCCGGATGAGTACCGCGCCGACTGGGACAAATTCAATCTCTTCCGCTTTGTATCGGAGGTGAAAGAGCCGACGCTGCGCGCCTACTCGATGGCCAACTACCCGGAAGAGAAGGGCATCATCATGCTCAACGTGCGTATCGCCACGCCGCCACCGAATGTGCCGGATGCACCGCCGGGCGTCATGTCGTCATACATCTGGTCCCTGAAGCCTGGCGATAAGGTGACGATCTCCGGCCCGTTCGGGGAGTTCTTCGCGAAAGATACCGACGCGGAAATGGTCTTTATCGGCGGCGGTGCCGGTATGGCCCCGATGCGCTCGCACATCTTTGACCAGCTCAAGCGGCTGGGTAGCCAGCGTAAGATCAGCTTCTGGTACGGGGCGCGCTCGCTGCGCGAGATGTTCTATGAAGATGAGTTTGAACAGCTGGCGCGTGAAAACCCGAACTTCACCTTCCATGTGGCGCTTTCCGATCCGCAGCCGGAAGATAACTGGACGGGCTATACGGGGTTCATCCACAACGTGCTGTATGAAAACTACCTCAAACAGCACCCGGCGCCTGAGGACTGCGAGTTCTATATGTGTGGTCCGCCGATGATGAACGCCGCCGTGATTAAGATGCTGAAAGATCTCGGTGTCGAAGATGAGAACATCTTGCTCGATGACTTTGGAGGCTGATGATGCTGACGTTTCTGGCAACCTTTGTGGTGTTTGTGCTTGTCATCTTCGGCATGTCGTTAGGCTGGATCGTTAAGCGGAAAAGCATTCAGGGCAGCTGCGGCGGTATTTCTTCTATTGGGATGGAAAAGGTTTGCGACTGCCCGGAACCGTGCGATGCGCGGAAGAAAAGGATGGCCCGCGAACAGCAGCGCATTATTTAATTTTTTTGTAGGCCGGGTAAGGCAAAGCCGCCACCCGGCGTTCTCACATCTGCTTCTCAACCCTCATTTGTTTACTGTATACTTATCCAGTGATGAGTGAGGGCTTACTATGCGCAAAATAATCCATGTCGATATGGACTGCTTTTTTGCCGCAGTGGAGATGCGTGACAACCCGCCGCTGCGGGATATTCCCATCGCCATTGGCGGCAGCCGCGTTCAGCGTGGTGTCATCAGCACCGCCAACTATCCTGCGCGCAAATTTGGCGTGCGCAGCGCGATGCCGACGGCGATGGCCTTAAAGCTCTGCCCTCATCTCACGCTTCTGCCCGGCCGGTTTGAAGCCTATAAAGAGGCTTCCCTTCATATTCGGGAAATCTTCTCCCGCTATACTTCTTTGATAGAGCCGCTGTCGCTGGACGAAGCCTATCTGGATGTGACCGACAGCGTGCACTGCCACGGCTCCGCCACGCTGATGGCTAAGGAGATCCGTCAGACGATTTTCAACGAGCTGAATCTGACGGCATCGGCGGGTGTGGCACCCGTTAAATTCCTTGCCAAAATCGCCTCCGATTTAAATAAGCCCAACGGTCAGTACGTCATTACGCCGGAAGAGGTGCCCGCATTTTTAAAAACGCTGCCGCTTGGCAAAATCCCTGGGGTTGGGAAAGTCTCCGCCGCAAAGCTGGAAAGCATGGGGTTACGGACCTGCGAAGACGTGCAGCGAAGCGATCTCGCGATGCTGCTTAAGCGCTTCGGGAAGTTTGGCCGCGTGCTGTGGGAGCGCAGCCAGGGGATTGACGATCGCGATGTGAACAGCGAGCGGCTGCGGAAATCCGTCGGCGTTGAGCGCACACTTATTGAAGATATTCATGACTGGGCCGAGTGCGAATCTATTATCACGGAACAGCTCTACCCGGAACTGGAGCGACGCTTAAGCAAGGTGAAGCCGGACCTGCTCATCGCCCGTCAGGGCATCAAGCTCAAATTCAACGACTTCCAGCAGACCACGCAGGAACACGTCTGGCCGCGTCTGAATAAAGACGATCTTATCGCGACGGCGAAAAAGGCATGGGAAGAACGCCGGGGCGGGCGAGGGGTGAGGCTGGTGGGATTGCACGTCACGCTGCTGGATCCGCAGCTAGAGCGACAGCTGGTTTTGGGATTGTAAAAAAGCCCGGTGCGCTATGCTTACCGGGCCTACGTTTTTCACCCTCTCCCTTTGGGAGAGGGCTGGAGTGAGGGTATTACTTAACAGGGATCGCTTTCAGCAGCTCAGTCAGCAGCGTCCAGTAGTGACCGACGCTTTCGATATGAACCTGCTCATCCGGGGAGTGCGGGCCGGTAATGGTTGGCCCGATGGACACCATATCCATGTCTGGATACGGCTTCTTGAACAGACCACATTCCAGACCGGCGTGGATCACCTGAATGTTCGGGGTGCTGTTGAACAGACGCTGATAGGTTTCACGCACCAGCGCCATCACCGGAGAACTCGCATCCGGCTGCCATCCCGGGTAGCTGCCTTTGGCAGACGTTTTGGCGCCCGCCAGCGTGCCCAGAGATTCCAGCATGCTCACCACGTACTCTTTACCGCTGTCGATCAGCGAGCGGATCAGGCAGATGATTTCCGCACTGTCGTCGCTCATGCTCACCACGCCCACGTTCAGTGAGGTTTCCACCACGCCTTTCGCCACGTCAGAGTTGCGGATCACGCCGTTTGGCGTCGCGTTCAGCAGCTGAACGAAGGTGTCACGAGAGTGCGCGGTCAGGGCGGTTTTATCCGTGGTCACGGATTCCAGCACTACGGTCAGGTTTTTCTCTTTCGCCGACAGTTCGTTTTTCAGGATATCCAGGTATACGGTGGAGAGTTTTTTCAGCTCGTCCGCTTTTGCCGCGGGAACCGCTACGGTGGCGAACGCTTCGCGTGGGATCGCATTGCGCAGGGTACCGCCGTTGAAGTCCACCAGACGCAGATCCAGCTCGGCTGCATGGCCTGCCAGGAAGCGCGCCAGCAGCTTGTTGGCGTTACCCAGGCCCAGATGAATATCACCGCCGGAGTGGCCGCCTTTCAGCCCTTTCAGCGTCAGCTTGAAGGTCTGGAAACCGGCAGGAATCGCTTCGCGCGACAGCGGCAGGGTAGAGATGAAATCAATCCCGCCCGCGCAGCCCATGTAGATCTCACCTTCTTCTTCAGAGTCGGTGTTGATCAGGATGTCCGCCTGCAGCCAGTTCGCCTGCAGACCGAACGCGCCGTCCATGCCTGCTTCTTCGGTCATGGTCAGCAGCACTTCCAGCGGACCGTGCTCAACGCTATCGTCGGCCAGCACGGCCAGCGCAGAGGCCATACCGATGCCGTTATCCGCGCCCAGCGTGGTGCCGCGCGCTTTCACCCAGTCGCCGTCGATGTACGGTTGAATCGGGTCTTTGGTGAAGTCGTGAACGGTGTCGTTGTTCTTCTGTGGCACCATGTCCAGGTGCGCCTGCAGCACAACCGGTTTGCGGTTTTCCATACCTGCGGTAGCCGGTTTGCGGATCAGAATGTTGCCAACCTGGTCACGTTCAGCATGCAGACCTTTTTCCTTCGCCCAGCCCATAATATGTTCGGCAAGCTGTTCTTCATGGTAGGAAGGGTGTGGAATGGAGCAGATTTTCGCAAAAATATCCCACAGCGGCTGCGGAGATAATTGAGACAGTTCAGACACGATAAGTCTCCTTGTCGAGGCGCTGCAAACAGGGTTGCAGGTCACAGGGTTAGCAGGTTAATAGTTACCACAAGTCAGGCTTGCGAGATGAAACTGAGAATACCACTTTCTCTGCTGGCTGGTAGCATAAAGCATGTAAAAACTCAGGCAGAGGGCGCTAAACACTGGTTTTTAGTGCGTCAGATCTCTATAATCTCGCGCAACCTATTTCCCCCTCGAACACTTTTTAAGCCGTATAAAAACAGGCTGGGACACTTCACATGAGCGAAAAATACGTCGTCACCTGGGACATGTTGCAGATTCACGCACGCAAACTGGCTGCGCGTCTGATGCCTTCCGAACAGTGGAAAGGCATTATTGCCGTCAGCCGTGGCGGTCTGGTACCGGGGGCGCTGCTGGCACGTGAGCTGGGTATTCGTCATGTCGATACCGTTTGCATCTCCAGCTATGACCATGACAACCAGCGCGAGCTGACCGTGCTGAAACGTGCTGAAGGCGACGGTGAAGGTTTCATCGTTATCGACGATCTGGTGGACACCGGCGGTACAGCGGTCGCTATCCGCGAAATGTATCCGAAAGCCCATTTCGTCACTATCTTCGCGAAGCCTGCTGGCCGCCCGCTGGTTGACGATTACGTGATTGATATCCCGCAGGACACCTGGATTGAACAGCCATGGGATATGGGCGTGGTCTTCGTACCGCCTATTTCAGGTCGTTAATACCAGTACGTAACTTTACACGCCCGGCTATGTCGGGCGTTGTTCTTTTTGGCCTGCCACGCGTTACAATAGTCTTCATATGACGTATTCATGGAGGCAACGCAATGACGCAGGCGAATCTCACCGAGACTCTCTTCAAACCCCGTTTCAAACACCCTGAAACGTCGACGCTGGTGCGTCGCTTTAATCCGGGTATCCAGCCTGCCGTCCAGTCCGCGTTAGACGGTAAAAACGTGCCTCACTGGTATCGCATGATTAACCGCCTGATGTGGATCTGGCGCGGCATTGACCCTCGTGAAATCCTCGACGTGCAGGCGCGTATCGTGATGAGTGAAGCCGAGCGTACCGACAGCGAACTCTACGATACGGTGGTGGGCTACCGCGGTGGCAACTGGATCTACGAGTGGTCGAAACAGGCGATGCTCTGGCAGCAAAAAGCCAGCCAGGAAGAGGATGCTACGCTCAGCGGCAAGCACTGGCTGCACGCCGCTAACCTTTACGGGATTGCTGCCTACCCTCATTTAAAAGGGGATGAACTGGCGGAGCAGGCTCAGGCTCTGGCGAACCGTGCTTATGAAGAGGCGGCGCAGCGTTTGCCGGGCCAAATGCGCGAGCTTGAGTTCAGCATTCCTGGTGGCGCACCCGTCACCGGGTTCCTGCATATGCCTGAAGGCGACGGTCCGTTCCCGACCGTGCTGATGTGCGGCGGGCTGGATTCGCTGCAAATTGATTATTACAGCCTGTATGAGCGTTACTTCGCACCAAAAGGGATCGCGATGCTGACGCTTGATATGCCTTCAATTGGTTTTTCATCTAAATGGAAACTGACTCAGGATTCCAGCCTGCTGCACCAGCATGCGCTCAAAGCGCTGGAAAACATACCGTGGGTTGACCACACCCGCGTGGCGGCTTTCGGCTTCCGTTTTGGCGCGAACGTCGCGGTGCGTCTGGCTTATCTTGAATCTTCTCGTCTGAAAGCCGTCGCCTGCCTTGGGCCGGTCGTTCACGCTCTGCTTAGCGATCCTGCACGTCAGGGGAGCGTACCTGAAATGTACCTTGATGTGCTGGCCAGCCGTCTTGGCATGCATGATGCATCAGACGAAGCGCTGCGCGTTGAGCTCAATCGCTACTCGTTAAAAACGCAGGGCTTGCTGGGACGTCGCTGCCCAACGCCGATGCTGTCCGGGTTCTGGAAAAACGATCCGTTCAGCCCGGAAGAAGAGTCGCGATTAATCACTTCGTCATCTGCGGATGGCAAATTGCTTGAAGTGCCGTTCAGCCCGGTCTATCAGAATTTCGACAAATCACTGAAAGAGATTACGCGCTGGATCGCTCAGAGATTGTGTTAATAGATTGCTAAATTTCGCTGGTTTGGTAAAACAGTGGCTTCACAAAAGGAGATCGCAATGACGTTACCGAGTGGACACCCGAAAAGTAGACTGATTAAGAAGTTTATGGCTCTCGGCCCGTATATTCGAGAAGAGCAGTGTGAAGAGAATCGCTTTTTTTTCGACTGCCTGGCTGTATGCGTCAACGTGAAGCCTGCACCCGAAAAACGTGAATTCTGGGGCTGGTGGATGGAAATGGAAGCAGAGGAAAAACGCTTTACGTATAGCTACCAGTTTGGCCTGTTTAATAAAGACGGCAACTGGCAGGCCACCACGATTAAAGATCAGGAAGTGATTGACCGCCTGGAATATACGCTAAAAGAGTTTCACGATAAGGCACGCGCACTGCTGGCTACCCTGGATCTCAAGTTCGAACCCGCGGATGACTTTTCCAGCGAAGCGGTGAAGCTGACTGCCTGATAGTCTTCTCCTCCCTCTCCCTGTGGGAGAGGGCACCCAGACCGCATGAATCCCCGACAATAAAAAAACCGGCATCAAGCCGGTTTTTTTATTTCGCATCATCAGAACTGGTAGGTCATACCCAGTGCAACGATGTCATCGCTGCTCACGCCCAGTTTATTTTTGTCGTCAATCTGGTTGATTTTATAATCAACAAAGGCGGACATATTTTTGTTGAAGTAATAAGTCGCGCCAACGTCAATATATTTCACCAGATCTTCGTCGCCAATACCTTCGATATCTTTACCTTTAGACTGGACATAGCCCAGGGACGGGCGCAGACCGAAGTCGAACTGATATTGTGCGACCACTTCAAAGTTCTGCGCTTTATTAGCAAACCCACCGGAAATTGGCGTCATATTGCGGGTTTCAGAATACATTGCAGCCAGATAAATATCGTTTGCATCATATTTCAGACCGGTTGCCCAGGCTTCTGCTTTCTGACCCTGGCCACGCGCCAGCAGGTTCTGGGCATTGGTGCGGTCAGAGTTGGTGTAGGCGCCGCTGACTGCGAAATCGCTACCGCCGAAGTCATAGGTCAGAGAGGTACCAAAACCGTCACCGTTCTGTTTTTTGGCGTCACGGTTTTCATTTTTACCCTGGTACTGCAGGGTCATGTCCAGGCCGTCAACCGCGCCGAAGAAGTCGGTATTGCGGTAGGTGGCCAGGCCGGTAGCACGCTTGGTCATGAAGTTATCGGTCTGCGCGGAAGAGTCGCCGCCGAACTCAGGGAACATATCGGTCCATGCTTCGACGTCATACAGGGCACCCAGGTTACGGCCGTAATCCAGTGAGCCAAAGTTTTTCAGCTTCAGACCCGCAAACGCCAGACGCGTTTTCTGAGTAGAGTCGCTCTCGGCTTTGTTACCTGCAAATTCAGATTCCCAACGGCCATAGCCCGTCAGCTGATCGTTAATCTGAGTTTCGCCTTTAAAACCGAAACGAACGTAGGTCTGATCGCCATCTTTGGTGGCATCATCACTGATGTAGTGCATGGCTTTTACTTTGCCGTACACGTCCAGTTTATTACCATCTTTATTATAAACTTCAGCTGCGTGAACGGATGCAGAAGCCACTACGCCCATAACCATTAATGCCAGAGTGCTCTTTTTCATTTTCGATCCTGTCTTATAAACGCGCTAAAAAATTCGCTGGACGATAAGCTCATGCTTAAGTCCCGTGAAAAAACAGGAAGGGTTTTATCGTTCTGGAATGAAAGTTTTATGACAAACTAAGAATAATTTTAAAAAACTGTGATTTATTATTTCGGTAATAAAAGCGTCAAAATTCCCCGTTACGCTTCCTGATCCCGCGCAACAAAGTGTTTCGCGATGTGCTAAGGCAGTTGGCAACGGGGCTGACTCCTGTTAAAACGTTCGTTCGACATTACTTTCCCTTATCGTTGAACGGCAGAGAATCATGAGTGACAGCCAGACGCTGGTGGTAAAACTCGGTACCAGTGTTTTAACAGGCGGATCGCGCCGCCTAAATCGCGCCCACATTGTTGAGCTTGTACGTCAGTGCGCTCAGCTACATGCCGCAGGGCATCGTATTGTGATTGTGACCTCCGGGGCGATTGCCGCCGGGCGTGAACACCTGGGTTACCCCGAACTCCCCGCGACGATCGCTTCCAAGCAGCTGCTGGCCGCCGTGGGCCAAAGCCGACTCATTCAACTCTGGGAACAGTTGTTCTCCATCTATGGCATTCACGTCGGGCAGATGCTGCTGACGCGTGCGGATATGGAAGACAGAGAGCGCTTCCTGAACGCTCGCGATACCCTTCGCGCGCTGCTGGACAACAATATTGTTCCGGTCATTAACGAGAACGATGCCGTTGCTACCGCTGAAATCAAAGTGGGTGATAACGATAACCTCTCTGCGCTGGCCGCGATTCTGGCGGGTGCCGATAAATTACTGCTTCTGACCGATCAGCAGGGGCTGTTCACCGCCGATCCGCGCTCCAACCCGGAAGCCGAGCTGATTAGCGACGTTCACGGTATCGACGATGCGCTGCGCGCCATCGCCGGTGACAGCGTTTCAGGCCTCGGAACGGGCGGTATGGGGACCAAGCTGCAGGCCGCTGACGTAGCCTGCCGCGCTGGTATCGACACCATCATTGCAGCGGGCAGCCGCCCCGGCGTGATTGGCGACGTGATGGAAGGCATCTCCGTCGGCACCCGCTTCCACGCCCAGGAATCCCCGCTCGAAAACCGCAAGCGCTGGATATTTGGCGCGCCTCCTGCTGGCGAACTCGTCGTCGATGAAGGGGCAACCGCCGCGATTCTGGAACGAGGAAGTTCATTACTTCCTAAAGGAATTAAAAGCGTGACAGGCAACTTCTCCCGTGGTGAAGTGATCCGTATCCGTAACCTCGAAGGCCGCGACATCGCCCACGGCGTAAGCCGTTATAACAGCGATGCCCTGCGCCGCATCGCGGGTCACCACTCGCAGCAGATCGACGCCATCCTGGGCTATGAATATGGCCCGGTTGCCGTTCATCGCGATGACATGATTATTCGTTAAGGAGCCAGAACATGCTGGAACAAATGGGCGCTGCCGCGAAGGCCGCCTCTTACAAACTGGCGCTCCTTTCCAGCCGCGAGAAAAACCGCGTACTGGAAAAAATCGCTGATTATCTGGAATCTCAGTCCCAGGAAATTTTGCTCGCCAACGAGCAGGATTTACTGGAAGCGCGTCGTAACGGTTTGAGCGAAGCGATGCTCGACCGCCTGGCGCTGACGCCGGCTCGCCTGAAAGGCATCGCCGACGATGTGCGTCAGGTCTGCAATCTGGCCGACCCCGTAGGGCAGGTGATCGACGGCGGGCTGCTCGACAGCGGTTTACGCCTGGAGCGCCGCCGCGTGCCGCTCGGCGTTATCGGCGTTATTTATGAAGCCCGTCCAAACGTGACGGTGGATGTTGCGTCCCTGTGCCTGAAAACCGGTAACGCCGCTATTCTGCGCGGTGGGAAAGAGACATGGCGCACCAACGCCGCGACGGTGAAAGTCATTCAGCAGGCGCTGGAAGAGTGTGGATTACCGGCAGGCGCCGTGCAGGCGATCGAGAGCCCGGACCGCGCGCTGGTTAACGAAATGCTGCGCATGGACAAATACATCGACATGCTGATCCCACGCGGTGGCGCGGGCCTGCACAAGCTGTGCCGCGAGCAGTCGACGATTCCGGTGATCACCGGCGGTATCGGCGTGTGCCATATCGTTGTCGACGACAGCGCTGAGATTGCACCGGCGCTGAAGATTATCGTGAATGCGAAAACCCAGCGTCCAAGCACCTGTAACACCGTAGAAACGCTGCTGGTTCATCAGGGTATTGCGAACATCTTCCTGCCGGCTCTGAGCAAACAGATGGCAGAGAGCGGCGTGACGCTGCATGCTGACGCCAGCGCGCTCGCACTGCTTCAGGATGGCCCGGCTAACGTTGTTCCCGTAAAAGCGGAGCAGTACGACGATGAGTTTCTGTCACTGGATCTGAACGTGAAAATCGTTGCCGATCTCGACGACGCCATTGCGCACATCCGTGAACACGGCACGCAGCATTCTGACGCGATCCTGACGCGCACCCTGCGCAATGCCGATCGCTTCGTGAGCGAAGTGGATTCTTCAGCGGTATATGTGAATGCCTCCACCCGCTTCACCGACGGCGGCCAGTTCGGCCTCGGCGCAGAGGTGGCGGTCAGCACGCAGAAACTGCACGCGCGCGGCCCGATGGGGCTGGAAGCGCTGACCACGTACAAGTGGATCGGCTTCGGTGACGATACGATTCGTGCGTAAATAATCACGGGTGATGCAAAAATAGCCGTTTGATTCAAAAGGGCATTGACGCATCACCCGGATAGATCTAACCTTTTCCCCCGTGGTTACGCTCGTAACCGGCCTCTCAGGGCCGATATAGCTCAGTTGGTAGAGCAGCGCATTCGTAATGCGAAGGTCGTAGGTTCGACTCCTATTATCGGCACCATAAAAATCAATGAGTTAAAGTTTTTCATCTGCATGTAATCCTACTGTTTTCTACCCCGCGTACTTACTGGCGTACTTATTTAGCATTACATAGCTGAGTGCCATGTGCCCTTTCACACAAATTCAAACTTTAAAGACGTTCTTTTCATCCTGAGGACTGGGTAAGGTTCATTTGCTGTTTTAAGCACTACAGGTAAACGTGTTACGTCAGATCGACTGGATGGGGCCGTCGCTCTTGAAAAAGGCACCATCCATCTGCGAGAAACCAAAACATTGGTAGAACGCTACGTACAGCTATCTGATCAGGCAATCGACTTTCTCAAGGTTCTACGCCTTACCTCCGACAAATATCTGTTTCCTTCGCAGGCGACTAAAAAGCCTATCCAGCAGAAATACCTGACTGAAGACTCATGGCGTTTACGTGAAATCGGTCAAATGCTTGATATACCTCATTGGACGCCGCACGATCTGCGTCGTACAGTAGGAACGGGCTTATCTCGTTTACAGTGTCCAAATGAGGTGGCTGAGGCCGTATTGGGGCATACACGTTGCGGTGTTGAAGGGATCTACAACTTGTATAAGTATGATGCTGAGTGCCGAAAGTGGTTGCAGGTATGGGCAGATTATCTCGAGAAATCAAATAATCCACATTAAAACTATACGTATTCTAATGAAAGGATTCAAGCTTAAATGATTTAATGACTTTACAGTCAGTCTCAAATTTAGTTATTAAATTAAGTTCTGTAGCTAACGTACAAAGCATAGTATGTAGAGATGATCATAAGTAGAACTGAATTTTAAAACCCAAAAGGAATGTATAATAGATGATAGATCAAATGAGTTTTTTAGCATGGATGGTAACGATGGAAAAAAAGTTTCCAGTCATGGTTATGACAAAAGTGATATCTTCTTATAATTTATTGGTTTCTCAAGTGGATAATCATCAAAAGCATCACCATGTTAGTAAAAAAAATAATTGCCGTTATTGTGGAGCATATGATCAAAATGATTCGGTAGTAAAGCAATCTATCAAGTCTGGCAATCTTGTTTCTCCTCAGTTATCTTCTTTTAGCAAATTGGCGCATGCTGTACCTACGCTCATTGGTAATAAGAACCTAATAGCTAAAGATGAATGTAATACCTGCAATGAGTTTTTTAGTCTTTTAGAGAATGATCTGGCGCGTTTCTTAGGTGTATCCAGAACTACAGGTAAGATAAGTGGAAGAAATGGCATCCCTAAAACAAAGTTTAATGATAACGAGTTTATTGATATAGTTGATGGTGACTTTGTTTTTGCATCAACTGAAAATAGTACTTATTATAGCGAAACAGAAGAGTTTATTATAGTTGAGGAAAGTAAAAAATATCATCCTCAAAATGTTTATAAAATATTTGTCAAAATGGCAATGTCAATTTTACCTAAAGATAAACTTGTACACTTTGAAAAAACTATCAAATGGTTGAAAGGTGATTACAAGACTAAAGACGAGGATAGATCACAATTTTGTTTTACTGAGATAAAATGGCCAGTTAGGAATATTTATCCATTTATAACTGTGGATTTGTATGAGAGAAAGTTTGATTTGATAAATATACCATTTCTTTTTGCGCGCATTTCATTTGGTGGGTATGCTTTTCAGTTTAACATCCCATTTGCTGAAATGAATAATTTAGTGAAGGATTTTAACATTCCCCCAATCATAAAGAATGAATACCCGTATCCTGAATTACTTAAGGATAATGCATTGTGGGCCAAAATTTTAGATGAGACTAGTGTTAAAAAATTAGATCTATTTTTGGATGAGAGTACGGAGGTTAAGGATAAGCAGTATTTTTCTAAAGGAAATACATACGGAATGATTGACAAAGAATCTTTACCTAAAAACATTAAGGATTACCTGGATAAAAAAGGAATAAAATATTAGTGTTTTTTATAATGGTCGGCTCAATGAACCGACCTTTGAGTAATTACAATCCGAATACGTTTATATAAAACTTCCCGTTACTGTCATCTGTCTTTTGGATGTTGTAAGTTATCGGTATGCTGGTTGTATTTGGAAGTTTAGATTGTTCATCTGTCATGGTCATTTGAAGATTGGCAGCGCACTAATAAGTATCGACAGAGGAGTCATGTTTTAATGTTCTGACGTTAATTACCTTTAACAGCAGGCTATCAGTATTTCCCGGCACCATTTCTGACATCTGAGAGTTTCTGAGTTGCTCAAATTGTTTCTCTATTTTTTTGTGAGCAATATCCACGACCAGATTTTTTGCATTATCACTACTACATTTTGGTGTTTTCTCGCCGCAGCCAGCCAGTAAACCAGCCGCTATTAATACCAGAAACATTGTTCTTTTCATCTAAGGTTCCTTCGTAAATTAATGATACTTTTATTTCTTATTAAATAGGCCATCCATTGCACCTGCCGCAGAAGCCCCGCAGTATCCCTCGCAACCACGAGTCATAACGCTGGCCTTACCGTTTTTCAGTTCACTAATTACTGCAACACACTGGCTGGTTTTGTCATTCCAGACCCAGCGACGCATCTGGTTTTCTCCAGCAGCTATTTGCTGTGCCGTACCATCCATATTGCATACGCCCGAACCATCCCGCGTTGAGGCATTAATGTTGAATTCAGCATTGCTCTTTCCCGGATTCAGGGTTAGAACCGCTCCGGGTTTTACGTACTGCGCTGCTGCGACAGGTAGCGTTATGGCTGCCATCAATAAGGCCAACAGTTTTCTGTTCATTAAATAATTCCCTGTTAAGTGATACGGATGTTTTTAGTGATTTTCCCCAGTGCCAGCGGTCTGCGTTTTTCCGCAAAGAAATAAACGACGTTGAATGCGGACTTGCGATGATTCCCTCGACCAAGAGAGGGCCAGTTGCGGAAAGATTCGATCTGTTCTTCTGAGTAGGGCGTGTCTGAGAAGTCAAACAGCACAAGCAAGGCTTTGCCATTGTGCTTCATCAATTTCTTTACTTCTGTACTGTTGACGGTCGCGGAGACATTGGAACGTGACGCAGTTGGTTTACGTACTGCAAACTCAACGGCCACATCGTCAATGACAAAATCAATGTAACCGTGCCCGGATACAGTTCCTGGCAGTTTGCTTTTTACTTCCGGTGAGACGTTATCTGCAAACCAACCCAGCAAATAGCAACGTACCAGAGGCAGTAATTCCCGCTCGCTACATTCGTTCAGACGCAGTGTTTTGACGAACTCCCTGCGATAAAGAGAACTGAAAAAATACTCAAAGCATTCCGTTATTTCAGTGATGGTGGTTGCCATGACTGCATCCTTTACCTGCTTTTAGGTCCAGTTTTAAGGGCATACCTTTCCGGCCATAATGTTTCCGGTGTGGTATCCAGAGCCCCGGCAATAATGCGCTCAGCTCTGGGATAATGACGCTCTAAGGCGTTATTTAATGTCCGTGGCGCAAGGCCGTGACTGCGTGACAGTGACGCCAGCGTTAACCCTCGCTTGTGAAGTGCTGCCACAATATCGGCACGATGCCAGTTCCCTGAACTTCCTTTGCTTTGCTTTTTCTGCGATGCTGTTGAGTTACGCACAGTATTAACTCCATGGAATCAGTACATGGATATTAAATGCGAATAAAAGATACCTTTCAAGTTCTTTTGGTATCTATTTATGGGTTTTCATATTAACGCATTGATATCTGGTGAAATTTATATGAGCAGTAAGAGATCAGTATCGGCTATACCGACCCATTCTGAAGCCTCTGTTGAAGAGGCTAAAGACTGGCTGACAGCAGAGGAGTTCACTCATATTGAGGGAATGCCGGGCACACCTCGCGGTGCACGAATGCGCCTGGAAAAGCTGGCATCCCTGCACCCGGAAATACGTCGTAAAAGGACTGCCGGGAAAGGCGTGGTTTACCATATCAGCGCAGCCACAATGTCTCTTGACGATGAGAGAAGCAGGGCTAAGGGCGAAGCGTTTACTCTTACCGACAGCGATCGCCAGCTTAGCCTCTGGATACAGTTGTATCGCAATATGTCACCAGCTTCGCGGGCGCAACTGATGGAGCTGGCTTTGAAGCGGGTTAAGGAAGATCTAATGTCTAAGGGGCCTGAAGTTTCTGAGCTGGCGGTACAAATCATGAAGCTGCCCGAAGATGAGCGTAAGCGCCTCTTTGAAAAGCTGAACGGGAAGGTGTGATAGCGTCAGTTTTCCGCCATGTCAGACAGAAGGAACCACCCCGAAATCCTGACCCGTCTGACATGGCGAAATGAAAAGTATGCCATTATTTATTAATGAATAAAAACAGTTTTCAGTTATTTCATTTCTGAACTGCATATTAGTTTCTTGTTATTACTATTTGCGATAAAAGTATATTTTTGATATAATGATATTGCTGATGAACTATATTTCACTCAGTCAGTACGTTGTCATGCACTTACCATTTATTAGGTGATTAAATCCCACCTATGCTGGTGCAGGCATAACGTCTTATCAGAATATTGAACAGGAAAATCACTGATGAATATTGTCCATCAGGAAGGGCTAGCTATGCCCGTCGATCAGGAATTAATAAATATCATAATAAATGAAGCGGGAAATCCTCCACCGCTTAAAGCCAAAATAACAGCCGTCAGTCTGTTATTTAAAGACCTGAGTTACAGCGCTGAAAAAGGCGGTTACCATCCTGTCGAAATACGGCTTATTTCTCGTAATGATGAATGGTATTTCGATTACATTACCGACTTCAGTTATATGGGGACGGTATACCCCCAACTTGAAAAGGAAATTGATTTTAGCTGGAGTCAGCAATATGTCTTTCTTGCTTATGTTGGTGACCTGCCTGTTAACGCCGGAAGGGAGCTGTTTGAACTCTGGCAATCCAACTTTATTCAGTATCACGCCATGAACGTCTACACCATTACCGTCCTGTGGGAAAGCTAATCCCTCTGCACTAACTATTACTACTTTATGGGGAATTATCTGTGAGAACTGACAGAGGGATACGTGCGTCTCAACAGGGCGAACTGGACTGTCTTTGCGGTGCTTATTGCGTGGTTAACATGCTGAGCTGGCTGTATGACGGCAGAGTGAAACGACGCCCGTTAATGAACCGGCTTATTCAGGCTTATCAGCAGCGCTGGCCTTTGCATGAATGGCTTACTGAAGGGATTGAAGAAGACCGTTTAGACTGGCTGATGGCGCAGGTGTTGCAGAAAGGACATTACAGCCGCCAGTTCCCGGTTGAAATCACCAGACCCTTTGCAGGGAAGCGGGGATTAACAGACGGGCGACTTTTCAGAGAAATGCAGCGGTTTCTTGACGTCACTGACCACTCCCGCTTGATTATGCTCAGCGACCAGTTTCACTGGTCGCTTCTGGTCAAAATAGATGAAGTAACGCTCTGTTTCTTCGACAGCAACGGGCGAACTACCATGCCCCGTAAAGCTTTCTCCCTGCGTACTGGCGTAACCCGCCGCCAGCTGTTTCCCGACGCCATTTACTTCATTGAACGGGGGTTCTGAAATGACCATGTTTACTCAGCGCGAAACCCGTATCCTCGACCAGGCGCGTGACATTATCAGTAGATACTACCAGCGTGGGTCTCAACTCTGTTCCCCTGATGATGTTCGGCGGTGTGTGATGGTTGAGCTGGCACCGCTTGAACATGAAGAGTTTGGCATCATCCTGCTCGATAATCAGAATCAGCTGCTGCACCGTGAAATCCTGTTCAGGGGTACGCTAAACTCGGTCAGCGTTCACCCCCGTGAAGTTATCAAACGCGTGCTGAAACATAATGCCGCCGCAGTCATCCTTGTCCACAACCATCCCAGCGGCGAGCCTGAGCCCAGCCGTTGCGATATCAAGTTGACTAAAAAGCTTCAGGAGCTACTCGAAATGCTGGATGTGCGGTTACTTGATCACTTTATTGTGGCAGGAACTGAAACGGTGTCGATGGCAGAACGGGGACTGGTGTGATGCTGAAAGTTACCTGGTTTAATGTACGTTATTGCGGGTTAGGCGCATGAGCAGGGCTGCGTTACGTCAGGTTGTGCCGGTGGTACAAACCACCGTGTTTGATGCGTATATTGGCGGTCTGGCTCCCTCGGGGCGCAGAGGTATCACCAGCCTGTTAAACCGCAGCGCCAGCATACTTAAACGCGGTGTGGATGCAGAAGACTGTCCGTGGGAACAACTCAACTACGCCGCCGTCGCTAAAGTACGTACGGCACTGCTGGGTGACGGTTACGCCGTGTCGTCGGTGAACATGGCGTTATCAGCACTGCGGGGCGTGGCGCAGACGGCCTTTAACCTCAACTGCATGGATGCCGAAACGCTGGCCCGTATCCGGTCAGTTAAGCGCGTGAGCGGCGATATCCAGCGCAAGGGAAGGGCGCTGGACAAGCAGGAAATCAGAGCACTGATTCAGGCAGCAAAACAACATCCGCACCAGGTACGGCGCTGTCGTGATGCCGCTATTGTGCTGACACTTTGTGGAGCGGGCCTGCGGGCCGGGGAACTGGTTAAACTTGAGCGCCGTGACTACGACAGCGGTATCCTGACGGTGAGGCAAGGGAAGGGGCGTAAATACCGTGAAATTCACGTGGCGGATGCGGTGGACAAGGCCATCCGCGCATGGCTGAAAGTTGGCGCAGACGAGACTGACAGCGCACTGTTCAGCCGTATTCAGCGCAACGGTAAGGTCGCCAGCCAGCCTCTGACAACAACCGGGTTAACGGGCATCCTGAAAGAGTTACAACAGACGTCCGGCATTGCGCGGTTTACCCCGCATGATATGCGGCGTACCTTCATTACCCGTTTGCTGGAGCAGGGCGTGGATATCAACACCGTACGCCAGCTGGCAGGCCACAGCGACATATCCACGACGACGCGCTATGACTATCGTGGTGAGGGTATGAAAGCCAAAGCATCACAGAGTTTACGGTGCTGGTGATGATTAAAGAGGTAAATCCCGTTCTGCAACACCTTGTTCAATCAGCTCATGTCGACGAAGCGCAATTTCATCTAAGTCGTCACTATCGACGTTACTTTCTGTCAGGTAAACCACGAATTCCCAGCGAGGTGGTGCATTATGCAAGATGATCGACATCCCACTTTCTCTTAACAAGGATGCCACCATTGAGGCGGCCTGCCTTGTTCCTCCAAACCAGTAACGCCCAATTTTTCCGATTGACTCAACAGCAGGAACATAATGCTGTTTGAATACTGAGGCCCGAAGTGCGTTCTGGTCGATATCAAAAGGCATAGCTTATCTCCTTGGTAACCATGATAATTTATTAATAACGCTCTGACCGACAAATAGTCCAGCCACAACATCAAAACTACAATCTCATTTCATCATCCGCTTTCTGAAACGGGGGGATAGCATGAAAGTAAACGCCAGCAAGCGGGTTTAGTGCTCGTAAATCATAGCCGTCGATGTCAGCGTGACTGAAGGTCTTTAAGATCTTCGTTGAGGATCTCTAAATCCAGTAGGTCTCTTACTTGCTGCTCCGTCCATGCCGATAAACGATTTCGGGAACCGTTCAGCGTGATAGTGTTTGGTGCCGGATATTCATTAGCACTCATTTTTGTCCTGATTTTCGCAATACTATGCCCTTCACTTTGCATGAAGCTGGCAGCCTGGTAGAGATCGTATAGTTCCTGACTCTTTGCGTTAAAAGCGGGGATAACATCAGGTAACTGACCGATTTTCTTCTTTTTGATATGAACCTCTTGATATACCTTATTGATGCAGTAGCTGATAACCCGGCTAAGTGAATCAATGTCTTTACGCCCTTCTATGTTGAGTACGCTTCCCCGCTGGTCTTCAAATATCTCGGCAAGTTTCTCATAGGTGTCTCTTCCTAAGTATATCTTTGTTCTTGAAAATCCCGCATCAGTGTATTTTTTCTCTTTCCTTGCTTTGTTGGCGGCATCCCTTTGGCGTTTGATGTCTGAAATGTCTACGTGAACAGAGTTATATTCTGTAGAATCGGTTTTTTTACTGTCATTTGCCATCAATGGCCTCTCATTACATGAATTTCTTACGATATATTGACTATTAATTAAGTATTTTAGAGTCGAGGACTCCTCAATGATGAGAAGCGGCTCTTAGGATTCAACTATCAGGGTTTTAGCCCGGAAAATCCAAGAGTTTGTGCATTTTTAAGAGCCGCTTCTCCTGTAAGCCTGATATTTCGAGTTTGATAGAATGGCTCCATCAGCTAACGGGGAGGCAAACATGAAAGAGAGCAAGTTAATTAAGATTCAAGAAGTATTAAAGCGCTGTGCCATTAGCCGGGCAACGTTATATCGCCTGATTGCCAATAAAAGTTTTCCAAACCAAGTTTCGCTAACTGGAAATCGTTCCGTTGCCTGGCGAGATGAGGATATCCAGCGTTGGATTGAAGAGCGTCCAACCATAAATCAGTAAGGAGAGTAATGAAAATACCACTGGCAAGGTTAAGTGATAAGAATGAAGCGCTAGCCGAAGCATTGCCAAAATTTGAAACAGTGGTGAAGGTCAGAGCGGAAAAGTGCTTCAGGGTAAAATCATTGCAGAAATGCCAGGGGAAAGTTTACCAGGATCTCTTTAAAAAACTTAAAGATTGCCATCCGAGCTATCCTTGCGGGAGCGCTGCATGTCCTGAATGCTTCAGGAAACACCGACTGGAAATCATTGGAGAAGTGCTCCGTTTATGTAAGAAAAGCAAAAAATGGCGAAGTATCACTTTAATATTCTATCAGGATGCATTTTATGACAATCAACTATTAAAATGGCAGCCCGATACATTAATAGCACGGCTTCGTCGCTGGTTAAATGAATGTGGCTTCTCTGGAATGGTGATTGGTGGGTTCGAAATGGATTATCACACAGATATTAAAAAGTGGATGCCCCATTTTCACCTTATCATTCCCAATGACAAACAGGCTATTAAAAGGCTACGTATCAGGATGAAGAACAAGAAGAATATGAATACGCGGGAAAATGTAGTAAATCGTCCTATGCTCGTGAGCAAGTTAAAAAAGCCAATACGACAGGTGAGCTACCGTTTTAAAGCTATCTGGTGGCGAGTCGAATCAATCCAGCATGATGATTATCATATACAAGGGAGCAAGGAAAGGAAAAGGAAGCGCTGGACTAAAAAATACCGTCTGTTGCGTAAGCAATATGTTGATTCTCTGATTAAGCTAGATTCTATTGGAATAACCGGATTATCCTTTATGTATAAGGTAAGGAAGTATGGTGACCATTTGGTATTAAAATAATTTCATGATCTATTAGCGATATGTACCAGTTGTAAACTGTTTCTGCATTTTTCTACCAAGTAATAATATTGTATGAGAAATCATGCTGGGAATTCTCACGATCTAATTATGACGTTAATCGTAATGGCTGTGAGGGAATCTTTAAGTAAAACAAGGCTCTATTAATGAAAATATATAAAGGAAAGTTAAGTGACAAAGAGGAAAAATTGCTTGTTACATTGTTGGCTCGTACAAAGATGTCCGAATCATGTCCAGTTGCATACCGGTTTATTAAAATCACTGATTCGCAGGGGCTGGAGTCGACATGTGTACTTATTCCTGCTTTGGCACTTGTCAGTGTATTAGAGTTAAAGAAAACATTATTAAAATGTGGGCATAATCCCAATGTAACTAAAGAATACTGGAGTCGGGCGCATCAGGAGGTCGTTAAGGAAACGGATAAGGTAATCACACTGTGCTATAAGCCTGGTTTTTATGGTGATGCTTATTTGCGTGCTAATGATAAAGTCGTTGGTGAGATAAAAGGAGATAAACCAATATTACACCCCAGCGCAAAAAATCATTTACCAGTTGAGGATAAACAGCAGACATTAAAATTATGGAAAATGAATGTCGCTCCATACGCGCTACATAGCTCGCGCATTATGCTGGCTCTGTGCTGCGGATTTTCTGGCTTTCTCCTTAAGCTTTCAGGTATGGAAGGGGGCGGGTTTCATTTATGGGGGATGAGTAGTATAGGAAAAACCTCCAGTGCCTACATGCTGGCGTCATTAGCAGGATCGCCAAAAGACATTGTCGTACTGTGGAACAATACGGATAAAGGGCTTGAGGAGATTGCCGTGGCCCATAACGACAGCTACCTGGTTCTCGATGAGTCGAAGCTGTTAGATAAAGACGTACTGGCAGCCGCTAAAATCATGCAGAACCGCGTGTATACGTTATCGGGTGGTAAAGGGAAAACACGCTCTGCAATGTATGAGAACAAAGTTGCTGAATGGCAGGTAAGTATTTTCAGTACGGGTGAGTGCAGCCTTCAACAACTTGCTGCTTCCGGGAACGTTGAGCGCCTTGAAGGCGAAAATGTGCGTGTAATCGACGTTAATGCAGATGCTGGTGCTGAAATGGGGATCTTCGAATCACTGCCAGATGGTATTAATTCTAGCAACGAACTTGTTCATGCGATCAAGGATGCAACTCACCGATATTGCGGTAGTGCCAAACCTGCCTTTCTCAAGCGCCTGGTAGCGGATATTCAGGATGATCGTTAGAGTGTGAAACGGAAGCTCGAAAAAGGGATTGAGTTCTTTCTGAATAAGCACAAGGTAGATCGTAACTCCGGCATTCAGGTACGTATTGCCAAACGTTTTGCCATCGCTTATGTAGCAGGTTCCATGGCTGTGAAATATGGTGTTTTACCCTTTACAAAGCAGGATGTGATGAAGGGGATCTCAACCTGCTACCTAGACTCCCTTGAGGTGGTTTTATCTGAACCTGAGGTAATGAAGTCACCATTAGGTCGTTCGTTTGATGCAATTATTGATTTTTGCAAAAAGGATGATCTTTTAAATCTGATTGGAAATGATCGCGTAACCCAAACGGCGATTAAAAAGGCACCGGTCATTATCCACAAAGTTAAAGGACGTATGGTATATGCAGTTGATAAGGATCTGGTACATAACTGCTTGCCGAAATCTCAGCGCAAAGGCATCCTGATGCTATTAACCAAGCAAGGGGTATTATTATCCGATACGAATAAGGAGTACAGTACTATTCAGATTATCTATAAGCGTAAGCAAGTTGGTCGTCGCTACTGTTTTGTATGCAGCAAGTTCGATAAGTTTATGACAGAATAGTTTTACAGCATGGTAAAGGTTAAATGGAGTGGCTGATAACCACTCCATTTTTACCTCAAAACATTTCTTCGCCATCACGCAAAGCTACGATTCCCAGATACAGGCAAATTGGCACGGTTTTGCGATAGGCTGGGCCTTGCAGATCATAAGCAATCCATGCTCCAGATATAGCCCATAGAATGGGTCCTAAGCTATTAATCCAGGGGTTACGCTTGAGTAACTCTTTGACGAGTTGTTTCGCCGCCTCCCTTCCAATCATCTGAGCGATGAGACTGACGATAATGGTTTCTACGATCCCAAGTGCAATTTTGGGACCAAGGATCTGAAATACAATAGGCAAAATTGCCACTTTGCCATTCTTTTTGATATGGGAGATTATCTCCTCTCTGTCAATATCACCTACTCCCAGCTCATTGAAACATTTTGATAATTCTTCTGGCGTCTTGCTTAATAGTTCCTTCTCAACAACGGAGAGCACCAGCTTTTCAAGTTTTGATTCTATCGAGCCGCCGACTTTAACATTGACCTTTAGTTTTTTGCATACATCATCAATGATCTCCGTGGCTGGAATAGAACCTTCCCCATTAATTAAATGCCTCTTCAGATAAGCCAAATCGGAAGAACCGAAGTATTTTATTTGTGTGTCAATAAGTGATATTAATTCAGCATGCAATGCTGGGTTGTTTTGATATGTAGATAATAGTGTTTTTCTGCGCTTATCGTTTGTGAAAGATACATAGCTATCCAGAGTGGCCGATATGTAGTTAAAGTCTTCCACAGTACATTTCTCTAAAACTCCCTTCATATTTGCTCGCTTTTTAAGTTAAAAATCTTTTAGGTTAATATTGAAATAAGGCGTCAATATCAGTTCTTCAAATAAATCATATTCGTGGTGCGGAACCTTAACAAAGGTAGAGTTGTGATTAGGTGTCCACCATTTCTCGACACCATAATATGCTTCTCTGGCATTAGCTTTGTGAATCAGCCGGAATGGCCTGTCCATCCAACCATCACTGTGTTTTGTGAAGTAGTTAACCGGACCAGTGAACTGACCAAGCAGGTATACACCCTGATTACCGTGGGTCAGGTAGAAGTAATCACCAATCGGAGCGTTTACAAACTCCTCTGCCTGGCTGACGGAAGACTGCCCTTTACCAGCGGTCGTGCGGTGAATGTAGACGAGCTTTTCATCAATACATTCGACCATATCCAGGAATGAGAACTCCTTCCAGCCATGTGACAGCTTCCAGAAATTGGGCATCAAATCGGTATTCATAGGCCTCTTAACCTTACGTTGTAAGTGATCGCAATCTGTTGAAATGCGGATCGATTGTGATGACTATTCTGTCGCTGAATACCCATAATCGCAACAAGGTTTGTTGATGAGCTTTTCGCTGAAATCGTTCAAAGAGGATATCGGGAGGGTATGTAGATGCGTTAACTCGCCTAGTTGCTGAAAATGGGTGATCAACACTACTCAGCACTGGTAGGCTAACAATGGTGAAAACATTTGGCGCTTTGAAAAAAGTGATTTAGTGATTGCGGCTTTGTAGGCGAGCCTGGTCTCTGGCTGTGCAATTCTGCATTCAGCTCTGAGCTGGGTTGCGGTTCTTCACCAGCAATTCATCCCTAAGCAAGGGGGCAGTCCGCTTCGTCATCAGCCTATTGTACGGAGACCAGCCCGGCAGATTCAGAGGCCAATTACTTCACTGATTAATCGGTTAACAGGCAGAACTGAAATGAGTGACCTGCAAAAAACACCCTTCCAGATCGCCCAACGTTGCCGGATTTTGACCTAGTAGACCGGCTAACTACCGCAGCTGTTTAGTGTCACATCTGCACCTCGTACAATGGTAGGAGAAAACCACCGATGGTTTTTCCTGACTCTGCCAATTGCAAGGAGCGGCGGTTTTGAGCAAAGTCGAGGTATCAAAAGATCAAATTCCAGAATGTGTACATGTGCCTATAACCGCTATTGAATATCACCGGGAGGAGGTTGTACCGCTTAATAACCGGTAACGTTTTACGTATCCGCTAATCCCATTCTGGCCAAGCTGATATTTATTCGCTATTTGCGTCTACAAGGTATATAGACGTATCTATTATACTCTGTATACACTCTATCTCTATATTACTGTATATATGTTATTACATACTATAGCCATTATCCAGTATCAGCTATCATGAGGCTCCAGCCCCCAATGTTATGATCATTATCTAGCATCTGAACCTTGTTGGGTTCACATATGATTTGCGTAATTCAGTTGTAAATAAATGAGGTCAGGGCATGGTGCTTTGATCTCAATATACAGGTGAATTATGAAACCATACATTACGCATAACAATATCCTTGTGACAGATTCAACGCTGGACTATTTCAAGTCGGTCGTTTTTAGTATTCCTTATAATGGTGTGCCAAGTCTTCGGCGTCCATTTTATCGTAATATAGCAGTATTTCTTCAGCATGTTATTTGTGTGTCGACCTGTAGTCGTAAAAATAAGAAAAAAGCAAAGATTAAGGCGAGTAAAAAATGGTCTTATTCTGTGCCAGTACCATTTGAGCTGGGTAGGGATAAACTTCCTGGAGTATTTAAGAAAAGTGGACCGACGCATGAACGTGCAATGGAGGCACTGGCAAGCGCGGGAATCATTAAACTAACCGGGTATTCCAATGCTCAAAGTTCTTGCCGGGAATATGCGGTTTCTCAACGTTTCCTGCGTAAGTTGTTTGGCAACGACCGCGAGGCATACCTTAGCCGTAAGGATCGCTACCATTATCTGACTGATATTTTCACCAAGCGTAAAAGTTACTCATTTGATGAATTGATCGGCGTTGCGATCGACCGTGGGCAGAATGCTAAACATCAGCAGTCTAAACGCGATATCCCTAACGCTGCTTTCAGGGAACGGGTTGTGAGTGTCTGGAACAACCTTGAGCCGCTTGAAATCAATCTGGATGCACTACTTGCTTATTATCGCAAACATTCCACGAAGAAGAACAAAATATTCATTTTCAACTTTCTGTCGCGACTGGCTGAAACAGGCGTGGATTTGGTGAAGGAATCACCGCTAACGGTTTCTTACAGGCAGTCGTATAAAACAGCGTGCATCGGCGGGAGATCCTTTGAGGTTGGCACTGGCTTCCAGACTCTACCGTCTAAAATGAAGTGGGCGTGTCTGGCACGTGGTGTGAACTATGACATCAAGGGATGCCAGCTTGAGATACTGCGACATGAGCTGTTGAGTATTGGCATTTCGGCCAAGTCGCTGGAGGTGTTGGAAACTCAATATATCTGCCGTGTATTACGTGTTGCTGAAGAACTCGTGAAACAATTCAGGTTTTCTAGCGTATTCAACGCCGGGTTCGTTACGCTATCGCTTAAATCCAGTACCCGACGCTTGCTGAATCGTGAGCTAGGTAAGGTCGAGGCTGAACGGGTACTTAAACGCTGGAAGCACCTTCTGAAACCCCTGAGGCGAGATCTGGCTTTACTGCTGGATCATTATGAAGGCACTGCTAAAACCAATCGTTACGGTAAATGCGTTACCAACGCGGTAAGGCAATCTTTCAACATTACCTAGAAAGATGTGGCAGCGCGTAAACGCAGGAAGTCAGATGTGATGCGCCGGAAGTTGTTGTCGCACATGTTACAGGGACTGGAAAGTCAGGCTGTATACGATTACGTTGCCCGCCATAAGGGCGTTTGCGCACTGGAGCACGATGGGTTTGTTTCTTATGAAGAGGTAACGGACTGGTCCCATCCATACCTTTTGATTGATAAAAAACACTAAGGGCTATTCAGTTAGCTGAGTGTCATCACCAGTTGATAAACTAAGCTTGGTGTCCTCTTGTTCAAGGATCAACATAGCCAGATATAAGTAACGTTTGCCCTTAGATATAGTCATTCGCACCCTGAGAATTACCCTTTGAAGGGATTCACGTTATGCGCTTACTGATTACGAATATGAGCGAGAATCTTGTGATGATCGCCGCTTTTCTTTCGATCTAGTATCCCCACAAGACTGAACCCGACAGTGCGAATAGCCGACTGGTTGGCAAACCGGGTCAGTGAATTGCTGCCTTAACTGGAAATAGCAGTGCAAGCAGCAATCAAAAGCAGAAATCACAAGCCTAGGTTGTAAGAAAAAAACGAAGATTGTCAGGCAAGCGTTCCCGGTGTGAGTGTAGGCTTTGGACAATAACTCTGAGACGGCATCCTGGCCGCCATAGAGTCAAGGGAATTCACTCGATTGTTAATCATCAGTAACAAGCAATGATTCAACGCGAGTTAGAGCCATATTCCATTCGCGTTCAATCATTAACCAAAGCTCATCTTCTAGCTGCTTTTTCTCTGGATTTTTAAACCAGTTTCCACTATGCGAAATAATTCTACCTTTGTAACCACTCCCTAGTCCCCATTCTCTCTGACAACTGACCCAAAAATCTCTATCCTGCCTAAGTTCTTCACGGAAGGAGGTTTGACCCATGATCTGAATTTTAGCGAGCAACTCATCATAGGCTGTCTGAAGTAAGCGCTGGGATTGTCCAAGTAACTCGGCTGCTTCTTCAAGATCAGGAGTTACAGCCATGTTCTGACAAATTTCAGTAAAACCTAATACCGCAGAATGAAGTGATTGAACCGCTATTTTCCTAGCTCCATATCCTAGATGATGACCGAAGTTTAAGTTATACCAGTCTCCATCTCGGTTGACGGAGGCTCTTATTGTCGCAGCGTAAGCGTAACCCAGTTGCTCAATAAGACTGTCTTGGACACGCAGACTTAAATGCTCCGGCATGCGATGGCGATTTATCCAAGTTCGAAGTTGTTGCGCTGCTTGACGAATAACTTCTTGGGTTTGTGCCTGTTGGTAGTTCTGCAGAAGAACTTTGGCATTGTCGATGATTTCATTCATTTGTTGACCGAAAGACAATCGAACATTATTCAATTGATCTGATAGAAAAGATTGGAATAATGCAGGGTCATCCTGCCGGGAATCAAAGAAACCCACACCTAATTCTGATAAACCAAGAGGGGCTAAACTCATAGAAATTTGCTCATGCTTTAATTCATACCCCTCTTCAACATTCTCTACTTTCATTCCCACTTCATCTTTTACTTCAAGCGCTTCACCGGAACGAGGCAGGACTAATAGAGCTGCTTTATGATTAAGATCGCGAACACCAGCATCTTTGGCTCGCTCTAGCAGTAACCTGGCCTCCGCTGCTGGGGCATTGTTAAAGCCAGAACAAAGGATTGCCAGTGTATGAGGGTCATAAAGCAGGCCTTCAAGGTCAGATCTTGCCGCGGTGCGATCAATGCCTTTAGTATCAATGAAACGAACCGACAGGTCATTAATATGAAGCAACTGCTCCGGTACAATTACCTCAATACGAGCAGGGAGTGTAAACTCCGGATGGCGTCCATTATTAACTTCCTCAAATGTATCTTTTAACCAATTTAAAGGCTGTTTTCCTGTGCTGGCATCGTACCAGACATCCCGACGGTCACGGCGAGGCAGTTCCATTCTGGAAAGTATTTCGACAACAACCTCGCGGGTGCTTCCATATGTTTTTGCTAGTTCTTTAGCTTCATCGCTACGGACCATTTTTCCGTCTCCTCCCTTGCTTTTACTAATGCGTAATCCTGCAAGGTTACGAATAGCCCTTTCGATTTCTTTTGAAATGCCTTGTGACTCTTCTCCGGTAATGCCTTGAGAAGCAGTTCCTTTTATATAATCTGCAAAATCGGAGACATGTGCGCGAATAGCATCATCTGATGTTGGTTCGATTAGAAGACCGTAACCTGGCCCCTGTCTTAGATGTACTTCACAAACAGTAATACCGCCAGCACCAGCCTCAAGCACGGGGGCCAGAGGGCTTGTTTCAGTTACTGATACCTCAAGACCTGTGAGTCTGCAGATTGCAGTGGATTTGCCAATCCCAATACTTCCTATAAAAGCAACCTGATGCTCGCGTTTAAGCAACAGGCTAGCTGAAGCCTTTAGCTCATCTACGTAAGTCGATAGACGGCGTTCAAAAGCATGTTTAGTATCGGGCCTTTGCGCTAATGCTAATAACTGTTTAGCTACTTCTTCTGCTGACCACAAAAGATCTTGATCTGGATGATCTAAGCTTGGACGTTCGATCACCTGCCAGTTTCGCTCTATAATTGTGCGAAGTCTTAGGGCCTCAGGTGTATCTATAGCCCCCAATAGCATGGATAGCTCGCCCGCATCAACCGAACGATCTCCACTTTCAATACGAGATAAAACGGCAGCACTCCAAGTTACCTTGCGGGCAAGTTCAGCTTGTTTCATACCGGCACGTTCACGAACAAGTGTTAAATGTTGGCCCAACTCTAATGGTGAAATATTTTTTGTCATCATAGTGCTCCATTTTAAGTTCTGAGACTATGCAGCAACGTTTCATGCAAATCAATATTATTTGATGAATCGTTGCTGTTGCGTTGCTGTTATTTTATTAAGAATTTGAAAAATAATGATTTTATATGGTAGCGTTTGCTTGTACTACCGTAAAGATGTATCGCTTAACTCTGAATCGTATGTTGTTACTAATCCAACTCACTGAACGACGATATTGTGAATTATTCAAGTCTCACAAATTGGATAGGGTTACTGTAAATTACCTGTATCTTTTCATGATGTTATGGTGTACTCTTGGATATAATGAGCACAACTGTACCCTGAGTTAATTGACAATATGAAGCAAGAAACGATCGTTCAAAAAATTTGGAATCTCTGTAACATACTAAGAGGTGATGGTATCACCTATTATCAGTATGTTTCTGAACTAAGTTATCTGCTTTTTCTGAAGATTGCTCAAGAAAATGGTTCAGAGAAGCTGATACCTCAAGGTTATCGATGGGCCGATCTAGAGTCTCATACAGAGGAAGGATTATTAGGTTTTTATCAGGAAATGCTCACCCACCTAGGCGCGCATGTTAAAAATGAAGTCATAAGAGAGATTTACGCATTCCCTACAACTGTTTTCTCCCATTCTGAAAATTTAAAAGCCGTTATAGATGGTATTTCAAAAATAGAGTGGCACCAAGTAGGCAAAGATAGATTTGGCGACCTCTACAGCGGCTTAATTGATAAGAGTGCTCAGGATACTCGTTCGGGGGCTGGACAGTATTTCACTCCACGCTCTTTAGTTAACACTATAGTGCGGTTAATACAGCCTAAGTGTGGCGAATTAATTCAGGACCCCGCAACAGGAAGTGGCGGCTTCTTAATTTCTGCTGATAGCTTTATTCGGACTAAGTATTCAAGAGAAAAATACAATTCTAACCCTCCTAAATATCAAGGGGTGGAGATAGAGAAAAATACTCGTCGAATTTGCTTAATGAATACTTTTTTGCATGATTTAGATGCAAATATTATTTATGGTGATGCACTGACTGATGACGTTGCCGGGTTGGACAAAGCCGATATCATCGTAGCCAACCCCCCTTTTGGCAATAAAGCAGGGGGGCAACGCCCTTTACGCAACGATATTCCATTCCCAAATACAAATAAGCAACTAGCTTTTTTACAGCATATTTATTTGGGGCTTAGAGCTGGTGGACGGGCTGCTGTAGTATTACCAGATAACGTACTGTTTGAATCTGGTGTCGGTACCGATGTACGCCGCGACTTAATGAATAAGTGTAATCTCCATACTATCTTGCGCTTGCCTACCGGTATCTTTTACGCACAAGGTGTCAAAACTAATGTCTTGTTCTTTACCAAGGGCTCCGACAAAGACAAATATCAGCAAGAGAACTGTACCAAGAATGTCTGGGTATACGATCTACGAACCAATATGCCAAGTTTTGGTAAGCGCACACCCTTTGGTAATCCCGACATTGGCTTTGCACCAGAGGACTTTGGCATAGACCCACACCTTGGCGCATTTGAGAAAGTGTTTGGTGACAGCCCTGATGGAACCAGCAAGCGTACAGAAGGTGAATATAGTTTTGGTGCTCAAGATACTGAAGTAGATGAAGATGCCGTAGATGAAAATCAGGACATTGATGATTATCTCGCCCATTCTCGCTGGCGCAGCTTTAGCCGTGAGTGGATTGCCAACAACAAAGGTGACTCACTGGATATCTCTTGGTTGAAAGATAGCAACAGCGTAGATGCAGCTGGTTTACCCGAACCGGACATATTGGCACGGGCGGCAAAAGAAGAATTGGAAGCTGCACTTAGTGAGCTGAATTGTTTGCTGGTCGCATTGGAAGGGGCTGAATAATGGTTGCGACTTCTCTACCATGGCTGACAGTTCAGCTCGGTGACGTAGTTCCCTACGGTAAAACTGAAAAATGTGAATTATCTGACGTTACAGGCGACACTTGGATACTTGAGCTTGAAGATATAGAAAAAGATAGCTCGAAGATCATTCAACGGTTAGATGCAAGTGCACGACCATTTAAAAGCACAAAAAATAAATTCAATAAAGGAGACGTTCTTTACGGAAAACTACGACCTTACTTAAATAAGGTTGTTATTGCGGATAACTCAGGGGTTTGTTCGACTGAAATCATTCCTCTAAATGCTGAACCGTATATTGACAATCGGTATCTTTTTTATTGGTTAAAAAGTGACGTTTTTTTAGACTTTGTAAACTCTGTAAGCTACGGTGTGAATATGCCTCGGCTGGGGACTAAGGATGGATTAGTTGCCCCATTTATTTTAGCTCCGTTAGCTGAACAAAAAGTTATCGCCGACAAACTTGATGCCCTTTTGGTGCAGGTAGAAGTCATTAAGGCCCATCTCGAACGTGTCTCAACAATCATAAAAACCTTTCGTCAATCAGTTCTTACTGCCGCTATAAGTGGCAGATTGACGAATGATTGGCGAGAATTAAATAAACAAAGCCTTGACATGTGGAAGCATGGAGCTCTCGGTGATTTTGTTGAAAAACCCACTTACGGCTCATCAGCTAAATCTCAGCCTGAAGGCCTCGTGCCTGTATTGAGAATGGGAAATTTACAAGATGGTAAGATTGACTGGGCAAACTTAGCTTATACATCAGACCCAGAAGAAATAAAAAAGTATAAGCTGTCTGCTGGTGACGTACTTTTTAATCGTACAAATAGCCCTGAGTTAGTTGGTAAAACCTCGATTTTCCGGGGGGAAAGAGATGCTGTATATGCTGGCTATTTAATCCGAATCAAATGCAAAGAAAATTTGAATCCTGAGTTTTTGAATTACCTTTTAAATAGTCAAGATGCCAAAGATTATTGTTATCAAGTAAAGTCTGACGGTGTAAGTCAGTCAAATATCAACGCTCAAAAACTTATAGCATATACAATTAGTGTTCCGTCAATGGTAGAACAAACGGAAATTGTCCGCCGCATTGAAGAGATTTTCTCGTTTGCAGATAACATCACACAAAAAACTAGTGTCGCATTAGAACGAGTAAATAAGCTAACTCAATCTATTCTGACTAAAGCTTTTCGCGGTGAACTCACTGCTGATTGGCGCACCGCCAACCCAGAGTTGATCAGAGGTGATAACAGCGCTAAAGCCTTGCTTGAAAAAATTCAGGTACAGCGTAAAGCTATCGTAAAACAACCTAAGACTTCTATTAAAAGGAAGGCTGGTAGCCGTATGAGCAAAAAAATCATCAAAGTTGTTGAAGCGTTAAAACATGCTGGAGAGCCGCTTAGTGGCCAACAATTATTAGCTGCGGCAGGCTACCCCAGCGACAGTAGCACCGAGCAACTGGAGCAGTTCTTTTTAGATATTCGTGATTCTCTTGTAATCGAAGAGTCTATTGTAAAACTTGATCGCGGTGACGATAGCCAAGATTGGTTCGCTTTGGCTAAATTACCAATAAATAGAGCAAAGAATTAAGGATAGTCCATGAAAGTCGACAAACTGCATATTCGTACACGTTTCAAAAATCTTGAAAATGTGAAAGTGGACTTTGATGAAGACCACCTAATGACAGTTGTGGTAGGTCGTAATGGTTCCGGTAAATCCAACGTTCTTGAAGCTTTGGTAGCGATATTCCGCAATCTTGATTTAGGAGAAGCCCCAACGTTTTCTTATGAGTTGTACTTTCAACTTGGTGAAGAGGGCGGTATCAAGTGGTATGACGTAAAGGTTGATGCGGACCCAAATCGCGGAACGTTAGCAAAGCAATATCAAGTTTCTGTCAAAGATAAACACAATAGCAAAGCAGACTTCAAGCCCATTCCTTTCTCTAAAGTGAAGCGTGATAGGAGAACTAAGCAAGCAGAATTTCTTCCTAACTTTCTGTTTGCCTATTACTCCGGCCCATCAGATCGTTTAGAGAAATATTTTAGAAAGCATCGTGATGACTATTATCGAGAGCTGCTCTATAACAACCTAGACTTGAGGGCTGATATTCGATCACTATTTTATGCAAAGTCTCTTCATAGCCAATTTGTTTTGATGGCTTTTTTTCTTAGCCCTGAGCTTAAAAGAGAACGTACATTTCTAGAAAAAGAACTTGGCATAGAAAGTCTTGATTCAATACATTTTGTATTGAGACGACCGGCATGGGAAAGAGACAAAGAGGACAGATTCTGGGGCGCTGATGGTGTTGTTCGTGAATTTATAGATCTACTTTATCCCCATGCTCTAGCTCCCGTGAAGGTGACTCGAAATGAGGATACTAGTCTCACAGGGAAAAATAAAAAAAATGACTTCATTCATATATTCCTGCCATCAGTTGAAACTCTGCATGAAATAGCCAAGCAGCTAACGCCGAGTATTTTCTTCAAGATGCTCGAAAGCACAGTTCTCTCTGAAATTATTTCTGAAGTTCATGTTCGAGTTAAGGTTACTTACGCTCAAAACCCAATTACATTCCAGGAACTCAGTGAAGGTGAACAACAGCTACTGACCGTGTTAGGCCTACTTAAATTCACTGGTGGTAAAGATTCCCTATTTTTACTAGACGAACCTGATACGCACCTTAATCCCTCATGGGCCGTTAAGTACCTTAAATTCCTGCGTGAATTCGTACCTAACCATGAGACCTGCCATTTGCTGATGGTAACACATCACCCACTAGCTATTGCTGAATTAGAGAAGCAGCAAGTTCAAGTAATGTGGAGGGACTCTAAATTTCAAGTACACGCGCAAGAGCCGGAGGAGAGCCCCAGGGGCATGGGCTATGGTGGAATTCTCACTAGTGACATGTTTGGTCTACGAACGACCTTAGATAACCCAACGGAACGTTTATTGCGATTGCGTCGTCGCTTTACTGAAAAATCTGAATTATCTCCTATTCAGGCTGGACGTCTAAAAAAAATTGATAAAGCGATTGAGGGGCTTGGCTTTACGACTGCACATTGGGATGAAGAATACGCTCAGTATTTACGTGTACGTAGAGAAGTCGAAATAGAATCTGAAGCTTTCAACGTTACGCCTGAACTTAAACGTTTACGGAAAGAACGTGCCAAAGCGATTGTTCAACGTATGCTTGCTGCAGAACGGGAAGAGAACAATAAATGAGGCATTTAGACATTGATTTCAATCAGCTCCAATTGCCTGATGGATGGCATAAGAAATCACAGGAACTGTTGGACTCACTTAAAGCGGCGCAAAACGATGTACAACGCTCAGAGATTATTAAGAGAAATCAGGATCACTGGAAAGCAGTGAAACACGTTTTGGAGTCTTTGTTCAATTATAAGTGTTGGTACACAGAGGCTCCACAGCAAGGGACGGATGTTGACGTCGATCATTTTCGTCCTAAAAAGCGCGTGCAAGAAACGCTATCGACTGCAGAGCCTCATGAAGGTTACTGGTGGCTGACATTCTCCATTCAAAATTATCGTTGCAGCTGTATTGTTGCGAATCGTCGAAGAACTGATGTAAAAACTGGGGTAACAGGCGGTAAAGCCGATCACTTTCCCCTGTGTGACGAAGGTATGAGAGCAAGAACTCCAGATTGTGATTTGGAAGAGGAGCAACCAATATTACTGGATCCATTAAAGGCTACTGACGTGCAATTACTACAATTTAAACCGGATGGGGAAGTTATGCCCCGATTTTCTAAGGAAAAGCATGCCCGTAAGTTTATGCGTGCCGACCAGTCAATTTTATTTTACAACCTAAATCATTCAGACTTTGTACGTTGCCGTATGGAACTACGAGATCAAATAGATAGGGAAGTCAACGCTGCCAAAAGATACTTTAACAAACTGGAGACAGGTGATGCGGACAACGACTTCGCATATGAACAGACTATTTGCCGTTTAATGGACATGACAAGTAAAAGAGCACCATTTTCTAGTTTTTGTATCGCTTACTTGGATGGGTTCAAACATAAGCCGGAATATGAAGGCGTACTTGATGCTGTCTATTTATAAATTTCGTTAGGTTTGGCTAGTTAGCACAGTAATGACTAGAGAACATAGATAATTCCAGTCCATAAGTAATGCCATCATTGAACACATGGAGGCGTTTGAGAAACATCTGGTTGCTTATCGGCTCATGGGATGCTGTGTGTTATTGGAGGGATGGAAAAACAGAGGGATTATAGCGCTGGATGAGCACGGTAAATAATATTAGTAAAATCAGATTGTTACAAAGGTGTGGGTTAAAATGTAGTTTTAATGCTCTGGTGGAAAATAATCGTTATTAAACAGCAATAACACACCAATGCATAAGGTGTTTGGCCTCATGGTTCGTTGTGGCGTTACCTATTTCCTACTAAAACTAACCTCGACAACATTATCAGGGACATCATTATTGGGCTGAATTATTTTATGCTCAATGAAATCCCCCCATCTTAGAAACAGGTTCCGCAATTTCTCTGCTTGCTGACCAACTTGATAAGTTCTGATCAAGCGGTCTTTAGGGATGTGATTTAGAAGTAACTCGATCAAGCGCTCAGGCGCATCCAGATATTCCGCGCAACCAGTGGCAACTGTTCGGCGTAGGTCGTGTGGAGAAAATGGGGCCGTTTCTGCCATGTATTTTGTTCTCAACCGTTCGAGAGCTCGAGTTGTGGCATCACCAGTGATGGGGAATCCTGGTTTGCTGAGAGATTCGAATACCCAAGCCCCTGTTGAAATGATGCGCTGTGTTTTCAGTAGGGCTATAGCAAACGGGTGCAAGGTCACAATATGACTTTTACCGTTTTTGGTTTCAGGTATTGTCCAGTGATCGCCATTAATTTGCTCCCAGCGCATATTTACTGCTTCAGAACGACGAACTCCCGTGAAAATAATGAGGCGTAATGCATTGGCAACAGCTTGGGAAAGGATAACGCTGGATGCGATACCTTGCCCTCCTGTGGCAATAGAACCACCACCATTTCCAGCTTCTTCCAATGCTTTCCATAACATTTGCAACTCGTCTTGCTGCAACCACCTCTCACGTGGTTTACCCATTGAGGCTCCAAACATCGCAGGCTTGAGTAACCGTGCTGGATTATGATCAATAAACCCCTGTAATGTTGCGTGATCAAGAGTCATGTTGAGCAAGATCAAACCTTTACGAACACCTTCAGCGCTGGTTTTTCTTACCCTAATGAGGTGTTCATAGATTAATGCTCGTGTTAAATCACAGACCCTTACTGAACCTAAACCTTTTTCCAGATGACGACGAAATGTTCCCTCGTAATCTGACAGGGTACGTGCACCAATGGGCTTGCTTTCCGCTCTGAAGGCCAGCCAGCTTTCCCACAATTGGGAAAAAATAGGCATTTGTTCGTTTTGTTGTTTTGTTGTTTTTCGAACGTAGCGTGGATCAATCCCTTGCTTAACCAGCTCTACTGCTTCTGCATGCGCTTCACGCGCTTGAGCCAGCGTCATCGCAGGATAAGCACCCAAGGTGATTTTGATTTGTTTACCATTGAGGTAAGGGCGATACAGCCAGCTCTTTGTTCGACTCCCTGATCGGGATTCAACTGATAATCCTGAACCGGCTTTTGACTTAACGCAGACGACAATACGTGCTTTCCCTTCGTCTGGTGTCAGGTTTGCTACCTGTCTGTCTTGGGTGAGCATAGTTGCCATTTTGAACTCATCTCGCGTACTTGTTGGCGTACTTAAATAGCATAATATAGAGTGAGGTTATATGGAACAAAATGAGACGGTGAATTTGTTAATTTATTGATATTAGTCATTAATTATAATGAGTGTGAAATGTGGTGAGACATTGTGAAAACGGTTGTTTTTGTTTTCGTAATGCGAATGTCGTAGGTTCGACTCCTATTATCGGCACCATTCAATCATATCTCAAAGTCAACTCAAGTTCACTGAGACCTATTATAATCGGCACCTTCCAGCTCTCGATTGTATTCTGACGACCACTGACACACCGCAAAGTTTACATGCATATGGGGTACATTTGGGGGGATATGCTGTTCTGTCTTATGGATATACCCCCTATGAAAGATGGCGCCCGCCAGGTTGACACAGTAAAGCCAAAAGATAAACCTTACAAACTCTGTGATGACGGGGGGACTTTACCTTTTGGTTAACCCTAATGGAAAACGCTATTGGGGACTTAAATACCGTGTTGCCGGTAAGGAGAAGTTGCGTGCTTCTGGGGTTTATCCCGACGTGACTTTGGCTGAAGCTCGTAGTAAACGTTAAGAGGCTAAAAGGAGCATTGCTGGTGGGATTGCTCCCAATGTAGCGAAGAGAGAAGAGAACTAGCCCGAGAGGTTAGTGTCCGAAACATCTTTCAGGAAATCGTTTGTTAGTGGCACGCCAGTAAGCTTTATAAATGGTCTGAGGGATATGCTTCGGACATTATGGAAGCTCTCAATAAGACGTGTTCCCTTCTGGAACACCAGCAGGCGTATTTTACGCATGGCGGGAACGTTATCTCAGCCTGGCAAAATGGGCGCAGAATGTTATTCGTTTTGGCCGTATGTCAGAATTTTTTCACCGGAAAGCTCTCCGGATGAAGTTATGACTCAGCGAGGGGGCATTCCCTGTTAATTTTTACAGCAGAACTGGGAACATCAAAGTCATCTCAATCCGGAAGCCAGGCATTTTTTATCCCACTGAATGCGAGTGGTTTGCTTTGTATCCGAGAATTTATTTAAGTTAGGATTAATTATGACCTCATGAATTGTGTTAATGAACCAACTTTTTTACTTTAAACGAATTAAAATATAAAATATAAAATATAAAATATAAAATATAAAATATAAAATATAAAATATAAAATATAAAATATAAAATATAAAAAATAAATGCATGCCCATAATAATGATTGGTCAGCATCTGCTATTGCTATGCTTTCATTAAGTAAAGCCAAAAGATAAAATTCTTTTATGCTGTTGTTATGTGACTAATGCAAAAAAGTGACAATTCTGTATGGCTATAAATTGGGGTTTAATAAAAATTTTTATATTCCAATAAGTTATATATTTAAGGGGGGCTTGCCATAGATCCCAATTTGGACTCGATATTCATTTGAGTTTCTGCGCCTTAAGGCTATGCTTAAGAGCATTATCTGATATCGTATAAAAGGTTCAACGGGAGATTTATGCAAACCGTGATTAACTTAAAAACGGAAAAACAGACGCTTATTGTCCTCCACTCCTTTGAGGAGTTTAAAAAATGGTATTTGCGTTTTTTTGATCTGAGTATCTTTGCCGAAGGTGAAGTGAGTGCCCTTCTGAATGAGGGGAAACCTGAGCATTATCCCTGTATACCCCTGATCCTTGATAAGAATATGAATCTTATATTTTTTGATGCAACGTCTGTAAACTGCTGGTGCGAACAGTTGAAGTCCATCACTTTAAAACATAAGCATTAAGTTGATAAATGCAAAACCTGTGCTATATATTATACCTACTGGCTTGTTTTGGTTGCAACTATGAAAAAAAAATCAACCCGCACTGATACCCATTATCTTAAAGTGATAATGGAAAAAATTGAACCATTTTTGAATTATGAGAATTATGGTGCAAATACTCGGTTTACTATTAATGAAAAACATAATGAAAAATGTTATTTCATTAAAAGCGGTGCGGTTTCGTTGTATCGGTATCCTGACGGAGTATTACTGGAAATTTTTGATGCGCCAACACTAAGAGGTTATATACCACTCATTAAAGACAGTGAAACAGAATATGTCATCAAACTACTATTAACATCCGAGGTTGCGATCGTTTCCAAAGAAGCATTGTTTAATTTATTATCGACTCAAAATTTATGGGAAGAGTTCGCACGTTATCAAATGGCGCTTATTTCATCTGTATCAGAAGTCATTTACAGACTATCGACGCCTAACAGTTATGATTCAATCCGCCATCAGTTGATTGAATTGATGGCAAAGCCGAGTGAAATCAGGGAACTCATTACGGCTGAGAACTATATCCGCTGTAAAACCCGGATGTCCCGAAGCAGTATAATGCGTATATTATCAGATCTTAAAACAGGTGGTTATATTACGATTGAAAGAGGGATTCTACGTGGAGTTCATAATCTCCCGCTAAAATATTAGGATAATCGTCACGGAATCAGAGATAATAATTATTTCAGGCGTGGCAGGAAGAACGTACAACAGGATGTTTATTTTGCGTAGAGTTTATATTATCTCTGATGATCAATATTTTGCACTGGGTATGGCTGGTCTTTTTTATAAGGTAAATGTGAACATCATTTGCCCGCAAGATATATTTGATAAAAAACAAGTCCTGGAAGGAGGGATTTGTTATGTGTACATAAAAAACAGAAGGTTGCATCAACTGCTTTGTCATTACTTAAGATATATGACATGTAAATTCATATTTTTTTGCCAAACGCACATTATGATGTTGAAGCGAAGTTTAGGTATTACTTCTGGCCTGCAAAAATAGATCTTCACTCTTTACGGAAAAGAACAGCACAGGTCTCACTCAATTACAATTATAATATTCATTCCACATTAACTTCTGCGGCTCAGAGAAGTACGGAATTAATTTCACAGGGTGTTGAAAATTATGTCACCTGGATTAAGGCCAGCAGTAAAGATGCTAAAGTAGTCCAAAGACATTACCGTGCTGTCAAAAAGTCTGCAGGCATTGAGAGCGTAAGCGTTCATAATTTATTTCTTACAGAATATATCGCTGTAAGTCATATGTTGATGGTCTGGCTTTCAGGTTGGACTGAGCTAAATATATTTCGGAACCTGAAACAACAAAAGATTGTTAATGCTGGATTGGTTGACTCAGTATAAGTTTCAGATAATTAATATTATCTATATAGAAGCATTGAGAAAGGAAAAATGTATCTAATCACAGGATTAATACATAAGGCAGGGGGGGCGCCTGTCTCATGGAAACATTATTCGTGCCATAAGCTTACACTGGAGCAGTGTGTAAAAATGCTATCGAGGCCAAAGGCGGCGGGTAAAAGCTATGGATATCCGGTTACGATTACTGATTACCACTGCAAAAAAATGGTGGAAAATGATCGGTAAAATACCCCTGACAGAAACAGAGGGCTGACACGAGAGGAGCTTTGTCTACTAGCCTGCCGAGCGGAAGGGGGAGTTATAGAAAAGTATCACCCTGATATTCTATAACTTAAGATAAAGAGTATGCCTAATTTTTGCGCATCAGCCATTACATTCCTTCGATAGCGCCGGCAAACCATCACACATCACCTGCAACTCATTAAACATCCTTGCCACATGGAAACCATCGCACACCGAATGATGGACCTGCACCGCGAGAGGCAACAGCACTTTTCCATCCTGTTCGTAGTATTTGCCAAACGTGAACATTGGGGAAAAGAAGTTTTTCATATGCGCAATATTCATCGTAAAGTTCGTAAACGTTACCCACGGAATAGACGAGACGAAAAAGACGTTTTCGCGGGTCTCTTCCTTAGGCCAGTATGAAAGGTTATTGCCATAGTGCGCCGTATCTTCTGCATAGGTGTTCTGGAAGTGATGAATATTGCCGTCGAAGTGGCTCCACAATGACGAAAAGGTCTCCGTTTCTGGGTGGAAGATGGTGTAGCTGGGATGAACTTCATTCCATATGACAAGCTCATCGTCCTTCATGACCATACGGAACTCAGGATGCCGGTTCATGATTTTAGACAGGAGAAAAATGATCGTAGGGTAAAACTTCCAGCCCACCTCTTTGATATGTTTTCGCAGCGCGGTGATGTCGATCAGAACCGTTTGGTTAATTGTACACTCAGCAAATGACTGGAAGACTTCAAAATGCTCTTTCCTTGCCCAACGAGATAAATCAACAGGCGTATAGTCCGGGGCTGTTTTTTTCATATTATAACCTTTGATTATCAATCACCTGAAGGGTTTTGGGTCAGAAACAACCGCGCAACCATTTCAACCGTATCTAATCTTCCTGTCAATCTCAGCCTGTGGTTTTCCGAACAGATATCCCTGAACGAGATCGCAGCCAAGCGCCTGAAGACGTTCAAGCTGCGCTTCGGTTTCAACGCCTTCTGCAATGACCCTCATATTGAGGCTCTTCGCCATGCCGGTAATCAATTTAACGATATTAAGGGCATCATCCTGCGTGGATATCGGGTTCACAAAGGATTTATCGATTTTAATTTTATCAAAATTCAGTTCACTCAGTCTTGATAGCGACGAATAGCCCGTTCCGAAATCATCGATAGAAATTTTTACACCCAGCGTTCTGAGCTTTTTGAGAATAGTGATCGGCGTATTGCTGTTACTGAAGAGCGAAGACTCCGTAACCTCTAATTCAAGACGGTTTGCCGGAAGTCCTGTCTCCTTCAGGATTGACTGTACCATCGCCGTAAAGGATTTCGTGCCCAGCTGAACGGGTGATACGTTCACAGAGATCCTTGCCGGAACCGCCCATGAGACCGCTTCCCGGCAGGCAAGCTCAAGCACATTTTTGCCAATCTGATTGATCATCCCCGTTTTTTCAGCGACAGAGATAAAGTAATCAGGTGACAGTATCCCCTTCACCGGGTGTATCCAGCGAATAAGCGCTTCGTAGCCGTAAATTTCATTGCTGAATGAATCGACAATAGGCTGATAATAAACAACGAACTCATGGTTATCGATCGCCAGTGCCATATCATGTTCAAGGGTTCTACTTTCCTGCAGCTTTTGCAGCATCCACTGACGGAAGACTTTTATCTGCTGTGAACCCTCTTTTTTGGCTTCGTAGAGCGCCAAATCGGCAAATTTATAAAGATAATCAGAGCGCCGTTCATTATCCGATAACACGATACCCACACAGGTGGCGATTTTTATCAGCTGGTTATTAATCGTATAGGGCTGGCTGATATGCTCGCTTATCTCTTTGGCGCGCGAAACGGCTGCTGTTTCGGTGAGGCCGCTGGACAGCAGAGCGAATTCGTCTCCGCCCAAACGGTAAAATGTATCAGTGGCGCTGCTCATTGAGGTGAGGCGTCTGGATACCTGATTCAACAGCAAATCTCCGGCATCATGGCCATAGGTATCGTTGACCTCTTTGAAGCGGTCTAAATCAAATAACATCACCGTGACGGGGATATGGTTTTGATCTGCCTGAAGATTAATTTTGTTGAGATCGTCCCAGAAAAAAAGGCGGTTTTTCATGCCGGTGAGGGAGTCATGATAAACATCATACTCCAGCTTCGAGTTCTGAATTTGCAGCGTTTCTTTTGATATCTGAAGTTCGTCGGCAAGGCTTTTAACCTGCATGTGTGCTTTGAGAATGTTTTTATTCTGGTAGATCATTAAGAAACCCAGAATAAAGCTTAAAATCACAAGGAGTAATGAAAGTACGGAATAAATATAGTACAGGATCTGTATTTTATGGTTGGATTCATTAACCGTGTTAATATCTTTCGTCAATGCCGTTGCAGAAAGCTGACTTAGCGGCGCATCGAGATCATGCATATTTGTCAGGTATGCCTGTAACTCCGGATGGCTCATTTTTTCAAGATGGCTATCCAGATAGGTCAGTATTTTTTCTAAGCGCAAAGCGAGTTCCTGATGCGCTTTATCGCTGTCAATATAGCGGCCTAAATCTCCCCCGTTCATTAAATCGCTCTGGCTTAGCATAATTTCGAGACGCATGCGGACCTGGTCTATCGTAACGTCATCAGTATCGGTTGCGTATAGACCAAGCCATGATTCAAAACGGTAATACTCTGATACCAGTTGTGCCACGGACCAGGACTCAGTGTATTGAGTCAGTTTTTGCAATTCCTGCTGTCGATCGTAAACAAGAAATGCAATATATCCTGTCGTGATAAAAAGAGAAAAAATGATACCAACCAGTATCCTGTTCATTATGTTCTCCTGAACGGCTACTCAATCTTCATTTTGCTAACCTGCCATGCTGAGCGCGAGTAATAAATCTGATTATTCAACTCAGGAAGACTGTCATAAGGGTAAACAATGAAAGATGGCCCTTTGTCTCGGATGCGCATATATTCGCCATTGACCTTTAAAGCAAGTATGGCGTTGTATTTTTTGAAATCACTGAGAGGGATCACGGTAGAGTAATCATTGAGCGCAATAACATTAACGTTAGTCCCCTTCGCACCCACATAATCCATGAGTTTGTTCATGGGGACACCCTCAAACTTTGTACGTCCATTATACCAAGGGGATGTCGTCTCGAAACTCACCACACCCAGTTTTTCAAGGCTGGCGAGATCAAACACTGCTTTTCCATTTTCATTGGTATTTTCTATATTACCGTAAATCGTTAAAATGGGTTTACCAACTGGTTTTGGCAGTTCGCCAGCCCAGGTTACACTTTGTACCAGACAGCATAACAGCAGTAGGGTTAATCGCATTTTGGCCTCCACCTTTTTAACAGAAGTATAAGAATTATAATTTAGATATCACACGAGTTGATATATTTTGTTGGGGAGTAAGGGTTTTTATCGTTTTTATTGATGTAAACCCAGTTTAATCAATGGGTTATGTGTTGTGGGTGACAGGATTTTTGATACTCGAGCGACGCTTAACTTTTTGATAAAAGCTAAAATTGCGGGCATGAATGCTCTTCTGTTTAAAAAATAATCGCTTTAATTGATTGATATTAACTTCCACGACAATTTTGGGGTACCCGTAGCTTTTTGGGGGCGCGAATCTGGAGACTAAATACGCGCCCCGGGTGTGTACGCTGTTTCAGGATCACGATGATAAGCGAGGAGACTAACATTCCGATTGAGCGTGTCCCATAGCGCTTGCTTTACTTCATGTCCTCCTGGATCCCCCTTTCGCCATGCTGGCAAACACTGCGTCCCGGTAGATCCACGCATGGACGAGTGCGGCAGAGAGATGGACCAGCACCACAGCAAAAAGCAACTTTGCCAGAAGGCTATGGGCATCGTGACACCAGGCATACAGCAATGGACTGGTGGGGACAATCGCCGGCAGGTTGACGCCATCAAACATTACGATTGGCAGGCCCGCTGCCGACAGTTGCGCCCACCCCAGCAGCGGCATTGCCAGCATTAACCCATACAGTATCCAGTGTGATGCCTTTGCTGCAAGCACCTGCCAGATGGGCAAATCGGCAGGAAGTGGCGGGGTCCGGCTAAGACGCCGGTTGACCAGACGCACCAGTGCCAGCAGTAAAATGGCGATACCCAGCGGCCGGTGCAGGTCGATTAACCAAATCCGGTGATGTAACGACGTCATCATCGCGGTACCGATGAAAAGCATGGCCAGGATCATCACCGCCATCAGCCAGTGCAGGCTTCGCGCCAGGGTATTGAAATGCTGCGGCGCGTGCTCTCGCATGTCTTTATTCGAGCTCATTTTACCTCCTGCTTTTGCACGGCTTCGGTGGCCTTGCCGTAGCCGATTTCCCGCTCACGGCGGCTGAAAGAGTGGGAGTAGGCCGCGGAGCGGGCGTTTAAAATGGGATCATCAGACACCGCAACGCCTGCAGGAACAATCGAAGGGTCAAAGTTAACGTCGCGGCACGCACCTGTGGATTGTGTTTCGACGCGCGTCACTTCCAGCGTGCCGGCTACCACCTTTTTGCGATCGTCCGGCCATGGTTGGGAAGGGTCATCCACGGGATCGCCCGGCTGTGCGAGCTGCAAAACATAATCCCAGTAGAGTGGCTTCTGCGCCAGGCGCTGACGCAGGTTTTCGAACAGGAAGTTGTCATCGACTTTCTGTCGTTGCTCATCGCTTATCGACAGGAAAGGCTCGTGCGGACGCATCATCCAGCGTACGGCTTGACGATCCCCCTGCGCGTTCACAAGGTAAAAGGCGTTAATGCTGTAAAACGTCGCCCCCGCGAAGCTGCCGGGCGCGGGTTTTTGTGCCGCCCATTTAAGGTATTTCTCCGCCTCCGGGTACGCTTTCAAAAAGTCTTTGAGACGCTGCGGATCCGGTTTGCCGGTGGCCACATCAACGGCGGTGGCTTTTCGCAAGGCCAAAAAACCTTCCGGGCTGTGCGTGGCGAAGAAAGGCTCGTTGTTCATCGCCATCCGCCATTGTTGCTTATCATCTGTCTTCAGCAGCAGCGCCATGCTCAGGGTTTTGGTCGTAGTATCCGGGGCATGCGGATCGCCAGTACCAATAGAGAATCGACCCACCACGGGCACTTCCTGCTGCGAGAAGAGGCGGGAGGTTGAAAGAGAAGCCGCCGAGCCGTTTGGCGTAAAGGTGCCGGCAAAGCAGATGCCTTTTCCATGCGCGCGGCGAAAACCCGGCGGGAAGGGTTTCGGTGTTTCCCCTACCAGTGCCTGACTGACCGTGCGTGAACTAAGCCAGCCCGCCGTCCATGCAAAAGCAGTTGCTAACGTACCGGCGACAACGGCGATCGCTGCCAGCGCGCCCCAGGTTTTTTTGGACCTCAAATCCAGTTTCTGCATAGACTTTTTTCCAGAACAAAATATCTTCACCTGTCATGCGCAACGTATTGCGCGTGACAGGTGTTAATACAGTGGCGTATATGGCTCGAGTATAGGAACTAAGGGGCGTAAAGAAAGAATATCACGAAAAGTTTAAACTTTTCCGCTGTCAAAAAGACTGGGTTACGCATCGTGTCGGAAGTTGTGACCGAGTCGGTGACCCAGCGAGAAATAGTGGCGAAATAGATAATAGAGGGGTTTCCATTCTTCCACATTAAATTTTACCCCTCTCTGAGTACGAATTAATAATGCCTCAGATATGTGGACGCATGTTATCGTGGCATCAACGGACACCAGGTTCCCCTGCGAACCGGTCAGGGGCGATATCCCGCCAACCTTAGCCTCTATTTGTACAGGACACTGTTTAATTCTCAACGAGTTAATCGTCACTGCCTTTTCCTTATGGAAATTCCCGCAGCTAAATTTGTCCTGTTCAAAAACATATCCCATCTTTTTCTTCCATTCCGGTGGCGATGCTTTTCCCGTTTTATTGGCGATAGCTTCAATATTCTGCCAGAGCCTGCTGTCCGGTATGTTCAGAACAATATCGGGGTTACCCGTGATATTTTCATAACACTTTCCGGAGGTGCCAAGCCCGAACACGATATTCCGGTCAAGGATCCACCACGACGAGACCGGGCTTAGGTTGGTTGAACCGTCAGGATTTTGGCTGGAGATAATGGCGACAGGTGTACCAAAATATAAAGAAGCAAAATCGACCTGCTGGGTTTTCATTTTATCATCCTCTGATTAAAGGAGACCCAGTCTACGTCGTGCAAACGTGCGTTACTTCGGTGAAGCGCGAAGTAAAACGCGCCTCACCGAATTTCCAGGAGCGCAAAGTTAACCACTTCTTTCTGAGCAGGGAGAAGAGATCACGTTCAGCCTTTAAGGAAATAAGAACGTGTGAAATTATGAGCCCATATATGCTGGTCTCCTGGTTTACTTGCCCTTATTTTTGTAAAGCATCGAGACGCAAGCGCCACAAATCATAGCGTTCTTCTCCCGGTTTAACGGTTCCCGCGAAGTGGTCATTGAGGCGACTCGAGGTAAATACCAGGTCTCCGTTCGGACGGATTGCCGGTGTGTCTGGCCAGCGCACCTCTTCGCTTGCCGCAATCAGCGACATGGAATGGGTTTCAGGATCATATCTGACGATACCATTGCGTGTGACATCGGTAATGTAGAGGTTACCTTTTACATCTGTCACCATTCCGTCGGTGTTGCCCCCCACGCGACCCAGATCGCGGATCTGCCCGGAAATTTGCGCATTGGTTGACGCAGGCTGCCTCAGTATGGCAGTTGGTACCGCATATGCGTGCGTGCCGGTTGTCACCGTCCAGTACAGCGTGCCCGCATCGGGTGAAAGCGCAATACCATTGATACCAATCAGTAATGGTTTACCTGGCCAGACTTCAACCCCGTGTGAGACGACTTTACCGCCAGGCTCAATCTGCAGCGCAGGGTGACGATCGAGCACGCGCCGGGCCGTACCGGTAGCGAAATCAACGATAATTAGTCCCACCTGGTTTTCAGGCGCACTCCGCGAGCCGCTGTCGGAGATATAGGCGACACGGCGATACTCATCGACCACCACATCATTCAGAAAGCTGGCCTTGCGGTCCGCTACGCCGTCCAGGGCGATGCGTTTGATGGTACGGCCAGAGTGGAGATCCAGTACGACCAGCTTCTGCGCCCCCACGGGGGACTCTGTTTCGCCTGCAACAAAACCCATGTCCAGCGCCCATAGCCAGCCGTTTTTACGGTCAATATAAAAACCGAGCACGTTGCGCAGGTTCTGAGCCGGATCGGTGTTCACCGCATTCCCCTCGCGGGAGGGAAACGCCGTCAGGCGGGCAGGGCCAGACTGCGCCGTCGTATCCAGAATGCTTAACGTGGCGGGGGATGCGGCGGAAACCAGCCGGGGCGTGCTGACAAAGGCACGGTCCATTGCATCAAAGTGGATACCCGCAACTGGGGCATTGACCGAACCGGAAAACGTCGCAGGTATCTTTCCATCTTGAGCGGTATCCCAGCTCACACCGGCGTAGCTTCGCCAGCGCTCCAGAGGAGGGTGGTTCACCGCGTTGACAACACTCGGGAAAGAGAACAACACCGCCATTGTGATGGCGGGCAGAATAAGGGGGCGATTGAACATTGACAGGCTCCAGTGGAACGTTCAGGTGATGAATGCTGGCCACTTTACTCATCGTCCAACGGAAGATAAATTAGCCAAATTGAAAAACATTTGTTCCTGAGAGAGCAAAATGAGCCGGAAATTTGATTACCTCGGCGACGTTGAAGTCTTCATTGCTGTGGTTGAACACGGCTCATTTACGGGCGCAGCGGTTGCCCTTTCAAGCACCCCTTCGGTACTGAGCCGCGCGATCACTCGCCTGGAAGCGCGTCTTGGACGGCAGCTGTTACAGCGCACGACCCGCCGGGTGGGGCTGACCGAAGCCGGACGCGTCTATCTTGAGCAGGCTCGCTCAGCGTTTTCTCTGCTCGATGACGCCGAACGCATTGGCCGGGGTCAGGAAGGGGATCTGACCGGTCGCGTGAGAATGAGTGTCCCGACCACCTATGCCCACTACCGTCTGCCGCCGCTGCTGGCGCACTATAATCAACGCTACCCACGCGTACAGGTGGAGCTGAACATTACCAATCGCAACGTTGACCTGATCGCAGAGGGGTTCGATCTGGCGATCCGTCTGGGGCAGTTGCCTGACAGTGGACTTGTGGCGCGTAAGCTGGAAGACGCGGCATTGCTTCTGGTCGCCTCCCCGGACTACCTGCATCGGAGAGGAAAGCCTCAGACGCTGGAAGAGCTGCAGGGCCATCAGTGCCTGCCGTTTATCATGCCGCGCACCGGGCGCATCGCCCCCTGGGTATTTCATGATGAAGGGCGCGATATTGACTGGATGCCGGGTTCAACTATCGAAATATCAGACGATGTACTCGGCGTGGTTTCGCTGGCGGAGCAGGGGATGGGGATCTGCCAGAGCTATGAGTTTATCGTTCGCGACAGAATACAGCGCGGCCAGTTGGTTGAGGTCCTGCCACACCTCCGGGGACGATCGCGACCTTTCTCCGTGCTGTTTGCCCCGCACCGACGTCAGTCAACAGCCACCCGGGCAATGATTGACCTTCTGACCCGGCAAGAATGACAAGGACGTGTCCACCATGAAAAAAGCGCGTTTTTCTTTTTGGATCCCACTCATCGCGAGCGGGATAGTACTGATATCGGGTTTTGTGGTCTGGTCAGTCAATATTTACCGCGTGACGTACCTTTCGATCCGCGGGGAGCAGTACCTTGCCTGTGGGGCGTTACTGCTGGCACTGGTGCCGATGGTCTATTTCATCAGAAAGGGGAGACTGAAAGGTAAGCGCCTTGCTGACGCGGTAAAAATCTACCTCGGCTTTTTTATTTGCAGCCTGCCGGTTGCCATGTTCGTGGTCTTTACAACGGCCTGGCTGCTGGAGGGGGACTATTCGGCCTGGAGCAAACCTTACCGGTATGAATCCAGTACCCGCCACACCTGCTCGGGTGCGGAAGTCTACGAGCCGGAATTAAAGAAGGAGATCCGCATCTGTAACCCGCAGGGTCACGTTTATTCCGATACCACACTGTATGTGGAAAAGCGGAGCAATGCCCTGGGGATTGTGGTGCTTTGGGCTATCACGCGCGCCTGAATCAGGGAAAGTCAGGGCGCGAGAATCAGCGTCAGCCCGCCTCCAGCATCCCAAAACTCACAATCCGCGCGCGTCCCAGCTCTTTTGCCCGGTATAGCGCCACATCCGCGGCGCGCAGCAGGTTGTCGGTCTGGGCATGTTGCGGGTAGCTTGCAATGCCAATCGACACATCAACCGGCCCAATCTCGGTCAGTCCGTAGCGAAGCGACAGCTCATGTACGCCGGTGTAAATCTTCTGCGCACAGGCGTACGCGCCTGCTTCATCGGCACCAGAAAGCAGCACCAAAAACTCCTCGCCCCCGTAGCGGAACGCCAGTCCGTTGTCATGTGCGACCCGCTGAACGATTGACGCCACGCTTTTAATTACCTGATCGCCCGCTTCATGGCCAAATCGGTCATTGATGCTCTTGAAGTGATCGATGTCTATCATCATGCAGCTTAACGGTTCGCCGGTGCGTAACGCCTGTGCCGTTTGGGTTTGCAGGGTATCTTCCAGATGATGACGGTTACGCAGGCCGGTGAGCGGGTCGAACAAGGCTTTTTCCAGCAACGCGTCGCGCAGACGCTGGTTGGCCAGCGCCAGCCCGAGCGCTTCGGCCATCAGTTCCAGATAGGCGCGGGAAGGGGCGTTGTCCGCCGTAATATTCTGGAAGGAGAGCAGGCCAATGGCCTCGCCCTGGGCGATAAGCGGCACGCACAGGGAACTTTCCGCCTGGGAGGACGGCAGATGGTAGCAGGCGACATCCGGCTCACCGTTTACCGGCGGGTGGCTCTGCCCGCGGCGCACGGCCCAGCACTCGTCCGGATGGAAGCTTATCTCTTCACCAACCGGTGAAAGCCATTGCGCGACGCAGCGCATCTGCCACGGCTCCCGGTCAAGGACGTAGAGTCGGCCCGCGATCCCCGGCGCGATATTGGGGGCAAACAGCTCCGCCACGTTAATCACATCGTTAAAGTTTTCACACCCCTGCAGCCGCTGGGTCATGCGCGCCAGCAGCTCGCGGATGGACCAGTCGGCATCGCGCTCTTTTTCCAGACGCTGTCGCGCCAGGCCGTTTTCGCGGAAAATGCGGATGGCCTGGGCCATATCGCCAATCTCATCAATCTGGTGGAAATTGGGCGTTTCAACCGCGTAATCCTGGGACGCCAGACGATGCACCACGTCGCTCAGACGCACCACGGGACGCAGCACGCGGCGCTTTAATATAAAGCCGAGAACAAACAGGAACAGCAGGGCGGTCAGGCCGACCATCAGCTCAGAGGCCGTACGCAGCGCTTTCGATTTTTTTGTCGCGTCCTGAACGGAGGCGATGACGCGTTTGTCGAGTATCTGGCGGAAGTGATCGAGCTGGCTCTGCGCGCGCTCAAGCTCCTGCTCATAGGGCGCACCGTAGAGCAGCGCAACGGCCTGGGCATCTTCTCCCTGCGCCGCGCTCGTTAGTGCCGTCTGCTGCTCGTCCTGCAGCTCATCGACGATCTTTATTCCTTCATGCAGCAGGGCCAGTTCTTCATCCGATGCGCCATTATCCTGCAACTTTTCCAGCCGAAGCTCGATGCGCTTCAGGCTATTTTCTGCCTGGTTGTATTCCTTGAGAACCTGAGGATCTTTTTTAATGACGTACAGCCGCGCTAAATCAGACTGCGCCCAGATATCGGTTTCGATATCTTCCGTCAGCTGATCAAATTTCTGCCGTTGTTCAACGGCCTGACGCTCGAGGGTATCAGCGCTGGACGCCATCAGCATGATGATGCCGGAGGCGATGGTCAGGCAGACCGTGGCACCATAGGCCCAGTTTGTTATCGTCGCGATTCGCACCTGGTGATCCTTTTACGACATGAGTAGGATGGCGTTCTTCAAATTATAGAAAACGTTTGATTTAAGGCGAAAAAAAAGGCGGCACAGCGCCGCCTGGTGTGGTCTATATCGTCACATCCTCACAATTCTGGAGGATTTTTTCCTTCTTCGATGAAGTCGGGGTCCAGCTCTTCGGCGTTACCTTCGTGATCGCGTCCGGAGAAGAGGTTCCAGCAGGCGATAAACAGCGCGGCGATGAGCGGCCCAATCACAAAGCCGTTAATGCCGTACAGCTCCATGCCGCCGAGAGTGGAGATCAGAATCAGGTAGTCCGGCATTTTGGTGTCTTTCCCCACCAGCAGCGGGCGCAGAATATTGTCCACCAGCCCGACGATAATTACGAAGAAGCCGACAATAAACAGCCCTTGCCAAAGCTGATGGGTGGCGAACAGGAAGATGGCGGCGGGCACCCAGACAATCGCCGAGCCGATGGCGGGCACCAGCGAGAGGAAGGCCATCAATGCGCCCCAGAGCACGCTGCCATCAATGCCTGCAATGGCAAACGCAATCCCGCCGAGCGTGCCCTGCACCACCGCGACCACCGCCGTGCCTTTTACCGTCGCCCGAGAAACGCCGACGAATTTGGCGAACAGGTGCTGTTTAGCGAAATCAGACAGCGGCAGGGAGTCGAGGATCTGGCGCACCAGATACGGGCCGTCTTTCAGCAGGAAGAACAGCAGATACAGCATGATGCCGAAGCTAATCGCAAAGCCAAACGTCCCCTTGCCAATCAGGAACGCGCTGCCGGCGAGATATTGCCCGCCCTGCAGGGCGACATCAGAGAGTTTTTTCTGGATCTGCGCCGCGTTGGTCAGGTTATGATCCGCCAGGAAGCCGCTGGCCCAGTCAGGCAGATGGTTAAAGATGCTCGCCACCACTTCCGGGAACTGGGTGTTGTTCTCCTGGAGCTTCGTATACACCACGTTCAGCTCAATGGCGAGCGAGGAGAGGATCACCATCAACGGAATAAAGACGATCAGGCAGATAATGCCAATGGTCAACAGCGAGGCAAGCCCGTTGCGATCCCCCAGCGCTGCGCGCAGCCTGTTTTTTACCGGGTTGAAGATGACGGTCAGAATGGCAGCCCAGAGTATCGCGGAGAAGTAGGGCGACAGCACGTCGAAGAAGGCCCAGGTCACGAGGGCAAGAATAAAGATAAAGAAACCTTTGGTCAGTCCGTTAAAGCGCATCAGTCAATCCTGGTTACTAAGAAACTGTGTCGACTATAGAACTGATTGTGAGAATTACCAACCTTGCGTCAGGGGGCGGGCAGTGTTGCGGTATGAATCCGCTCTTCACGGATACCACTTTCGACTGACCGAAGATCGCCGCTTCCCGCACCATGCTGTAAGTATCTGCTTGCGGAGGTGCTTATGGCCTGGCGTCCAATTCTCTATGTGATCCTCACAACCCACCCCAGACTCAGCGCGAGGCGTGCCCGTTTGCGTCTTGTCATCTAGCTTTTTATTAACAATCGCGGTATAACACACCTTCTTTGGATGTTTAGATGTCCATACGTATAGAAGGTAATATGCAAACACAACAAGAAAATGGGCAGCTTAAGCGCACCATGAAAACACGCCACCTGATTATGCTCTCGCTGGGCGGCGTGATTGGGACAGGGTTATTCTTCAATACCGGCTACATCATTTCAACGACCGGGGCGGCAGGGACGCTGCTGGCGTACCTGATAGGCGCGCTGGTGGTCTGGCTGGTGATGCAGTGTCTGGGCGAACTTTCCGTGGCGATGCCGGAAACCGGCGCGTTCCACGTCTATGCCGCGCGTTATCTTGGCCCGGCGACGGGCTACACCGTGGCGTGGCTCTACTGGCTCACCTGGACGGTGGCGCTCGGCTCGAGCTTTACCGCCGCCGGGTTCTGCATGCAGTACTGGTTCCCGCAGGTGCCCGTCTGGGCCTGGTGCGTGGTCTTCTGCGTGGTGATTTTTGGCCTGAACGTCATCTCGACGCGCTTCTTTGCTGAAGGCGAATTCTGGTTCTCCCTGGTCAAAGTCATTACCATCATCGCCTTTATTATCCTTGGCGGGGCGGCGGTCTTTGGCTTTATCCCGATGCAGGACGGTTCCCCCGCGCCGGGCTTAAGCAATATCACTGCCGAAGGCTGGTTCCCGCACGGCGGCCTGCCGATCCTGATGACCATGGTGGCGGTGAACTTTGCCTTTTCCGGGACAGAACTCATCGGCATCGCGGCGGGCGAAACGGAAAATCCGCACAAGGTGATTCCGGTTGCGATCCGCACCACCATCGCGCGCCTGATTATCTTCTTTATCGGCACCGTGTTTGTGCTGGCGGCGCTGATCCCGATGCAGCAGGCGGGGGTAGAAAAGAGCCCGTTCGTGCTGGTGTTTGAGAAGGTGGGGATTCCTTACGCGGCGGATATTTTTAACTTTGTGATCCTGACGGCGATCCTCTCGGCGGCAAACTCCGGGCTGTACGCGTCCGGGCGCATGCTGTGGTCGCTCTCGAATGAGAAAACACTCCCGCGCTGCTTTGCCCGGGTGAACAAAAACGGCGTGCCGCTGACGGCGCTCTCGGTTTCCATGCTTGGCGGCGTGCTGGCGCTGTTCTCAAGCGTGGTGGCGCCGGACACGGTGTTTGTTGCGCTGTCGGCGATTTCTGGCTTTGCGGTGGTGGCGGTGTGGATCAGCATCTGCGCGTCGCACTTCGTTTTCCGCCGTCGTCATCTACAGTCCGGGCAGCCGCTCTCTGCGCTGCAGTACCGCGCGCCGTGGTATCCGCTGGTGCCGGTGCTTGGTTTTATCCTCTGCGTGGTGGCCTGTGTCGGCCTGTGGTTTGACCCAAGCCAGCGCATTGCCCTTTATTGCGGGATCCCGTTTGTCGCCCTGTGTTATGGTGCCTACTACCTGACCCGAAACATGACATCGCAGGAGCCTGAACATGTCGCAGAATAACCCGCTTACCGCCATCCTTAAAAAACAGCCGTTTGTGGTGCTGGATGGCGCGATGGCAACGGAGCTGGAAGCGCGCGGCTGTAACCTTGCAGACAGCCTATGGTCTGCCAAAGTGCTGGTTGAAAACCCGGATCTTATCCGCGAAGTACATCTCGACTACTACCGAGCGGGCGCGCAGGTGGCGATCACCGCCAGCTATCAGGCCACGCCTGCGGGGTTTGCGGCGCGAGGTCTGGACGAGGCGCAGTCCCGCGCGCTGATTGGTAAAAGCGTGGAACTGGCGCGTAAGGCGCGCGAAGCGTATCTGGCTGAAAATCCGCACGCGGGTACGCTGCTGGTGGCGGGATCCGTTGGGCCGTACGGCGCGTATCTTGCGGATGGCTCAGAGTATCGCGGCGACTATGTGCGCAGTGCGCAAGAATTTACCACCTTCCATCGTCCTCGAGTGGAAGCGCTGCTGGATGCGGGCGCTGACCTGCTGGCCTGCGAAACCCTACCATCCTTTGAGGAGATTAAGGCGCTGGCGGCGTTGCTGTCTGAATATCCCCGCGCCCGGGCGTGGTTCTCGTTCACCTTACGCGACAGCGAGCACCTGAGCGACGGTACGCCGCTGCGTGAGGTGGTCAGCGTACTGGCGAATTCTCCGCACATTGTCGCGCTGGGCATCAACTGCATCGCCCTGGAAAACACTACGGCGGCACTGAAGCATCTGCAAAGCCTGACGTCGCTGCCGCTGGTGGTCTACCCGAACTCGGGCGAGCACTATGACGCGGTAACTAAAACCTGGCACCACCACGGCGAAGCGTGCGAGACGCTGGCGGGGTATCTGCCCCAGTGGCTGGACGCCGGAGCGAAGCTGATTGGCGGCTGCTGTCGCACCACGCCGAAGGATATTGCTGAGCTTACCGCGAAGCGCTGATGCCCTCACCCTGACCCTCTCCCACGGGAGAGGGAAAAAAACAACCGCACAAAACCAACTATCCTTTCCCGCTTTTTATCTAAAAACGAATCGTTATGAGCGATTCATTTTTATTCCTTTATCAAAATTCCCGCGCCGGAAATACTGCCCTCATAACAACAAGGGGAGCAGGCACTATGGCAATTTCATCGCGAATCACACTTCTCGGCGCACTGGCGCTGTGGGCATTTCAGGCGCAGGCGGTGGACGTCACCGTCGCCTATCAAACCTCTGCGGAACCGGCGAAAGTCGCGCAGGCGGACAACACCTTTGCCAAAGAGAGCGGCGCGAAAGTCGACTGGCGCAAGTTCGACAGCGGCGCCTCCGTCGTGCGTGCGTTAGCCTCCGGCGACGTGCAGATCGGCAATATCGGATCCAGTCCGCTGGCGGTTGCGGCCAGCCAGCAGGTGCCGATCGAGGTTTTCCTGCTCGCCTCGCAGCTCGGTAACTCTGAAGCGCTGGTGGTGAAGAAAAACATAACCAAACCGGAAGATCTGATCGGCAAACGCATCGCCGTGCCGTTTATCTCCACCACCCACTACAGCCTGCTGGCGGCGCTCAAACACTGGGGCATCAAGCCGGGTCAGGTACAAATTATCAACCTGCAGCCGCCGGCGATTATCGCCGCTTGGCAGCGCGGGGATATTGACGGTGCTTACGTCTGGGCACCGGCCGTGAACGAGCTGGAAAAAGACGGCACCGTGCTGACCGACTCTGAAAAAGTGGGCCAGTGGGGCGCGCCAACCCTCGACGTATGGGTCGTGCGTAAAGACTTCGCTGAGAAGCATCCAGAGGTGGTGAAAGCCTTCGCCAAAAGCGCGATTGACGCTCAGCAGCCGTACATCAGCAACCCGGATGAATGGCTGAAGCAGCCCACCAACCTGGAAAAACTCTCCCGCCTGAGCGGCGTGCCGGAAGCGGACGTGCCGGGGCTGGTGAAAGGCAATACCTATCTGACGCCCGCGCAGCAGGTGCAGCAGCTGACCGGGCCGGTGAACAAAGCGATTGTGGATACCGCCACCTTCCTGAAAGAGCAGGGCAAAGTACCTGCGGTGGCAGCGGATTACAGCCAGTACGTGACCGATCGTTTTGTGAAATAAGGAGTCCGCCATGCTGAATATTACGAACCTGTACGCCGATTACGGCGGTAAGCCCGCTCTGGAGGAGATCAACCTGACGCTGGACAGCGGTGAGCTGCTGGTGGTGCTGGGCCCGTCCGGGTGCGGAAAAACCACGCTGCTGAATCTGATCGCCGGGTTTGTCCCTTATCAGCATGGCACCATTCAACTGGAAGGCAAAAAGGTGGAAGGCCCGGGTGCCGAGCGCGGAGTGGTCTTCCAGAATGAAGGGCTTCTCCCCTGGCGCAACGTGCAGGAAAACGTGGCGTTTGGGCTGCAGCTTGCGGGCATCAACCGCGAAAAGCGGCTGGAAACGGCGCGGGCAATGCTGAAAAAAGTGGGGCTGGAAGGGGCGGAAAAACGCTTTATCTGGCAGCTTTCCGGCGGCCAGCGGCAGCGCGTAGGTATTGCCCGCGCGCTGGCCGCGAATCCGCAGCTGTTGCTGCTGGACGAGCCGTTCGGGGCGCTGGATGCCTTCACCCGCGAGCAGATGCAAACCCTGCTGCTGCGCCTGTGGAACGAGACGGGCAAGCAGGTGCTGTTGATTACCCACGATATCGAAGAGGCGGTGTTTATGGCGACGGAGCTGGTGCTGCTCTCGCCGGGGCCGGGCCGCGTGCTTGAGCGTTTGCCGCTGGATTTCGCCCGCCGCTACGTCGCGGGAGAACCCGTGCGCAGCATTAAATCCGATCCGCTGTTTATCGAACAGCGTGAATACGTTTTAAGCCGCGTGTTTGAACAACGGGAGGCCTTCTCATGAGCATCGTCTTCAGTGAAAAAACGCTCCGCACGCGTCTGGCGCTGCGCTGGCCTTTCTCGCGCCAAATCACGTTGAGCGTCGGTACGCTGCTGGTGCTGCTGGCGGTGTGGTGGGCGGTTGCTGCCCAGCAGTGGGTCAGCCCGCTGTTTCTGCCCCCGCCGGGCCAGGTGCTGGCCAAACTCATTACCATCGCCGGGCCGCAGGGCTTTATGGATGCCACGCTCTGGCAGCACCTGGGTGCAAGTCTGGCGCGTATTCTGGTGGCGCTGCTGGCGGCGGTAATTATCGGGATTCCGGTCGGGATCGCGATGGGCTTAAGCCCGACGGTGCGCGGCATCCTCGACCCGCTGATTGAGCTTTACCGTCCGGTGCCGCCGCTGGCCTGGCTGCCGCTGGTGGTTATCTGGTTCGGCATAGGTGAAACGCCCAAAGTTTTACTCATCTATCTGGCGATCTTTGCGCCGGTTGCAATGTCAACGCTGGAAGGCGTGAAGAGCGCCCAGCAGGTGCGGATCCGCGCGGCGCAGTCGCTGGGAGCCAGCCACACGCAGGTGCTGCTGTTCGTGATTTTACCGGGCGCACTGCCGGAGATTTTAACCGGGCTGCGCATCGGCCTCGGCGTGGGCTGGTCCACGCTGGTGGCGGCTGAGCTGATTGCAGCCACGCGCGGCCTTGGGTTTATGGTGCAGTCGGCGGGAGAGTTCCTGGCGACTGACGTGGTACTGGCAGGGATCGCGGTGATCGCCGCGATCGCCTTTGGATTAGAACTGGGGCTGCGCGCGTTACAGCGCCGCCTGACGCCCTGGCATGGAGAAATACAATGAGTGAACGTCTGACCATTACCCCGCTGGGGCCGTACATTGGCGCGCAGGTGTCGGGCCTGGATGTGACCCGTCCGCTGAGCGATAACCAGTTCGAGCAGCTGTACCACGCGGTGCTGCGTCATCAGGTCGTTTTCCTGCGCGAGCAGGCGATCACCCCGCAGCAGCAGCGCGCGCTGGCCCAGCGCTTTGGCGATCTGCATATCCACCCCGTCTATCCGCATGCGGAAGGTGTGGAGGAGATTATCGTTCTGGACACCCACAACGATAACCCGCCGGATAACGACAACTGGCATACCGACGTGACCTTTATCGAGACGCCGCCCGCCGGGGCGATTCTGGCGGCGAAGCTGCTGCCGGATACGGGGGGAGATACGCTGTGGGCCAGCGGGATTGCAGCGTATGAGGCGCTCTCCCCGCCGTTCCGGATACTGCTGAGCGGGCTGCGGGCGGAGCACGACTTCAAAAAATCGTTCCAGGAGTACAAGTACCGTAAAACGGAAGAGGAGCATCAGCGCTGGCAGGAGGCGGTTGCGAAACATCCTCCGCTGCTGCACCCGGTGGTGCGGACCCATCCGGTCACCGGCAAGCAGGCGCTGTTCGTGAACGAAGGGTTCACCACGCGCATTGTGGAAGTGTCCGAGAAAGAGAGTGATGCGCTGCTGGGATTCCTGTTCGCGCATATTACCAAGCCGGAGTTTCAGGTGCGCTGGCGCTGGCAGGAGAATGACCTGGCGATATGGGATAACCGCGTGACGCAGCATTATGCCAATGCGGACTATCTGCCGCAGCGCCGGATTATGCAGCGGGCGACGATTTTGGGGGATAAGCCGTTTTATCGTGCGCCTTGATCCCCTCACCCTAACCCTCTCCCCAAAGGGGCGAGGGGACTGCCCGGTGCGGTTTTCACCCTCTCCCTTTTAGGGAGAGGGCTGGGATGAGGGTATTAAATGCGCCTCAATATACCGCTGGTAGCGGTTTGCCTTCAGGTAACACAAATCCACCAGCACCAGCCCGTCGACGCAGTTGTTGAAAGCCGGGTCGCTGCCAAAATCAATAAACTGCACGCCGCCGGGTTCACACAGCTCGGAATATTGCTTGTAGAGCGGCGGAATGCCGCAGCCCAGATTGCCGAGCAGGGATTTCAGCTTTGTCAGATCGTCCACGTAATCCACGCCGCCAAACTGCGCCAGCACGTCCGGCAGGGACGCGGGATACGGCTGGCGCGAGGCGGCTAGCGGATGCGTCGCCGGGAACCACAGACGGTAAAAGGCCACCAGCAGATCCCGCGCGGCTGGCGGTAACCCCCCAGAAATTGAGACCGGGCCAAACAGGTAGCGGTAGTTCGGATAACGCGCCAGGTAAGCCCCAATGCCGGACCATAAATAATCCAGGCCGCGGCGTCCCCAGTAGCGCGGCTGAATAAAGCTGCGCCCCAGCTCTATGCCGTGCTCCAGCACGTCCTGCATTTTGTCGTCGTAGTGGAACAGGCTATAGCTGTACAACCCTTCCAGACCGCGACGTTCAACCTGTCTGGCGGTCGGCATAAAGCGATACGCGCCGACGATCTCCAGATCCTCATCATCCCACAGGATCAGGTGCAGATAATCATCGTCGTAGCTGTCGGTGTCCCGACGTTTGCCGCTCCCTTCCTCGACCGCGCGAAAGGCAATCTCGCGCAGGCGGCCCAGCTCGCGCAGCAGCGGGGCGTCTTCCTGACCGTTGCGCTGCCAAAGATAGATGGTTTTACCGTCACTGGTATTGCCCAGACATTCGGCCTGAGCCAGCGCGCGTTTCAGGGTGGCCCGGTCTTCCGGACGGGCAATCGCGCACTGGGTTTTAAAGACGCCGGGCACTCCCTTGCCAAGACGCATCACGTGCTGACGGCACTGCTCGGCCATCTCACGCGACGAAAGGGCGGCGCTGTACCAGTGATGCCACGCAATCTGCTGGCCGATTTTAATCGGCAGCTGGCTGTGGCGGCGGCGGAACATCTGCTGCATGAGTAACAGCATCGACAGCGTCGGGGAGACCAGCGTGCTGGCATAAAAGAGCAGGCTGTTATGCGCCTGAATATGCACCGGCAGCAGCGGGACGCGCAGCTTGCTGGCGAGTTTGATAAAGCCGGAGTGCCATTTTTTATCGCGAATGCCTTTGCGCGTGGGGCGGGAAACTTCTCCGGCCGGGAAGAAGATCAGCACGCCCGCGTTTTGCAGATGCTGTTCCATCTGAACCAGGGACGATTTCGCCGTCCTGCCGCCCATATTGTCCACCGGAATAAACAGCGAGCTGAGGGGCTCAAGGTGAGTCAGCATCCGGTTGGTCACGACTTTAACATCGCGACGCACGCGGGAGACGGCGTACATCAGCGCCAGCCCGTCCAGCGTACCCGTCGGGTGGTTGGCAATAATGACCAGCGGGCCATGTTCGGGGATTTGTTCGAGATCGCGGGCGGAAACGGTGCAGAGAATATCAAGGTGCTCCAGAACTTGCTCCACCATATCCAGCCCTTTCAGGTGGCGGTGTGCTGCGGCAAATTGCTGAAATTCGTCTTCGTAAAACAGTCTTTTTAACAGACTTTTTTGCCAGGGTGCAGGCCTCGCCTGAGGCCAAAGATCGTCGAGAACGCTATCGAGGCTAAACATGGTTACTCCTCCTGCCGTCTTGCGAAGACAGTAGAAGGAGCAGATGTCGGTTGTATTGCAGTTTGGTGAAGATTAGCGGAGGATTTTTTTCTCAGCCAGATCCAGCGCGAAGTAGCTGAAGATCAGATCCGCGCCTGCGCGTTTGATGGCGCCGAGGCTTTCGAGGACCACTTTCTCTTCGTCAATCGCACCGGCCAGCGCGGCGAATTTGATCATCGCGTACTCGCCGCTGACCTGGTAAGCGCCCAATGGCAGCTCGGTGCGCTCGCGAATGTCGCGCAGGATATCAAGATACGCACCAGCCGGTTTCACCATCAGGCTGTCTGCGCCCTGGGCTTCATCAAGCAGGGATTCACGAATCGCTTCCCGACGGTTAAGCGGGTTCATCTGATAGGTTTTACGATCGCCCTTCAGCGCTGTGCCCGCAGCTTCACGGAACGGGCCGTAGAAGGAGGAGGCAAATTTGGTGGAGTAAGACATGATGGCGGTGTCGGTAAAGCCCGCCGCGTCCAGCGCCTGACGGATCGCCTGAACCTGTCCGTCCATTGCGGCAGAAGGCGCGATGAAGTCCGCACCCGCAGCGGCAGCCACGACCGCCTGCTTGCCGAGGTTAAGCAGGGTAGCATCGTTATCCACGCCGTGATCGCACAGCACGCCGCAGTGGCCGTGAGAGGTATATTCACAGAAGCAGGTGTCGGACATCACCACCATTTCCGGCACGGTCTCTTTGCAGATGCGGGACATGCGGGCGACGAGGCCATCTTCTTTCCACGCGTCGCTGCCGGTGGCATCAGTATGGTGAGAGATGCCGAAGGTCATCACCGAGCGGATCCCCGCGTTGGCGATACGTTCGATCTCACGCGCCAGATATTTCTCCGGAATGCGCATTACGCCCGGCATGGCTTCGATGGCTTTGTAGTCATCGATCTCTTCTTCGACAAAAATCGGCAACACCAGATCGTTTAAGGTCAGGGTTGTCTCTTCAAACATAGCGCGCAGGGCAGGTGACTTGCGCAGGCGGCGGGGACGTGCAATTAAATCGGTCATGGTATGCCTGATGTTTGTGGAACAAAGAAGGCTAGTGTACCGCAAAGTGAAGCCAGGTGTTTTACTAAAGTGGGCATTTTGTTTTTTGCGAAATGCGGCAGATCGGGTTTCATATCATCAGTCTATAATACCGTTCAGGATATTTTTGAACGGAGGTGAGATATTCGTGTTGTTTCTATATTAATGGGTATGCATCATTAAAAATGATTTATTATTTGTTATTATATGTTTTGCATTGGTGTGCCTGTATTTTAACTTTTTGTTTTTATAATATTAATCTCGAGTGACCCATGCGTTTGTCGCTTTTGAAGTGTTATTAGTCTGAATACGGACTTAATGGAAACATTCATTGAACCTTTTTCAAATGAAACTGCATAATTCTCTCCGCAATTAGATGTTGCAAATTCAATGATGGACAAACTTGCTTACGTCCCTGAGGAGGGATGACCCAATGCAAACATGGAAAAAGAAACTCGTTGTATCTCAACTTGCATTAGCCTGCACCCTGGCTATCGCTTCTCAGGCCAATGCGAAGGATATTTCCGGTACGACCTATAATACATTCGGATACGATAATACCGCTTCCACTCCCTGGTATTATGGCTATGCCGATTGGGATTACTCAGACGCGACCCACGACGGTGATATTTATCCGGTGATTAATAAAAGCACAGTGAATGGCGTTATTTCAACATACTATCTGGATGATGGCGTTAATGGCCGGGCAAATGCGTTAAGTATTTCCAACAGTACTATTAATGGCATGATTACCTCGGAGTGTATGACTTCCTCGTGTGCTGACGGCCTGGATACCGATGGCACCAACTATTCTCAATACGATCGTTTTAGCCTGACCGTTGATAATTCCACCATTAACGATACCTATGAGCATTATGCGTATGACGTCGTGAATGGGGAAAATACGGAAAGACACTATCTGGACACGTATAATCTGGGTAATGCGATTACCCTGGATGTGGAGTCCGATATTGTTATCCAGAATAATTCCCACATTGCCGGTATTACCCTGACGCAGGGGTATCAGGAGCTGGATAACACTCCTTACGACGGTATTGAAGGCGTAGCCAACAGCAGCAAAGTATTTACAGACACGCTGGTGGTGAAAGACTCCGTTCTGACCTCAGGCGCATATAGCGATCTGGGGACCAGCGGGTTCTACGGTCAAACCGCGAAGCCTGGCGACTACGGTGAAACGAATGCCACGGCAGCGGATGATGCGGCGCTGATCGTTGCTGCTAGCGCGTCTGATAACGCGATGCAGACCACTGCCACGTTCGATCACTCCACCGTTACTGGCGATATTCTGTTCTCCAGCACCTTCGACAACAACTTCTATTCGAACGGCGATCCGGCAACCGATACCACCGACGATGGCATCTATAACCCAACCACCAACGGCTGGGATGGCACCGATAAGCTGGATGTGACTCTCACCAACGGCAGCAAATGGGTCGGCGCAGCGCAGTCCAGCGTCGAGGCTATCGGCACTGCGCAGATGTATGGCCAGGGCTACAGCAACGTAGACTGGAGCACTCTGTCCCCTAACAGCATTTGGCCGGACTCCACCTATGACAGCAACGGACACGTTACGGGTGAAGCGGTATATCAGAGCGGGCTCTTTAACATCGCGCTGGATAACGGCTCAGAGTGGGATACCCGCAAGCTTTCTAATATCGACACGCTGACGGTAAACAACCAGTCTCAGGTTAACGTTGAAGACTCTGGTCTGCTGGCGGACTCCATCACCCTGACCAATGCTTCATCAATAAATATTGGGGACGGCGGTGGCGTGGCGACCGACCATCTGTATCTGGACAGCTATAGCCGTGCGGCACTGACGGAAGAAACGGCCGAACTGTATGCCAACACCATCACCGTGGATAACGGTGCAGAGCTGGCGCTGGGGCTGGGTCAGGTTGATACGCATAATCTGGAACTGACTGATGGCGGGGTGCTTAACGTTGCCAGCCGTGATTACGTCCTGAACAGCGATCTGAACAACGCACGCTATATCACTAACGACAAGTACAATGCCGACTACGACTACGGTGTTGTGGCGATGAACTCAGATGGCCATCTGTCAGTGAACGGTGACGTGGCAGGTAACTACCAGGTACGCATCGACGATGCGACCGGTGCCGGTTCCGTTGCTGATTACAAAAACAAAGAGATTATTCGCGTCTATGACAATAACGCGGATACCGCTGCCAGCTTTACTGCCGCAAACAAAGCGGATTTAGGTGCTTACACCTATCAGGCGCAGCAGCAGGGTGACGCCGTTGTCCTTCAGCAGAAAGAGTTGACCGACTCTGCGAATATGGCGCTGAGCATCCCATCAGCCAATACCAATATCTGGAATCTGCAGCAGGATACCGTTGGCTCGCGTCTGACCAACAGCCGTCACGGCCTGGCGGATAACGGCGGGGCGTGGGTGAGCTACTTCGGCGGCAACTTCGACGGTGACAATGGCGTTATCAGCTACGATCAGGACGTGAGCGGTATTATGGTGGGTCTGGATACCCAGATTGACGGTAATAATGCGAAGTGGATCGTCGGTGGGGCGGCAGGTTTCGCGAAAGGTGATATCAGCGATCGTACCGGTCAGGTCGATCAGGATAGTCAGACGGCGATGATCTACGCGTCTGCGAAGTTCATGAACGATCTGTTCCTCGACAGCTCCCTGAGCTACACCCGCTTCAACAGCGATCTCTCCGCTAACATGAGCAACGGTCAGTATGTTGACGGCAATACCACTAATGATGCTGTTGGTTTTGGGCTGAAGCTGGGCTATGACTGGAAACCAAACCTCTCTGGCTACGTTACGCCATATGCAGCCGTATCTGGCCTGTTCCAGTCTGGTGATGATTATCGTCTTAGCAATGACATGCGCATGGATGGGCAATCTTACGATAGCCTGCGTTATGAACTCGGTGTTGATACGGGCTACACCTTCAACTACGGCGGCGAACAGGCCCTGACGCCTTACTTCAAACTGGCCTACGTCTATGACGACGCCAATAACAATGCCGATATTAACGGTGACAGCATTGATAATGGCGTGAAAGGTTCCGCTGTTCGCGTTGGGCTGGGTACCCAGTTCAGCTTCACGAAGAACTTCAGCGCTTACACGGATGCCACTTATCTGGACGGCGGTGACGTTGACCAGAACTGGGGCGCAAATCTGGGTGTGAAATATACCTGGTAATGAATAAACGCGGGGGGAGTAGTTATCTCCCCCGCTTTTTATAGAAGTAATAAAATAATATTGAACCGACAAATACGGATGTCTTGAGGTCTGCATGAACGTTAATGCGAAACCGCTTTCTGAATTACGCCGGCTCGAACAGTATTTAACAGCGGCCAGTACCCCTTTTACATGTGCGCCCCAGCAATTAATTACGTCAGGCGAATGGAATGAGCCTTGTACGATCGTATTACAAACCGGTGTTATTGAGGTTTATCGTTCTTCTGATGAGCTTTTGGTAGGGATTGCGACAGCCCCTTTTATTTTCGGTCTGTCTACGGTGATGATTAATCACTCTCAGGAATACAGGGTGATGGCTAAAACGGTCTGTACCGGTTTTTATTTGCCCACGGAAACCACCCGTCAGCTCATCCAGCAGTATTCACTCTGGAAAGAGGCCTTCTGCTGGTTATCCTGGATAAATTACATTCTTGAGAAACGCGATAAGCAGTTGGTTGGAAATAACTCCTATCACCAGATCCGCTCGATGCTGTTGAATATGGCGGAATGGGATGAAACGCTGCGTTCAAAAATCGGTGTGATGAATCATATTCAACAAAGCACACGAATTTCACGTTCCGTTGTTGCCGAAGTTCTTGCCGCCCTGAGGCAAGGAAACTATATCAATATGAGCCGGGGCAAGCTGGTCAGCATTAACCGCTTGCCCACGGAATATTAAATTTAGTTAGACGCGGTGAGCACCTGGGCCTTATTGGCGCTCAGTTCTGCCACCAGGTTATTAATCCCGTCACTCATATTGACGAAACGCGTATGCGGGGAGCGGGTGACCACCACAAACGCGCCCACGTTTGACTGTGGGATCATGGCCATATAGGTGATGAATCCACCGCCGCCGCCGGTTTTCTGAATAATTCCCGGACGGCCATTTTTCGGTGCCATATAGACCCAGCCCAGGCCGAGCGCATCGGCTTTACCCGGCACGTCCATCCCGATGACGCGGTGCAGTTGAGTACGCTGATAAATCAGGGTCTGCATGCGATCGGCCTGGCTGGTGCGAGCGTAGAAATCTGAGGAGAGGAACTGCTGCATCCAGCGCATCATGTCGCCAGGCGTGGAATAGACCCCGCCGCTGCCCACGGCCGCGAGCGTGTTATTACAGGGACTGGCGCCTTTCTCCGCCACCATCAGGCGACGGCACTGATCCGGGGACGGGGTAAAGGTGGTGTCTTTCATACCCAGCGGACGGGTTATCTGCTCTTCAAAAAGCTGCGTGTAGGGTTTGCCAGCCGCCGTTGAAAGGGCGTCCGCCAGCAGGTCAAAGGCCAGGTTTGAATAAGAGGCCTGCGAACCCGGAGCTGCCTTCAGCGTGGCGGTGCTCAGGTAGCTCCAGCGCTGGTCGCGCGTTGGCCAGACAAATACGTCACGGTGCGCCGCTCCGCCTGGCTGCTCACGCGGCAGGGCGCTGGTGTGGGTGGCAAGATTCACAAGCCGGATCGGGGTCCCCTGATACGTGGGTACCCGGGCGCCTGGCGGCGCGTATTTGCTGAGCGGGTCGTCGAGTTTCACCACGCCCTGATCGAGCAGTTTCACCAGCATTTCGCTGGTCATCAGCTTGGTTAAGGACGCGATGCGGATAACGGAATCCAGCTGCGGGTGAACGTTATTTCCTGGTCGCGTTTCGCCAAAGCTGCGGAACACACGCTGGTTGCCGTCGATGACGACCATCGCCATCCCGGTCGCGCCGCTGCCGTAATAGATAAGGTTCGCGTAGCGATCGGCAATATCTGAAGCTAAAACGGGCGCCGTCAGCGGTTGGGCTGCCTGGGCGGTAGAAAAGCTCACCGCACACAGCGCGGCAAAAGAGAGCAGACAACGTTTCAACGAAAAGCATCCATGAAGTGTATGAGGAAAGTAATGGGTATTTATACTACTAAACGGTACCGCGCAATGCCCCGAATTGCATAACGATAGCGAGAAAAACGTAACCATGGGTAAATATGAACAATTTACTGACGAGCCATCTCCCATTTTGTGACATCGGGCTTATGATAGGCACCAGTGTCACTCAATCTTACGGAGAACGGTATGTCTGAAAAGCGTGTGGTTATGGTTGTCGATATGCAGAACGGGGTATTTGAAACCCCTCGTCATCAGCGCGAAAAGTGTGTCTCTCTGATCAACCAGCTTACGCAGGCAGCCGACAAGGTGATTTTTATTCAGCATACCGAGGCCGGGGGGCTGGAAGAGGGAAGTGAAGGCTTTGCGCTACTGCCTGAACTCCATCAGCCTGCTGACGCGCTTTACGTCACCAAAACCGCCTGTGATGCCTTCTATAAGACCGCGCTTGAGGCGCTGCTGCGTGAGCAGGGCATTCGCGAGTTTGTCATCTGCGGCTGCGCCACCGATTACTGCGTTGACGCGACGATAAAGAACGGCGTCAGCCGGGGTTATCACATCACCGTGGCGGAAGATGCCCATACCACATCCAACCGCCCGGCTGCTGAAGCACAGATCCTGATTAACCATCACAACGACGTCTGGCGTAACTTCATCGCGCCGGCGAATCCTCTCGCGGTGAAATGCACCGAAACAATTCTCGAAAACTGGAAAGCGAACTAATAATCAACCCTCGGGTCTGACCTTTTTGCCTGAGTCGGGAGGCTGGCCTGGGCACGTTTTTCGTGTGGTAACGTGTTGTGCACAGCAATAGCCATAACAACAAGAAGGAAGCATTATGTTTAAGTCTTTTTTCCCAAAGCCGGGGCCTTTTTTCCTGTCGGCATTTATTTGGGCACTCATCGCCGTCATTTTCTGGCAGGCGGGCGGCGGCGCATGGCTGATGCGCATCACGGGGGCAACGGGCGAGGTGCCGATTAGCGCGGCGCGCTTCTGGTCGCTCAGCTACCTGCTGTTTTACGCCTACTACATGGTATGCGTGGGGCTATTTGCCCTGTTCTGGTTTATGTATTCTCCGCACCGCTGGCAGTACTGGTCAATTCTTGGCACATCGCTGATTATCTTTGTCACCTGGTTTCTCGTGGAGGTGGGCGTGGCGGTTAACGCCTGGTATGCGCCGTTCTACGATCTGATCCAGACCGCGCTGAGCTCGCCGCATAAGGTGACCATCAACCAGTTCTACCATGAAGTCGGGATCTTCCTCGGTATCGCCTTGATTGCGGTGATCATCGGCGTGATGAACAACTTCTTCGTCAGCCACTACGTTTTCCGCTGGCGTACCGCGATGAACGAACATTACATGGCGCACTGGCAGCACCTGCGCCATATCGAAGGCGCCGCGCAGCGTGTGCAGGAAGACACCATGCGTTTTGCCTCCACCCTTGAAGACATGGGCGTAAGCTTTATCAACGCCATCATGACGCTGATCGCCTTCCTGCCCGTGCTGGTAACGCTCTCTGCGCATGTGCCGGATCTGCCGATTGTTGGTCATCTTCCGTATGGTCTGGTGATTGCCGCGATCGTCTGGTCGCTGATGGGGACGGGCCTGCTGGCGGTGGTGGGGATCAAACTGCCGGGTCTGGAGTTTAAAAATCAACGCGTGGAAGCCGCTTACCGTAAAGAGCTGGTTTACGGTGAAGATGATGCCAACCGCGCCTCGCCGCCTACCGTCCGTGAGCTGTTTGGCGCCGTGCGTCGTAACTACTTCCGACTTTACTTCCACTATATGTATTTCAACATTGCCCGTATCTTGTATCTTCAGGTGGATAACGTTTTCGGTTTGTTCCTGCTGTTCCCGTCGATTGTTGCGGGTACGATTACGCTCGGTCTGATGACGCAGATCACCAACGTTTTCGGTCAGGTTCGCGGGTCGTTCCAGTACCTGATCAGCTCCTGGACCACCCTGGTAGAACTGATGTCTATCTATAAACGTTTACGCAGTTTTGAACGTGAGCTGGACGATCGTGACCTGCAGGAAGTCACCAACACATTTAGCTAATACAGGAAGTTGCTATGTCTTTTGCCGTACCGCGCGCGTTACCGTTGTCCTTGCTGGCCGCTCTTGTGCTGGCAGGCTGTGCCGAAAAAGGGGCCGCTCCGCTCAAAAAGGGGGAGAAGCCCGTCGATGTGGCGAGCGTTGTGCGGCAGAAAATGCCCGCCAGCGTAAAGGATCGCAATGCGTGGGCAGATGCGCTGGCAAAAACCTTTGAAAGCCAAAAGATTGCGCCGACCGAGGAGAATATCTGCTCGGTGCTGGCGGTGGCGCAGCAGGAGTCGATGTACCAGTCAGACCCGGTGGTGCCGGGCCTGAACAAAATTGCCTGGAAAGAGATCGACCGCCGCGCGGAGTCCATGCATATCCCGGTTTTCCTGGTGCATACCGCGCTTAAAATCACCTCGCCGAACGGCAAAAGCTACAGCGAACGGCTGGACGCGGTGAAAACCGAAAAACAGCTTAGCGCCATCTTTCATGATTTCATCAGTATGGTCCCGATGGGGCAGAAGCTGTTTGGCTCACTGAACCCGGTCCACACCGGTGGCCCGATGCAGGTGAGCATTGCGTTCGCGGAGAAGCATACCGACGGCTACCCGTGGAAAATCGACGGTACGGTGCGTCAGGAGGTCTTCTCCCTGCGCGGTGGGCTGTGGTTCGGCACGTATCATCTGCTGAACTATCCGGCGAACTACAATGAGCCGCTGTACCGCTTTGCCGACTTTAACGCCGGCTGGTATGCCAGCCGTAATGCGGCATTCCAGAGTGCGGTCAGCCGCGTAAGCGGCGTCAAGCTGGCGCTGGACGGCGATCTCATCGCTTACGGCAGCAGCGAGGCGGGAAGCACCGAGCGGGCGATACGGAAACTATCGACAGCGCTTGATATGAGCAACAGCGACATTCGCCGTCAGCTTGATAAAGGCGACAGCCTGGCCTTTGAGAAAACGGATCTGTACAGGAAGGTGTTTGCGCTTGCGGAGCAGAAAAGCGGGAAAACGTTACCGAGGGCTATCCTGCCGGGCATTCAGCTGGAGAGCCCAAAGATCACGCGTAACCTGACCACTGCATGGTTCGCAAAACGCGTGGACGATCGCCGGGCGCGCTGTATGGGGCTTTAACGGCGGCGGCGAAAGCGCAGCACTAAGGCCACAACGCCCAGAATCATACATCCCGCGAGGAAGGGGATCAGGCCGAACAGGGTACTGACGCCAAAGCCAATCTCAACCCGCGGGCGTCCGTTATCCTGCACCTGCATCAGGTGTTCATAAACGCCAGGCGCATGGACCAGCATATTAAGCAGCTGGGAACCGGCCCAGAAGCAGAACAGGACAAACAGGGCATAAGCGATATTACCCGCCGTGGAGGTTTTTGGTTTGCCGCCAAAAATCGGTTTCGACAATGTAAAGTCAGCCATATGACCTCCCGAAATATCACTCTGATTTAATACGCGTCTTACAGGGTGAGTTTGACAGGTCATCGTATTTGTCAATATCAGAATCGTGGTAATTTACGCGCCGGAATCCTCCTGGATTGTCGATTTCTGCAGCACATCACAATTTCATTACTTAAGTGAAATTGCGTCGCGTTTCAGAATTTCTGCATCTGCCACAGACCTGGCCGTAAAACTGTGAGAGGATGTCTTTTTTTCCTGCCGGAGTTGTTATGAAGCTCACGTCCAAACTACGCCGTGACTGGCATTACTATGCCTTTGCTATCGGGCTGATCTTTATTCTTAACGGTGTCGTGGGCCTGTTGGGGTTTGAAGCAAAAGGCTGGCAAACGTATGCCGTTGGGCTGGTGACCTGGGTAATCAGTTTCTGGCTGGCGGGGCTGATTATCCGCCGTCGTCCTGAAGAGACGACAGCGGATGAGGCGAAGAGTGCCGATTAACCGTTTACGGAACTTTTAAGCGCGCTGTCGGCGGCGTGACGTTCCAGCGCCAGTTCGATCAGGCGGGTGATCAATTCCGGGTAGCTCAGGCCGCTCGCCTGCCACAGCTTCGGATACATGCTGATGTTGGTGAACCCCGGCAGCGTGTTGATTTCATTGATCACGACTTCGTTCTCCGGCGTCAGGAACACGTCCACGCGCGCCATGCCGCAGCAGCCGAGCGTCTGATAGGCGCTAATGGCGATCGCGCGGATCTTATCGTTAACCGCCGGATCGAGATCCGCAGGAACGACAACCTGCGCGCCTTTGTCATCAATGTATTTGGTGTCGTACGAGTAGAAATCGCTGTTTAAGACCACTTCGCCGCAGGTGCTCGCCTGTGGAAAATCGTTGCCCAGCACGGCGCACTCAATTTCACGGCCTTTGATGCCCTGCTCAACCACCACTTTATGGTCGAACTCAAACGCCAGACGGACGGCCTGCGTGAACTCTGCTTCGCTGGTGACTTTGCTGACGCCCACGGAGGAGCCCTGGTTTGCCGGCTTCACAAACAGCGGCAGACCCAGCTCTTCGCTTATTTGCGCGAAGCTGTGTTTGTCGCGGTTGGCGCGGGTGAGGGTCACGAACGGCGCAATGTTCAGCCCGGCATCGCGCAGCAGGCGTTTGGTGACGTCTTTGTCCATGCACGCAGCAGAGCCGAGAACGTCCGAGCCGACGAACGGCAGGTTGGCCATACGCAGCATCCCCTGCAGGGAACCATCTTCGCCCAGGGTGCCGTGAACGATAGGGAAGACAACGTCGATCTGGGCGAGAGCCTGTGCGTTTCCGGCGTCGATAAGCTGCCCCTTCACGACGCCGGGTACGGTGGCGACGCTCACTTCCGAAGGATTAAGGGCGATGTGCGCCGGATCGTGAGCATTCAGCAGATACTGGCTGGCATCGTTAACGTGCCACTGGCCCTGTTTATCAATGCCCAGCAGCACCACGTCGAAACGGCTTTTATCGATTGCATCAACGATATTTTTAGCCGATTGCAATGACACTTCGTGCTCCGCTGATTTTCCCCCAAAGACAATACCTACGCGCTGCTTAGCCATCTCACTCTCTTCCAGTCTGACGAAAAGCCAATAACATACCACGATGCCCGGCGGGTTTCGCGGCCTTCTGCCATAATGTTTTGGGGAATCTTGAGGGGGGAGAGTGAAAGGAAAAACGCTGCTGACCGTTTTCATCATTGTGGCCGTTGCAACGGTGGGTTACCGCTGGTTGCCGCCTTACTACAACCCTTTCATACCGCTGACGCTTGACGACCCGCCGGGCCGAATCACCCAGTATAAGCTTCGGCGCTTAACTCCCGAGGCCTGCGCGAGCCTGCTGTCGCAGGCTAACCAAAGAGATCTCATCCACACCCAGCCGGTGGCGGACAGCGGCGGCGCGTGTCCGCTTAACAACGTCGTGCGCGTGCGTGACTTCGGTCCGGTCGGCCTGAACGGAAGCTTTCTTGCCAGCTGTACGCTGGCGCTAAGCTCTGCGCTGTTTATCAGCCAGCAGGCCCGGCCGCTGACAAAACGCTATACGGGCAGCGACCTTGCGCGTATCGACCACCTCGGCAGCTTTGCCTGCCGCAATATTTACCACCGCCCTGATGCGCGACGCAGTGAACATGCCACGGCTGAGGCGCTGGATATCGCCGCTTTTCGGCTGGCGAACGGGGAGCGCGTCACGGTGCTGAACGGCTGGAAGGCGGCAACAACGCAGCCATGGCTGAAGGCCATGCTGGCGGCAAGCTGCGGCTACTACGGAAACGGCCTCGGGCCGGAGTATAACGCGGCGCATGCCAACCATTTTCATCTGGGAATGCGCGGTTTCGGACTCTGTCGGTGAAGCATAATATTCCGCCAGAAAATGGATGAATTGTGACTTATTTCACAAATATGATGACTGGGAAGATAAAACACCAAAGTCAGTTGGGCCGCATCTCTGGTGCGACGTTAGTACGCGTAACTTGCTAATCTGTCGGCGAATTCGCCTAAAAATGAAGACTATTTCTTTATGGAATCCTGGAAAGTTAATCTCATCTCGGTCTGGTTCGGCTGCTTCTTTACCGGGCTGGCGATCAGCCAGATCCTGCCGTTCCTGCCGCTGTACGTCTCGCAGCTGGGGGTGACCTCGCATGAAGCGCTCTCCATGTGGTCCGGCCTGACGTTCAGCGTCACGTTTCTGGTCTCCGCCATTGTGTCACCGATGTGGGGCAGCCTGGCGGATCGGAAAGGCCGAAAACTGATGCTGCTGCGCGCCTCGCTCGGGATGGCGATTGCCATTCTGCTGCAGGCCTTCGCCACCAACGTCTGGCAGCTGTTTTTCCTGCGCGCGGTGATGGGGCTGACGTCCGGGTACATTCCGAATGCCATGGCGCTGGTCGCCTCTCAGGTGCCGCGCGAGCGTAGCGGCTGGGCGCTAAGTACGCTCTCCACGGCACAGATCAGCGGCGTCATCGGCGGTCCGCTGCTGGGCGGTTTTCTGGCGGACCACGTCGGGCTGCGCGCGGTATTTATCATCACCGCGATCCTGCTGGTGGTCAGTTTTCTGGTCACGCTCTTTCTTATCAAAGAGGGAGGCCGCCCGGTTATCAGTAAATCTGAACGCCTGAGCGGCAAGGCCGTCTTTGCCTCGCTGCCCTATCCGGGACTGATGATCAGCCTGTTTGTGACCACTATGGTTATCCAGCTTTGTAACGGTTCGGTCGGTCCGATTCTGGCGCTGTTTATCAAGTCGATGGAGCCGGAAAGTACAAATATTGCTTTTCTGAGCGGCATGATTGCCGCCGTGCCGGGCGTATCCGCCCTGATTTCCGCACCGCGTCTGGGAAAACTGGGTGACAGGATCGGCACGGCGCGCATCCTGATGGCGACGCTGATTTTTGCGGTCGTGCTCTTCTTCGCGATGTCGTTTGTCACCTCTCCGCTTCAGCTTGGTGTACTGCGATTTCTGCTCGGATTTGCCGATGGCGCCATGTTGCCTGCGGTACAGACCCTGCTGGTTAAATATTCCAGCGACCAGGTGACGGGGCGTATTTTTGGATATAACCAGTCATTTATGTATCTGGGGAATGTTGCCGGTCCGCTTATTGGCGCATCCGTTTCCGCGATGGCCGGTTTTCGTTGGGTATTTGCGGCCACGGCGATTGTCGTTTTAATCAATATTATCCAGCTGGCTATTGCGCTGCGTCGCCGCAGACAAATGGCGGAAGCGAAATCGTCGAGATAATCGTTTCGTTGATGTATTATATATTCTTATGGTAGCCGCATTTTTATATAACAAAATGCGGCGTTTTTTTATAGAAAAACGTTTCGCTCGCCGCGGCGATCTTCTATTTTCATTCCTGCATCACTTTTGCATACCATAATAAATTTCTTCTCTTTGCATTATGGATTCAGAATGCTAACTTCAGACAAAACTGAAAAAGGAACTGGCACGATGAAAAATCTCATTGCTGAATTGCTGGTCAAGCTGGCACAAAAGGAAGAGGAGTCAAAAGAGCTGGTGGCTCAGGTCGAAGCGCTTGAAATTGTGGTCACCGCGCTGCTGCGACAAATGGCAAAAACCGATCAGCAGGCGTTGATTGAGAGCGTGGAAGGCGCGCTGGAGAGCGTCAGGCCTGAATCGCAAGTTCCGGTTGAGGATGCCGAGATGCTCCACCAGTACGTAAAGAAGCTGTTAAGGCATCCGCGCAGCTAAACCGTCACAGGACGTAACGACGTGTCATAGAATTGTCATGCAGGATGCCTATAGTCGCTCTGTTTTTATTTTTATGTATTTGTACATGGAGAAAATAAATTGAAACAGAGCGCACTTTTCATCGCATTACTTCCCCTGTTAATTACCCCTGCCATTTATGCCGATACTGCCCAAACCAGCGTGCTGGATAATCGCGCGGCAAAAGGGGATATCACCCAGCCTGGCGGCGCACGCCGTTTATCAGAAGATCAAACTGCCGCTATTCGCGCTTCGCTGAATGATAAACCGGCGAAAAATATTATTCTGCTGATTGGTGATGGAATGGGGGATTCCGAAATCACGGCGGCGCGAAATTACGCCGAGGGTGCGGGTGGCTTTTTTAAAGGCATCGACGCATTACCGCTGACCGGACAATATACCCATTACGCGCTGGATAAAAAAACCGGTAAACCGGATTACGTCACGGACTCCGCGGCCTCTGCTACGGCGTGGTCCACCGGCGTGAAAACCTATAATGGCGCGCTGGGTGTGGATATACACGAAAAAGATCACCAAACCCTTCTGGAGATGGCAAAAGCGGCGGGCCTGGCGACCGGCAACGTCTCCACCGCTGAACTTCAGGATGCAACCCCCGCGGCGCTGGTGGCGCACGTGACCTCGCGTAAATGCTACGGTCCGTCAGTGACCAGCGAAAAATGTCCGACGAACGCGCTGGAAAAAGGCGGAAAAGGCTCGATTACGGAACAGCTGCTGAACGCGCGTCCTGACGTGACCCTGGGCGGCGGCGCGAAAACCTTCGCGGAAACCGCAACGGCGGGCGAGTGGCAGGGCAAAACGCTGCGCGAGCAGGCGCAGGCCCGCGGCTATCAGCTGGTGAGTGACGCAAATTCTCTGGCAGCCATCACCGAGGCGAACCAGGACAAACCGCTGCTGGGGCTATTCTCTGACGGTAACATGCCCGTGCGCTGGGAAGGACCAAAAGCCTCTTATCACGGCAATATCGATAAACCTGTCGTAACCTGTACGCCTAACCCGAAACGCACGGACAGCGTACCGACGCTGGCGGCGATGACCGATAAAGCCATCTCTCTGCTGAGCAAGAGCGAAAAAGGATTCTTCCTGCAGGTAGAAGGCGCGTCGATCGATAAGCAGGATCATGCGGCGAACCCGTGCGGCCAGATTGGCGAAACCGTCGATCTGGACGAAGCGGTGCAGAAGGCGCTTGAGTTTGCGAAAAAAGACGGCAACACCCTGGTGATCGTCACCGCGGACCATGCGCACGCCAGCCAGATCATCCCGACAGATACCAAAGCCCCGGGCCTGACGCTGGCGCTGAACACCAAAGATGGCGCCGTTATGGTGTTGAGCTACGGCAACTCTGAGGAAGAGTCCATGGAGCACACGGGCACCCAGCTGCGTATTGCCGCCTACGGCCCGCACGCGGCAAATGTGGTAGGCCTGACCGATCAAACGGATCTGTTCTACACCATGAAGGCGGCGCTGGGTCTGAAATGATAAAAATCCCGGCGGAAATCACATCTGCCGGGTGGTTTTTTTCCTGTCACGAACCAGACTTACAGGGAATGTTCACAAAAGGATGGTGCAATGAAAACAACATTACTGGTTACTCTGCTCTCCGGCCTGTTCCTGGTCGCATCGGCGAACGCGGAAGAGAAAACGTTAACGCCGCAACAGCAGCGTATGACCACCTGTAATCAACAGGCGACGTCTCAGAGTCTGAAGGGAGATGCTCGCAAGACCTACATGAGCGACTGCCTTAAAAACGGCGCCGCGAAACCGGCTGAAAAAAGCCTGACGCCGCAGCAGCAAAAAATGCGCGAGTGTAATGCGAAAGCGACCGAGCAGTCCCTTAAAGGTGACGACCGCAGCAAGTTCATGAGCGCGTGCCTGAAGAAAAAAGTGTAGTTCAAACGGGTGAGCGGCTCCGGCGGCTCACCCGAAATTTCATACTTTCCCCGCAGACCCCCTCTCTATAATTTGGGAAAATGTTTCAGAATATTCCCAAAAATGATGAATGATGAAACGTATTACAACAAAAAGCGCATTCGGGAAGAGTGGAATTTAACCCTTTCTCAGGATGACCCTCACCGCGCCGGCATTCAGTTTGCCCGGCGAGTCCGGCTGGCGCGCGCCGTCGGGCTGGCGGCGATGTTTTTCCCCGTTGCGGGGATGCTGGTCACCCATTTTTTACCCGGCGGCTGGTGGCTTTTACTGGTGGGCTGGTCGTTCGTCTGGCCCCATTTTGCCTGGCAGCTGTCCTGCCGCGCCGCTTCACCTCATCAGCAGGAAATTTTCAATCTTAAAATCGATGCCATTATTGCCGGGCTGTGGATCGGCGTGATGGGGATGAATGCGTTACCCACGGCAGCGCTGATGATGATGGTAGGGATGAATATGATGGGTTCCGGCGGCTGTCGTCTGTTCATCCCGGGGATGGCGTTGACGCTGCTCTCCGCGCTGGTGACCCTGCCTCTCGTCGGGAAGGTGGTCGTCTTCAACCCCGACCCCGTAGAGTGGATCCTGACGCTGCCCGTACTTATGCTTTATCCCATGCTGTTTGCCTGGCTCAGCCACCGCACCGCCGTCAGGCTTGCGGAGCACAAGCGGCGGCTGGAAATGATGAGCACCCGCGACGGCATGACCGGAGTCTTTAACCGTCGCCACTGGGAAATGCTGCTGCGAAATGAATTTGAGCATTGTCGGCGCGACCACAGCACCGCCACGATATTGCTGATTGATATAGACCACTTTAAAAACATCAACGACACTTGGGGGCACGACGTGGGCGACGAGGCGATCGTTGCCATTACGCGTCAGCTCCAGCGGTCGGTACGGTCAGGCGATGCGATCGGCCGGTTTGGCGGAGATGAGTTTGCGGTGATCATGTCGCAGACTGCGGCGGAAAGTGCCATCGCCGTGATGTCGCGGCTGCATGAGCGGCTGGAAAAACTGACGTTACCGTGCGCGCCAAAAGAAGCGCTGCGCATCAGCGTAGGCGTTGCCCCCTGGGGGCCGCAGTTTGGACATTATCGGGAATGGCTGAAGGCGGCCGACGTGGCGCTGTACAGGGCGAAAAATGCCGGGCGCGGCCGCACCGAAGTGGCCGCCTGACGCCCGGTCAGAAATCAGGATTTACTCAGCTTCTCTGATTTTTCCATGCATTTTGCCATCGCTTCAATGACGGCCGAGCGGAACCCGCGCTCTTCCAGCACCCGCACCGCTTCGATGGTGGTACCCCCCGGGGAGCAGACCATATCTTTCAGTTCACCCGGATGTTTGCCGGTTTCCAGCACCATTTTGGCGGAGCCCATGACGGCCTGCGCGGCGAACTTATACGCCTGCGCGCGCGGCATTCCGCCAAGCACGGCGGCGTCGGCCATCGCTTCTAAAAACATGAACACATAGGCAGGGGCTGAGCCACTCACGCCAACCACCGGATGGATCATCGATTCGGCAATCACTTCTGCTTCACCGAAGCAGCGGAAAATATTCAGCACGTCGGCTACTTCTTCCGTGGTCACCAGCGCGTTAGGCGTGACGGAGGTCATGCCGGCGTTGACCAGCGAGGGGGTGTTGGGCATCGCGCGGACGATTTTGCGGTCGTGGCCCAGCGCGCGCGCCAGCTGATCGAGCGTGACGCCCGCGGCAATCGACACGACCAGCGTCTCTTTGTTCAGGCTGGAGGTGATGTCGCTCAGCACTTTGATCATGATGTTTGGCTTGACGGCGCCAAAGACGATATCGGCGACCTGGGCGACTTCCTGCGCGCTTTCGGCGGCGTTGATCCCGTATTGATCGCGCAACGCGGCGACCTTATCCGGTGACGGGGTATAGACCCAAATCTGACCCGGCAGCACCTGTCCGCTGGCGATCAGACCGCCCAGGATGGCTTTGCCCATGTTACCGCAGCCGATAAACCCGATTTTCTTGTCCATCACGATTCTCCGTCATTATGCGTTGTTTTCTCTGATTGATAGCTTAACAACGAAATGCAGGCGACAATAGTCGACAGAGTCATTATGGGGAGACAATATGGCGATTTGGGTTGATGCGGACGCGTGTCCGAATGTGATTAAAGAGATTTTGTTTCGCGCCGCCGAGCGCGTTCAGATGCCGCTGACGCTGGTGGCTAACCAGAATATTCGCGTACCGCCTTCGCGGTTTATCCGCTCTTTGCGCGTGCCGGCCGGGTTCGACGTGGCGGATAACGAAATTGTTCGCCTGTGCAGCGCGGAGGATCTGGTGATCACGGCGGATATTCCGCTGGCTGCCGAAGTGCTGGAGAAAGGGGCGGCGGCGCTCAATCCGCGCGGGGAGCGTTACTCGCCTTCGACCATTCGGGAAAAGCTCACCATGCGCGATTTTATGGATACGATGCGGGCCAGCGGCGTGCAGACCGGTGGACCGGACAGCCTGTCCCAGCGCGACCGTCAGCAGTTCGCTGCCGAGCTGGATAAATGGCTGCTGGAAGTGAAGCGCCGCACAGCGTAATGATAATTATTGTCAATTTGTGGTACAGTGTGGCCTCCACAGGGTTGTCATCCCGTACCGCTTTGCAGTAAAGTAATCGCAACATCTTCTGCAATTATTTCTTTACACTCTTCAGCCATTCGGCATCAAGGGGAACACCTGGCATGACCCAACCCATCTTTTTAGTTGGCCCCCGCGGCTGTGGGAAAACCACCGTTGGCCTGGAGCTGGCACGCGTGTGTCATCGCCAGTTTGTTGATACCGACCACTGGCTGCAAACCGAGGCCGGAAAAACCATCGCTGAGATTGTTGAGCAAGAGGGATGGGAGAGCTTTCGCGCGCGCGAAACGGCCGCGCTGAAGGCGGTCACTATCCCGTCTGCCGTGATCGCGACCGGCGGTGGCATCGTTCTGGCGGAGTGCAATCGTCACTTTATGCGCGAAAAGGGGATTGTGATTTATCTCAGCGCGCCGGTGTCGGCTCTGGTAGGGCGGCTGGAAGCCTTTCCAGAAGAGGGGCAACGCCCCGCGCTGACCTCCAGGCCGCTCAGCGAAGAGGTGAGCGAAGTGCTGGCCGAACGCGATGCGTTATACCGCGAAGCGGCTCACCACGTGGTGGATGCGTCTGCCTCTCCCGAAGAGGTTGTGATTCAGATTATTACCGCCCTGCGTTTGGCTTGTGCCAGCTAACCGGCGTCTATACTTATAGCTCAGACATAAAAAAAGGATGAGCTATGCCAACCAGACCTCCCTATCCGCGTGAAGCGCGCATTGTTACCGTTGAAAAAGGCCAGACGGGTCATACCGTGACCTGGTATCAACTGCGCGCCGATCACCCCAAGCCGGACTCGCTGATCAGTGAACACGAGACTGAACAGGAAGCGCTGGACGCGAAACGGCGCTACGAAGATCCCGATAAAACCTGACCGTTTTCCTAAACGCTCCAATATCGTGCCTGAATCACACTTTTTACTCATCGGGAAAGTTAAGCAGGAGTTAATATTTAGTTATTACAAGTAACTCCGGTATCGGCAGGCGATCTTTACATTTCGATGTCGGGATCACCTGCTACGCTTGGTGCTGTTTTGTTGAAAAAATGAACTGTGCAGCGTAGTGAGCCTGTACCTGTATGCACGATGTTGGAGTAATGGAAGGCGATCAAGATGAAGGCAACGTTGGCGATCCTCACCATTGGTGTGGTCCCTGTAAGCGAAGTGTTACCGCTCTTAACCGAGCATGTATCTGAACAACAGATAACGCATCTTAGCCTGCTGGGGAAGATGAGTCGGGAAGAGGTCATGGAAGACTACGCTGTCGAGGCGGGGGAGGATCCCCTGGCGACGTTATTAAGCGACGGTAAACTGGCGCATGTTTCACGCCAGAAAATCGAGCGCTCGCTGCAGGGCGTAATAGAAGTGCTCGATAATCAAGGTTATGACGTTATTTTGCTGATGAGTACCGCTCCCATTAAGGGCCTCACGGCGCGTAATGCGATTTTGCTGGAGCCGATGCGGATCATTCCACCGCTGGTGGCCTCCATCGTGGATGGTCATCAGGTGGGGGTGATTGTACCTATTGAGGAGCTCATGGATAACCAGGAGGCAAAGTGGCACGTGCTGGAAAAAGTGCCCTTGTATGCGCTGGCAAATCCGTTCTGGGACAGTGAGGCCAAGCTCATTGCTGCCGGGAAGGAACTGCTTGAGAGAGGGGCAGATGTCTTGATCCTGGACTGCCTCGGTTTCCATCAGCATCATCGTGATCTGCTGCAAAAAGCGCTGGATGTTCCCGTGCTGTTATCCAACGTTCTGATGGCTCGCCTGGCCTCGGAACTCCTTATGTAATGATTTTGCGTGACAGGTGATGAGCGTGGCCCCTATAGTGAATTTTTATCTAAAAATATAAGGGCCAGTTCATGCTTCAAAGTAACGAATACTTTTCCGGTAAAGTGAAATCCATTGGTTTTACCAGCAGCAGCACTGGCCGCGCCAGTGTCGGCGTTATGGCGGAAGGGGAATACACCTTTGGCACGGCGGAAGCTGAAGAAATGACGGTCGTCAGCGGTGCACTGAACGTCTTACTGCCGGGTGAAACGGAATGGAAAGTTTACGCTGCCGGGCAAGTTTTCAACGTCCCTGGCCACAGCGAATTTCATTTGCAGGTCGCTGAACCTACCTCTTATCTGTGCCGCTACCTGAAATAAAAAATAAGCCGGGTGGCGCTAACGCTTACCCGGCCTGCGTTTTGCCTGTTATCTCTGCGCTTCGCCGCCGAGACCTTCCACCAGATTCTGAATCAACGCGGCCAGCTCCCCGGTCATCAGGATGAAGTCCGCGTCAAAGCGCTGGGCGTAATCTTCCCTGTCGATATCTTCGTTCTGATCGCGCAGCTCGTCGCAGAACTTCAGACGCTTCACGGAGCCGTCGTCGCACATCACGAACTGAATGCGCTGCTGCCAGTCGAGCGCCAGTTTAGTGACCACTTTACCCGCTTCGATGTGGACGGCGATCTCGTCGCTCACCAGATCCTGCTTCTTCGCGCGGATCACGCCGCCATCTTCCAGCAGGGCTTTCAGCTCGGCTTCATCAAGGATCTGGAAACCCTGAGCCGCAGCGCCGCTGCGTACCCATTCGGTCAGCGTCAGCTCGATCGGCGTTTCCAGCGCCAGCGGAACGACCGGTAAAGATCCGATGCTTTTACGCAGCAGGGCCAGCGTGTCTTCTGCTTTCTTGGCGCTGGCGCAGTCCACCATGATCAGCCCGTTAACGGTGTCGATCCACATCATGGTCTGGCTGAAGCGGCTGAAGGCGCGCGGCAGCAGTGAGTGCAACACTTCGTCTTTCAGCGAATCTTTTTCGGTCTTTTTCAGCTTGCGGCCCTGTTCGGCTTCCAGCTTGAAAATTTTCGCTTCGAGCGCCTGCTTAACCACCGGCGTCGGCAGGATTTTCTCTTCTTTACGGGCGCAGACGATGATTTGACCCGTGCTGCTGGCGTGGGTCAGTGCATCGCTTTGTGAACCCATTGGCGGCACCCAGCCGGTTTTCGCCATATCCTGGCTACCGCAAGGGGAAAAGGTATAAGCGGCTAACTGTTTTTCCATCTCTTCTGCACGCAGCGAAACGTCGCGGCTGAGACGGTAAACCATCAAATTTTTGAACCACAGCATGATAATTTCCACGGCCTTGTCGTTAAATCAGCGGGCATGATAACGAATTGTCGCATCGCTTGCATTGCTAATCGGGAAGCGTGCTTCTACTCTGTTGATAATCAAAATAATGAGGAGAGTCTTGTGCGTATTGGGATCGATTTGGGCGGCACCAAAACAGAAGTCATCGCGCTGAGCGAACAGGGGGAGCAGCTGTTTCGCCACCGTCTGCCGACGCCGCGCGATGATTATCACCAGACAATCGAGACGATTGCCAGCCTGGTTGAGATGGCCGAGCAGGCGACAGGGCAAACCGGCAGCGTCGGGATGGGGATCCCGGGGTCGATCTCGCCGTATACCGGGGTGGTTAAAAATGCCAACTCCACCTGGCTCAACGGTCAGCCGTTTGACAAAGATTTAAGCGCGCGCCTGAACCGGGAAGTGCGTCTGGCCAACGACGCCAACTGTCTGGCGGTCTCTGAGGCCATCGACGGCGCGGCGGCCGGTGCCCAGACCGTGTTTGCCGTAATCATCGGTACCGGCTGCGGCGCGGGCGTGGCGTTCGGCGGACGCGCCCATATCGGCGGTAACGGCACCGCGGGCGAGTGGGGACACAACCCGCTGCCGTGGATGGATGAAGACGAGATTAAATACCGCGCTGAAGTGCCGTGCTACTGCGGAAAGCAGGGCTGTATTGAGACGTTTATCTCCGGCACCGGTTTTGCGACCGACTACCATCGTCTGAGCGGCCAGCCGTTAAAGGGCAACGAAATCATGCGTCTGGTCGAAGAACAGGATCCGGTCGCCGAGCTGGCCCTTAGCCGCTACGAAATGCGGCTGGCGAAATCCCTGGCGCACGTGGTGAATATTCTCGATCCGGACGTGATTGTGCTCGGCGGCGGCATGAGCAACGTTGACCGGCTGTACGCCACGGTACCGAACCTGGTGAAACAGTGGGTCTTCGGCGGCGAGTGTGAAACCCCAATCCGCAAAGCTGTGCACGGTGACTCCAGCGGCGTGCGCGGCGCGGCGTGGCTGTGGCCCGAATAAAATCTGATAGTGTTTATTCCCTCTCCCTGTGGGAGAGGGCCAGAGTGAGGGCATCAGACCGCACCCTCCTCCCATTCATTCCACCGCAAACACCTTATCCAGCCTGCTGTATCCTAGCCCGTTGATCTTCTTCACCTTGATCTGAACCGGAATGCGCTCTTTCATTGCCTCAACGTGGCTGATCACGCCGATGGTTTTCCCGGTGGCGTTCAGCGCGTCGAGCGCATCCAGCGCGGTATCCAGCGTTTCACTGTCGAGCGTGCCGAACCCTTCATCCAGGAAAAGGGAATCGATCCGCGTTTTATGACTCACCAGATCGGAAAGCGCCAGCGCCAGCGCCAGGCTGACCAGGAAGCTCTCACCGCCGGAGAGCGTGCGGGTATCGCGAACCGCATCCGCCTGCCAGGTATCAACCACTTCCAGCTCCAACGCGTCGCTGGCCTTGCGCTGCAGCAGATAACGCCCGTGCAGGCGGTTAAGCTGCTGGTTAGCAAGCCAGACGAGATTGTCCAGCGTCAGCCCCTGCGCGAACTTACGGAACTTGTCGCCGGTGCTGGAGCCGATCAGCGCGTTCAGATAACCCCAGTCGTCCGCCTCTCGCGCGGCCTCTTCAATTTGCTGCATCAACGCCAGCTGGTGCTGACGGTTATCGCTGTCCTGCTTAAGCTGCTGGCGGATCTCGCCCTGATGCGTGGTGTTCTCGCGAAGCCGTTGCGCCAGCTGCTGCAGCTGGCTTTGCAGCTCAGGTGCATCGGCGTTGAGCCCTTCCGGCCGCAGCGCCAGATGAGCCTGCAGCTGCTGGTTAGCCTGGCCGGAGAGGGCCGCGGCCTGCTGTATCTGGCTTTCCAGCGACTGCTTCAGCTGTTCGAGGCGACGAATAGCGTCGTCATCCAGCAGGGCGGCAAGGAACGCGTCCCGATCGGCAAAGCAGCTCGCTGAGAGCGCCGCGGTGAACTGTGCCTGCGACTGAAGCAGGCGCTCTTGCTCCAGCTTTTCCTGCTGCTGATGTGCGGTGAGCTGGCTTTGTAGCGACACGCATTCGTCGTGAACGTCTCGCCAGCCGTCCGGAATGGCCGGTTCGGCCTCTTCGCCGTTTGTTTCCGGAAGCGTGTCGAGCAGCGGCTTGAGAGCGTTTATGCGTTCCAGAAGCACGCCGTGCTGCGTTTGTTTCTCCTGCCACTGCGCGAATTCCGCTTCGCGGGCGTGCAGCCAGGCGGCTTCATTACCGTCTTCAGGTACGTTAAGCGATAGCGAGAGCAGGGTGTGCTCCAGCGCATGGCGCGCGGCCGTCAGCTGCTGCTGATACTGTCGCTCCTGCACTTCCTGCTCGTTTAGCTGGTTTTGCAGGGTCAGACGCTGGCTGAGCTGATAGAGCTGGCGCTCGTACTGTTCCTGCTCGTTCATCCATGGCGTGATATCTTCCTGAATATTCAACGCAATGTTCAGAGAAGCGCAGGCCTCCATCCACTCTTTAGTGAGCGCTTGCTCTTCCTGAGAGAGCGTCTGCGCTTCGTCAGTCTCGCGCTGGATCTGCTGCGTCAGGGCATTAACCTGTCCCAGCACCAGCAGGCCTTCCTCTTTAAGCGCGGCGACCTCTTTTTCCAGGGCATCACGGCGGCGCTGGTTATCCGTCAGCTCAAGAGACTGGTATTGCGCAACGGCGGGGTGCTCGCTGGAGCCGCACAGCGGACAGGGTTTGCCTGCCTCAAGCCGGGAACGATAGCTTTCCAGGTCTTTAATCGTCGCTTCACGTTCGCACAGGGCTTTAAGATCCAGAAAGTGCTGGTGTTTCTCTTTGTACTGCTGGCGGCGCAGCGTCAGCGTTTCATTGAGTTTATTTTGATCGGCCTGGGCCTTCTGCACGCTTTCACCGCTCTGGCGCAGGCGCTTTTGCAGCGGCTGATAGCGGGCATGCAGTGACGTCAGCCGCTGGCGCAGCGTGCGTGACCGGGACTGCTGCTCCATGGCCGCGCTGACCTCATCCGCCGTCAGCGTCAGCGCATTTTCCGGCATCTCAGCCAGCCTGTTGCGTAATTCGCTCATCCGCGCAGCAAGCGAGGCTAACTGCGTTTTATCGCGGTTAAGCTGCGAGAACTGGGCGCGCCAGCCGGCAATCTCCTGGCCCAGCAGCCGATAGCGCTCGTGCTCCGCCAGCCACTGCGCCAGCGCCGTCAGTTCGGTCTGAAGCTGCTGATGATTCCGCTGGGCGGTATGACGGATCCGCGCGCGCAGTGCGGTTTTGGCTTGTAAGCGAGTATTTACTTCGATAATTCGCTGCTGGGTTTGCGTCAGACGTGCGGTTTGCTCCTGCTGGTGCTCCCAAAGCGGTCGAAGCTGGGCGGCGGGGAGAGCGAGCTGGAGCTTTGCCAGCTCTGGCGCAGCGTTCGTCAGCGCCTGTTGCGCCTGCTGCTGCATCGCGGTGACGCGCTGTTGCTCGCGTACAAGCTCATCATGGCGCGTAAGCCACTGAAAATCTTTCTGCTGGCTTTGCTGCTGAACCAGCAGGGTTTTCTCTTCGTCAGTAAGTGCCTGCAAACTTTGCTGTAACTGCTGCTGTTGCTCTTCGCTCAACAGCACGACGCCCGCCGCCTGCGCCTCGCACTTTTCAAGCACGCTGCGGGCGGCTTTGTGTTTTTCAAACACCATGGCGGAAATCTGGCCGTAGATCTCGGTGCCGGTCAGCTCTTCCAGCAGCTCGGCACGATCGCTCGGTTTGGCATTAAGGAAGGCGGCAAACTGCCCCTGCGAGAGCAGCATGGAGCGGGTGAATCGGCCATAGTCCAGCCCGGTGAGCGCGGCGGTTTGCTCCAGTTTATCCGTCACTTTGTCGGCCAGGATTTTGCCATCTTCGCAGCGCGCCAGCTCAACGCGCGGCGCCTGCAGGTTCCCGTCAGGTTGATTGCGCGCGCGGTTCTGGCTCCAGAATGCGCGATAGGCGGTGCCTTTTACCTCGAACTCCACTTCCGCCAGGCACTCGGCGGTATCGCGCGTCATCAGGTCGTTTTGCGCCTGAGAAACCTTCTGCAGTCGCGGCGTTTCGTGATAAAGCGCCAGGCAGATGGCGTCGAGAAGGGTGGTTTTACCTGCCCCGGTCGCGCCGGTGATGGCAAACAGCCCGTTGCTGGCAAACGGCTCCGCGGTAAAGTCAATTTTCCACTCCCCCTTGAGGGAATTGAGGTTTTTCAGGCGCAGGCTCAAAATTTTCATGCGTTTTCTTCCTCATCATTGAGCGCATGCAGGGTATGGCTGAACAGTTCGCTGAGCCTTTCGCGCTTCGCGTCGTCAATCTCCTCCTGCGAGAGCCTGCGTTCAAATACCTCTTCAACCCGAAGCTCACTGAGCGTTTCGCGTTGAGCGCTTAACAGAATTTTCTCGCGCTGCTCGCGGCTGCGGCGTACCAGCAAGACTTCGACGGGCAAATCTTCCGTCAGCGCCTGTATTTTACGCTGCATATCGTGCAGGTAGTCGTCGGTGGCGATTTCAATATCCAGCCAGACCGGCGGGTTAAGCGCTGCCCCGCGCCACTGCTCAAGCTGGGCGGTAATGGCGTCAAGATCGCCCTTTAGCACCGCCAGCGGCTGGGTGACGGGCACCTCCAGCGTTTCGACGGCGTGAAGTTTTCCCTCGGAGAAGCTCACCAGATGGACGGACTTGGCTTTGCCGGTTTCATCGAAACTGAGCGAAAGAGGCGAGCCGCAGTAGCGGATGTGCTCGCTGCCGCCAATAACCTGCGCGCGGTGGATATGCCCGAGCGCAATGTAGTCGGCTGGCGGGAAGTTCTGCGCCGGAAAGGCGTCCAGCGTGCCGATATAGATGTCGCGTACGGCGTCACTTTTACTGGCCCCGACGGTGGTGAGATGCCCGGTCGCAATCACCGGAATCGGCTGGTCGCCGCGCAGGGCGCAGGCATCGGCGTGCTGCTGGTGATAATAATCGGTGATGGCCTGCAGGAGATGCTGCTGCTTTTCCGCGCCCGACAACCCCGCCTGGCTTTGCACGATGTCGCGCGGCCGTAAAAAGGGAATGGGGCACAGCACCGCCCCCGGCGTGCCGTCGCGTTTTTTCAGGATCTGCGGGGCGTGCCCGGCGCTGGCGACGACGGTGGTATTGAGAAATGCCAGGATGTCGCGGGATTCATTGAGCGTCGCGACGGAATCATGGTTGCCGGCGACAATCACCAGGTGACAGCCGATTTGCTGCAAATTCACCACGAAGCGGTTGTACAGTTCACGCGCATAGCTGGGGGGCGAGCCGGTATCAAAGATGTCACCCGCCACAATAATCGCGTCCACCTGGTGCGTCCGGGCCGTTTCCAGCAGCCAGTTCAGGAAGGCTTCATGTTCAGCCGCACGGCTTTTGCTGTAAAAATTTTGACCCAGATGCCAGTCCGAGGTGTGAAGTATGCGCATAGCTGATCCGTGGCAAAAAAGAGAAAGCAGGATTATAAACGTTCAGAGACGGGAAAATAACCGCTGTAATAAAACAACGGTTTGCCCCTTATCGTGGTACTGTTTTTCATAAATCTGTCATAAATCTGACGCATAATGGCGCCGAATTACAAACTTGTAACTTAAATAAGATAAGACAGGGCAAAGTATGGCGAGACGTATTCTGGTCGTAGAAGATGAAGCTCCAATTCGTGAAATGGTGTGCTTCGTGCTCGAGCAAAACGGCTTCCAGCCGGTTGAAGCGGAAGATTATGACAGCGCAGTGAACCAGCTGAATGAACCCTGGCCCGATCTGATTCTGCTGGACTGGATGTTGCCCGGCGGCTCCGGACTGCAGTTTATCAAACACCTGAAGCGTGAAGCGCTGACCCGCGACATCCCGGTTGTGATGCTCACGGCGCGCGGAGAAGAAGAGGATCGCGTGCGCGGTCTGGAGACCGGCGCGGACGATTACATTACAAAACCGTTCTCCCCAAAAGAGCTGGTTGCCCGCATTAAAGCCGTGATGCGCCGTATTTCGCCGATGGCGGTGGAAGAGGTGATCGAGATGCAGGGGCTGAGCCTTGACCCCACCTCACACCGCGTGATGACCGGTGAAAATCCCCTCGACATGGGGCCTACCGAATTTAAACTCCTGCACTTCTTTATGACCCACCCGGAGCGCGTGTACAGCCGCGAGCAGTTGCTGAATAACGTCTGGGGAACTAACGTGTATGTCGAAGACCGGACGGTTGACGTACATATTCGCCGCCTGCGAAAAGCACTGGAACTGAGCGGCCACGATCGCATGGTGCAGACGGTCCGCGGCACGGGTTATCGTTTTTCTACCCGTTTCTGAACAATGACAGGAGTGTGACGCGTGCTGGAACGTCTGTCATGGAAAAGGCTCGTCTTTGAACTGATCTTATGCTGTATTCCGGCCTTCCTTCTGGGGGCCTTTCTTGGACACCTGCCGTGGTTTCTGCTGGCGTCGGTCACCGGGCTGCTGATCTGGCATTTCTGGAACCTGCTGCGCCTCTCCTGGTGGCTGTGGGTTGACCGAAGCATGACGCCGCCGCCGGGAAGCGGCAGCTGGGAGCCGCTGCTGTACGGTCTGCATCAGATGCAGATGCGTAATAAAAAGCGCCGCCGCGAGCTGGGGAGCCTGATTAAGCGTTTTCGCAGCGGTGCAGAGTCGCTGCCGGATGCCGTGATTCTGACGACCGAAGAAGGGACCATCTTCTGGTGTAACGGCCTGGCGCAACAGCTGCTGGGCCTGCGCTGGCCCGATGATAATGGTCAGAATATCCTCAACCTTCTGCGCTATCCCGAGTTCACGCTGTATCTGAAAAAGCGTGATTTTACCCGTCCGCACAATCTGAAGCTCAATAATGGTCGCCATCTGGAAATCCGCGTGATGCCCTACAGCGATAAGCAGTGGCTGATGGTGGCGCGCGATGTCACCCAGATGCACCAGCTGGAAGGGGCGCGTCGCAACTTCTTCGCCAACGTCAGCCACGAACTGCGTACCCCGCTGACCGTGCTTCAGGGCTACCTCGAGATGATGCAGGAGCAAACGCTGGAAGGCGCGCCGCGTGAAAAAGCGCTGCACACCATGCGCGAGCAAACGCACCGAATGGAAGGGCTGGTGAAGCAGCTGCTGACGCTCTCGAAGATTGAAGCGGCACCAACGCTCGCGCTAAATGACACTATTGATGTCCCGATGATGCTGCGGGTCGTGGAGCGTGAAGCGCAGACGTTAAGCCACAAAAAGCATCACCTGACTTTTGACGTCGACAACACGCTGAAGGTATTAGGCAGCGAAGATGAGCTGCGCAGCGCCATTTCCAACCTGGTGTATAACGCCGTGAATCATACGCCGGAGGGGACGGATATCGTGGTGCGCTGGCAGCATACCCAAACGGGGGCTGAGTTTAGCGTGGAGGACAACGGGCCGGGGATTGCGCCTGAGCATATTCCGCGTCTGACCGAGCGCTTTTACCGTGTGGATAAGGCGCGATCCCGGCAAACAGGCGGAAGCGGCCTGGGGCTGGCAATTGTGAAACACGCGGTCAATCACCATGAAAGCCGTCTCGATATTCAGAGTACGCTGGGTAAAGGAACCCGCTTCAGCTTCGTTATTCCGGAACGATTAATTGCCAAAAAGATCGCCTGACGGCAGGCGTGTCATTTTACCTTTCCACGGGGCAGCGTCTGCTGGCCCGTTTGCTTTGCAGCCAGGCGAAACGTGGATGAATTATATACGGCTGATGGTTTTTTGTTCGCATGATTAGCCATGGGTTTTTCTTATAAATAGCGTATTGTTCTGAGTCGTATTTTCATGCTGGCATATTGTTCTGGTTTTACGATCCCACCTTGCCTTTAAACGTTATAAGCGTTTAAATTGCGCCCCAGATACTGTCAGACCGACTGTATTTGCGTGGTAAATCGAAAAACTATTCTTCTCCACGCCAGGACGGGAGCATTTCCCGCTGAAATTGAGCAAATTTTCGGCTGTATCGTCCCGTCAGGGATATCGAAAATCTCAATGTTTTCAACACCACATCCACAGGCAGTAAGGTTTTATGACCCATCACTTAAAATCGCGTGACATCATCGCGCTGGGCTTTATGACATTTGCGCTGTTCGTTGGCGCAGGCAACATCATTTTCCCTCCAATGGTTGGCCTACAGGCGGGTGAACACGTCTGGACCGCCGCGTTTGGTTTCCTGATTACTGCCGTGGGTCTGCCGGTTCTGACCGTCGTCGCGCTGGCGAAAGTCGGCGGCGGTGTGGATAGCCTCAGCACCCCGATTGGCAAAGTGGCGGGCGTTCTGCTGGCAACCGTCTGCTATCTGGCCGTGGGGCCGCTGTTTGCCACCCCGCGTACGGCAACCGTGTCCTTCGAAGTGGGGATTGCCCCCCTGACCGGTGACGGTGCGATGCCGCTGTTCATCTACAGTCTGATCTACTTCGCGATCGTGATTCTGGTTTCCCTCTATCCGGGCAAGCTACTGGATACCGTGGGTAACTTCCTGGCTCCGCTGAAAATTGTGGCGCTGATTGTTCTGGCGGTAGCGGCCATCGTCTGGCCAGCAGGCCCGATTAGCGACGCGATGGACGCCTATAAAAACGCCGCGTTCTCTAACGGCTTTGTGAACGGCTATCTGACGATGGATACGCTGGGCGCCATGGTGTTTGGTATCGTTATCGTTAACGCCGCGCGTTCCCGCGGTGTGACCGAAGCGCGTCTGCTGACCCGCTACACCATCTGGGCCGGTCTGATGGCCGGTGTGGGGCTGACGCTGCTGTATCTGGCGCTGTTCCGTCTGGGGTCCGATAGCGCCATGCTGGTTGAGCAGAACGCCAACGGTGCGGCTATCCTGCACGCCTACGTTCAGCACACCTTCGGCGGTGCGGGCAGTATGCTGCTGGCAGCGCTCATCTTCCTGGCCTGTCTGGTCACTGCCGTTGGCCTGACCTGCGCCTGCGCAGAGTTCTTTGCGCAGTATCTGCCACTTTCTTACCGCACCCTGGTGTTTATCCTCGGTATCTTCTCCATGGCAGTGTCCAACCTCGGTCTGAGCCACCTGATTCAGGTCTCTATTCCTGTGCTGACGGCGATTTACCCGCCGTGTATCGTGCTGGTGGTGCTGAGCTTTACTCGCCCGTGGTGGAACAACTCTTCACGAATTATTGCGCCAGCCATGTTTATCAGCCTGATTTTTGGTATCCTTGACGGGATTAAAGCATCAGCTTTCGCGCACATACTGCCGGCATGGACACAGCGTCTGCCGCTGTCCGAGCAGGGTCTGGCCTGGCTGATGCCTACCGTTGTTGCACTGGTTCTGGCGATTATCTGGGACCGTGCTGCAGGGCGTCAGGTTGCATCGAACGCTCATTAATCAACGGCAACAAACTGTTTAACCACGGGGCTTAAGGCCCCGTGGTTTTTTGTTTTTTTCGTGTTGAATGGCAAGATTTAAATGGAAAGCACTAACAAACTTAAACGTGGATTGAGCACGCGCCACATCCGCTTTATGGCGCTGGGCTCGGCTATCGGCACCGGTCTTTTTTATGGCTCGGCAGATGCCATCAAAATGGCCGGTCCCAGCGTTTTGCTGGCGTACATTATCGGCGGCGTGGCGGCGTATATCATCATGCGCGCCCTCGGCGAAATGTCGGTTCACAACCCCTCCGCCAGCTCCTTCTCCCGCTATGCGCAGGAAAACCTCGGCCCGCTGGCCGGGTTTATCACCGGCTGGACCTACTGCTTTGAAATCCTGATTGTGGCGATTGCCGACGTCACGGCGTTTGGCATCTACATGGGCGTCTGGTTCCCGGCGGTGCCGCACTGGATTTGGGTGCTGAGCGTGGTGCTAATAATCTGTGCCGTCAACCTGATGAGCGTGAAGGTGTTCGGCGAGCTCGAATTCTGGTTCTCCTTCTTCAAGGTCGCCACCATCATCATCATGATTGTTGCCGGTTTTGGCATCATCATCTGGGGAATCGGCAACGGCGGGCAGCCGACCGGTATTCACAACCTCTGGAGCAACGGTGGCTTCTTCAGCAACGGCTGGCTCGGAATGGTCATGTCGCTGCAGATGGTGATGTTCGCCTACGGCGGCATCGAGATTATCGGTATCACCGCCGGGGAAGCGAAAGATCCGGAGAAATCCATTCCGCGCGCCATCAACTCGGTGCCGATGCGTATTCTGGTGTTCTACGTGGGCACGCTGTTCGTGATTATGTCCATCTACCCGTGGAATCAGGTCGGCACCAACGGTAGCCCGTTTGTTCTGACCTTCCAGCATATGGGAATTGCCTTTGCGGCCAGCATTCTGAACTTTGTGGTGCTGACCGCGTCGCTCTCTGCGATCAACAGTGACGTCTTTGGCGTGGGCCGTATGCTGCACGGCATGGCGGAGCAGGGCAGTGCGCCGAAGGTGTTCGCCAAAACCTCACGCCGCGGCACGCCGTGGGTAACAGTTGTGGTGATGACCGTAGCGCTGCTGTTCTCGGTTTACCTGAACTACATCATGCCGGAGAACGTCTTCCTGGTGATCGCATCGCTGGCGACCTTCGCGACGGTGTGGGTGTGGATTATGATCCTGCTGTCGCAGATTGCCTTCCGCCGTCGCCTGTCGCCGGATGAGGCGAAAGCGCTGAAGTTCAAAGTACCTGGCGGGGTGGCAACCACCGTCGTCGGGCTGATATTCCTGGTGTTTATCATTGGCCTGATTGGCTACCATCCGGATACCCGCATTTCCCTGTACGTGGGCTGCGCGTGGATCGTCCTGCTGCTGGTGGGCTGGGTGTTTAAATGCCGCCGTGACCGTCAGCTGGCGGAAGCGCAGTAATAGCCTTCCCCTCTCCCCATGGGAGAGGGGATTTTTGCCTCCTCCCCCGTCCTCCTCCCCCAATAAATCACGTCATGGTGAGCTATCCTTAACCACCCTGTGGCAAGGTGACGTCAATTTCATCAGAGGGGATTCGTGATGTTAAACGCCTGGCACCTTCCGGTTGCCCCATTTGTTAAGCAAAACAAAGACAACCTTGTGATTACGCTCTGGCTGGCGGGGGAAAATCAGCCTGAACGCGTGACGCTTCGCGCCGAAATAGATAACGAAGAGACCGGGCTGAAAATGCACAAGTTGCGCAGCCAGCCGCAGCCGGGGATCACGGCGTGGCGGGCGAATATCGATCTGCGCAGCGGGCAGCCGCGCCGCCGTTACAGCTTTAAGCTTTTGTGGAATAACCGCCAGCTGTGGTTTACCCCGCAGGGGTTTAGCCGTTTCCCGCCCGCACGGCTGGAGCAGTTCGCGGTCGATTACCCGGATAGCGGCCCGCAGTGGGTTAACGATCAGGTGTTTTACCAGATTTTCCCGGACCGTTTTGCGCGCAGCGAAAAACGCACTGCCGACCAGGATAAGATCTATCACCATCATGCGGCGGGCCACGACATTATCCTGAAAGCGTGGGATGAGCCCTTAACCGCACAGGCGGGCGGCTCGACGTTTTACGGCGGCGATCTCGACGGCATCAGCGAAAAGCTGCCGTACCTGAAAAAGCTCGGCGTGACGGCGCTGTATCTCAACCCGGTGTTTAAAGCCCCGAGCGTGCACAAATACGATACCGAAGATTATCGCCACGTCGACGCGCAGTTTGGCGGTGACGAGGCGCTGCTGCGCCTGCGCAAGAACACCCAAAACGAAGGCATGCGCCTGATTCTGGACGGCGTGTTCAACCATAGCGGAGATTCGCATGCCTGGTTTGACCGCCATAATCAGTCGATGGGCGGGGCCTGTCATAACCCGGAGTCGCCGCATCGCGACTGGTACAGCTTTAACGAGGAGGGCCGCGCGCTGGACTGGCTGGGCTACGCGAGCCTGCCGAAGCTGGATTTCCAGTCGCCAACGCTCGTGAATGAAATCTACGGCGGTGAAGACAGCATCGTCCGTCACTGGCTGAAGGCGCCGTGGAATATGGACGGCTGGCGGCTGGACGTGGTGCATATGCTCGGTGAAGCGGGCGGGGCGCGGAATAACCTTCAGCACGTCGCCGGGATTACGCGTTCGGCGAAAGCGGCCCAGCCGGAGGCGTTCGTCTTTGGCGAGCACTTCGGCGACGCGCGCCAGTGGCTGCAGAACGATGCGGAAGATGCGGCGATGAACTATCGCGGCTTTACCTTCCCGCTGTGGGGATTCCTCGCTAACACCGATATTTCCTACGATCCGAATCATATCGACGCTGAAACCTGCATGGCGTGGATGGAGAACTATCGCGCCGGCCTGTCCCATCAGCAGCAGCTGCGGATGTTCAACCAGCTCGATAGCCACGATACCGCCCGCTTTAAATCCCTGCTCGGCAAGGATGCGGCGCGTCTGCCGCTGGCGGTCACCTGGCTCTTCACCTGGCCGGGCGTGCCGTGCATCTATTATGGAGACGAAGTGGGGCTGGACGGCAACAACGATCCGTTCTGCCGCAAAACCTTCCCGTGGGAGCCAGAGAAGCAGCACAAAGTGCTGTTCAGCCTGTATCAGCGGCTGGCGAAGCTGCGTAAGCAGAGTCTCGCCCTGCGCTACGGCGGCTGCCAGGTGGTATACGCCCACGATAACGTGGTGGTGTTTGCTCGCGTCTATAACCAGCAGCGCGTGCTGGTGGCGATCAACCGGGGCGAGGCCTGCGAAGTGGTGCTGGATGATTCACCGCTGCTGAAGGTGGCTGCGTGGAAGAATAAAGAGGGCAAGGCGACGATACAGGACGGCGTCCTGGCGCTGCCTGCGGTATCCGCGACGATCTGGTTCGGCAGCTAAGACCTGCTAATGTTTCCACCTTTTAAGATGGCGTAAATGCAACTATTTGTGTCAATCTTAACGGATCGTTTACGGTGAAGGTGGAAACATGGACGAGCTTTACATCCTTGGCTGTTTGTTCCTGGTATTTGCGCTGGTGGTTGCGCCCGTGCTTGCGGTTATTGGCTTTAATCGAAGTACGGCGGCGCGACAGGAGATCGCCCTGCTGCGACAGCGCATTGAGGCGCTTGAGCAGCGCGGCGTGCCTGAAAGCGCGCCGGAGCCGGTGCAGCCTACCGCGCCAGTGGCTGTGACCGCGCCGGCGGTAGAGGACGCTCCCGCGCCTGTCGACCCCTGGCGTTCCGATACTCCCGCAGCCGTGGCAGAACCCGCCCCGGCCCCGGCCCCGGCGCCTGCGGCAAAACAGCCTTCTGCCTTTGGCGGCATGCTGACGTCGCTGGTGCGCTGGTTCATGCAGGGTAACCCGCTGGCGAAGCTTGGGATCCTGCTGCTCTTCCTCGGCCTCTCTTTCCTGCTGCGCTATACCGTCGAACACTCCCTGTTCCCGCTTGAGCTGCGCCTCGTGGCAACGGCGCTGTTTGCCATCGTTCTGCTGGCGGTGGGGTGGCGGCTGCGGCACAGGCAGCGCGTCTATGCGCTGATCCTCCAGGGCGGGGCGACCGGCGTGCTCTACCTGACGGTGTTTGGCGCGTTTCGGCTCTGGCAAATGCTGCCGATGACGCTGGCCTTTGCGCTTCTGGTGGTGATTTGCGCGGCGAGCGTCGGGCTGGCGGTGCTGCAGAAGGCGCTGAGCCTTGCCATGCTGGCGAGCCTCGGCGGGTATCTTGCGCCGCTGCTGTTGTCTACCGGGGGCGGCAGCTTTGTCGCGCTGTTCTCTTTCTATCTCCTGCTTTCCATCGGCATTCTCGTTATCAGTATCTGGCAGCACTGGCGCGAGCTGAATCTGCTCGGGCTGCTGTTTACGTTCGGCGTGGGCGGCCTGTGGGGGCTGAGTGACTACCAGCCTGAAGACTATTGGGTCTGCCAGCTGTTCCTGATTGCCAATACGCTGATATTCGGCGTCCTGAGCGTGGCGCTGTCGCTGCGGGCGCAGGAGAAAGGGAAGCAAATTATTGACGGCGTGCTGCTGTTTGCCCCGCCGCTGGTTGGTTTTGGAATGCAGTACGGCATGACCCGGCACTGGGAATATGGCCCGGCCCTGAGCGCGCTGGGATACGGCGCATTTTATCTTACCCTCGCGTTCCTTGCGCTGCGGCGCTATCCCTCCCTCGGACGACCGCTGGTCATGGCGGCGCTGGCCATCGGCGGCGGATTTGCCACGCTCGCCATTCCGCTGGCGCTGTCGGCGCGCTGGACGGCGATGGCCTGGGCGCTGGAAGGGCTGGGTATCCTCTGGCTGGGCGTGCAGCAGCAGCAGCGGCGCATGAGCTATAGTGGGACGGCGCTGCTGGTGCTGGCGCTCGGCAGCGCGCTATGGGCGCAAACCAACGGCGTTACGTCCCTGAGCCTGCTGCTGATCTTCACCATCCTCAGCCTTTGCTGGCTGACTGCGGCCTGGCTGTGGCGGACTCTCTTTCTGCCGGTCAGCTGGGCGCTGCTGGCAGGCGGGCTGCTGTTCTGGCTCGTGGCGCTATTGGGCGCGTCGCGGATGGTGCTGAAGCACGAATTGCCGATTCTCGCAGGCGTGCTGGCGCTGACGGCGGCGTCGGCCTGGGGCTGGCGGCAGGCGGCTGCTCGTCTGGCGTGGCGGGAGCTGGATGTCAGTAAATGGCTGCTGTGGCCGGTTATGCTGCTGATGGTGGGTTATCAGCTCTGGCACCAGCAGATCGTTGCCGCCGGCTGGTCAAATCTCGCCTGGTGCGTTGCGCTTCCTGCCGCGCTGATGCTGTTGCGGCGCGACGGTGAAAGACTCCTGCCGCGCATCGCGATGGGGCTGCATCTGTCGCTGTTCTGGATGATTTTGCTGGCGCTGGCCGCCGAGCTTTACTGGTTTGCCCGGTCGTTGCCGTGGGGCATGGCGGCCTGGGGCAGCGGATTAGCGATGGCCGCAGGCGGAGGGGTTATTATAGCGCTCTCTGCAGCCGTACGGCGTCGCGTGTGGCCGTTCCGGGAGTGGCCTGCGCTCTACGCCTGCCTGGCACCTATCCCTGCGGTCGTGGCGCTGCTGGTACTGCTGGTGGTGACCAATTTCCAGGACGGCGTGGTCTATCGTCAGACCTGGCTGCCGTTGGTAAACCCGCTTGAGGAAGGCGCGGCGTTCGCGCTGCTGGGGCTGGTGGTCTTTTATCGGGCGGTAGATCGCTACTATCCGGCATGGCTTGCGCAAGCGCGTCCGTGGCCCGCCGTCGCGATTATGGCGTTTGGCTTCTGGTGGCTAAACGGTGCGCTGATGCGCGCCCTGGCCTGGTACGGCGACGTAGCCTGGAATATGGCATCGCTGTGGGATTCGCGGCTTATCCAGACCAGTTTTGCCCTGTTCTGGATGCTGAGCGCGCTGGTGGTCATGATCCATGCCACCCGTCGGGCTTCCCGGCAGGAGTGGGTCTGCGGTGCCGCGCTGCTGGGCGTGGTGATGGTTAAACTGATGCTGGTGGACAGCGCGGGCGGAGGCGGTCTGTCGCGCGCGGTGGCGTTTATCGGCGTGGCGATACTGGTTCTGATCGTGGGGTATTTCTCACCGCTACCGCCCAAAACAGGAGATGAAAAATGAAATGGATGAAAGCGGTAGCCTGTACCGCGCTGCTGGCGCTTTCCGGCCCGGCGTTTTGCGACGAGGGACAAACGGAATCGCCCCGGGACTATGCTTATGGTCGTTCGCTCGATACGTCGGTTCCTTCCCAGTGGTATCGGGTGATGCTGCCGCTCGCCGTCTATGAGCAGAGCACGTCGCCGGATCTGCATGATGTCCGCGTCTTTAACCAGTCGGGCGAGCCGGTTCCCTTCAGCCTGGTCAGCGCGACGCGTCCGCAGGCGCCAGCGCAATCCACCGTGCTGCGCCTCTTCCCGCTGGACGCCTCGCCGCTTGCGGCTTCGCAAGGAGCCGGTGACAGCGATAAGATCCTGCTCCGTTCCCGAAACGGCGTTGAGATTGTGCTGGAGGGGCAAAAAGCCGCCGCAGCCGGGCAACATTATCTGCTGACCCTGCCCGAAAAGGCGACGGGCGAGATCGCTATATCCCAGCTGCAGCTGCTCTGGAATACTCCGCAGACGCCATGGCAGGGAACGGCGTCGGTCTATTACAGCGAGGATCTTAAGCGCTGGTATACCCTGCGCGAGGATATGCCCTTGCTGGACGTCGTCAGCGGCCAGGATCGTCTTAAGCTCGATCGGATCGATACCGATACGGTTTTATCTCCCGATGCGAATCGCTATCTCATGGTGGTGCTGAATGCGCAGAGCCAGGGGATAACCTTGACCGGCGTAAACGCAATCAGCGCACCTGCCCAGGCGGCCCCGGAAGCGGTCGACCTTGAGGGCGAAGGGGAACAGCTATCGACAAGCGAAGCGCAGTGGCACTGGGCGCGACCGCAGCCGCTGAGTGCTGTCAGCATCTCACTGAATGGCGATGGCGTCCTTCCCGTGGAGATCGCGTGGCGGAGTACGGAGAAAGACGCATGGCATCCTCTGAAGAAAGAGGTGATTTACCGTCTGGAGGGAAAAACGTCCGGACCGGTTTCGCTTAGCGGGGGCCTGGTGCAGGCCGTGAAAATCACGACGCTGAATGCGCGTCTGCCGGAATACCTGCCGAGCGTCACGGGCCATCGCGACCGCTATGACCTGGTGTTCAACGCGCAGGGGAAAGCGCCGTACGTGCTCGCCTGGGGCAATGGCGCCGCAAAGCCTGCCAGCGTAGAGCCCGGCATGCTGATCCCGGCCGACCTGCGCAAGACCTATGATATGGCGAACCTGCCGCAGGCCGACATTCTGGATAATGTCGCATTAGGCGGCGAGGGGCGTTTGACCGCCACTTCTGCGGCCGAGCGGGAGAGCAGGATGAACACCCTGCTGGTATGGGGCGTGCTGATTGCGGGAGTGATTCTGCTGGCGGGCATGGCCTGGCGCATCTGGCGAGAGACGCAGCGTAAGGCATAAAAAAAGGCCCGCATAAGCGGGCCTTTTTCGTAAACCGTGCCGATTACAGGCTGGATACGTTCTCAGACAGGTATTTAGCCACGCCGTCTGGAGACGCGTTCATGCCTTCTTTACCTTTTTCCCACTGAGCCGGGCACACTTCGCCGTGCTCTTCGTGGAACTGCAGCGCGTCAACCATGCGCAGCATTTCGTCGATGTTACGACCCAGCGGCAGATCGTTCACAACCTGGTGACGAACGATGCCGTTAGCGTCGATCAGGAAGGAACCACGCAGCGCAACGCCAGCGTCCGGATGTTCGATACCGTAAGCCTGCTGGATTTCGCGTTTGATGTCCGCAACCATTGCGTATTTCACCGCACCGATGCCGCCTTTGTCGACAGGGGTGTTACGCCATGCGTTGTGTACAAATTCAGAGTCGAAGGAGACGCCAACAACTTCCACGCCACGCTTCTGGAATTCTTCATAACGTTTGTCGAATGCGATCAGCTCAGACGGGCAAACGAAAGTGAAGTCCATTGGCCAGAAGAACAGAACGGTCGCTTTACCGTTGGTGTGCTGTTTGAAGTTGAAGTTTTCAACGATTTCACCGTTGCCCAGAACTGCTGCAGCTGTAAAATCCGGAGCCGGACGAGTTACCAGAACCATATGATTCTCCTGTAGATACTAAGGTTATTTGGAACGCAACGCGAGCCAGTATAGAGAGTGTTCATGGATAAGACAAAGAGGTGGTGACAATCGTTCCGCCAGCTTTTACCTATCAATGTGAATTCTGTTACAGCTGTTTGTTTTTCGCCTGCACCATCATGCGCGGGTAAAACTGCCAGAAACGCGCTTCCAGCGCATCGTAATGTTCATCCAGGTCATACCAGGAGTCGCGCAGCGCATCCAGCCGCGGACGACGGCTCGCCATCCCGTTCAACACGTTCTGGATGAAGTCCATTTCGCGATAGCGCTCCAGCCAGCGTTCCGACCACAGATAGTTATTCAGATTCACAAAGCGCGGCGGCGAGTCGGGCAGAATGATCGACACCTGCTGGTGGGCATAGCGCACAAACGCCGGCAAGGGCATCTCCGGCGACAGCTGTTCCCAGTGGCGCGACAGAAAGTGGTCCCACATCACGTCGAGCGTGATCGGCGCAACGCGGCGCGTTTCAGGGCGAAACCACGCTTTGGCTTCCGTCACTTCCGGCAGCTTATCAGTAAGCACGTCGATGCGGCGGTGCATAAAAATCCCATCGACAACCTCAGGGGAATAGTCCTCAGCGGGGTTGCCGCGTACGAAATCGGCCAGCAAATTGCCGGACAGGGAGCTGTCAGCGAGGTGAGCGAGATGCAGGTGAGCGAGAAAATTCATGCGTTTTATTTGTCCGGGGGCGGCTAGTTGTTGCAGCAAAAGGGTGTGAGCACTAGACTATGCCGCCTGTTTTTAAGTCACGAGTATACGTCATGCGCGTCGCCGATTTCTCCTTTGAATTACCTGAATCCCTGATTGCTCACTATCCCATGCCTGAGCGCAGCAGCTGTCGCTTACTGTCACTGGATGGGCCAACGGGCGAGCTGACGCACGGTACTTTCACCGATTTGCTCGACAAGCTCAACCCTGGCGATCTGCTGGTCTTTAACAATACCCGCGTGATCCCGGCGCGCCTGTTTGGCCGTAAGGCCAGCGGCGGCAAGATTGAAGTGCTGGTCGAACGTATGCTCGATGATAAACGTATTCTGGCACATATTCGCGCTTCAAAGGCGCCGAAGCCGGGCGCTGAACTGCTGCTGGGCGATGATGAGAGCATCAAAGCGACCATGACCGCGCGCCACGATGCGTTGTTTGAGGTGGCGTTCGATGACGAACGCACGGTGCTCGATATCCTGAACGCCATCGGCCACATGCCGCTGCCGCCGTATATTGAGCGTCCGGATGAAGAGGCCGACCGCGAGCTGTACCAGACCGTCTACAGCCAGAAGCCTGGCGCCGTCGCGGCGCCGACCGCGGGCCTGCATTTTGATGAGCCGCTGCTGGAGAAACTGCGCGCGAAGGGCGTGGAGATGGCGTTCGTGACGCTGCACGTCGGCGCGGGAACCTTCCAGCCGGTGCGCGTGGACAGCATTGAAGATCACATCATGCACTCTGAGTATGCCGAAGTGCCTCAGGACGTGGTGGACGCGGTGCTGGCGGCGAAAGCGCGCGGCAGCCGCGTCGTGGCGGTCGGTACAACGTCTGTGCGCTCACTCGAGAGCGCTGCGCAGGCGGCGAAGCGCAATCTTATCGAGCCGTTCTTTGGCGATACGCAGATCTTTATCTACCCGGGCTATCAGTACAAAGTGATTGACGCGCTGGTGACCAACTTCCATCTGCCTGAATCGACGCTGATTATGCTGGTCTCCGCATTCGCGGGTTATCAGCATACGATGAATGCTTACAAGTCTGCGGTAGAACAAAAATATCGCTTTTTTAGCTACGGGGACGCGATGTTTATCACGTACAATCCGCTGGCTTTGAATGAGCGTGTCGGGGAATAAGTCCGCGGCACCGTTTTACAACGTTGGACTGTTTTTCTGACGTCGGAGAAAAAATGAAATTTGAACTCGATACCACCGACGGTCGCGCGCGTCGCGGTCGCCTGGTGTTTGATCGCGGCGTGGTGGAAACCCCCGCGTTTATGCCTGTGGGCACGTACGGCACCGTAAAAGGGATGACGCCGGAAGAAGTAGAAGCCACTGGCGCACAGATTATCCTCGGCAACACCTTCCACCTGTGGCTGCGTCCGGGTCAGGAGATCATGAAGCTCCACGGCGACCTGCACGATTTCATGCAGTGGAAAGGCCCAATCCTGACCGACTCCGGCGGCTTCCAGGTCTTCAGCCTGGGCGATATCCGCAAGATCACCGAGCAGGGCGTACACTTCCGTAACCCGATCAACGGCGATCCGATTTTCCTCGATCCCGAAAAGTCGATGGAGATTCAGTACGATCTCGGCTCTGACATCGTGATGATCTTCGACGAATGTACGCCGTATCCTGCCGACTGGGATTACGCAAAACGCTCCATGGAGATGTCTCTGCGCTGGGCGAAGCGTAGCCGTGACCGTTTTGACTCCCTGCAGAACAAAAATGCGCTGTTTGGCATTATCCAGGGCAGCGTTTACGAAGATTTACGCGATATCTCTGTTAAAGGTCTGGTAGAGATAGGTTTTGATGGCTACGCTGTCGGCGGTTTGGCTGTGGGTGAGCCGAAGGAAGACATGCACCGCATTCTGGAACATGTCTGCCCGCAAATCCCGGCGGATAAACCACGATACCTGATGGGCGTGGGTAAACCAGAAGATCTGGTTGAAGGCGTACGCCGCGGCATTGATATGTTCGACTGCGTCATGCCAACCCGCAACGCGCGTAACGGCCATTTGTTCGTTACCGATGGCGTGGTGAAAATCCGTAACGCGAAGCATAAGAGTGACACCAGCCCGCTCGATTCCGAGTGCGATTGCTATACCTGTCGCAATTATTCCCGCGCGTATCTGCATCATCTCGATCGTTGCAACGAGATTTTGGGCGCGCGTCTCAATACCATTCATAATCTTCGTTATTATCAGCGCTTAATGGCTGGTTTACGTAAGGCTATCGAAGAGGGTAAATTAGAGAGCTTCGTGACCGATTTCTACCAACGTCAGGGGCGGGATGTTCCACCGTTGAACGTTGATTAATTTTAATAATGAGGGAATTTGAATGAGCTTTTTTATTTCTGATGCGGTAGCGGCAACAGGTGCTCCAGCGCAGGGCAGCCCGATGTCTCTGATTCTGATGCTGGTTGTGTTCGGTCTGATCTTCTACTTCATGATCCTGCGTCCACAGCAGAAGCGCACCAAAGAGCACAAAAACCTGATGAACTCCATTGCAAAAGGCGATGAAGTGCTGACTAACGGTGGTCTGGTGGGTCGCGTAACCAAAGTGGCTGAAAACGGCTACATTGCTATCGCCCTGAACGACACCACTGAAGTGGTCATCAAACGTGACTTCGTAGCTGCCGTTCTGCCGAAAGGCACCATGAAGGCGCTGTAATCCCAACTTTTCCCAAAGGGAACTGCCGTGTTAAACCGTTATCCTTTGTGGAAGTACATCATGCTGGTCGTCGTGATTCTCGTCGGCCTGCTGTACGCGCTTCCCAACCTGTATGGTGAGGATCCGGCTGTTCAAATCACTGGCGCGCGCGGTGTCGCCGCCAGTGAGCAAACGCTGATCCAGGTCCAGAAAACGTTACAAGAAGAAAAAATTACCGCTAAGTCTGTGGCTCTGGAAGAGGGTGCTATTCTTGCTCGCTTCGACACCACCGACACGCAGCTCCGCGCTCGCGAAGCGCTGATGGGCGTGCTGGGTGACAAATACGTCGTGGCGCTTAACCTTGCCCCTGCAACCCCGCGTTGGCTGGCTGCGATGAACGCAGAGCCAATGAAACTCGGTCTTGACCTTCGTGGCGGCGTTCACTTCCTGATGGAAGTGGATATGGATACCGCGCTCGGCAAGCTGCAGGAACAGAATATCGACAGCCTGCGCAGCGATCTGCGTGATAAAGGCATCGCTTATACCACCGTGCGTAAAGAAGATAACTACGGCATGAGCATCACGTTCCGCGACAGTGCGGCGCGCGATCAGGCTGTAGATTACCTGACCCAACGTCACCGTGACCTGGTGATCACCTCTCAGGGCAGCAACCAGCTGCGCGCGGTGATGACCGATGCGCGTCTGAAAGAAGCGCGTGAATATGCCGTTCAGCAGAACATCAACATTCTGCGTAACCGTGTAAACCAACTGGGCGTGGCTGAGCCGCTGGTACAGCGTCAGGGTGCTGACCGTATCGTGGTTGAACTGCCGGGTATCCAGGATACCGCGCGTGCGAAAGAGATTCTGGGTGCGACCGCAACGCTGGAATTCCGTCTGGTGAACTCCAACGTCGATCAGTCCGCTGCTGCCGCAGGGCGTATTCCGGGTGACTCCGAAGTGAAACAGACCCGCGAAGGTCAGCCAGTTGTGCTGTACAAACGCGTGATTCTGACCGGTGACCACATCACCGACTCCACGTCGAGCCAGGACGAATACAACCAGCCGCAGGTTAACATCTCGCTGGATAGCGCGGGTGGTAACATCATGTCTAACTTCACCAAGGACAACATCGGTAAACCGATGGCGACCCTTTTCGTGGAGTACAAAGACAGCGGTAAGAAAGATGCAAACGGTCGTGCGGTGCTGGTGAAAGAGGAAGAGGTGATTAACATCGCCAATATCCAGTCTCGTCTGGGTAACAGCTTCCGTATCACCGGTATCAACAACCCGAACGAAGCGCGTCAGCTCTCCCTGCTGCTGCGTGCCGGTGCGCTGATTGCGCCAATTCAGATTGTTGAAGAACGTACCATTGGTCCAACTCTGGGTATGCAAAACATTCAGCAGGGTCTGGAAGCGTGTCTGGCCGGTCTGGTGGTCTCTATCCTCTTCATGATCTTCTTCTATAAGAAGTTTGGTCTGATTGCGACCTCCGCGCTGATCGCCAACCTGGTGCTGATCATCGGCATTATGTCCCTGCTGCCGGGGGCGACGCTGACTATGCCGGGCATTGCAGGTATCGTTCTTACCCTTGCGGTGGCGGTCGACGCCAACGTACTGATTAACGAACGTATCAAAGAAGAGTTGAGCAACGGTCGTTCTGTTCAGCAGGCGATTGACGAAGGCTATAAAGGCGCGTTCAGCTCCATCTTCGATGCGAACGTAACAACACTGATTAAGGTTCTTATCCTGTATGCAGTGGGTACTGGCGCGATCAAAGGCTTTGCGATTACAACCGGTATCGGTGTCGCAACGTCAATGTTTACCGCTATTGTCGGCACCCGTGCCATCGTGAACCTGCTGTACGGCGGCAAGCGCGTCAAAAAGCTGTCTATCTGAGGAGTGCGTTGTGGCACAGGAATATACTGTTGAACAATTGAACCACGGCCGTAAAGTCTGGGACTTTATGCGCTGGGACTACTGGGCCTTCGGCATTTCAGGTTTCCTGCTGATTCTGTCCATCGTCATTATGGGCGTGAAAGGCTTTAACTGGGGGCTGGATTTCACCGGCGGTACGGTCATCGAGATCTCCCTGGAAAAACCGGTCGATATGGACCAGATGCGTTTGTCTCTGCAGAAAGCGGGCTTTGAAGAGCCGCTGCTGCAGAACTTCGGCAGCAGCCGCGACATCATGGTGCGTATGCCGCCGGTGCACGATGCCAACGGCAGCCAGGAGCTGGGCAGTAAGGTTGTTAGCGTGATTAACGAAACAACCAGCCAGAACGCGGCGGTTAAGCGTATTGAGTTCGTCGGCCCAAGCGTGGGTGCTGATCTGGCGCAGACCGGTGCGATGGCGCTGCTGGTGGCGCTGATCTCCATTCTGGTATACGTCGGTTTCCGCTTTGAGTGGCGACTGGCAGCCGGTGTGGTTATCGCCCTGGCGCACGACGTGGTGATCACCATGGGCATACTGTCGCTCTTCCACATTGAGATTGACCTGACGATTGTGGCATCCCTGATGTCCGTTATCGGTTACTCACTGAACGACAGTATCGTGGTATCTGACCGTATCCGTGAAAACTTCCGTAAGATCCGTCGCGGTACGCCGTACGAAATCTTTAACGTGTCGTTGACCCAGACGCTGCACCGTACCTTGATCACATCCGGTACCACCCTGATGGTGATCCTGATGCTGTTCCTCTTCGGTGGTCCGGTACTGGAAGGCTTCTCGCTGACCATGCTGATCGGTGTCACCATCGGTACGGCGTCGTCTATCTACGTCGCGTCCGCTCTGGCACTGAAACTTGGCATGAAGCGCGAGCACCTGCTCCAGCAGAAGGTCGAGAAAGAAGGGGCGGATCAGCCGTCCATTCTGCCGTAAGGCGACGTGTAGCGCGTTATCGAAATCCCGGTCTGTTGATCGGGATTTTTTTTATCTGCTCCTGACAAACACTCCTGACACTATGCTGTCAGGAGCCCTGTCGTAGACTCCTTCTGAACCCAAACAACAGGCAGGAGGATGTATGAAAAGCGTCATTAATTGGTTTGAAATTCCGGTCGCGGATATGGATCGCGCGATTAATTTTTATGAGCCAGTGATGCAGGTTTCGTTAAAACGCGAGAAAATGGACTGTGCCGAGCTGGCCGTTTTCCCGCATGAGGATCCGGGTACCGGCGGGGCGCTGGCAAAATTTGAGGGCATTGTACCGTCTCACGAAGGCGCTATTATTTACCTGCATACTGACAATCTGGCGGCCACGCTCGATCGCATCGCCTCTGCGGGCGGCGAGTGCGTGTTTGGCCCGCTGGAACTGCCGCATGGCATTGGCACTATCGCATTGTTTACCGACAGCGAGGGTAACCGCGTCGGCCTCCATCAACCTGCCTGAGAGCGGACTAAGATATGACCCGACGCGCTGACCGTTTGTTTCAGATTGTGCAGATCCTGCGGGGCAGGCGTCTGACAACGGCAGCGCATCTGGCGGACCGGCTTGGCGTATCCGAGCGCACGGTCTACCGCGATATCCGCGACCTGTCGCTTTCCGGCGTGCCGGTGGAAGGTGAGGCGGGGAGCGGATATCGGCTGATGTCGGGTTTTGACCTGCCGCCGCTGATGCTGACAAACAGGGAGTCCGAGGCGCTGATCGTCGCGATTCGCCTGCTCAAAACCTGGGGAGGGGAATCGCTGTCGCGCGAGCTGGAGTCGGCTCAGGAGAAGGTGCTGGCTATCCTGCCCGAGGAGAGTCGTCGAAAGGCGGAGCAGACGCGGATCTACGCCCCGGATTTTTGCATGCAAAGCCACTCCCGCAGCGATTTTGACAGGATCCATCAGGCGATTTCCGCCCAGCGCGTGCTGGCGCTGCATTACCGTGATGAAGCCGGACAGCTCTCGAAGCGCGAGGTGCAGCCACTGGGCTTGTTCTTCTGGGGGGAGCGTTGGCTGCTGGCGGCGTGGTGCGAACGGCGCGATGACTATCGCTGTTTCCGGCTCGACCGATGCCTCAATATTTTGCAGACGGAGAGGCGGTTTAGCGAGAGTGCGGACAGGTCTCTGGCAGATTTTTTGCGCAAGGTTAAGCAGTAAAAAGCCGGGCGGCGAGGTAAAAGCAAAACGGCAACGTGTGTTGCCGTTTTTAGTGTTTGTACCCTCTCCCATGGGAGAGGGAAGGAGGGAGGGCATCAGCCCGCACAATCCCGCACTGATTAGAAGTTGTAACCTACAACCAGGTAACCACCCCAACCGGTTGAACGGACGTTTTCTTTCATCCAGTTCAGATCGGCATCGTCGTTCCACTGTCCACCGTTGTGCCAGTAACGCGCCACAACAGAATAGTGCCAGTGATCGTAGTTCAGCGCCAGGATGTGGCTGGAGGCGATTGAGTCGTTGGTACGCTGCTTAATACCGTTCTCTGCGTAACCGCTCTTATCGCCCAGCTCTGAACCCCAGTCGAAGTTGGTGAAGCCGATGTAGCTCAGGTTACCGCCCCACAGCTGGGTGATTGGCACAAAGTATTTCACTTTGAAACGATAGCCATCCCATTCGTTCTGGTTTTCAGCACCGTAGTTCTGCCACTGGTATTTCGCGTACACGTTCAGGGACAGGCTCATTGGCAGTCCGGTATCAACGTCGGTACCCAGACCCATGTACCAGGTGCTCTGACGACCGGACGCGTTGCGGCCCATGTCGTAGATATAGTTGTTCGCGAAGTACCACTCTTTGAACGGACCGAAGCTCAGGTCGGTGCCGGTCAGCTTGTCGATGGAGAAGCGCGGTTCGATCTCCATGAACAGCGGAGAACCGTGGTTCCAGATACCCTTTGCCTGCGTGTTACCGCCGAAGAAGACCGGAGCATCCATATAGCCGTAGAAATCAAACCAGTCTTTCTTGGCGAATGCTTCGTATTCCAGGTAGGTATCGTTGCGGATCTGTGGTCCGAAACGGGTGTGGTAGCTGCCGACAACGTTAACGCTCTGGTGCCACCAGTCGGAGAGGTATTGTGGTTTGTCGTTTTCCGCTGCGTTAACAGTGAAAGAGGAGGACAGTGCCAGCACGGCGCCAGCTGCGAGTAATGTTTTTTTCATAATCATGCCACTGATTGAAATTCCCTTCCGGGAGTGAAAAATGCGCGAATTGCGTTTCTAAATATTTCGTGTTTCTGCGGTGCCTATTATAGGAATCCCTGCTCACAAAAATATGTGTTGTTTCACATATCTCTCACACGCGTAATCGATTGCGTTCACGTTTGCGTACTTTAAACGGGCGGGATTGTAGCGGCAATCATTTATGTTGCCAATCCATACGAAATGTAAATGTTAGCGGAGTGACATTTCACTCCGCTAAAAGGGGGGTTACTGCGCGGCGGGCTGGATATCGTGAATGCGGATGAAACCTAACTGTTCCGGAGTCAGTCCGTTAAGCTGCAGCGGAATATCGACATCGCTCGGAGCCAGCACGCTGGCTGGTGCGGTGAATAGCTGACTGTTAACATTCACCTCCTGGTAATTCTCCGTGGTGCCCTGGATCTGACCCCACTCGACGGTGCCGCTGAAGGCCGGAAGCGGATCGTTGGACTCGCCCTGAATGCGTAATGTTGCGCGAGTACCATTTGCATTCGCCGCCACATTCACCAGAGACATTTTCAGCGTGCCAATCTGGCTATTGAGACGGGCAGGCGTATTCGCACCCGGCAGGAGATAAACCCCGCTGCTGGATTTGGCGTTCAGCGCGTTTTGCTGGGTGATTTTCACCGTCTCTTTGTTTAGCTTGTCCATCGCCGTATTGAGCGTATTCACGCTCTGTTTCATCTGACGGACTTCGGTTTGCTGTGCACAGGCGCTAAGGGTGAAGAGGCTCCCCACCAGCAAAATTTTAAGGTAACGTCTTGTCATTGCGTTTATTTCCTTGAAATAACGGATCGCCTTAATGGTAGCCAGCATCATCGTGTCAGACATAGATCCTTTGTCTCAAAAAGCTCTTCCTTTGTTGTCAGGCCAGATCAGGGTAAAATGAAAATTAGTTAACCACATAACAGGGATACCGTATGCATTGCCCATTCTGCTCCGCTGTGGATACCAAAGTCATCGACTCTCGTCTTGTGGGCGAAGGGTCATCCGTACGCCGTCGTCGGCAGTGTCTGGTGTGCAACGAGCGTTTCACGACCTTTGAGGTTGCAGAGCTGGTAATGCCGCGCGTGGTGAAAAGCAACGACGTGCGCGAGCCGTTTAACGAAGAGAAACTGCGCAGCGGGATGCTGAAAGCCCTGGAAAAACGTCCCGTAAGCGCGGATGACGTTGAGATGGCGTTAAACCACATAAAATCTTATCTTCGTGGTTTGGGTGAGCGTGAAGTGCCGAGCAAAATGATCGGCAACCTGGTGATGGAGCAGCTGAAAAAGCTCGATAAGGTCGCCTATATCCGCTTCGCCTCGGTCTACCGCAGCTTCGAAGACATCAAAGAGTTTGGCGAAGAGATCGCCCGCTTACAGGATTAAGCTCATGCAGGATGAGATTTACATGGCGAGAGCCATGAAGCTGGCGCAGCGCGGTCGTTTTACCACCCATCCCAACCCGAACGTCGGGTGCGTTATCGTTAAAGATGGCGAGATCGTGGGCGAAGGTTTCCATTACCGCGCGGGCGAGCCCCATGCTGAGGTTCATGCCCTGCGCATGGCGGGAGAAAAGGCTCGCGGGGCTACGGCCTACGTCACGCTTGAGCCGTGCAGCCATCACGGCCGTACGCCGCCGTGCTGCGAAGCGCTGATCGCGGCGGGCGTGTCGCGCGTGGTCGCCTCGATGCAGGACCCAAATCCGCAGGTGGCCGGACGCGGTCTGTACCGCCTGCAGCAGGAAGGCATTGACGTCAGCCATGGGCTGATGATGCAGGACGCGGAAGCGATCAACAAAGGCTTTCTGAAGCGCATGCGCACGGGGTTCCCGTATATTCAGCTCAAGCTGGGCGCCTCGCTGGACGGTCGTACGGCGATGGCAAACGGCGAAAGCCAGTGGGTAACCTCGCCACAGGCAAGGCGCGATGTGCAACGTCTGCGCGCGCAAAGCCATGCTATCCTCACCAGCAGTGAAACCGTTCTGGCTGACGATCCGGCCATGACCGTGCGCTGGGACGAACTGAATGCCGATACCCAGGCGCTGTACCCGCAGGAGAACCTGCGCCAGCCGCTGCGTATTATCATTGATAGCCAGAACCGCGTGACGCCGGAGCACCGCATCGTCCAGCAGCCGGGTGAAACCTGGATTGCCCGCACTAACGAAGATACGCGCGAATGGCCGGAAGGCGTGCGCAGCATTATGGTGCCGGAGCATAACGGTCATCTGGATCTGGTGGTGCTGATGATGCTGCTCGGCAAGCAGCAGGTGAACAGCATCTGGGTTGAAGCGGGGCCAACGCTCGCCGGTGCGCTCTTGCAGGCCGGGCTGGTGGATGAACTGCTTGTTTACGTTGCGCCTAAACTCTTAGGTCACGACGCGCGCGGCCTGTTTGTGCTGCCCGGCCTTGAAAAACTGGCCGACGCACCGCAACTCAAATTTAGCGAGATTCGTCCGGTAGGTCCGGATGTCTGCCTCCACTTAACGACAGCGTAATTGCTCCTTAAATAGGGAAGCAGTGCGCAAAGTATTATGATAAAATCCGCCCCCCTGCGGGGCCAAATGAACCCGTAAAGGAAGAGTATGAACATTATTGAAGCTGCTGTAGCTACCCCGGACGCTCGCGTCGCCATCACCATTGCGCGTTTCAACAACTTCATCAACGACAGCCTGCTGGAAGGTGCGATTGACGCCCTGAAACGTATCGGCCAGGTTAAAGATGACAACATTACCGTTGTTTGGGTTCCAGGCGCTTACGAACTGCCACTGGCGGCGGGCGCGCTGGCGAAAACCGGTAAATACGACGCGGTGATTGCGCTGGGTACCGTTATTCGTGGCGGCACTGCGCACTTCGAATACGTTGCGGGCGGTGCAAGCAACGGTCTGGCACACGTTGCACAGGATGCTGAAATTCCTGTCGCGTTCGGCGTGCTGACCACTGAAAGTATTGAACAAGCCATCGAACGTGCTGGCACCAAAGCCGGTAACAAAGGTGCAGAAGCTGCACTGACCGCGCTTGAAATGATCAATGTATTGAAAGCCATCAAGGCCTGATTTTTTTGTAAGGGGAATTCCGTGAAACCTGCTGCTCGTCGCCGCGCCCGTGAATGTGCCGTCCAGGCACTTTACTCCTGGCAGTTGTCCCAGAACGACATCGCTGATGTCGAATACCAGTTCCTGTCAGAACAGGACGTAAAAGACGTTGACGTTCTGTACTTCCGCGAACTGCTGTCGGGAGTGGCGACTAATAGCGCGTATCTCGATGGCCTGATGAAGCCATACCTGTCCCGTCTGCTCGAAGAGCTGGGCCAGGTGGAAAAAGCAGTGTTGCGTATCGCGCTGTTTGAGCTGTCTAAACGTGATGATGTGCCGTATAAAGTGGCCATCAACGAAGCGATCGAGCTGGCGAAAACCTTCGGCGCTGAAGACAGCCACAAGTTTGTAAACGGCGTACTTGATAAAGCAGCACCTGCGATCCGTCCCCACAAAAAGTGATCCGCAAACCGGAGTCCTGCATTGCCTGACGGGCAGTGCGGCTCCGGTTTTTTCTTTTATTTGCTGAGGCATAACGTATGGCATGCGGCGAATTCTCCCTGATTGCCCGTTATTTCGACCGTGTCAGAACCTCTCGTCTTGATGTTGAAACCGGCATTGGCGATGACTGTGCACTTCTCAATATTCCCGAAAAACAGACGCTGGCAATCAGCACCGACACTCTGGTGTGCGGCCGTCATTTCTTACCGGATATCGATCCTGCCGATCTGGCGTATAAAGCGCTGGCGGTTAACGTCAGCGATCTGGCGGCGATGGGGGCCGATCCCGCGTGGCTGACGCTGGCTCTGACGCTGCCTGAGGTAGATGAGGCCTGGCTGGAAGCCTTTAGCGATGCGCTGTTTGAGCAGCTTAGCTATTACGATATGCAGCTGATTGGCGGCGACACGACTGCCGGTCCGCTGTCGATGACGCTGGCGATCCACGGCTACGTGCCGCTCGGCCGCGCGCTGAAGCGCTCAGGCGCAAAACCGGGCGACTGGATCTACGTGACCGGTACGCCGGGCGACAGCGCGGCAGGGCTGGCGATCCTTCAGAACCGTTTAACGGTTGAAGATGCTGACGATGTGGCGTATCTGGTGAAACGCCATCTGCGGCCAACGCCGCGTATTCTGCACGGCCAGGCGCTGCGCGAACGGGCAAGCTCGGCTATCGATCTCTCTGACGGGCTGATCTCAGACCTCGGGCATATCCTGAAGGCCAGCGGCGTCGGCGCGCGCGTTGATCTGGATCTCTTCCCGCTGTCTGAGCAACTGCTTCGCCATGTGGAACCTGAGCAGGCGCTGCGCTGGGCGCTGTCCGGTGGTGAAGACTACGAGCTGTGCTTCACGGTGCCTGAGCTCAACCGCGGAACGCTGGACGTGGCGTTAGCGCATCTCGGCGCGAAGTTTACCTGCATCGGTCAGATCATGCCGGAGAGCGAAGGGCTGAAGTTTGTGAAAGACGGTTCGCCCGTTACGCTGGACTGGAAAGGGTACGATCACTTCGCGTGAGTGTGCGCTCTGTATTGCCGGGTGGCGGCTCCGCCTTACCCGGCCTACAAAAGATGGCCTACTTAAACCCTACCACCGGATGCTGCTGATACGGCGTCTCCAGCTCGGCAATCTGCTCCGGCGTCAGCGTGATATCCACCGCATTCAGCAGCTCATCCAGCTGTTCTTCCCGCGACGTTCCAATAATCGGTGCCGCGACCCCGCGCTTGCCCAGCAGCCACGCCAGCGCTACCTGTGCGCGGGTGGCACCGGTATCGTCGGCAATTCCGGCTAACCGTTCGGCAATCAGCGCATCGCTGGCTTCTGTACCGCCATAGAGATTCTTTCCCACTTCATCCGATACCAGGCGAGCCGTGGTTTCACCCCACGGACGGGTCAGGCGACCGCGCGCCAGCGGGCTCCACGGGATCACCGCCACGCCCTCCTGATGGCACAGCGGCAGCATCTCGCGTTCTTCTTCACGATAGATCAGATTGTAGTGATCCTGCATGGTGACAAAGCGCGCCCAGCCGTGCTGCGCCTGGAGATCCAGCGCCTGGGCAAACTGCGACGCGTGCATTGAAGACGCGCCGATGTAGCGTGCTTTACCGGCTCTGACCACGTCGTCCAGCGCTTCGAGCGTCTCCTCGACTGGCGTGTTGTAATCCCAGCGGTGAATTTGCAGCAGGTCGACGTAATCCATGTTCAGGCGTTTGAGGCTGTCATCAATGGAGCGCAGGATCTGCGCGCGAGAAAGGCCCTCAGCCAGGTCGCCCACCGGATAGTAGACCTTAGTGGCGACGACGATGTCATCACGACGGGCAAAGTCGCGCAGGGCGCGGCCGACAATCTCCTCGCTGCTGCCGTCGGAGTAGCTGTTGGCGGTGTCAAAGAAGTTAATGCCGCCCTCGATGGCGCGTTTGATAATCGGACGGCTGCTCTCTTCCGGCAGTGTCCACGCGTGGTTTCCCCGAGCGGGCTCGCCAAAGGTCATGCATCCCAGACAAAGTCGGGAAACCTTAAGGTCCGTTTTTCCTAATGTTGTGTATTGCACGGTTCCGCTCCTGCTGTTTAAACACCAGGTTTAAGCATAGCAGGAGCGGAAAAGGGGGGAGGGGTCAGTCCAGCCAGGTACGGATTTTGGCTTCGATACCGGCGGCGTCCAGGCCAATCGCCGCACGGGCTTCGTCCTGAGTACCTTGCGGAATGAAGTGATCCGGCAGGCCGAGGTTCAGCACCGGCACGGCTTTACGATTCGCCATCAGCACCTCATTCACGCCGCTGCCCGCGCCGCCCATGATGGCGTTTTCTTCCAGCGTGACCAGCACGTCGTGCGTCTCAGCCATACTCAGGATCAGAGAGTCGTCGAGCGGCTTCACAAAGCGCATGTCCACCAGAGTGGCATTCAGCGCTTCAGCCGCTTTAGCCGCCTCTGGCATCAGCGTGCCGAAGTTCAGGATCGCCACTTTCTCACCGCGACGCTTAACCACTCCTTTACCCAGAGGCAGTTTTTCCAGCGGCTGCAGCTCAACGCCTACCGCATTGCCGCGCGGGTAGCGAACGGCGCTTGGGCCATCCTGATAGTGATAGCCGGTAAACAGCATCTGACGACATTCGTTCTCGTCGCTTGGCGTCATGACAACCATATCCGGAATACAGCGCAGGAAGGAGAGATCAAACGCGCCCTGGTGCGTCTGGCCGTCGGCACCGACGATGCCCGCACGATCGATAGCAAACAGTACCGGCAGCTTCTGAATCGCCACGTCGTGGATGACCTGATCGTAGGCGCGCTGCAGGAAGGTGGAATAGATAGCGACAACCGGCTTGTAGCCACCAATGGCCAGGCCCGCTGCAAACGTCACCGCATGCTGCTCGGCAATGGCGACGTCGAAATACTGGTCAGGGTATTTTCTGGAGAACTCCACCATGCCAGAGCCTTCACGCATGGCCGGGGTGATCGCCATCAGCTTGTTATCTTTGGCTGCGGTTTCGCACAGCCAGTCGCCGAAGATTTTGGAATAGCTCGGCATACCGCCGCTGCTTTTTGGCAGACAGCCGCTGGACGGGTCAAATTTCGGTACCGCGTGGAAGGTGATCGGATCTTTTTCCGCCGGTTCGTAACCGCGCCCTTTTTTAGTCATGATATGCAGGAACTGCGGGCCTTTCAGGTCGCGCATGTTCTTGAGCGTGGTCACCAGGCCCAGCACGTCGTGACCGTCAACCGGGCCAATATAGTTAAAGCCCAGCTCTTCAAACAGAGTGCCCGGCACCACCATGCCTTTGATGTGTTCTTCGGTACGCTTGAGCAGCTCTTTAATCGGCGGAACGCCGGAGAAGACTTTCTTGCCGCCTTCGCGCAGCGAGGAGTAAAGCTTGCCGGAGAGCAGCTGGGCCAGATGGTTGTTCAGCGCGCCGACGTTCTCGGAGATCGACATTTCGTTATCGTTGAGGATAACCAGCATGTCCGGCTTGATGTCGCCCGCGTGGTTCATGGCTTCGAAGGCCATACCGGCGGTGATGGCGCCGTCGCCAATTACGCAGACGGTGCGGCGCTGCTTGTTCTCTTTCTCGGCGGCAACGGCAATCCCGATGCCCGCAGAAATGGAGGTTGAGGAGTGGCCGACGCTCAGCACGTCGTACTCGCTCTCACCGCGCCACGGGAACGGGTGCAGGCCGCCTTTCTGACGAATGGTACCAATTTTATCGCGACGTCCGGTCAGAATTTTGTGCGGATAAGCCTGGTGGCCCACGTCCCAGATGAGCTGATCGAACGGCGTGTTATAGACGTAGTGCAGCGCCACGGTCAGCTCTACCGTGCCAAGCCCGGAGGCGAAATGGCCGCTGGAGCGGCTTACGCTGTCGAGCAGGTAGCGACGCAGCTCGTCGCACAGCTTCGGCAGGCTCTCTTTCGGCAACAGACGTAACTCCTGGGTGGAGTCAACTAACGCCAGTGTCGGGTATTTGGCAATATCAAAACTCATCAAAGGCTCATCGAGATATATAGTTTATTTATCACGCTGGATTATATAGTCCGCTAGCGCTTCCAGTGCCGAGGTATCCAGCGATTGCGCGGCCAGTTCATTTAGCGACTGGCGGGCATCGTCAATCAGATCCCGGGCTTTACGTTGGGCTTGCTCAAGGCCCAGCAGGGCGGGGTAGGTACTTTTGCCAAGCTGCTGGTCCGCACCCTGACGTTTACCCAATGTTGCAGTATCGCCCACCACATCCAGAATGTCATCCTGAACCTGGAATGCCAGACCGATACTTTCTGCGTATCTGTCCAGAATCGGCAGGGCTTTGCGCCCTTGTTCACCCGCGCTCAGCGCGCCCAGGCGAACGGCTGAACGAATCAACGCCCCGGTTTTATGGCGGTGAATACGCTCCAGCTGTTCCAGATTAACCTGACGTCCTTCCGCTTCCAGATCCAGCGCCTGTCCCCCGCACATGCCGGCCACGCCGCTGGCCATTGCCAGTTCGGAGATCATCGCCAGGCGGTCGCGGTCAGCCACTTCCGCCATCGGCGCGTCGCTCAGAATCGAGAACGCCAGCGTTTGCAGGGCATCACCCGCCAGAATGGCATTCGCCTCGCCAAACTTGATATGGCAGGTGGGTTGACCCCGACGCAAATCGTCGTCGTCCATGGCCGGGAGATCGTCGTGGATCAGCGAGTAGGCGTGGATGCACTCCACGGCGGCTGCCGGGGCGTCCAGCGTGTTATCGCTGATGCCAAACATATTGCCTGTGGCGTACACCAGGAACGGGCGCAGGCGCTTTCCGCCCAAGAGTGCGCCATAGTGCATGGCTTCAACCAGAGGAGTGTTCTGAAAAGGCTGTGGCGCAATAAAACGGCGCAGGGCGTCGTTGGCGCGTACGACACGCGCCTGAAGCTCGTTGGCAAAATCCATTTACTCAGCGTCCGGTGTGAAAGGCGTGGTTTTCGCGTCTTCGCTGTCGGAAAGCAGGATCTGCACGCGCTGCTCGGCCTGCTGCAGTTTGACCTGCCCCTGGCGCGCCAGCTGCACGCCACGCTCGAATTCGTTGAGCGCCTCTTCCAGCGGGAGATCGCCGCTCTCAAGACGGGTAACGATTTGCTCCAGTTCACTCAGCGCAGTTTCGAAACTGGCCGGTGCGTCGTTCTTCTTCGGCATAGTGAATTGACTCTTATATTCTCAGCCCCGACATGGTAACGGACTCAGGGCAATTATCAAATAACGCGCAATGTGCACAGGAGCAGCGCGATGGTGGTATACTTGCGCGCCTGGATGCAGCCACGGGTGTGGGCTGCTGTACTCTTTTCCATTACAAGCCTTAATACGCTTGCCTAAGAAACATTGCCGCCATGAAGTTTATCATTAAATTGTTCCCTGAAATCACCATCAAAAGCCAATCTGTGCGTTTGCGCTTTATTAAAATTCTCACCGGGAACATTCGTAACGTATTAAAGCACTACGACGAAACCCTCGCCGTGGTGCGCCACTGGGACCACGTTGAAGTGCGCGCCAAAGACGAAAACAAACGTCAGGATATTCGCGACGCGCTGACCCGTATTCCAGGGATCCACCATATCCTGGAAGTGGAAGATGTTCCGTTCAGCGATATGCACGACATCTTCGAGAAAGCGCTGGTGCAGTACCGCGACCAGATCGAAGGCAAAACCTTCTGCGTTCGCGTGAAGCGTCGCGGCAAGCACGAATTCAGCTCCATTGAAGTGGAACGTTACGTCGGCGGCGGTTTGAACCAGCACGTTGAAACGGCGCGCGTTCGTCTGACCAACCCGGACGTGACCGTGAACCTGGAGATCGAAAACGATCGCCTGCTGCTGGTGAAAGGGCGCTATGAAGGTATCGGCGGCTTCCCGATTGGCACCCAGGAAGACGTCCTGTCCCTCATCTCCGGCGGCTTCGACTCCGGCGTTTCCAGCTATATGCTGATGCGTCGCGGCTGCCGCGTGCACTACTGCTTCTTTAACCTGGGCGGCGCGGCGCACGAAATCGGCGTTCGTCAGGTCGCGCATTACCTGTGGAACCGCTTCGGCAGCTCCCACCGCGTGCGTTTCGTGGCGATCAACTTCGAACCTGTGGTCGGCGAAATCCTCGAAAAAGTGGACGACGGCCAGATGGGCGTGGTGCTGAAGCGTATGATGGTGCGTGCGGCGTCCAAAGTTGCCGAGCGCTACGGCGTGCAGGCGCTGGTCACCGGTGAAGCGCTGGGCCAGGTATCCAGCCAGACGCTGACCAACCTGCGTCTTATCGACAACGTGTCTGATACGCTGATCCTGCGTCCGCTGATCTCCCACGACAAAGAGCACATCATCGACCTGGCGCGCGAAATCGGCACCGAAGATTTTGCCCGCACCATGCCGGAATACTGCGGCGTGATCTCAAAAAGCCCAACGGTGAAGGCGGTGAAGGCGAAGATCGAAGCGGAAGAAGAGAACTTCGATTTCAGCATTCTGGAAAAAGTGGTGGAGGAAGCCTCCAACATCGACATCCGCGAGATTGCCCAGCAGACCGAGCAGGAAGTCGTAGAAGTTGAAACCGTGAGCGGTTTCGGCGCTAACGATGCGATTCTGGATATTCGCTCCATTGATGAGCAGGATGACAAGCCGCTGCAGGTTGAAGGCGTCGAAGTGGTTTCTCTGCCGTTCTACAAGCTGAGCACCAAATTCGGCGACCTCGACCAGAGCAAAACCTATCTGCTATGGTGTGAGCGTGGGGTGATGAGCCGTCTGCAGGCGCTGTATCTGCGCGAGCAGGGCTTTGCGAATGTGAAGGTGTATCGCCCGTAGTTTATTGCAGGGCGGGGGCGACCTGTTGCCTCCGCCCCTCTCCCACAGGGTGAGGGAGAACACCTATTCGTAATAATTATAAATCCCCGCAGGCATCACCAGCGATGACGCTACTTCGTACGCTTTCTCGCGCCCGACCAGCAGGTCAATAATCTTTAAGCCAAAATCAATCGCGGTGCCTGGCCCCTGGCTGGTCAGCAGGTTGACGCGCGGATCCCAGACGACGCGTTTATCCACCCAGTGCTCTTCCGGGATCGTATCCTTCAGCCCCGGGAAACCGGTCATATTGCCGATGGGGAAGATATCGTGCGGAATCAGAACCGTTCCTGCTGCGGCACAGATAGCCGCGACGATACGGCCGGATAAATGAAACTGACGCACGGTCTCGACCAGCAGCGGGCTGTCGCGAAAACATTCCGCGCCTTTTAAGCCGCCGGGCAGCACTATGATGTCGTAGTCGCCGTCAGCGACCTGAACGAGGGGGGCATCCGCGAGGATTTTCACCCCGCGTGAACAGGTGATTGCCAGATTGCCGTCGCTGGCGACGCTGGCGGTGGTGACCTTAATGCCGCCGCGCACCATCAAATCAATGGTGGTGACCGCTTCCATCTCTTCGCTACCAGGGGCGAGGCAGATCAGGGCTGACGCGCTCATATTCACTCTCCTTACGTTTAACCAGGTCATACAGACGGGCGTTTTCCGGCACCGCGATGCCGTGCGCGCGGGCGCGTTTTAGCAGATAGCCGGTGATGTAGTCGATCTCCGTGTGGCGTAATGCCCGAACATCCTGCAGCATCGAGGAGATGTTTTCTGCCGTGCTCTCAATGACCTGCTCGACATAGCAGCGTAAATCGTCTGCCGAGGTATGCAGGCCTTCCCGCTCAACGACCGCCGCGACTTCCGCACACAGTATGGCAACGTCCTGCGGATGATTTTTCAGCTCCCCGTTCGGGCAGTTCCACAGTGCCGTCAGCGGGTTGATCACGCAGTTTACCGCCAGCTTGCGCCACAGCTGAGGGCGGATGTTGTTGTGCCATGCGACGTCCGGCAGCACCTTCTGCAGCACATCGGCAAGATAGCTGTAATCACCATCCTGCGTTCTGGCGGGACCGATGTGCGTCACGCCGCTGGCGACATGCACGATGATGTTGCCGTCGCGACGAGCTGCGTGCGTGGTTGTCGCCATCAGCAGGGGCTGCGGGACGCTTTTCAGCTCATCAAGTGTCCCCATGCCGTTATGCAGCAGCAGTATGGGCGAAGTGGGGGGGAGCTGCGCGGCCAGCGTTTTTACCGCGTCTGAGACCTGCCAGGCTTTGAGCGTCACCAGTAAAAGGTCGCTTTGCGCCAGGAAATCAGGATCGTTCGCGGTGAGGGATTCGTTAAAGATGCTTCCGTCTTCACCAATCAGGTTTACACTGCAATAGGGCTGGGGCACGCGCAGCCAGCCCTGAACCTCATGTCCGTGCTTGCACAGCGCGGTCAGCCACAGCTGACCAAGCGCTCCGCATCCGAGCACCGTAATTTTCATTGTTCCTCCTCACCTGCAACTGCGCCAGGTGTTACAGCTTAATTATACAGCTAAGCTTCTGTTGAGTTATGCCTCGTAGCGGGTATTATGCAACGCAACAAAAGTGAAGGGAGAAGAAAAGATGCCATCTTTCGATATTGTTTCCGAAGTTGATATCCAGGAAGTTCGCAACGGCGTTGAGAACGCAACCCGCGAAGTTGAGTCACGTTTCGATTTTCGTGGCGTTGAGGCGTCGTTTGAGCTGAACGATGCAAATAAGACCATTAAGGTGCTGAGCGAGTCTGATTTCCAGGTTAATCAGCTGCTCGACATTCTGCGCGCCAAGCTGTTAAAGCGCGGCATCGAAGGGACGTCTCTGGACGTGCCGGAAGAGTTTGTGCACAGCGGTAAAAACTGGTTTGTTGAAGCCAGGCTGAAGCAGGGCATCGAGAGCGCGGTGCAGAAGAAGATCGTTAAGCTTATTAAAGACAGCAAGCTGAAGGTGCAGGCGCAGATCCAGGGCGAAGAAATTCGCGTGACCGGTAAGTCCCGCGACGATCTCCAGTCCGTAATGGCGCTGGTGCGCGGTGGCGATCTGGGACAACCGTTCCAGTTTAAAAACTTCCGCGATTAATATAAAAAGCCCGGTTTAACCGGGCTTTTTTTTCACGCTTTGAGCGCCTGCTCGACCTCGAAGCGGTTGGTCATTTTACTGTCTATTTTGACGTAAGCGCTGCGCTCTTCCGGGACGATGAGCACCTCTGTCACACCCTCTTTGGCTTCCAGACGCTGTTTCAGCGTATCGCTAATCTCAACATCATCCGGGATTTCTACCCGCAGGCTGCTCACGTAGCGCGGCTCTTTCATGGTGCTGGCGACCAGCAGCCAGACTGTCGCCAGGAGCGCACCGGCGAGGAACACGGTTTGTGAATCAAACAGGCCGTCCACCCAGCCGCCGAGCGAGCCGCCGATCGCCACGCCGAGAAACTGGCTGGTGGAGTAGATGCCCATCGCGGTGCCTTTATACCCGGCGGGGGATTCTTTACTGATCAGCGACGGGAGCAGCGCTTCCATCAGGTTAAAGGCCAGGAAGAACAGCTGTACGCCGGCAATCAGCTCCCAGAAGTGCGGGCCGGCACCCCAGAGCACAATTTCGGCAATCAGCAGGACCGCCACGCAGCCCACGAAGACGCGCTTCATTTTGCGCTTCACTTCGGCGTAGATGATGAACGGCACGACGGAGACAAACGAAATCAGCATCGTGACCAGATAGATTTTCCAGTGCTCAGCCGCCGGGAAACCCGCTGCGGCAAGCTGGCCGGGCAGGGCGACAAAGGTCGACATCAGCAGGATGTGCAGACACATAATGCCAAAGTTAAGCTTGAGCAGGCGCGGCTCGACAATCACTTTGCTGAAGCAGCCTTTTACCATCCCCGATTCACGGTTCAGAACGTGGTTTTTGCTGTCCGGCACGACCCACAGTGTTAAGGCAATACCGATGGTCGCCAGCACGGCAATCATCCAGAACAGGGCGTGCAGACCCAGCGTGTGCGTAATGATGGGGCCCAGCACCATCGCAATCGCAAACGTCACGCCAAAGCTCACGCCGATGAACGCCATCGCTTTGGTGCGGTTCTGCTCACGGGTTAAGTCGGACAGCAGCGCCATCACCGCGGCGGCAATCGCGCCGGAGCCCTGCAGGGCGCGGCCGAGAATAATCCCCCAGATGGAGTGGGAGAGGGCGGCAATCACGCTTCCAAGCACAAAGACCAGCAGCCCGCCGACGATCAGCGGCTTTCGGCCCACCCGGTCAGAGAGCAGGCCAAAGGGGATCTGGAAAACCGCCTGCGCCAGACCGTAGATGCCGATTGCGAGGCCAATGAGCGCCTCGCTGGCCCCCTGCAGCGCCATACCGTACGTGGTCAGAACAGGCAGGACCATAAACATGCCAAGCATCCGTAGCGAGAAGACAGTCCCTAAGCCCCAGGTCGCGCGAAGCTCGCCTGGCGTCATTTTATAATCGTTCATTACCACCTCAGTTCAAAAGCAGGCCATAGTGTAGTGCGGGGAAGGGGCGGGGTAAATAAAGGGTTATTTAACAAATATTACATGCGTTATTAGTCGATTCAGTGAATAAAAAAGGGTGCCGAAGCACCCTTTTATTGACCTGTTTGGCTTACCAGACGTAAGTCAGCAGGTTGTGTGAATCTGGCACCATGAAGTCCACGGACATCATCACGGACAGCGAGGTGATGGCCACAATCGAGAACACAAACAGTTTGCGCGCCCAGACCTTGTCATCTTCCACTTTGTAACCGCGCAGCGCCATACCGAGCCACCAGACGCTCACCGCAGCCGCTACCGCCAGATATTTATATCCAGCGTAACCACCCAGAGAGAGCATCAGCGTTGCCACGGCAAAGGCGATGATGTACAGCGTGATGTGGTTCTTGGCAACAGAAATGCCTTTCACGACCGGCAGAACCGGGATGTTCGCTGCCTGATAATCCTTAAAGCGGAAAATCGCGATGGCATAGGAGTGCGGCATCTGCCACAGGCTAAAAATAGCCAGCAGGATCAGCGCACCGCTGTCGAACTCGTTCGTGACCGCGCAGTAGCCAATCACCGGCGGCGCAGCGCCGGAGAGAGAACCAATCAGCGTGCCGTAGACGGAGTGGCGTTTCATATACAGGCTGTAGACGCCCACATACACCACGAACCCCATCACCCCCAGCCAGCAGGCCAGCGGGTTAGCACCAAACCACAGCAGCATAAAGCCAGCAATACCCAGCAAGGTGGCGTACACCAGCGAGACGGAAGGGGCGATCAGGCCTTTCACCAGCACCCGATTTTTGGTCCTTTCCATCTTCTTGTCGATATCCATGTCGATGTAGTTGTTAAATACACAACCGGACGCAACAACCAGTGACACACCGACCAGCGTGTAGATAAAGAGGGTGTAATCAATGCTGCCCTTAGAGGCCAGCAGGAACCCTCCGATCACGGAGATCAGGTTGCCAAAGATGATGCCTGGTTTCGTTACTTGCAGGTATTGCTTAAACATACTCGCCGCTCTTAGTGAACCATCATGTTGTAGTTGAGGTTCCACATAATCCAGATGGAACCGACTACCAGGATAGCGATGATAATCACGGTAAAGATAAAGGCGGTCATATTCCAGCCTTCATCGGACTTGGTGTTCATGTGCAGGAAGCAAACCAGATGCACCAGAATCTGAATCACCGCGGTCACCAGGATTGCACCCAGGATAACCGGCTTAGACGCAGAACCGCTCATCACCATCCAGAACGGGATCACCGTCAGGATGATCGACAGGATGAAACCTGTCATGTAGGTTTTTACGCTGCCGTGGGAAGCGCCATGATCGTTTGAATGACTCATTACATCGCCCCCATCAGATAAACAACAGAGAACACACAGATCCACACCACGTCCAGGAAGTGCCAGAACAGGCTCAGGCACATGATACGGGTACGGTTAGTACTGGTCAGGCCGCGACGGGAAATCTGGAACATCAGTACTGCCATCCAGATCAGACCGGAGGTCACGTGCAGACCGTGGGTACCAACCAGCGCGAAGAACGCGGACAGGAAGCCACTACGATCCGGGCCGAAGCCTTCCATGATCAGGTGATGGAATTCATAGATTTCCATCCCGATAAATCCAGCACCAAACAGCCAGGTCAACGCCAGCCAGGACACAACCTGACTCTTGTTGTTTTTGTACATGGCGATAGCCGCCATGCCGTAGGTGATGGAGCTGAATAACAGCAGTGCGGTTTCAACCAGAACGAACGGCAGTTCAAAGATGTCCTTGCCGGCCGGGCCGCCCGCCGTGCCGTTCACCAGAACGGCATAGGTCGCGAACAGACAGCAGAACAGAATGCAGTCGCTCATCAGGTAGATCCAGAAACCGAAGACTTTAGTCGGTCCTGTATCGTGGTGCGCATGCTCATGCGCGTGGGCAGTTGAGTGCGCCAGAGTATCAGTTGCCATTTTTCAGCCCCGCTTTAGAAATCTCGTCGAAATGCTGATTTTCCAGCTTCTCAACTTCACGGACTGGTACGTAGTAGTCCACGTCCTCGTCAAAGCTCTTCACAATCCAGCTGATTACGATGCCGGCGAAGCCAACAATCGCCATCCACCAGATGTGCCAGATCATTGCGAAACCAAATACCGTTGCGAAGGCGGCAATCACAATGCCCGCGCCGCTGTTTTTCGGCATGTGGATCTCTTCGTAATGAGCAGGTTGCTTGTACGCTTCACCTTTTTCTTTCATTTCCCAGAATGCGTCGCGTTCATGAACCTGCGGCACGATGGCAAAGTTATAGAAAGGCGGTGGAGAAGAGGTCGCCCACTCCAGCGTACGGCCACCCCATGGGTCACCGGTCAGGTCACGGTTCTGGTCGCGGTCGCGAATAGACACGTAGAACTGAATCAGCTGAGACGCGATACCACAGGCAATCAGCACCGCACCGCCTGCTGCAACCATCAGCATTGGGTGGAACTGCGGATCGATCTGCTGGCTCAGACGACGGGTCATACCCATGAAGCCCAGCACGTACAGCGGCATAAATGCTACGAAGAAGCCGATGATCCAGAACCAGAATGCGCGTTTACCCCATTTTTCGTTCAGCGTGAAGCCGAACGCTTTTGGCCACCAGTAGGTTACGCCAGCGAAGCAGCCGAAGACCACGCCACCGATGATAACGTTATGGAAGTGCGCAATCAGGAACAGGCTGTTGTGCAGAACGAAGTCAGCACCTGGTACCGCCAGCAGTACGCCGGTCATCCCACCTACGGAGAAGGTCACGATGAAGCCGATGGTCCACAGCATCGCTGAGTGGAACACGATACGGCCCTGATACATGGTGAACAGCCAGTTGAAGATCTTCACCCCGGTAGGGATGGCGATAATCATGGTGGTAATACCGAAGAAGGCGTTTACGTTCGCGCCCGCACCCATGGTGAAGAAGTGGTGCAGCCAAACGATGAACGACAGGACGGTAATACACACGGTTGCCCACACCAGAGAGGTGTAACCAAACAGACGTTTACGCGAGAAGGTTGCCGCGATTTCGGAGAACACACCGAACACAGGCAGAACCAGAATGTACACTTCCGGGTGACCCCAGGCCCAAATCAGGTTGATGTACATCATCATGTTGCCACCCATATCATTCGTGAAGAAATGGGTGCCCAGGTAGCGGTCCAGGGTCAGCAGCGCGATGGTGACGGTCAGAATTGGGAAGGAGGCAATAATCAGGATGTTGGCGCACAGAGATGCCCAGGTAAATACCGGCATCTTGAACATGGTCATGCCTGGGGCACGCATCTTGATAATGGTCACGAAGAAGTTGATACCGGTCAGGGTAGTACCGACACCGGAGAGCTGAAGCGCCCAAATCCAGTAGTCGACGCCAACGCCCGGACTGTACTCAATTCCTGACAGCGGCGGGTAAGCCAGCCAGCCGGTCTGCGCGAATTCGCCCACACCCAGTGACAGGTTAACCAGGATAACGCCGACAACCGTGAACCAGAAGCTCAGGTTGTTCAGGAACGGGAACGCCACGTCGCGCGCGCCGATTTGCAGCGGAACGACCACGTTCATCAGACCAATAACCAGCGGCATCGCCACGAAGAAGATCATGATAACGCCGTGGGCGGTAAAGATCTGATCGTAGTGGTGCGGTGGCAGGAAGCCGGCCTCACCCGCAGAAGCGAGTGCCTGCTGGCTACGCATCATGATCGCATCCGCAAAGCCACGAATTAACATGACGATACCGACGATGCAGTACATGATACCGAGTTTTTTGTGGTCAACCGAAGTCAGCCACTCGTTCCACAGGTAGCTCCACTTACCGAAGTAAGTGATCAGGGCCAGTAAGGCCGCGCCACCAATGATAATTGCAGCCACCGTAACCACGATAATCGGTTCATGGTAGGGCACTGCATCCAGTGTCAATTTTCCGAACATTTTCTTCCTCGGCCCCTTAGTGAGCGGTTTCCGCGTGGCTCATGTCCATGCCTTCCATACCTTCGTGCGCGCTGTGCTCGCCTTCAGGCTGGGTCATGTCCATGCTCTTGCCGTGATCCATAAATTTGCCAATAACGTCTTTGAACAAATCTGGTTTCACATTAGAGAAGTACTCCACCTTGTTGTATTCGCTTGGTGCAGCCACTTTTTCGAACGCCGCCATGTCAGACATGGTGTTTGGAGACTGCTTCGCTTTTTCAACCCACTGGTCGAAAGCGGCACGGTCTGGCGTCGCAATAGCTTTGAACTTCATACCTGAGAAGCCCGGGCCGCTATAGCTGGCGGAGATACCATCGTAGGTGCCTGCTTCATTCGCGATCAGGTGCAGGTTGGTCTGCATACCGGCCATCGCGTAAATCTGGCTACCCAGACGTGGGATGAAGAAGGAGTTCATTACGGAGTTGGAGGTCACTTTGAACTGAACCGGAGTGTTCGCCGGGAAGGCGATTTCATTCACGGTAGCAATACCCTGCTCTGGATAGATGAAGAACCATTTCCAGTCCATGGAGACCACTTCAATGGTAATAGGTTTCTCATCGTGAACCAGCGGTTTGCTTGGCTCAAGTGCGTGAGTGGTTTTCCAGGTCAGTACGGCAAGGAACAGGATGATCAGAATAGGAACCGTCCAGACCACAGCTTCCACTTTATTGGAGTGTGACCAGTTAGGGCTATACTTCGCATCTTTATTGCTCGCACGATACTTCCAGGCGAAACCAACAGCCATCAAAATGGCAGGAATAACCACAATCAACATCAGGCCAAAAGCCGTCAATATCAGTGAACGTTGTTCCAGTCCAATCTGTCCTTTGGGGTCTAGTAGTGCAGAATCGCAGCCACTGAGTAATACAGTGCCCGCGAATAATGACAACCATCCCAAACTTTTATTGTATTTCCCGAGTCTCATTTAACGACCTCAATTCCACGGAGTCTGGTGGCGTTTAAAGTGTGCGGGCATTTTACGGGAAGGTTACATTACTGTAAACATCATTAGGCCTGTGTCAGGAAGGTGTTACTGGGTTCTGCCGCACATGTCACAAGTGTTGCAAATTATGTCGGTTTTTATGACCGAAGCCGCATGGCATGGGCTTTATAACGAAAGGACCCCCAAGCATACCCTAAAAGGGGCAATTGGTATAACCATTGTTGAAAATAAACAAAAAATTAACAATTAATTATCAATAAAAAGACATCTGAAAAACGAAAAATCAAACTCTCGGATGCTGAATCGTTTAATGAAAAATAGGGTTTTGGAATGGGAGCCAATAATTTCCAAATCCTATCCCGCACAAAACAACAAATATTTTTTTTGCGCCTGGCGGCTATTTCGCCGTTATAATTTCGGTTAGTGATTACAACGGGAAATAACCTTTCGCATTTTTCTTCAGGTCATCTGCGTTTTACGCAACGCCATGAAATCAAGCAGACCTCCGATCAGGATCCCGGCGATAGCCAGCAGGGCGCCTGCGTCAAGCAGAAGGGCTTCGAAAGGGAGTACCAGAGAGGTACTGGCATTGATAATAAGCACCACAAGCCAGAGCGCCAGAGCAATGCAGCCCACCATTAACAGACGTAGCGCGAAACGGTAGGCGCTGTGATATTCGGTGCGCGGCATAAAGTGTTCTGTCCGCTGGGTATATTCCAGCGTCTGACGGCAGACCAGCAGCAATAAAATTCCCGGCAGGGCAGCCACGACCGAGAAGAGATAAAATGTTGGCCAGCCGTGGGCTTCCACGAACCAGCCGGCAATCGGGCCAACGTACACGCGGCCAACGGCGGAAAGCGCCGAGAGCAGAGCGAACTGGGTAGCGGAAAACGACTTGTTGCACAGGGTCATCAGCAGGGCAACAAACGCCGCTGTTCCCATGCCGCCGCAGAGGTTTTCGAAGAACACCGCCGCGGCCATGCTGATCGTATGTTTGTCGGTAATCGACAGCAGCCAGTAGCCTGCGTTAGAGGCGCCCTGAAGGATGCCAAAAATCAGCAGCGCGCGAAACAGCGTCAGGCGCTGCATCAATACGCCGCCATAAAGCGCGCCGACGATGGTCGCAAACAGCCCCAGAGTTTTATTCACCACACCCACTTCACCGGCGTCAAAACCGACGCCCCTGATCAGGAAGGTGGTGGTGAGGCTCATGGCAAAGGCGTCGCCCAGCTTATAAAGAACGATAAGCAGCAGGATCAGCCAGGCGTTGTTGCGGCCAAAGAAGTCTCGGAGCGGTTCGGCGACGGCCTGCTCCAGCGAGCGGGGAACCGGGATGACATCACTCGGTTCGGGCGCGAACAGCGTCGCGATAATGCAGGGGATCAGCAGGGCGGCCATCAGCCAGTACATGCCCTGCCAGCCAAGGTAACGGTCGGCAAGCCACAGCGCCAGCCCGCCGGAGACCAGCATCCCGAGGCGATAGCCCAGCACGCTGATTGCCGCACCGGCGCCGCGCTCTTCCGCAGGTAACACGTCCGTCTTCCAGGCGTCGAACACGATATCCTGAGAGGCGGAACAGAAGGCAATCACCACCGCAAGCGCGGCCATCCAGCGAAGCTGGGTGGTGGGTTCAAGAAATCCCATCGCCGCGATGGCCAGCAGCAGCAGGATCTGCGTCATTACTAACCAGCCGCGTCGACGCCCGAGGAAAGGCGGCGTGTAGCGATCCATGACCGGAGACCACAGGAACTTAAAGACATAGGCCTGGCCGACAAGCGAGAAGAAACCAATGGTTTTAAGATCGATGTTCTCAACCGTCATCCACGCCTGAAGCGTGCCGGAAGTGAGCGCGAGGGGTAAACCCGAGGCGAAGCCGAGGATCAGCAGAATCGCTGATTTCGGTTGCTGGAAAATGCGTAAGTAATGGCTGGACATATTCTTATAAAACTGACCCGGTGATACACCGGGTCAGAGAGCGGGATTAACGCGCGTTCTGCTTGATGAAGTCGTGAATGCTGGTGTCCTGCGCCATATCGGCGATGGTGTCGGTCAGCACGCTGTTCACGGCGTTAGCAATGTTCTGGTTAGAAGCCTGGAAGGCACCTTCAACAGAGTAGCTGGCGCGGTAGTTTTTGGTCATCTTGTTGCCATTCTTCGCGGTGGCAATGATGGCGATATCCGCTTTGGTCGCGATGTTGTAGCGCACGTTGCCCTGAGACACGTCAGCGTACAGGTTGTTCACGATGATCTGCAGATCGACCGCGCCGCTTGGGCCAATCATGTAGCCGCGAGCGGTCATCTGTTTCTCCAGCACTTCCTGGAGCAGGAAGCGCAGGTCGCGGGACGCGGTGAGGGTAACCTGCTGGTTATCGCGGGTCACTTTTGCCAGCGCCTGATCCTGACGCTGATCGGCACCGTTAATGCTCACGGTGACGCCCATCAGGCTTGGGTCCTGCTGAGGCAGGGTGATTTTTGGTGAGACATCAATGGTGGTAGGCGGGGTAGCACAGCCTGCCAGCATAAAAAGGGCTACCAACGGAAAGAAGAGTTTTTTTAACATTTTCGGGTTCTCAACGAATCGTAAGCATATAAAGAGAAAAATTGCCGCCATCATAACATCGCCAACGGCGAGGGGAAGTGGTCAACGCATGTAAATTCATCGCCTTGTCCGAAAACTGACCAGTTCACCGTTTTTCCCAATCCGTGTATGACAAAAGGTATGAGTCTCACAGTGAACTTCATTCGTTTGAATGAGAAAATCAGACGAAAGCTAAATATTTGTTGTCAAGGTGTAATGGAAACGGTAAAAGCGGCTAACATTTAAAGGGATGGGTGACATCCTGGCGTTGTCGGAGGAGTAATTTCATGATGATACGTGAGCATATAGAAGATAAATTAAGGGCAGCGTTCAACCCTGTGTTCCTCGAAGTCGTCGACGAAAGCTATCGTCATAACGTGCCGGCAGGTTCTGAAAGCCACTTTAAAGTGGTTCTGGTTAGCGATCGCTTCACGGGAGAACGTTTCCTGAATCGACACCGCTTGATCTACAGCACCTTGACGGAAGAACTCTCCACGACCGTGCATGCGCTGGCACTGCATACCTACACCATTAAGGAATGGGAAGGCCTGCAGGATACGGTCTTCGCATCACCGCCCTGTCGCGGAGCAGGCACTATCGCCTGATAAATCGGATTTGCAACGGCTGGAGCTTTTCCAGTATGTTGCTTACAGATTTCCTCAAAACGGCCTCCGGGCCGTTTTGTTTTGTTTGAGTTTTGAGCGGATGGTGCGATTTTAAGGCTAAAAATAGCCTTAAAGTGTGAAAAAAGCCGCAGCAACATGCCCCAACCGTTCTCGACTCACCTAAGTGATGCCGCTATAATGCCGCGTCTTATTGAATGTCTTCGGGATGATTCTGGCGACAGGGAATGTGAATCTGCACTAAGAGAGCATCCCGGTATAACAGACAGATTCAGAGTTGACCGAGCACTGTGATTTTTTTGAGGTAACAAGATGCAAGTTTCAGTTGAAACCACTCAAGGCCTTGGCCGCCGTGTAACGATTACTATCGCTGCTGACAGCATCGAAACTGCTGTGAAAAGCGAGCTGGTCAACGTAGCAAAAAAAGTACGTATTGACGGCTTCCGCAAGGGCAAAGTACCAATGAATGTTGTTGCTCAGCGTTATGGCGCTTCCGTGCGTCAGGATGTGCTGGGTGAACTGATGAGCCGCAACTTTATCGATGCGATCATCAAAGAAAAAATCAATCCAGCCGGCGCGCCGAACTACGTTCCAGGCGAATACAAACTGGGCGAAGACTTCACCTACTCCGTAGAGTTCGAAGTGTACCCGGAAGTTGAGCTGAAAGGTCTGGAATCTATCGAAGTTGAAAAACCAGTTGTTTCCGTGACTGACGAAGACGTTGACGGCATGCTGGATACCCTGCGCAAGCAGCAGGCGAACTGGAAAGAGAAAGAAGGCGCTGTTGACGCTGAAGACCGTGTCACCATCGACTTCACCGGTTCTGTAGACGGCGAAGAGTTCGAAGGCGGTAAAGCGTCTGACTTCGTACTGGCGATGGGCCAGGGTCGTATGATCCCAGGCTTCGAAGACGGTATCAAAGGCCACAAGGCTGGCGAAGAGTTCACCATCGACGTGACCTTCCCGGAAGAATACCACGCTGAAAACCTGAAAGGGAAAGCAGCGAAGTTCGCTATCAACCTGAAGAAAGTTGAAGAGCGCGAACTGCCAGAACTGACTGAAGAATTCATCAAGCGTTTCGGCGTGGAAGATGGTTCCGTAGCGGGTCTGCGTACCGAAGTGCGTAAGAACATGGAACGTGAACTGAACGGCGCGATGCGTAACCGTGTGAAATCTCAGGCGATCGAAGGTCTGGTGAAAGCCAACGAAATCGACGTTCCAGCTGCCCTGATCGACAGCGAAATCGACGTTCTGCGCCGTCAGGCTGCACAGCGTTTCGGTGGCAACCAGCAGCAAGCGATGGAACTGCCACGCGAGCTGTTCGAAGAGCAAGCGAAACGCCGCGTTGTTGTTGGCCTGCTGCTGGGCGAAGTGATTCGTACCCACGAGCTGAAAGCTGACGAAGAGCGTGTGAAGGGCCTGATCGAAGAGATGGCTTCTGCATATGAAGATCCATCAGAAGTTATCGAGTTCTACGGTAAGAACAAAGAGCTGATGGACAACATGCGCAATGTTGCCCTGGAAGAGCAGGCTGTTGAAGCGGTACTGGCGAAAGCGAAAGTGACTGAAAAAGCGACCTCTTTCAACGAACTGATGAACCAGCAGGCGTAATTTCGCCCCAACGGTTTAAAGTTTGAACAGAAAACCCGTTGCCTTGCGGCAGCGGGTTTTTTTTATCGCAGCGATAGCCCAGGAAGAGTGCTAAAACGCCCTTTCGGTGTTAGCGTAACAACAAAAGGTTGTTATGCTTGAAATAGGGCACTGTGAACCCCATAAGTACGTAATCATGATGAATGAGACTGGCTGATAATCCGTCCGTAAGGTTACAATCAGTACAGCAGGTGTTTTCAATTTTGATCCAGGAGACGGAAATGTCATACAGTGGCGAACGAGATAACTTTGCACCCCATATGGCTCTGGTGCCAATGGTTATTGAACAGACCTCACGTGGTGAGCGTTCTTTTGATATCTATTCCCGTCTGCTCAAGGAACGCGTTATCTTTCTGACCGGCCAGGTGGAAGACCACATGGCTAACCTGATCGTGGCGCAGATGCTGTTTCTGGAAGCGGAAAACCCGGAAAAAGACATTTACCTGTACATTAACTCCCCGGGTGGCGTGATTACAGCAGGTATGTCCATTTATGACACCATGCAATTCATCAAGCCTGATGTAAGCACTATCTGTATGGGTCAGGCTGCATCTATGGGTGCGTTCCTGTTAACAGCAGGGGCGAAAGGTAAGCGTTTCTGCTTGCCAAATTCCCGCGTGATGATTCACCAGCCGCTGGGCGGTTACCAGGGGCAGGCGACGGATATCGAAATCCACGCCCGCGAAATTCTGAAAGTAAAAGCGCGCATGAATGAACTTATGGCGCAGCATACGGGTCAACCACTCGAGCAGATCGAGCGCGATACCGAGCGCGATCGCTTCCTCTCTGCTCCAGAGGCAGTTGAGTACGGCTTAGTCGACTCCGTGTTGACCCATCGTAATTGATGCCCGCGACGCGAGTGTGCCGCTATACTAAGGTAGGGCGGCACGCTGCTGATTGCAGCTTGCGTCTTAGAATGGCATTTGCGTCGTCATGTGCGGCACAAAGAACTTAAAAAGAGGTTTGGACTCATGACAGATAAACGCAAAGATGGTTCGGGCAAACTGCTGTACTGCTCTTTTTGCGGCAAAAGCCAGCATGAAGTGCGTAAACTGATTGCCGGGCCGTCCGTGTATATCTGCGACGAATGTGTCGATTTATGTAACGACATCATTCGCGAAGAGATTAAAGAAGTCGCACCGCACCGTGAGCGCAGCGCGCTGCCAACGCCGCATGAAATTCGTCATCACCTTGACGACTACGTCATCGGACAGGAGCAGGCCAAGAAAGTGCTGGCGGTAGCGGTCTACAACCACTACAAACGTCTGCGTAACGGCGATACCAGCAATGGCGTAGAACTGGGTAAAAGTAACATTCTGCTGATCGGCCCAACCGGTTCCGGTAAAACGCTGCTGGCTGAAACTCTGGCGCGCCTGCTTGATGTTCCGTTCACGATGGCGGATGCCACCACCCTGACCGAGGCCGGTTATGTGGGTGAGGACGTCGAAAACATCATTCAGAAACTGCTGCAGAAGTGCGATTACGATGTACAGAAAGCGCAGCGCGGGATTGTTTACATCGATGAGATCGACAAGATCTCCCGTAAATCAGACAACCCGTCCATTACCCGTGACGTATCGGGTGAAGGCGTACAGCAGGCGCTGCTGAAACTGATTGAAGGTACGGTTGCCGCCGTTCCGCCACAGGGTGGTCGTAAGCATCCGCAGCAGGAGTTCCTGCAGGTTGATACCTCCAAGATCCTGTTCATCTGTGGCGGTGCGTTTGCTGGTCTGGACAAAGTCATCTCCCACCGTGTTGAAACCGGCTCCGGCATTGGTTTTGGCGCAACGGTGAAATCGACGTCAGAAAAACCAAACGAAGGCGAACTGCTGTCTCAGGTTGAACCGGAAGATCTGATCAAATTCGGTCTGATCCCTGAATTCATCGGCCGTCTGCCGGTTGTGGCAACGCTGAATGAGCTGAGCGAAGACGCGCTGATCCAGATCCTGAAAGAGCCGAAAAATGCGCTGACCAAGCAGTACCAGGCGCTGTTCAATCTGGAAGGCGTTGATCTGGAATTCCGCGACGAAGCGCTGGATGCGATTGCCAAGAAAGCGATGGTTCGTAAAACCGGTGCCCGTGGTCTGCGTTCAATTGTTGAAGCGGCACTGCTCGACACCATGTACGATCTCCCATCAATGGAAGACGTTGAGAAAGTGGTGATTGACGAGTCCGTCATTAGCGGTCAAACCAAGCCGCTGCTGATTTACGGCAAACCGGAAGCGCAGCAGGCATCTGGCGAATAATTAACCAAATCATACAAGCAGTTAATCAAAAAGGGGGGATTTTATCTCCCCTTTACTTTTTCCGTATTCATAGCGTTGAATGTGTGGGAAACATCCCCATATACTGGATACATGTTAATGGTTATGTGAAGCACAGTGACATGACCAGCTTACCTGGCGGACACTAACTAAGAGAGAGCTCTATGAATCCTGAGCGTTCTGAACGCATTGAAATCCCCGTATTGCCGTTGCGCGATGTGGTGGTTTATCCGCACATGGTCATACCCTTATTTGTAGGGCGGGAAAAATCTATCCGTTGCCTCGAAGCCGCCATGGATCATGATAAAAAAATCATGCTGGTGGCGCAGAAAGAAGCATCAACGGATGAGCCGGGTGTAAACGATCTTTTCACCGTCGGGACCGTGGCCTCTATTCTGCAGATGCTGAAGCTGCCTGACGGCACCGTGAAGGTGCTGGTAGAAGGCCTGCAGCGTGCGCGTATTACCACTCTGTCAGACGACGGCGAACACTTCTCTGCCAAGGCAGAGTACCTTGATTCGCCTGAGCTTGATGAGCGCGAGCAGGAAGTGCTGGTGCGCACCGCGATTAGCCAGTTTGAAGGCTATATCAAGCTGAACAAGAAAATTCCACCAGAAGTGCTGACGTCGCTGAACAGCATCGACGATCCTGCGCGTCTGGCGGACACCATCGCTGCACATATGCCGCTGAAGCTGGCTGACAAACAGTCCGTGCTGGAAATGTCCGACGTTAACGAACGTCTGGAATACCTGATGGCGATGATGGAGTCTGAAATCGATCTGCTGCAGGTTGAGAAGCGCATTCGCAACCGCGTCAAAAAGCAGATGGAGAAATCTCAGCGTGAGTACTATCTGAATGAGCAAATGAAGGCCATTCAGAAAGAACTGGGCGAGATGGACGACGCGCCGGACGAAAACGAAGCGCTGAAGCGTAAGATCGACGCGGCGAAGATGCCGAAAGAGGCGAAAGAGAAGGCCGAAGCAGAACTGCAGAAGCTTAAAATGATGTCTCCAATGTCGGCTGAAGCGACCGTTGTACGCGGCTACATTGAGTGGATGGTGCAGGTTCCGTGGAACGCCCGCAGCAAGGTCAAAAAAGACCTGCGTCAGGCGCAGGAAATCCTGGATACCGACCACTACGGCCTGGAACGCGTGAAAGACCGCATTCTTGAATACCTCGCGGTACAAAGCCGTGTAAACAAAATCAAAGGCCCAATTCTGTGCCTGGTAGGACCGCCGGGGGTGGGTAAAACCTCTCTGGGTCAGTCCATCGCCAAAGCGACCGGACGCAAGTATATCCGTATGGCGCTGGGTGGCGTACGCGATGAAGCGGAAATCCGCGGTCACCGCCGTACCTACATCGGTTCTATGCCGGGTAAACTGATCCAGAAGATGGCGAAAGTGGGGGTTAAAAACCCGCTGTTCCTGCTCGATGAAATCGACAAGATGTCGTCGGACATGCGCGGTGACCCTGCGTCTGCACTGCTGGAAGTGCTTGATCCAGAACAGAACGTGGCGTTCAGCGATCACTACCTGGAAGTGGACTACGACCTGAGCGATGTGATGTTCGTGGCGACCTCCAACTCCATGAACATTCCGGCCCCGCTGCTGGACCGTATGGAAGTGATTCGTCTCTCCGGTTATACCGAAGATGAGAAGCTGAATATCGCTAAGCAGCACCTGCTGCCGAAACAGATTGAGCGTAACGCGCTGAAATCCAACGAGCTGACCGTCGAGGACAGCGCGATTATCGGCATTATTCGCTACTACACCCGTGAAGCGGGGGTGCGTAGCCTTGAGCGTGAAATCTCTAAACTGTGTCGTAAAGCGGTGAAACAGCTGCTGCTGGATAAGAGCCTGAAACACATTGTGATTAACGGCGACAATCTGCATGCCTATCTCGGCGTCCAGCGCTTCGACTACGGTCGCGCGGACAACGAAAACCGCGTTGGTCAGGTAACTGGCCTGGCATGGACGGAAGTGGGCGGCGATCTGCTGACCATCGAAACCGCCTGTGTACCGGGTAAAGGCAAACTGACCTACACCGGCTCGCTGGGGGAAGTGATGCAGGAATCCATCCAGGCGGCGCTGACCGTGGTGCGCGCGCGCGCGGAGAAACTGGGTATCAACTCTGATTTCTACGAAAAACGCGACATCCACGTGCACGTTCCGGAAGGGGCGACGCCGAAAGACGGTCCAAGCGCGGGTATTGCCATGTGTACCGCTCTGGTTTCCTGCCTGACAGGGAACCCGGTGCGTGCCGATGTGGCAATGACCGGTGAAATTACGCTGCGTGGTCAGGTTCTGCCGATTGGGGGTTTAAAAGAAAAACTGCTGGCGGCACACCGCGGTGGGATCAAAACCGTATTGATCCCTTACGAAAACAAACGCGATCTGGAAGAGATTCCGGACAACGTGATTGCCGATCTGCAGATCCATCCTGTGAAGCGAATTGAGGAAGTTCTCAGTCTCGCACTGCAGAATGAACCCTCCGGAATGCAGGTTGTAACCGCAAAATAGTGACCTCGCGCAAAGAGCGTCAATAAAAACAAGGCTGGTAAGTCATTTCGCACTTGCCAGCCTTTTTTTGTATAGCTAATTTAGATTGCTGATTAGGTCCGTCATCAACAACGGGTGTTGTAAGGTCATGGCAGGCCTGATATAACTGCTGCGCGGTCGCGTTGTGAAGGATTCAGGCGCGATATAAATTATAAAGAGAGGAAGAGAACAGTGAATAAATCTCAACTGATTGACAAAATTGCTGCGGGTGCTGATATTTCTAAAGCTGCAGCTGGACGTGCGTTAGATGCCTTAATTGCTTCTGTTACTGAATCTCTGCAGGCTGGGGACGACGTTGCACTGGTAGGTTTCGGTACTTTTGCTGTTAAAGAGCGTGCTGCCCGTACTGGCCGCAACCCTCAGACCGGTAAAGAGATCACCATTGCTGCTGCTAAAGTGCCGGGTTTCCGTGCAGGTAAAGCGCTGAAAGACGCAGTAAACTGATTGCTTTCCCGTTTCAGGGAAGCCGGAAAGTACAAGGGCGCATCATTTGATGTGCCTTTTTTGTTTGTCCAGACCTGATTTGTGCGAGTTTATGCGAGTTGTGGGCTGACAATCGCCCCGTTTTCTTGTCACAATACGCCTTCACGCGCGACGGGCAGGATTTTCCGTCAGCGTCAGGTAACCAGTCACCTACAGCGGAGTGTTGTTACACCATGATGGACAGCTTACGCACGGCTGCTAACAGTCTCGTGCTCAAGATTATTTTCGGTATCATTATCGTGTCGTTCATATTGACCGGCGTGAGCAGTTACCTTATTGGCGGTGGCGCAAACTACGCCGCAAAAGTGAATGGCCAGGAAATCAGCCGTGGTCAGTTCGAGAATGCTTTTGCCGGTGAACGTAACCGTATGCAGCAACAGCTGGGCGACCAATTCTCTGAACTGGCGGCAAACGAAGGGTACATGAAGACCCTGCGCCAACAGACACTGAACCGTCTTATCGACGAAGCGCTGCTCGATCAGTATGCCAAAAAACTGGGCCTTGGCATCAGCGATGAGCAGGTGAAAAAAGCCATCTTCTCCACGCAAGCCTTCCAGTCTAACGGTAAATTCGACAACGCGCGTTACAACAGCATCGTCAATCAGATGGGGATGACGGCCGATCAGTACGCTCAGGCGCTGCGTAACCAGCTGACCACCCAGCAGCTCATCAATGCCGTCGTGGGCACCGATTTCATGCTCAAAGGTGAAACGGATGAACTGGCCGCGCTGGTGGCGCAGCAGCGTGTTGTTCGCGAAGCGACCATTGATGTGAACGCCCTGGCGGCGAAACAGCAGGTAAGCGATGCTGACGTTAACGCTTACTACGAGCAGAACAAGAATTCCTTTGTTTCTCCAGAGCAGTTCCGCGTGAGCTACATCAAGCTGGATGCGGCCGCGCTGCAGGAAACCGCTTCTGATGCTGAAATCCAGTCTTACTACGATCAGCATCAGGATCAGTTCACTCAGCCGCAGCGTAACCGCTACAGCGTGATTCAGACGAAAACCGAGGCCGATGCTAAAGCGGCGCTGGATGAGCTGAACAAAGGCGCTGATTTCGCGACCGTTGCGAAAGCGAAATCCACCGACATTATCTCGGCGAAAAACGGCGGTGATATGGGCTGGCTGGAAGACGCGACCACCCCTGACGAGCTGAAAAATGCCGGTCTGAAAGAGAAAGGCCAGCTTTCTGGTGTTATTAAGTCTTCCGTTGGTTTCCTGGTCGTTCGCCTGGACGACATCACCGCGGCGAAAACCAAGCCGCTGGCTGACGTTCGCGATGATATCGCGGCGAAAGTGAAACAGGAAAAAGCGCTGGATGCCTACTACGCGCTGCAGCAGAAGGTGAGCGATGCCGCCAGCAACGACAACGAATCTCTGGCAGGTGCAGAGCAGGCGGCCGGCGTGAAGGCGGTTGAGACGGGCTGGTTTGGTCGCGACAACCTGCCGGAAGAGCTGAACTTCAAACCGGTTTCCGATGCCATCTTCAACGGTGGTCTGGTGGGTGAGAACGGCACGCCGGGCAGTAACTCTGACATCATTACCGTCGACGGCGATCGTGCGTTTGTGCTGCGCGTCAGCGAACACAAGCCAGAAGCGGTCAAACCGCTGGCGGAAGTGAAGGATCAGGTTGTCGCTCAGGTTAAGCACAACAAAGCGGAACAGCAGGCGAAACTGGATGCTGAGAAGATTCTGTCCGATCTGAAAGCGGGTAAAGAAGACGCGCTGAAAGCGGCTGGCCTGAGCTTCGGTGAAGCGAAAACGCTGAGCCGTACCGGCCAGGACCCAATCAGCCAGGCCGCGTTTGGTCTGACGCTGCCTGCAAAGGACAAGCCAAGCTTTGGTACCACCACCGATACGCAGGGTAACGTTGTTCTGCTGGCGCTTGATGAAGTAAAAGCCGGCACCCTGCCAGAAGCGCAGAAGAAAGCGATGGTTCAGGGAATTACCCAGAACAATGCCCAGATTGCCTTCGAAGCCATGATGAGTAACCTGCGTAAAGAAGCCAAAATCAAGCTGGGTGATGTCATGACTCAGCAGCAGTAATTACGTGTCTGCTCGCAGATTTTCGTAACGCTCTGCAAAAACTAAAGGCCGCTTTCGCGGCCTTTTCCATTTCTGCAATCTGCTGTTTGTGCCGGTTTTATCTGGTGGCTATTGTGACCTGGCTGTCAACAAACAAGGAGATACAGCATGAAATGTGGAATCAAAGCACTGTTAATTACGCTGGCTATTGCCACCACCGGGATGAGCGCGGGTGCGATGGCCTCGGCCCCCGCCGCCAAAACACAAGCTACCCAGAGCAAGTCCGACGCGGCAGCGCCGGCGCAAGGGCAAACCAAAGCGACAGACGCCGGTAAAAATGCGGATGATGACGGTACGCGGGTCAGTATCAATTCGGCCTCAGCGGAAGATCTCGCCCGCGCGATGAATGGTGTGGGCCTGAAAAAAGCGCAGGCCATCGTTAGTTACCGCGAAGAGTATGGTCCTTTCAAAACGGTCGACGATCTCAAGCAGGTGCCGGGCATGGGCAGCGCGCTGGTTGAGCGCAACCTCTCACACCTGACGTTGTAATTACGCAATTTCTTGCACTGCGGCAAAATTTTGCCAGGATAAAGAGGTCATACCAGTTATGACCTCTCTTCCTACAATAACAGTAAAGGCTATTGCGCTATGCAGACAAAAATCAAAGTACGCGGTTTTCATCTCGACGTTTATCAGCATGTGAACAACGCTCGCTATCTTGAGTTTCTTGAAGAAGCGCGCTGGGACGGACTGGAAAATAGCGAAAGCTTTCAGTGGCTGACCGCGCACAACATCGCGTTTGTGGTCGTCAATATCAACATCAACTACCGCCGTCCGGCCGTGCTGGGTGATGTGCTCACGGTCACCAGCCAGGTGCAACAGATCAATGGCAAAAGTGGGGTCTTAAGCCAGGTGGTGACGCTCGATCCAGAAGGGCAGGTGATCGCAGATGCGTTGATCACGTTCGTCTGTATCGATCTGAAAACGCAGAAAGCGCTACCACTGGAAGGGGAATTGCGGGAAAAGCTGGAGTTGATGATCGCATAGAAAGTTTGTCTTTTATAAAAGACAAAAGGATTTTTCAGGGATAGAATAATGGACAGGGACTATGTTGTTGAACGCTACCGGACCCGTGACGGGAAAGTACCGTTTGAGGAGTGGGTTGCCAGAATGAATCGAAAGGATCCGGATATGGTTTTCCGGATCCTTATGCGGATTAACCGTGCGATAAAACGTAATTTTGGCGATTACCGGTATCTCAGGGAAGGTGTTTGGGAGATGCGAGTCGACAGTGGCCCCGGCTACAGGATCTATTTTTCAGTAGAGAATCGGCAGGTTTTATTGTTACTGATCGGTGGTGACAAAAAGAGCCAAAAAGCAGATATCAAACTGGCAATAAATTACTGGAAAGATCGTCAAACAAAAGGACATTCCAATGAGCGCCGCTGAACGAAAATATTCGAGCTCCGTTAGCCACCATGATGCTGTTGTGAAAATGCTGAGAGAGAATCCTTCCTACGCTCAGCGTTATCTGCAAACAGCCCTGGAAGAGATCTATGAAGACCAGGGGATCCCCGCCTATCTCATTGCACTCCGTCAGGTCATTGAAGCGCGAGGCGGTATTGGAGAAATTTCTGCCAAAGCAGGTCTGTCCCGTCAGCAGCTATACCGAACCCTATCAGACAACGGCAACCCAACGCTGACAACGCTGATGAAAGTCACCCGTGCTGCCGGTGTGAAACTGTTCGACAGCACGGTCAAGTAGCCCTATTTAAGTCCGGTTTTTTTCTGCATCACGGCCATCACGCCGGATTTATCGGCAAGATAGTGGTTTAGCCCGTTAGCGCGCAGATTACAGGCCGCGCACTGGCCGCAACCGTCGCCTTTGATGCCGTTATAGCAGGTGAGCGTTTCGCTGCGAACAAGGTCCAGCTTGCCCCAGTAGTCCGCCAGCGCCCAGGTTTCGGCTTTATCCAGCCACATGAGCGGAGTTTCAAAGCGCGTCTCTTTCGCCATCCCCAGATTGACGGCGTGGTTTAAGGCTTTCACGAACTCATCACGACAGTCCGGGTAGCCGGAGAAGTCGGTCTCGCACACGCCCGTTATCACCGCTTCGGCTTTTACCTGGTAGGCGTAGATCGCCGTCAGGGTCAGGAAGAGGATATTACGGCCCGGCACGAAGGTATTTGGAATGCCGCTGGCATCGGGTTCGTAGTCTGGTACAGGAATACTGTCGCGGGTGAGGCTGCTCACGGCCAGTTCATTTAACAGCGTAACGTCCAGCACCTTGTGCGCGCGTGCGCCCAGTTTCAGGGCTAATTCACGAGCAACGTCGATTTCAGCGCGATGACGCTGACCATAATCGAAAGTGACACAGTGAACTTCATCGTACTGATGAAGGGCCTGGACCAGGCAGGTAGTTGAGTCTTGTCCTCCGCTGAACACGACGACGGCACGTTTCATAAATCATCTCGACTGTTACGGTAAAAACGTTATGTTACCGTCTGACCACGACGGCGACCAGCTTCTTCACGATTTGGGCGCGGGCAGCCAGGCTTCGGTAAAGTCAAACCAGCCGCGGGTATTGAGGCGTATACCATTCACGCCAGGTGGAGCACTGATTTGGTATTGATAATTAAAGAGTGGCGTCAGCACCGCACTCTCCATTAACCGGTTAAAGATGGCTTGCAGTCCCGCGTGTCTATCCCGAGCCTGGGCCTGAGTCTGTACCGCATCCAGCGTCGCTTGCAGATGAGCGTAAGCCGGAGCGCTAAGAACGTGCGGCCAGAGGGCATCGCAGCGCAGCCACTGTTCAAGCGTATATTCCGGCGCTTCGCCAATCAGCCTGTCCCCCATCATGATGTCTGCATCGGCAAGCTCCAGGCATCCGCCCCACGTCTTGGCGTCGTGAAAGATGACGGTCAGTTCACACCCCTGCAGCGCCAGGTATGCCTTCAACTGGCTGGCCATGGTGTGAAGCTCAACAGGGAGATGGTAAACCAGCGTCAACGCTTCAGGGAGGGTTACGTCCGATAAATCAGGCCATTCGGGGATGGTCCACCCGGGAAGCAGTTCCTGGGTGGGCGTGATAAGCCCTTCGTTTAGCGGAAGTGTGTGGAGAAGCCTGGAGAGATGAATGATATTGATAAGCCGCTTTGCCTGGATCTCACTCAGGCGCGCGCTCTGTTTTAGCGTGAGGTAACAGAACCCCAGGCTGGTGCTGCTGCTTACCAGCCGCAGACTTTCCAGCTCGTCAGCCTCGCCGATCGCGATTTGCACCGGGTGGCGACAGCTGGTACCCAGCCTGTAATCAAAAAGCTGGGGGGTGATCCAATATTCGATGGCTTTGAGCAGCGGATGGCTCAGGTGATACTCCTCATGGCTTTCCAGACGAACCAGGTCGGACTCAAAGGCAGCCAGCCGAAACGGGCCACTGCCAACCGCAGGATGGTCGGGATGCGCCAGACGGCTACAGTAGGTTGCCAGCCTGTGCGGCAGCCAGTAGTCAGGTTGGTGCAGCGTAAACGTCAGACACTGTGGATGCGTTGTTTCAATACATAAGACGCTCTGAAACAGAGTGCGCAGGGCGGGAAGCGTCAACAGTGCTGTTAGACTTCGCTGGAGTTGCGCCGTTTCTATTTTATCGCCGTTATGCCAGTGCAGGGTGGAGCGAATGTAGAAATGCCAGCGCAGGCCGTCATCAGAGACATCCCAGTGATGCGCCAGATCGCCCGTGGGTTCACTGCTGTTACCGTTAAAACGCGTCAGGCCTGAGAAGACCTGTCCCGCCAGATGCTGCTCTGCCCGGCCCGGTAAAAACCCCGGCTGAAGCGGCTCCAGGGAGCGATAGTAGGGTATGCGCAGCGTCGGCGTGTCGTTTTGCCACTGCCCGCCCAAAAAAGGATGCAGTAATGACCGCAGCGCTTCAGGGGCAAGCTGGGCCAGTTCCAGCGCGTTATGCTGCTGCCCGCTTTTCAGCGCCTCTTCCATCATCGCATTGCGCAGTGACTCCGGGGCGACATGGAACGTTAGCTCACCGCGCTTACCGCGGCCAGACTGCGCGCGCCAGCTGAGCCAGCCCGCCTCCTGAGCCTGGCGCAGCAGGGTTCGGACATGCCGCTCGCTACAAAAACAGCGGGCGGCCAGCTCGCTGATGGTGACCTGTTGCGTTGCGCCCTGAGAAGGCTGCCAGAGGCGGTGATACTGGTTGAGTCGATTGAGCTGGCGCATAAGAAACCCGGAACAATAATTTTCATCTATTCACTATTACTTCCGTATATCTCACACGATACTGTTGCACAAGTTAACCGCATCACATTTCGGGAGTAATCATGGCTCGGCTCGCTGCATTTGATATGGACGGTACGCTGTTAATGCCGGATCACCGTTTAGGGGAAAAAACCCTGAACACGCTGAAGCGCCTGCGCGAGCGTGATGTCACCCTGACGTTTGCCACTGGCCGCCATGTGCTGGAGATGCGCCATTTGCTGGGCGCGTTTTCCCTCGACGCCTTTCTCATCACCGGCAACGGGACGCGAATTCACTCCGTAGAAGGGGATGTGCTGCACCTCCAGGATCTCAACCCGGAAGTCGCGGATATCGTGCTGCACAGCACCTGGGACACGCAGGCCAGTATCCACGTTTTTAACGATCGGGGCTGGTTTACCGGACGTGAAATTCCTGAACTGCTGCACGCGCATGTATACAGCGGTTTCAAATATCAGCTTATCGATCTTCGACGGATCCCCGCCCATGCGGTAACCAAGATCTGCTTCTGCGGCGATCATGACGATCTGTCCCGCTTAAGGATTCAGCTGAATGAGGCGCTGGGCGACCGGGCGCATCTGACCTTCTCGGCGGAGGATTGTCTGGAAGTGCTGCCGGTGGGCTGTAACAAAGGCTCCGCTCTGGCGGTGCTGAGCGACCACCTGGGCTTAACGCTTCAGGAGTGTATGGCGTTTGGTGACGCCATGAACGACCGCGAAATGCTGGGTAGCGTAGGTCGCGGTCTGATCATGGGGAATGCGATGGCGCAGCTGAAAGCTGAACTTCCTCATCTGCCGGTTATTGGCCACTGCCGCAATGAAGCAGTGTCCCATTTTTTGACGCATTGGCTGGACAACAACAATCTCCCGTATTCCCCCGAATAGTGAGACCCTTCCAGCAAGCCAGACTTCGGTCTGGCTTTTTTTATTTCACCAGGTCTGCAATCTGTGCTTTCCACGGGGCGATATCGCCGATGTTGGCCTGCACCCACTCCGCGTTATAGTAAGTTTCAAGGTAGCGCTCGCCGCTGTCGCACAGCAGCGTGACGATGGAACCGGTGCGCCCCTCTTCGCGCATACGGGCGGCAAGCTGCAGTGCGCCCCACATATTTGTGCCCGTTGATGCGCCCACTTTGCGGCCCAGCTGCGTTTCCAGCCAGTGCGCCGTTGCCACGCTTGCGGCATCCGGCACGCGCATCATCTCATCCACGACGTCGGGGATAAAAGAGGGCTCCACGCGCGGGCGGCCAATCCCTTCAATTTTACTGCCCACCGGGCTGCGCAGAGCGGCATCGCGATTTTGCCAGTAGTCGAGGAACACGGAGTTCTGCGGGTCAACCACCATCAGTTGGGTATCGTAGCCCTGACAGCGAATGTAGCGTCCAATCGTGGCTGACGTGCCGCCGGTACCGGCGCTCATGACGATATAGGACGGAACCGGATGCGGTTCGTGGGTCATCTGGCGGAAAATACTGTCGGCAATGTTGTTATTGCCGCGCCAGTCCGTCGCGCGCTCGGCGAAGGTGAACTGGTCCATATAGTGGCCGTTCAGCTCGCGGGCCAGCATTTCGGAGGCGGCGTAGATTTCGCAGGCGCTTTCCACAAAGTGGCAGCGTCCGCCGTAAAATTCGATCTGTTCGATTTTGCGTTTTGCGGTGCAGGACGGCATCACCGCGATAAACGGCAGGCCCAGCAGGCGGGCGAAATAGGCTTCGGACACCGCCGTTGAACCGGATGAAGATTCAATAATAGTGGTGCCTTCTTTAATCCAGCCGTTACATAAACCGTATAAAAACAGCGAGCGCGCCAGGCGATGCTTCAGGCTACCGGTGGGATGGGTGCTTTCATCTTTCAGATAGAGCTGAATGCCGTCAAATCCCGGCAGGGAAAGGCGAATCAGGTGCGTATCCGCCGAGCGCTGATAGTCGGCATTGATTTCGCTGATCGCATGTTTAACCCAGGTGCTATTCATCATCGTTATCCGTTTGTCATTTTGTGCCTAGGATAGCGAAAAGCACAGAAAAAATTGTTGCTATCTGGCCTTTAAAATAGAATGAAGAGAGAAAAATTTTCTCTGTGAGGTGGGTATGCTAGATAAAATTGACCGCAAGCTCCTTTCATTGCTGCAAAATGACTGTACCCTCTCTTTGCAGGCGCTGGCAGATGCCGTTAATCTGACCACCACTCCATGCTGGAAGCGCCTTAAGAAGCTGGAAGATGACGGCATTCTTCTGGGGCGCGTCGCGTTGTTAGATCCCGAAAAACTGGGGCTTGGGTTGACGGCATTTGTGCTGATAAAAACCCAGCATCACAGCAGCGAGTGGTATTGCCGCTTCGTTACTCAGGTGTCTGAGATGCCCGAGGTGCTCGGTTTCTGGCGTATGGCCGGAGAGTATGATTACCTGATGCGCGTCCAGGTGGCCGACATGAAGCGCTATGATGACTTCTACAAGCGGCTGGTGAACAGCGTACCGGGTTTGTCGGACGTCACCTCAAGCTTCGCCATGGAACAGATTAAATACACCACAGCATTACCCATTGAATAACTTCGTAAAATACCTTCAGGAACAAACCGCGTGCGATTATTTGCCCAATTAAGCTGGTACTTTCGTCGGGAGTGGCAACGCTACCTCGGTGCAGTCGCCCTGCTTATTATTATTGCCATCCTGCAGCTGATCCCGCCGAAAGTGGTGGGGTACGTCGTTGATGGCGTCACCGAACAGCATTACACCACCGCACGGGTGTTGATGTGGGTCGGCACGCTGGTGCTGACGGCGGTCATTGTTTATCTGCTGCGCTACGTCTGGCGCGTGCTGCTGTTTGGTGCGTCCTATCAGCTGGCCGTTGAGCTGCGTGAAGATTTTTACCGCCAGCTGAGCCGACAGCATCCCGAATTTTATCTGCGTCATCGCACCGGGGATCTCATCGCCCGCGCGACAAACGACGTCGATCGCGTGGTTTTTGCCGCCGGGGAAGGGGTGCTGACGCTGGTGGACTCGCTGGTGATGGGATGTGCGGTGCTGATCGTGATGTCCACGCAGATCAGCTGGCAGCTGACCCTGCTCGCCCTGCTGCCGATGCCGATCATGGCGCTGGCGATCAATCGCTATGGCGAACAGCTGCACGAGCGCTTCAAGCTGGCGCAGGCGGCGTTTTCGTCTCTGAACGATCGCACCCAGGAGAGCATGACCAGCATCCGCATGATCAAAGCGTTTGGCCTGGAAGACCGGCAGTCTGCGCTGTTTGCCGCCGATGCGGCAGACACCGGGGCGAAAAACATGCGCGTCGCGCGCATTGATGCGCGATTTGATCCGACGATTTATATCGCAATCGGCATGGCAAATATGCTGGCCATTGGTGGCGGAAGCTGGATGGTGGTGCAGGGCACGCTTACCCTGGGGCAATTGACCAGCTTTGCGATGTATCTGGGGCTGATGATCTGGCCGATGCTGGCGCTGGCCTGGATGTTTAACATCGTGGAGCGCGGCAGCGCTGCCTACAGCCGCATTCGCGCCATGCTGGCCGAAGCGCCGGTGGTCATCGACGGTAGCGAAGCCGTGCCGGAAGGACGCGGCGTCATGACCGTCGACGTCCGCAAGTTTGTCTATCCGCATACGGAGCATCCGGTGCTGGAGAACGTCAGCTTTACCCTGCAGCCAGGGCAAATGCTGGGCATCTGCGGCCCGACGGGATCCGGCAAAAGTACGGTGCTCTCTCTGCTTCAGCGCCACTTTGACGTCACCGAGGGCGATATCCGCTTCCACGATATTCCCCTGACCAGACTGCTGCTGGATGAGTGGCGCGGTCGCCTGGCGGTCGTCAGCCAGACGCCGTTTTTATTTTCAGACACCGTGGCGAACAACATTGCCCTGGGACGCCCCGGAGCGACGCAGGACGAGATTGAACATGTGGCGCGTCTGGCCAGCGTACATGATGATATTTTGCGTCTGCCGCAGGGGTACGAAACGGAAGTCGGGGAACGTGGCGTCATGCTGTCCGGGGGACAAAAACAGCGCATCTCCATTGCCCGCGCGCTGCTGCTGAATGCTGAAATTCTGATCCTGGATGATGCGCTTTCCGCCGTGGACGGCCGTACCGAGCATCAGATCCTGCATAACCTGCGCCAGTGGGGCGACGGACGCACGGTGATTATCAGCGCCCACCGTTTGTCGGCGCTCACCGAAGCCAGCGAAATTGTGGTCTTACAGCACGGGCACATTGCCCAGCGCGGGCAGCATGAAATGCTTGCCGAGCAGCCGGGCTGGTATCGCGATATGTACCGCTATCAACAGCTTGAGGCGGCGCTGGACGATGCGCCTGAGCAGGATGAGGAGACCGCCAGTGCGTAAGCTTGGAACGATGTGGCCGACGCTCAAACGTCTGCTGGCCTACGGCTCACCGTGGCGTAAACCGCTCTCCGTGGCCGTGCTTCTACTCTGGATAGCGGCGATTGCTGAAGTGAGCGGTCCGCTGCTCATCAGCTATTTTATCGACAACATGGTCGCCAAAAGCTACCTTCCGCTGGGGCTGGTGGCGGGCTTAGGCGTGGCCTACGTTGGCCTGCAGCTGGCGGCGGCAGGGCTGCACTATGCTCAGTCTCTGCTGTTTAACCGCGCAGCCGTGGGCGTCGTTCAGCAGCTGCGTACGGATGTGATGGACGCGGCGCTTCGCCAGCCGCTCAGCGAGTTTGATATCCAGCCGGTCGGGCAGGTGATTTCGCGCGTGACCAACGATACCGAGGTGATCCGCGATCTGTACGTTACCGTGGTTGCGACGGTGTTACGCAGCGCGGCGCTGATTGGCGCGATGCTGGTGGCGATGTTCAGCCTCGACTGGCGCATGGCGCTGGTGGCGATCACCATCTTCCCGGCGGTGCTGATTGTCATGGTCATTTACCAGCGCTACAGCACGCCAATCGTGCGTCGGGTTCGCGCGTATCTGGCCGACATCAACGATGGCTTCAACGAAGTGATCAACGGCATGAGCGTCATCCAGCAGTTCCGCCAGCAGGCCCGCTTTGGCGAACGCATGGGAGAAGCCAGCCGTTCGCACTATATGGCGCGTATGCAGACGCTGCGGCTTGATGGTTTCCTGCTGCGTCCGCTGCTGAGCCTTTTCTCGGCGCTGGTGCTTTGCGGGCTGCTGATGCTCTTTGGGCTGAGCTCAAACGGTACGATTGAAGTGGGCGTGCTGTACGCCTTTATCAGCTATCTCGGGCGTCTTAACGAGCCGCTGATAGAGCTCACCACCCAGCAATCGATGCTGCAGCAGGCAGTGGTCGCCGGGGAGCGCGTCTTTGAGCTGATGGACAGGCCGCGCCAGGCCTACGGCAATGACGAGCGGCCTCTGCAAAGCGGGACTATCGCCTTTGATAACGTCTCGTTTGCCTATCGCGAAGACCGGCTTGTGCTACAGGACATCACGCTTGACGTTCCGTCGCGCGGTTTTGTGGCCCTGGTGGGGCATACCGGCAGCGGTAAGAGTACGCTTGCCAGCCTGTTGATGGGCTATTACCCGGTCACGCACGGTGAAATCCGCCTCGACGGGCGCCCGCTCGCGTCTCTCAGCCACACCGTGTTGCGTAAAGGCGTCGCGATGGTGCAGCAGGATCCGGTCGTGCTTGCCGATACCTTCTACGCCAACGTGACCCTGGGGCGAGACTACTCGCAGGAGCAGGTCTGGGACGTGCTGGAAAAAGTGCAGCTGGCAGAGCTGGCGCGCGGGTTTAGCGATGGGATCAATACCAAACTGGGCGAGCAGGGGAACAATCTCTCCGTCGGGCAAAAGCAGCTCCTGGCGCTGGCGCGGGTGCTGATTGAAACGCCGCAGATTCTGATTCTGGATGAAGCCACGGCCAGTATTGACTCCGGTACCGAGCAGGCCATCCAGCAGGCGCTGGCCGCGGTACGCGACCATACGACGCTGGTAGTGATTGCCCACCGTCTTTCCACCATCGTTGATGCCGATACCATTCTGGTGCTACACCGCGGACAGGCCGTTGAACGCGGTACGCACCGTGAACTGCTGGAAGCAAAAGGTCGCTACTGGCAGATGTACCAGCTGCAGCTGGCGGGCGAAGAGCTGGCGGCCAGCGTGCGTGATGAAGAGTCGCTTAGCGCCTGATGCACCAAAATGAGGCGACGCGCTAACAGTCATTCCTGTTGGTGCAAAACTGAAACGCACCGTGCACCGGCATGGTGCGTTTTTTTTCGCTTGTTTGTTTATTACGGCTGCGTAATGCTCTGTGCGCCGCCGTTCCCCCTCGTTTTCATTTCTGGCACACCCCTTGCAATACCTTCTGCGTAAGCTGCGGCCATTACCGAATTCTGACTGGAGGGGATCTATGAAGCTGGTTACGGTTGTAATCAAACCATTCAAACTCGAAGACGTGCGTGAAGCGTTGTCTTCAATGGGTATTCAGGGACTGACTGTCACCGAAGTGAAAGGCTTTGGTCGTCAGAAGGGTCATGCCGAGCTTTATCGCGGGGCGGAATACAGCGTTAACTTTCTGCCAAAAGTAAAAATTGATGTCGCGATTGCTGACGATCAGCTTGATGAAGTCATTGATGTCATTAGCAAAGCGGCCTATACCGGCAAAATTGGCGACGGCAAAATTTTCGTTGCCGAACTGCAGCGCGTCATTCGCATCCGTACCGGCGAATCTGACGAAGCGGCTCTGTAAGTAACTCCTGGCACACAGTGATAGGGATCGAGAAAATGAAGATAGCAACACTCAAAACGGGTCTGGGTTCGCTGGCGCTGCTGCCGGGCCTGGCGCTGGCTGCTACCCCAGCGGTGGTCGACAAAGCCGATAACGCCTTTATGATGATCAGCACCGCGCTGGTGCTGTTCATGTCAATTCCGGGCATTGCGCTGTTCTACGGCGGCCTGATCCGTGGCAAAAACGTTCTCTCCATGCTGACGCAGGTTGCCGTGACGTTCGCACTGGTCTGCGTGCTGTGGGTGGTTTACGGTTACTCGCTGGCGTTCGGTACGGGCAACGCGTTCTTTGGTAACTTCGACTGGGTGATGCTGAAAAATATTGAGCTGACCGCGCTGATGGGCAGTTTCTATCAGTACATCCACGTTGCGTTCCAGGGCTCCTTCGCCTGTATTACCGTCGGGCTGATTGTGGGCGCGCTCGCCGAGCGTATCCGTTTCTCTGCCGTGCTGATCTTCGTGGTGGTCTGGATGACGCTCTCCTATGTGCCGATTGCGCACATGGTCTGGGGTGGCGGTCTGCTGGCAACGCACGGCGCGCTGGACTTCGCGGGCGGTACCGTTGTTCACATCAACGCCGCGGTAGCGGGCCTGGTGGGTGCCTACCTGATTGGCAAACGCGTGGGCTTCGGTAAAGAAGCGTTCAAACCGCACAACCTGCCGATGGTATTTACCGGTACGGCTATCCTCTACTTTGGCTGGTTTGGCTTCAACGCCGGCTCGGCAAGTGCAGCAAACGAAATCGCCGCGCTGGCCTTCGTGAACACCGTTGTGGCAACTGCGGGTGCAATCCTCTCCTGGGTGTTTGGTGAGTGGGCGGTACGTGGCAAACCTTCTCTGCTGGGTGCCTGTTCGGGGGCCATTGCCGGTCTGGTTGGCATTACGCCAGCGTGTGGTTATGTCGGCGTGGGCGGTGCGCTGCTGGTCGGCCTGGTGTCCGGTCTGGCGGGTCTGTGGGGCGTGACCGCATTGAAACGTGTGCTGCGCGTTGACGACCCATGCGATGTGTTTGGCGTGCACGGCGTGTGCGGCATCGTGGGTTGTATCATGACCGGTATCTTTGCCGCGAAATCGCTCGGTGGCGTGGGCTACGCAGAAGGCGTGACCATGGTTCATCAGGTGCTGGTGCAGCTGGAAAGTATCGCTATCACCGTTGTCTGGTCTGCCGTAGTCGCTTTCATTGGCTATAAGCTGGCGGATATGACGGTGGGTCTGCGCGTACCGGAAGAGCAGGAGCGCGAAGGTCTGGACGTCAACAGCCACGGCGAGAATGCGTATAACGCATAATAAACAGCAAAACGGCAACTTCGGTTGCCGTTTTTAATGTTTATTCCCTCTCCTCGCGAGAGATAGTCAGGGTGAGGGCATCAGGCCGTACACAATCACCCGCGATTACGCATCACCCCTTCCTGCACCGTAGACGCGACCAGCACGCCATCCTGAGTATAAAACTCCCCACGCACAAACCCGCGCGCGCTCGACGCTGACGTACTCTCCACGCTGTAAAGCAGCCACTCATTCATGTTGAACGGACGGTGGAACCACATAGAGTGATCGATTGTCGCGACCTGCATTCCTTTTTCCAGGAAACCTACCCCGTGCGGCTGCAGCGCCACCGGCAGGAAGTTGAAATCTGACGCATAGCCGAGTAGATACTGATGCACGCGGAAATCTTCCGGCACGGTCCCGTTGGCACGGATCCAGACCTGGCGTTTCGGCTCGGCGGTATGGCCTTTCATCGGGTTGTGGAACTCAACCGGGCGGATCTCCAGCGGCTTATCGCAGAGAAATTTCTCTTTGACCTGCGGCGGAAGCAGATGCGCCAGCGCGCGGGCGATATCCGTCTCTGATTTTAAAGAGTCGGGCGACGGAGCCGGGGGCATCACTTTTTGATGCTCGTAGCCGGGTTCCGGCGCCTGGAAAGAGGCGGTCATGTAAAAGATCGGCTTGCCGTTCTGAATGGCCGCTACGCGGCGCGCGCTAAAGCTGTTGCCGTCTCGCAGAACTTCAACGTCATACACAATTGGTTTTGCGCTATCGCCAGGGCGTAAGAAGTAGCTGTGGAATGAATGCACCAGACGGTCTGCCGGGACGGTCTCCTTTGCTGCGTACAGAGCCTGTCCGACGACTTGCCCCCCGAAAACCTGACGTAAGCCGAGATCTTCGCTCTGTCCGCGAAAGAGTCCTTCCTCAATTTTTTCCAGATTCAGTAATGTCAGCAGATTGTTCAGTGCCTGACTCATAGTTGTCCTCAATAAACGCCGTAGCGAAAGATAGGCAGAGTATAACGCAGAAATGAAAGTGGTCGGATGGGTAGAATAATCTGAATATCGTGACGTTTTCAGGCATAAATCGGTGATCTGTGCCACACTTGGATACGTTATGTGATTGAAACGACATCGGATGGGATCGATCCCGCTGGTGCATTGATAAGGAGACTTCAATGAAACTCGTGCCTATGCTAGGTGGTGTAGCGATTGCGGTGGCGTTGTCCGCCTGTGCCGGTAAGAGCGCCCAGGTGCCGGTACCAGCTGCAGACCCGAACGGGATTAATACCCTTTCGCAGCAATCCATTCAGCAGCCTAACGTTTCCGGTACCATCTGGATTAAACAGAGAGTTGCGTTGCCGCCAGATGCGGTATTAACCGTAACACTGTCGGATGCTTCTCTGGCTGACGCGCCGTCGAAAGTTGTGGCCCAGCGTGCCGTTCGTACTGAAGGCAAGCAGGCGCCGTTTAGCTTCGTGTTGCCGTATAACCCGTCGGACGTGCAGCCTAACGCCCGCATCCTGCTGAGTGCTGCGGTAACGATTAACGGTAAGCTGGTCTTTATCACCGATACGGTCCAGGAAGCGATCAACAACGGTGGTACCAAAATTGATCTGAACCTGGTGCCGGTGCAGCAGACCGAAGTCCCGATCGCACCGCAGACCAATCAGCCGTCCCTGCCAACCCCACCGACTCAGATGTAATGTCTGTATTGACCCCTCTCCTTCAGGAGAGGGGTCAATACACCCAGCGAAACTTTTGCAAATCGATCTGACCCGACCCCGACACCTGCACTCCCTCTGCAAGTAAAGCCTGACGCTGACGCTGGAGATCCGGTCCGGTGAGCGAAATGGCACCATGACGATTCACCACCCGATGCCAGGGCAGCGTACTGCCTTCCGGCAGTCGTTTCAGGACGCCTCCAACCTGCCGTGCCGCGCGCGGGGAACCGGCCAGACGCGCGACATCACCATAGGTGGTGACAAAGCCTTCCGGGATTGAGGCCACAATTTGCCATACGCGCTGTGGAAAGGAGTCGTGTTCGTCCATACCTTTACCTGTGGGGAGTTTATGCAAAGCTATGGTAAACGAAGATCGTCATGATTGCTGCGCCTGTTTGCGCAAGAAACCAGCATCCGGTTGCTGGTCGCTTGCAATTGGGCCTTAGCACAGGGATAATGCGCCAGCGCGTTGGTTATCAACGCTCTCAATGGGGGCTCTGTTGGTTCTCCCGCAACGCTACTCTGTTCACCAGGTCAGGTCCGGAAGGAAGCAGCCAGGGCAGACGACGTGTGTGCCGGGATGTAGCTGGCAGGGCCCCCACCCATTTGTGGCCTCATAAGAGTCTTCAGCTTCGCCTCTCCATTAAATCATTATCCCACAATAAAAATGCGCCTATATCGTGTAATATATATTTCATGGCACTGAAATAATATTGTCATAAACCTGTAATAATAGACTGTCATTTTATAATCGGACGGTTATTTTCTTCCACAACTCGAAAATATATATATCTGGATAATATTGTTAACTTCGTGTATTAAATAAAGTACTTATTCCGAAGGGAAGTGACAAACATGGCTACAGCGGTATTAAACGTTAAGATTGATGACGCGCTAAAAGAAAGGCTTCGCCACTATGCGGAAAGCAATAACGAGAATTTAAGCGTGACGACAGAGAAACTGCTGCTGCTGGCATTCGAAGCAGTAGAAGAGGCGGGAGTATCGGAAGAGGATATTGATAATCAGCATACGGAAGAAGAGAGTGTTTCTCCTTTTACTCCCAAAGAAATCAAGGCTCTACGTAAACTTCTGAAGAAGAGAAAATGAAACAACAACTGTCAACCGCCAGTGACTACAACGAGGCCTGCGATCTGTTGCGTTCAGGCTACGTGAAGCATGTACGTCTTGGCTGGAATGTTGGAAGCGATGAGTTCTTTCGTATTGCGTCTGACTGGTGTGATACCGGTGCAAAAATAAAGAAAGACGGTGATAACTTCGTTATTTCACTAAAAGGCTTTCCTATTCCTCCTCAGCATTAAAACCTGACCAGTGAAAACTGCTGATTGCATATGTTACAGTCAGCAGTTTTTATTTTATGATCTGCTTCAAATATTCTAATATTAGATCACGCTGCGTTTTAACGATGGCACGTTTTTATTCAGGGCGAGCCATAACGGTTTGATCCTCAGCAATGCCTGCTCAAGCTCTGTCGATTCCAGCGAGAAGGGCATACGTAAATAGCGGTCAAACGCCCCCGATAAACCAAATCGCGTACCGGTCCCCAGATTGATCCCCAGAATTTCAGCCCGCGCAGCAAGCTGTGTCGCCAGCATGCCCGGGAGTTCTATCCAGTAAGAGAGCCCGCCTTCCGCCTCGTGGAATTTCCACTCCGGGAAATGTTCGCGCAGCAGGTCACCACAGCGATCGCGCCGTTCCGCCAGCATCTTCCGGCGTGCGGGCAGAAACGTCTCGCTGTTATTAATGAGCCACTGCATTGCCAGCTGTTCGAGCAGCGGCGAGCCTAAATCCAGGGTATCCCGCGTCTGGGCAAGGGTGGCGATGATGCGCGATGAGGCACGGATCCAGCCGAGACGCAGCCCGCCCCAGAAGCTTTTACCGGCAGAGCCTAAGGTGATGACGGTGGCCTGCGGGTTAAAGGCAGCCAGCGGCGGCGGGGGAGGCGCATCAAACCAGAGATCCACCATCGTTTCATCCACCACCAGCGCCGTGCGGGTTTGGGCTGCAATATCCGTGATGGCCTGACGGGTGGCGATATCCATACAGCGCCCGGTCGGATTATGAAAATCAGGCATCAGGTACGCCAGGCGCGGCGCCGTCTGGGCAAGCGTTGCGGCAAAGCCATCCGTATCCCAGCCGGTTTCCGGCAGCGACACTCCTACGGGCCGACACTGCGCCCCCTGAATGGCGGCAATCGCCAGCGGATAGGTGGGATGATCGACCACGACGCGGTCCCCCGGTCCGGTCATCATTCGCAGTACCAGCGCAAAGCCGCTGACGGCACCATTGACGACCATCACTTCGTCTGCGCGGGTGGGAAGACCCCGCGCGGTATAGCGCGCTGCGATGGCCTCCCGCAGCGTCGGTAGCCCTAGCTGATCGTAGCCCGTTAGCGAGAGATGCGGGGTAATGGCCGTGAGCGCATGGGTATAAGCCTGATGGATCTCCGGCCCGGCATTGAGGGCGGCAGTGGAGAGATCCAGTGCGGCGCTCGCCGCGGAAAGAGTGGGAACGGCGCGCGTGTCCGGGAGAATGACCCGCGACCCGCTGCCGTGGCGGCTTTCAAGATATCCCTCTTCACGCAGGTGGGCGAGCGCGCTGCTGACGGTGGTACGGCTCACGTCCAGCGCCGCGGCCAGCTCACGCTCGCCCGGCAGCCGCGTATTCAGTGCCAGCCGTCCATCAAGGATTAATAGACGCAGCGCGTCGGCCAGCTGTCGCCAGAGCGGGGTGCGGGATGAGGCTTGCTGCCAGTGGCCTAAAAGGCGTACCAGCGACTGGCTTCCGAAGCGACGTGATGACATATGCAGTCCACTATTTGAAAACTGGACATTAATCATAGTGCCATTTTAGGTCAGGATGAAAGCCTGGTTCACTGGAGAAGATAAAAATGGTACGTCGTCTGCTACAACTTTATGTCGGTTTAGGACTGTATGGCCTTTCCACCGCGATGTTCATTCGTTCCGATTTGGGTGTCGATCCCTGGGATGTGTTTCACCTCGGGGTGGGGATGCAGCTGGGGATGACTATCGGGACAGTGATCATTGTGACCGGCGCTGCGGTGCTGCTGCTGTGGATCCCGCTGCGCCAGATGCCGGGCCTTGGCACGATAAGCAATGTGATTTGTATCGGTCTGGCGGCGGACGCCAGCATGGCGCTTATCCCGGAGCTGGATTCGTTACCCGTTCGAATTGCTTTCCTGGTGTCGGGCATCGTGATGAACGCGATTGCGACCAGCATGTACATCGGGGCCGGTTTCGGACCAGGCCCGCGCGACGGCCTGATGACCGGGATTCACGCCCGGCTGGGGTGGTCCATTCGCAGCGTGCGTACCTCAATTGAGGTGTCCGTTCTGCTGATTGGGTGCGTGCTTGGCGGCACGTTTGGGGTGGGAACCGTATTGTATGCTCTGACCATTGGCCCGCTTATCCAGCTCTGTCTGCCCTGGTTCCGCCAGAAGCCGCGCATTGCGGAAATCCCCCAGCCGGAGCAGGTTGTTTAATTTTGCGAAGCGCTCACATGTTTTAACGGCGTCGCTGTGCCAGAATAGGCTCTTCGAAAATCGCGATGCCAGAAAGCATGAAAGCAATCACTCTCTATGATGTCGCCCTCCTTGCGGGGGTTTCTTACCAGACCGTTTCGCGCGTCATTAACGATGCGGAACATGTGTCTGCCCGCACGCGAGAAAAGGTGCAGCAGGCGATGGCGGAGTTGCACTACGTTCCAAACCTTCGGGCACAGCAGCTGGCGGGTAAACGCACTCGTTCGCTGGGCCTCATCACCACCGACCTGGCCCTGCACGCGCCTTCGCAAATTGTGTCGGCGGTCAAATCGCGTGCGGCGGAACAGGGGGCGAGCGTCCTGATTTCCATGGTGGAGCAACCCCAGCAGTGTCAGGCCGCGCTTCAGGCGCTGCTGGCACAGCGGGTGGACGCGTTGCTGGTGAACGTGCCGCTTGACGATCCGCATGCCGAAGAGCTTGGGGCGCTGGCGTCGCCCGTCCCGGTGCTGTTCCTCGATGTGGCACCCTCAGCGCGGGTAAACAGCCTCGTGTTTAACGCGGAGCAGGGGGCGCGTCTGGGCGTTGAGCATCTGCTTTCACTGGAACATCGGAATATTGCTCTGCTGAGCGGGCCGGAAAGCTCGGTCTCTGCGCGGGCGCGCCTGGCGGGCTGGAAAGCGACGCTGGCGCAGGCGGGTCTTAACGCGACGGCTGTGGCCTACGGTGACTGGAGCGCGGCCAGCGGTTATGAGAAGGGACACGTGCTGCTGTCGGGTGCGGCATTACCGGACGCGATTCTGGTGGCGAACGATCAGATGGCGCTCGGGGTGATGCGCGCCTGCGCGGAAAAAGGGATCGCGATCCCAGGCCAGCTTTCGGTGGTGGGGTTTGACGATACGGCCGACAGCGCATGGTTTTCCCCGCCGTTGACGACTATTCGTCAGGCGTTTCGCGAGGCGGGCGAACGCAGCGTGGAGTGGCTGCTGGCCCCCTCCGGGGACGAGGCGTGCTGGCAGGTTCAACTGCCGGTGACGCTGGTTACCCGTCATTCCAGCGCGCGCTGCAACCCGAAGCAGGCCGAACGCGAGGATCTGGCGCAGCAGCTCAGAAGCCTGGCACTGCTTGCCGAGCAGATTGCCCGCAAATAAAACTTTGTGATCGGACTCGCTACCCCGCGATTGAACGCTTTACCGTTGTCGGGTGCCAGGGCATGTTAACTAAAATTGTGAGCGCTTCGCAAAGAGGTTACTATGTCCACCACTTCACCGCTGACCCTCAGCGCCATTCTGGCCCGTCGGGACTGGGAAAATCCTGGCGTCACCCAGTGGAACCGTCTGGCCGCACACGCGCCGTTGCACAGCTGGCGCAATGAGCTTTCGGCCAGAGATGACGCCGGATCCGCCAGCAGACACGTTCTCAACGGGCTTTGGCAGTTTAGCTACTTTACCGCGCCGGAGCGGGTTCCTCAGGCATGGGTAACCGAAGATTGCGCAGATGCCGTTGCGATGCCCGTGCCGTCTAACTGGCAGATGCAGGGGTTCGACACACCCATCTATACCAATGTCACCTATCCCATTCCCGTTAACCCGCCTTTCGTGCCGCAGGAAAATCCGACCGGTTGTTACTCGCTCACATTTGAGGTGGATGACGCCTGGCTTCAGAGCGGGCAGACCCGCATCATCTTCGACGGCGTGAATTCGGCGTTCCATCTGTGGTGCAACGGTCAGTGGATGGGCTATTCCCAGGACAGCCGATTGCCCGCTGAATTTGACCTCTCAGGGGCACTATGCCCCGGGCAGAACCGCCTGGCGGTCATGGTATTGCGCTGGTGCGACGGCAGCTATCTGGAAGATCAGGACATGTGGCGCATGAGCGGCATCTTCCGTGATGTGACCTTGCTGCATAAACCCGAGACGCAGATTGCCGATTATCACGTGGTGACGGACCTGAATGCGGAGCTGGACCGCGCGGTGCTGAAGGTGGATGTCGCGCTGGCAGGCGCCAGCTTTGCGGACTGCGAGGTGGTCATGACCCTGTGGCGCAGGGGTGAAAAATGCGCCAGCGTTTCCCGGCGTCCGGGATCTGCCATCGTCGACGAGCGCGGCAGCTGGGCAGAGCGCTTAACGGCGTCGATCCCCGTTGACCAGCCCGCGCTCTGGAGTGCTGAAACGCCAGAACTGTACCGCCTGACGATTGCGCTTCTTGACCCGCAGGGTGAGCTGCTGGAGATTGAGGCGTGCGACGTTGGCTTCCGCCGCGTTGAGATCGGCAATGGCCTGCTGAAGCTTAACGGTAAACCGCTGCTAGTCCGCGGGGTTAACCGGCACGAGCATCATCCGGAAAACGGCCAGGTGATGGATGAAGCGACCATGCGCCGCGATATCGAAATCATGAAGCAGCACAACTTCAACGCCGTGCGCTGCTCGCACTACCCGAACCATCCCCTGTGGTACCGGCTTTGCGACCGCAACGGGCTGTACGTCGTTGACGAAGCCAATATCGAAACGCACGGCATGGTGCCGATGAGCCGCCTTGCTGACGATCCGCGCTGGCTGCCCGCCATGAGCGAGCGCGTGACCCGCATGGTGCAGCGCGATCGTAATCATCCCTCGGTTATCATCTGGTCTCTGGGCAATGAGTCGGGCCACGGCGCGAATCACGATGCGCTGTACCGCTGGCTGAAAACCACCGATCCTACGCGTCCGGTACAGTATGAAGGCGGCGGCGCGAACACCGCGGCGACCGATATTGTCTGTCCGATGTACGCCCGGGTCGATTGGGATCAGCCTTTCCCGGCAGTGCCTAAATGGTCAATCAAGAAATGGATCGGCATGCCGGATGAAACGCGCCCGCTGATCCTCTGTGAATATGCCCACGCGATGGGAAATAGCTTTGGCGGGTTTGCGAAATACTGGGAAGCGTTTCGCAGCCATCCTCGCCTGCAGGGCGGGTTTGTCTGGGACTGGGTCGATCAGGCCCTGACGAAACGGGACGAAAAGGGCAATACGTTCTGGGCCTACGGCGGAGACTTCGGCGATAAGCCGAACGATCGGCAGTTCTGTCTAAACGGGCTGGTGTTCCCCGATCGCTCGCCGCACCCGGCGCTGTTCGAGGCGCAGCGCGCCCAGCAGTTCTTTACCTTTACGCGGGTCAGCACCTCTCCGCTGGTGATTGAGGTGCAAAGCGGCTACCTGTTCCGCCATACCGATAACGAAGTGCTGAACTGGACGGTTGTCCGGGACGGGGACGTGCTGGCCGCGGGCGAGGTGACGCTCTCGATGGCGCCTGAAGGCACCCAGCGTCTGGAGATCGACCTGCCGGCGCTGAAAGCCGGTCCGGGTGAGGTCTGGCTTAACCTTGAAGTACGCCAGCCGCGGGCAACGCCGTGGTCTCCGGCTGACCATCGCTGCGCGTGGGAGCAGTGGCCGCTTCCGGCTCCCCTCTTTATTGCTCCCCCAGTCCCGGCGGGCGAGCCGCCGGTGTTAACGCAAAACGATCGCATCCTGGAGATCTCCCATCGTCAACAGCGCTGGCAATTCGATCGCGCAACCGGAAATCTGACTCAATGGTGGCGAAATGGCGTTGAAACGCTGCTTTCACCTCTGACGGATAACGTCAGCCGCGCGCCGCTGGACAACGACATTGGCGTGAGTGAAGCGACGAAGATCGATCCGAACGCCTGGGTTGAACGCTGGAAAGCGGCGGGCATGTACGATCTCACCTCGCGCGTTCTACACTGTCAGGCAGAGCAGCATGCGGGTGAAGTGGTGGTCACAACCCAGCACGTCCTTGAGCATCGCGGCAAAGCCCTGTTCATGAGCCGTAAAGTCTGGCGGGTGGACGAGCGAGGCGTTCTGCATGGCGATATTCAGATCGATGTTGCATCTGATATCCCGGAGCCTGCGCGCATTGGCCTGAGCGTTCATCTTGCCGAAACGCCGGAAAACGTTCACTGGCTGGGGCTGGGGCCGCATGAAAACTATCCGGACAGAAAGCTGGCTGCACGGCAGGGGCGCTGGACATTACCCCTGGCGGAGATGCACACGCCGTATATCTTCCCGACGGAAAATGGGTTGCGCTGTGATACGCGGGAACTTGTGGTGGGAGCGCATCAGTTGAACGGCTGGTTCCACTTCTCGGTGAGCCGCTACGGCCAGCAGCAGCTGCGTGAGACCACCCATCATCACCTGCTGCGGGAAGAGCCGGGATGCTGGTTCAATCTCGATGCGTTCCATATGGGCGTGGGCGGCGACGACTCCTGGAGCCCCAGCGTCTCGCCGGAATTCCTCCTGCAGACACGCCAGCTTCGCTATACCTTCAGCTGGCAGCAGAACCCTTAACTGACCATGAAGATGCGGCCACAGAGCGTGGCCGCAGTCTTACGCCAGAATGCCGCTCAGGCCATGCAGGCTCATGTAAATCCCTACTATGGTAATCAGCGCAGCGGAGATCCACGGCGCTTTACGGGAGAATTCGCTAAACCCGGGCCAGCGTTTGGTCGCGTGCTTGAGGCTTAAGGCGGCAATCGCGCCGGAAGCGACCAGCGTTAACGCCAGACCAATACTGAAGCTGAACACCAGCGTCGCGCCGAGGGCGAAATGCTTCAGCTGCAGGCAGATCAGCAGCACGGTGATGGACGCCGGACAGGGGATAAGCCCGCCGGTCAGGCCAAACATCACGATCTGTCCTGTGGTGACATTTTGACCGCTGAAGCGCCGGTTAATATCCTGCGCGTGAGCGCGCTGGTGGGCGTCCTGCCACTCTTCTTCAACCAGCGAGTGTTCGTGGTGATGATGATGATCATGATGGTGGTCATGGTCATGGTCATGGTCATGGTCATGGTGGTGGTGATCGTGGTCGTGATGATGATCGTGCGGCTGACTCTCTTTCCAGGTTCGCCACGCCATCCACAGGGCGATCGCAACGATCAGCACCCCGGAGATCAGCTGGAACCAGGGTTCGGACGTGTGCGCATCCCAGCCCCGACCAAACCATAGTCCCGCCATCGCAACGAGCCAGACCACCGCCGTATGGGAGAGCGTGGCCGCCAGGCCGAGCAGCACCGCCTGTTTCAGCGTGCCGCGGATGGCAACAATAAAGGCGGCCATCATTGTTTTTGAATGGCCCGGTTCCAGGCCATGCAGTGCACCGAGCAGGATAGCGCTGGGAACAAACAGCCAGGCGTTGCCCTGCTGAAGGAGTGAAGCAAAATCGGTCATGGGAAATTCCGGAGTGGAAAGCGTGCGGAGATACTACTCCCCCCCAGTAGTTTAATACTACCCCCCAGTAGAAAAATACTCAGGGGGAGTAGAGCGTGATATGCTTTAAAAGCCTAAAAATAAGGGATACAGAGATGTCACATACCGTTCGCGACAAGAAGATGTTACTGACTCGCCTGAAGAAAATTCAGGGGCAGAGCACTGCGCTGGAGAAAATGCTCAACAGCGATCACGAATGCGCCGAGGTGTTACAGCAGCTGGCGGCGATCCGCGGAGCGGTCAATGGCATGATGATGCAGGTGATCGAAGGGCATTTAACCGATCATGTGGTGAAAGAGCCTGAAGAAGCGCAGCGTGAAGCCGATCTTGGCGTGGTGTTGCGGGTGATGAAATCCTATCTTAAGTAGAATGCATGCCGAGGTTATTTTCTGCCCAAAGAATAAATTCCGTCTTTGGCAGCGCTTTACTGTAAAACCATCCCTGACCGTACTGCACGCCGTGGCGGTGTAGCCAGGCGAGCTGCCCTGCGGTTTCAACGCCCTCCGCCACCATCGCCAGCTTCAGCGACTTCGCTATTTCAATGATGTGCGGCGTCACGTTTTTATACTCCAGCGCATCCACGAACGATTTATCAATTTTTAGCGTATCGACGTCCAGATCCTGCAGATAGCTCAGGCTGGAATAGCCCGTGCCAAAATCATCAATATAGACAGGGTGGCCCGAACGACGGAATGCGGCGATAGCCGGTGCGCTAATTTTGGGATCGGCAAAGCCACGCTCGGTGAGCTCAAGGGCGATCTGTCGGGGATGGATTTGCCACTTATTCAGGAGCTGACTCAGCAGAGGCGGCAGGATACCGGAGGTTAAATCGGCAGGGGCGAGGTTAATGGAGATATGCTGATCCGGATGACGCTGCAGCCAGTGTCCCATATCTTCAAACACCTTTTCGATGACTAACTGCGTCAGCTGCGAAATAAGCCCCGTTTGCTCGGCAAGGGGGACAAAAATATCCGGCGAGAGGCTACTTCCGTCCGGCTGGGGCCAGCGCGTCAGCGCCTCAGCGCCCACAATTTTTCCGCTACACAGCGCCACGATGGGCTGATAGTGAACCACAAAATCCCGGCTGTGAATGGCGTCAAGCAGGCGATTGCGCGGCGACTGGATACGCCGCAGGATCCGCAGGACAAACAGTGCGGCGAGCAGGCTTATCAACATGCCGAACGGTAACCAGAAAAGAAGCTGCCGGTGCCAGGTTTCAGCGAGCGGTTTGAGCGTTGCCCATGCGACGACGGTAAACCCAAGCTCAGGTACAGACTTCATAACGTACATTGAACCGTTGTACTGCACGCTTTTCACACCCCGCTCCTGAACCATGTCGCGGATGTGAGAATCAAGCTTGCTGCTGCTGGCGAATATGCGGTGCGTTGCGCTTCCTACCAGGGCGGCATCAATCGCAATCTCGCCGAAAGGGATCACGTCCACCAGCGAGGCAGGATCGACCATCACAAGATAGTTGCCTTTTCCCAGCACCGTCATGTAGCGGTTAAACCCAAGATCGTTTTGCGTGGTCAGCCACGCGCTGTAACCATCTTCGGTAATGCGCATTGGAGGAGGGAAAGGGGACGCATGACTGGTTTGCTCCAGGGAGGAGCAGAGCGGTCGAAGGTTGTCGATATAAATCACTTCCTGGACATATCGCCACGAGAAAGCGACCCGGCGCATTTCCCGCAATTGCAAGGGGCTACACGGCACACCCTCAAAGGCCTGCAGGTGATCGAGCGCTTCTTTTGCCTGATCCACAACCCTGTCGGTGCGTACCAGCACGCGGGAGGCATAGTTATCCAGCGCATCGGCAAATTTATCTTCCGCCTGGCGGTGGGCCAGCCAGATGCTCAGGCAAATGGGGACCAGCACGGAAAAGATAAGTACGCCAGTCACCAGACTGACCAGATGTCGGGTTTTCATGCTGTAGTGTCCTTCCTCGTACACCCGTTCCTGGGCATTGAGTTCCCTGCCTGAAGAGAAAGATTTTACCGCGAAATGATATAGTTATAGCACGTGGTTGGCATGGTTTTCATTTTATCTCAGGCAAATGAGAAAATATCGCCAGGCGAGAGGGGGTTGTTTTTTCTAACTGGCCTGGATATTATTTTGTTATGTTATAACAAAACATAAAGGATTTACGATGAAACCCAATATCCACCCAGCCTATCGCACCGTGGTTTTCCACGACACCAGTGCCAATGAATACTTTAAAGTCGGCTCAACCATTAAAACCGACCGCGAAATTGAACTCGACGGTGAGACGTACCCGTACATCACCATCGAGGTTTCTTCAAAATCGCACCCGTTTTATACCGGTAAGCAGAAAACGTTCTCCACGGACGGCAGCGCAGCACGCTTCCGCAAGCGTTTTGGCGGTTTTCTCAATGCGAAGCGGGGCTAACCATGCAGGTACTTAACTCATTACGCAGTGCAAAGCAGCGTCACCCGGATTGCCAGATAGTCAAACGCAAGGGGCGCTTGTACGTGATTTGCAAATCCAATCCGCGCTTTAAGGCGGTTCAGGGACGTAAAAAAAGACGCTAAATGCGCGTTTCTCGCCAGCTTTCCAGGGATCTAATCTGTTTGCCATCGGCAGTAAAATTGTCGGTGGCAAGCCAGCTTTCAAAGGCGCTCGCCAGCGCAGGCCACTCTTTGTCGAGAATCGAAAACCAGTCGGTATCCCGGTTACGGCCTTTTATAACCAGCGCCTGACGAAAACGCCCCTCAAACTGAAAGCCCAGACGCAGCGCCGCTTTGCGGGAAGGCTCGTTCAGGCTATTGCACTTCCACTCATAACGCCGGTAGCCCAGGGTATCGAACACATACCGCATCAGCAGATACTGCGCTTCTGTCGACCCTGGCGTGCGGCTTAACAGAGGGGAGAAGTGAACATGCCCCACTTCCACGACCCCGTTTTTAGGATCGATCCGCATCAGGGACAGCGTCCCGACAGGAGACTGGGTCCGGTTGTCCATAACGGTAAAGTGGATGGGATCGGATAACTCACTTACGCTCGCCACCCATTCGGCAAACTCCTCTGCGGTGGCATCGGGTTCACGCAGCAGCCACGTCCAGCTGCGGGTATCTTCGGCCAGGGAATAGGCTGAGAACAACGCGTGGGCATGCTCCACGCGCAGCGGTTCAAGCCGACAATAGTGACCCTGAAGGACCACCCGGGACGGGTGCGGACGAGGCTGCCAGTCGATAAGGGCTTCGCCTACAGGCTGTCCAAACTCGTTGAATGTATTCATCTTTATTTCCATGACGTTGAAAAGATCTCCAGATTAGTGAATTGCTGGTTCCTTAAAAAGAACCACCAGGCTATGTTTTTCTGGTACCAAGAGGAGGGAAGATGAATATACCGGGTGATGAGCTTTACACTTTGCTCCATGCTGCGCTGAAAAAGCGTGGGCAGGAGACGCTCCAGCGCGCGCTCTATCTCGCTTTGCGGGAGGCCATACTGGGCGGAAGGCTTCGGTCCGGCAGCCAGCTGCCCGGTTCGCGAACGCTTGCGCAGCAGATCTCGGTTTCCCGAAACACCGTCAATGCGGCGCTGGACCAGCTCGCGCTCGAAGGCTATTTGCTGCGTAACCGTCAGGGTACGCGGGTGGGGCAATTCGCTCATCGTACGATTGCCCGGGCATTGCCGGATCCTGACGTCAGGCTGACAAAACGGGTCGCCCTGCTGTCCGCGCCCGTGCCGCGCGACACCCCGGTGATGGCGTTTACGCCGGGAACGCCTGCTATTAACTATTTCCCCTTGCCGCTGTGGCGGCGATTGTACGATCGCGTCCTGCGCGAGGAGGGGAGTGCCCTGTTAGGCTATGGCGACCCGGCCGGCGAGCCGTCGCTGCGTGCCGCGATTGCCCGGCATCTCGCCCTGTCCCGCGGTATCGACTGCGACGCCAGCCAGATTGTGATAACCGAAGGAGCGCTGGAGGGCGTCAACCTCTGCACGATGCTGTTAAGCGAGCCTGGGGATGTCGCCTGGGTAGAAAACCCCGGTTATAGCGGGGCAAAGAGTGCGTTTGTTAAAACTGGCCTGGCAATGACGGGAATACCGGTTGATGACGAGGGAATGTGCTGGGAAGGGCTGGATGCGCCTGCGCCCTCAATGATTTTTACCTCACCTTCGCATCAGTTCCCTTACGGGAGCGTGCTCAGCGCGCGGCGGCGGTTGGCGCTGCTGGAGCTGGCACGGCAGCACAACGCGTGGATCATTGAAGACGATTACGACAGCGAGTTCCGCTATACCGGTGAGCCCGTACCGGCGATGCTGGGAATGGTCGCTAACGCGCCCGTTATGTATCTGGGGACGTTCAGTAAAACGCTGTTTCCGTCGCTCAGAGTGGGGTTCATGGTGTTACCGCCAGCGCTGGCGAAAGCTGCTCATCCGGCCATCGGCTCGCTGCTGCGTGGGGGGCATCGTGCGGAGCAGCGTACCCTGGCGCGGTTTATTGAGGAGGGGCACTATGCCCGTCATTTGGCTTCCATGCGTCGCCTTTATCGTAAGCGTTACCGACAGCTGCGGGAAGTGCTGGGCGCAGAGCTTAATACGCCGCACCGTATTCTCGCTGGCGAAGGCGGGATGCATCTGACGCTGGAAATAGACGGTATTGACGATCAGAGAATGGTGGAGCAGGCGAGGGCGTTTCAGCTGGCACCCGCTGCACTGAGCGGGTACTACCTGGAGGCGAAGCAGGGGCAAACCGGTCTGGTTTTAGGTTACGGCAATACCCCTGCTTCTCAGTTTGCGCCGGGGATCCGACGTCTGCAGACGTTAATTACGCAGCAGCAGGGCGGGAAAGGGTAAAGACATCATAGAAAGAGAGCTGACCTTTGGTGGAGACCATTTTCTGCAGCTTCTCTTTTTGCACGTTTTCAACCGCCGGAGAGTGCATGATGTTTTCGATCAGCTCCTCTGGCACGTAACGCGTGTTGTACCATTCGCCGTTATAGCAGACCCGGAAATCGAGCACGTCGATGTCTTCGTAACGGTAGCGCGGATTCACGTCGAAAAAGAAAAAGGCGTTAAAGACGACAAACAGTACAATCAGCAGCCAGACGGAGTCCACTAGCGTTTCGGACTTCAGCATCACAATAAGCGTCGCCAGCCAGGCGGCATACATGGCGACAAACAGGCCAGGATGTTTGCGAATAAAGCTAATGCTAAAGCGCGGGCGATTATCGCGCTTTTCGCGGAGGTTAAGATCGTCGATGGTGGCGGTAAGCAGGCGCTGTATCTCGGTCATTTTTTGCCTTCATGAGAGTTGACAATACAGGGTGTCTGCCAATTTTAGGGGAGCCATCAGGCTGAAAAAAGTAACAGTCTGGAGCTAAAAGACTATAACAGTTGACTCCCCGCAACCTCACAGCGTTTTGATGATTTTTGCCGGGTTGCCGCCAACGACGACGTTAGCCGGGACGTCTTTCGTCACGACGGCGCCGGAGGCCACGACCACATTATCACCAATGGTGACGCCAGGGTTAATGACCGCCCGGCCACCAATCCAGACGTTATTGCCAATATTGACAGGTTTTCCAAATTCCACGCCGCTGTTTCGTTCTTCCGCGTCCAGGGGATGGGTAGCCGTATAAATATGAACACCCGGCGCGAGCATGCAGTTATCGCCAATATGAACAGGGCAGACATCCAGCATCACGCAGTCGAAGTTTGCATAAAAGTTTTTGCCCAGATAAATGTTATATCCGTAGTCGCAGCGGAAGCTCGGCTCAATATAAGCTCCTGCGCTTTGTCCCAGAAGTTCCGCCAGAATGTTCTGTCGTTCTGTTTTTTCATCAGGCGCGGTGTGGTTATAGCGGTAAACCAGATGGCGGGCCCGCAGTCGGTCAGCCCGTAACGTCTCATCGCCGGGGCGGTAATGTTCACCGGCAATCATTTTCTGTTTTTCTAAGCTCATTGGAAACCTCTCTGGATGTTATTACCGCAGGATAATCGGAACAGGCCAAAGGGGAACGTTCCCGAAAAGCCGTTGTGACTGTCGTCACAACATTGCTGCTGATGAACACGTTTTATACGGAGACCTGGCTTACGCACAGGGAGCATAACGGGACAGGTAAATACTCAGAACGAGGCGTAGAACTCTACAGACACCCTTCAAAGATTAACGGACAAATTTCCACACAGAAGTAGGGATTTTGTCATACAGCTTATTCATTGTCAGTTCAGCAAGACGATGGTCAGCGGCTGAATAAAATACCGCCAGTTCATTATCAGAAAGCTCGTATTTATTCTTTTCAATGACGCGCTCGAGCGTGTCAATTGACTGACAACGTCGTAAGCGCATCAAATAATCGATTTTTGTGAGTGGTTTATCAGACATAAATTCACCTTAGTAATTGTAATAATTTTAACAGGAAAGACTCACCGGGTTAGCTCTGCTCACGTTGACGAAACAGCGGAATAGCCGATTTCCCGATTTACGCCATTTTTGCAAATCCTGAGCGTTAATGCCGTAACTGCTGAACAACATAAAGGTGTCGTCCAGGTATTCATCAATTTGCTCAATGAGCTTATTATCTTCATTGTACTTAATTTTATAATTAAGTGCGAAGGTTGCGATATGCTCTATCAGCTCATTCAACTGTAAATTGATGGCAGACGTTGGGTCGTTTACCCAGCCATGGTTGCTTTCATCAAGATTGGCAAGGCAGTCATGGTACAAGGATTCGCAGAGAAATTTCAACTGCGCGATATCATGCCTTTTTGGCGAGTACTCGTCCATAGCGCATCCCCTTCTGAGTGATTTCTTACTCACCGAACATCATTGTCGGGATGGATACAACTGACTTAGCTACATGAGTGCTGTGTTCCTGATAACCTAACTATAAGCCACTCCTTCCTGGATTTCACCGCGCTATTACGAAAAATTACAAATAAAATCCGCAGGCTGGGAGCGTGTACGCAAATGGTCACCCTGGACTCAACGTTTTTATCCAAATTAACGACGGGGTTTTATCGCTTCCTTACGTTTCATCGGCTTAGCAAAAATGATGAGAAAAGTTCAGATTCAGACTTATCTTTGTAAGAACTTCTTATTAGGAATATTCCTAATACCTTAGGCGGGGAAATGAAATTAAAAAAATCCTGAATTCACCGATTAAGGTATCAGTTAATTATGATATGTCTATTTAAGATGGCAGAAAATAAATAGAGCCACAATAAGCGTAATTTATGATTTTTTCTGAAAATGAAAAAGGCCGCTAATGCGGCCTTTTTATCATGTGGAACCGGTATCAGTGAGGTTCTACCGAATGACTGTGCTCAATATCTTCATTTTTACGGCTGAAGCGGCGGCGAACCACCACGAAGAACACCGGTACGAAGAAGATAGCCAGTACGGTCGCGGTAACCATACCGCCCATCACGCCTGTACCTACCGCGTTCTGAGCGCCGGAGCCCGCACCGGAGCTGATAACCAGCGGCAGTACGCCGAGGATAAATGCCAGCGACGTCATCAGGATTGGGCGCAGACGCATACGAACCGCTTCAAGCGTCGCCTCAATAAGACCTTTACCTTCTTTCTCCATCAGATCTTTGGCGAATTCAACGATAAGTATCGCGTTCTTCGCCGACAAGCCAATGGTTGTCAGCAGGCCTACCTGGAAGTAAACGTCGTTGGTCAGTCCACGGAACGTTGCCGCAAGCAGCGCACCGATAACCCCGAGTGGAACCACCAGCATAACGGAGAACGGAATCGACCAGCTCTCGTACAGCGCCGCCAGACACAGGAAGACGACGATCAGTGAAATCGCGTACAGGGCAGGGGCCTGGTTTCCGGACAGACGTTCCTGATAGGACATACCGGTCCAGTCGTAGCCGATACCCGAAGGCAATTTGCTCGCCAGCTCTTCCATCAGGTTCATGGCTTCACCGGTGCTTCGGCCCGGAGCGGCCTGACCCAGGATCTCCATCGATGGCAGACCGTTATAGCGTTCCAGACGCGGTGAACCGTATTCCCAGCGTGAGGTTGAGAACGCCGAGAACGGAACCATCTGGCCATTGCTGCCGCGCACGAACCAGCTGTTGATATCGTTCGGCAACATACGGTACTGCGCTTCTGACATCACGTACACTTTCTTCACACGACCGCGGTCGATGAAGTCGTTAACGTAGCTACCGCCCCAGGCTGCGCCCAGCGTGGTATTGATGTCACTGATGGATACGCCCAGCGCCTGGGCTTTCTCCTGGTCGATATCGATCTTGTACTGCGGCGTATCTTCCAGGCCGTTTGGACGCACGCCGACCAGCAGGTCAGGGTGTTTAGCGACTTCACCAAACAGCTGGTTACGCGCCTGCGTCAGTTTCTCGTGACCCAGACCGCCCTGGTCAATCAGCTGGAAGTCGAAGCCGGTCGCGGTACCCAGTTCAACAATCGCTGGCAGGTTAAAGGCGAAGACCATCGCATCTTTAATCTGCGAGAAGGTGCCCATTGCACGGCCGGTGATGGCTTCAACCTTGTTCTTTTCGCCCGGACGTTCAGACCAGTCTTTCAGAGAAACGAAGGCAATACCGGTGTTCTGACCACGACCCGCAAAGCCAAAGCCGTTAACCGCAAACACGGACTCAACGTTGTCTTTCTCTTTGGTGAGATAGTAGTCCGTCACTTCATCCAGCACTTTCTGAGTACGCTCTTGCGAAGCACCCGCCGGAAGCTGTGCCATCGTCAGGAACACGCCCTGGTCTTCATCTGGCAGGAACGAGCTTGGCAGACGAACGAACAGGAAGGCCATGCCCACCACGATGATGATATAGAGCAGCAGGTAACGACCGGTGCTGCGCAGAATGTTGCCCACGCTGTCGGTGTAGTGGTGCGTGCTCTTATCGAACATGCGGTTAAACCAGCCGAAGAACCCTTTGTGCTCGCCGTGACCGCCTTTCTGAATCGGCTTCAGCATGGTGGCACACAGCGCAGGCGTCAGGATCAACGCCACCAGCACCGACAGCGCCATCGCGGAAACGATGGTAATGGAGAACTGGCGGTAAATCGCACCGGTGGAGCCCCCGAAGAAGGCCATCGGGATAAATACCGCAGACAGCACCATCGCGATACCGACCAGCGCGCCCTGGATCTGACCCATTGATTTACGGGTCGCTTCCTTCGGCGGCAGACCTTCCTCCGCCATCACACGCTCGACGTTCTCGACCACGACGATGGCGTCATCAACCAGCAGGCCGATGGCGAGCACCATCCCGAACATCGTCAGGGTGTTTATCGAGTAGCCAAATATCGACAGGATCGCAAAGGTCCCGAGCAATACCACCGGCACGGCAATCGTTGGGATAAGCGTCGCGCGGAAGTTTTGCAGGAACAGGTACATGACCAGGAAGACGAGGATGATCGCCTCAACCAGCGTTTTAACCACTTCGTGAATCGAGATTTTGACGAACGGCGTGGTGTCGTACGGGTAAACGATTTTCAGACCTGACGGGAAGTAAGGTTCCATCTTCTTCAGCTCTGCACGGATCGCCGTGGCGGTGTCCAGGGCGTTCGCGCCTGTCGCCAGTTTGATACCCAGACCGGAAGCCGGTTTACCGTTAAACTTCGCGATGATGTCGTAGTTCTCACCGCCCAGCTCAACTTTCGCCACGTCGCGCAGGCGAACCTGCGAACCGTCCTGATTCACTTTCAGCAGAATTTTGCTGAACTCATCGGCAGAGGTCAGACGGGTCTGCGCGATGATCGAGGCGTTAAGCTGCTGGCCTTTCACCGGCGGCGTACCGCCTAACTGACCGGCCGCTACCTGGGCGTTCTGCGCTTTAATCGCGCTGATCACGTCAACCGGCGTCAGCTGGAAGTTGTTCAGCTTGTTCGGATCCATCCAGATACGCATCGCGTACTGGGAACCGAACAGCTGCACGTCACCTACACCGGAAGTACGGCTGATGGCGTCCTTCATGTTGGCGCCCACGTAGTCGGAAATATCCTCCTGCGTCATGGTGCCGTTGGTGTTGATAACGCCGACAACCATCAGGAAGCTACTGGACGATTTCTCGACGCTCACACCCTGCTGTTGTACTTCCTGCGGCAGCAAAGGCATTGCCAGCTGCAGTTTGTTCTGCACCTGAACCTGCGCAATGTCAGCATCCGTACCTGACTGGAAGGTCAGGGTGATCTGCACTGTACCGGTGGAGTCACTGTTTGAGGACATGTACATCAGGTTATCGATACCGTTCATGTTCTGTTCGATAACCTGGGTGACGGTGTCCTGCACCGTTTTCGCATCAGCCCCCGGGTAGGTTGCGGAAATTGTTACCGCCGGTGGCGCAATCGTTGGATATTGCGCGACAGGCAGCTTCAGGATCGCAAGTCCCCCGGCCAGCATGATGATTATGGCGATCACCCACGCAAATATGGGGCGATCGATAAAGAAATTAGGCATGTCTTAACGGCTCCTGTTTAAGTTAAGACTTGGTTTGTTCTGACTGGCCAGCGGCCGAAGCTTGTTGTTTATCGTCAGATTTCACTTCCTGTGCTTTAACCTGCGCGCCAGGACGAACTTTTTGCAAACCAGTAACAATCACGCGATCGCCATCTTTCAGACCTTCCGTCACCAGCCATTTATCGCCAATCGCCTGGGTGGCGGTGATATTGCGCGTTTCGACTTTGTCATCAGCCCCAACAACCAGCGCGCTCGCATCGCCGCGTGGCGTACGGGTCACACCCTGCTGTGGAACCAGAAGTGCGGTTGGATTCGTTCCTTCTTCCAGACGCGCGCGAACGAACATACCTGGCAGCAGATTTTTGTCAGGGTTCGGGAAAATCGCACGTAAGGTGATGGAACCGGTGGTCTGATCGACCGTCACGTCAGAGAATTCCAGGGTACCTTCCTGCGGGAACTTGATACCGTCGTTGGTAATCAGCTCCACTTTGGCTTTGCCGTTTTCCTGTTTCAGAGTGCCGTTAGCCAGCTCCTGTTTCAGGCGCAGGAAATCGTTGCTGGACTGCGTCACGTCAACGTAGATCGGATCAAGCTGCTGCACGGTTGCCAGCGCATTGGTCTGACCGTTTTGCACCAGTGCCCCTTCCGTGACGGAGGATTTACCAATGCGACCGCTGATAGGGGAGGTCACTTTGGTATAGGCCAGGTTAATGCGCGCGGTTTCGACGGCCGCTTTGGCTGCCACCACGGCCGCGTTAGCCTGCTGTGCATCTGCCAGGGCGGTATCGTAATCCTGTTGGCTGATGTACTTGGTACCGAGCAGCTTTTGGTAGCGGTTCAACGTCAGCTGAGCAATTTTGGCCGCGGCTTGTGCTTTCGCCAGGTCACCTTTCGCACTTTCATAAGAGGCCTGATAGGTTGCTGGATCAATCTGATACAGAGACTCACCGGCTTTCACATCACCACCTTCGGTGAAGTTACGCTTCAGGATAATGCCGCTGACCTGAGGACGCACTTCCGCAATGCGGTAAGCATTGGTACGGCCTGGTAATTCGGTGGTGATTTGTAGAGGTTCAGATTTGAGCGTCACGACGCCTACTTCTGGCGCCTGCTGAGCTCCTTGTTGAGCTGGTTTGTCGTCACATCCTGTTAGCGCTAAGCTGCCTGAGAGCATCAGAACGACCGCCAGAGGCGTTAACCCTCTGTTTTTGTTCATATGTAAACCTCGAGTGTCCGATTTCAAATTGATCAAGGGTCCTGAGTCTAAAAACCCATTGCTGCGTTTATATTATCGTCATGCTATGGTACATACATTCACAAATGTATGTAAATCTGACTCCTGTAAATTCACCCACCTATGGCACGAAAAACTAAACAACAAGCGCTGGAAACCCGGCAACACATTCTGGATGTGGCAATACGTTTGTTCTCGCAGCAGGGTGTTTCATCCACCTCGCTGGCGCAGATTGCTCAGGCTGCCGGTGTGACGCGAGGAGCGATTTACTGGCATTTTAAAGATAAGTCAGATCTGTTCAGTGAAATCTGGGAACTTTCAGAGTCCAGCATTAGCGATCTCGAGAGTGAGTATCGGGCAAAATTCCCTGACGATCCACTCTCAGTATTGAGAGAAATATTAGTATATATCCTTGAAGCAACGGTAGTTGAAGAACGTCGCAGATTAATGATGGAGATTATTTTTCATAAATGCGAGTTCGTGGGCGAGATGGCGGTGGTGCAGCAGGCGCAACGCAGCCTTAGCCTGGAGAGCTATGATCGTATTGAACAGAATCTGAACCTGTGTATGCAGGCAAAATTATTACCGGCCAATCTCTTGACCCGACGGGCGGCAATCCTGATGCGCAGCTACATTTCAGGTCTGATGGAAAACTGGCTTTTCGCGCCGCAATCCTTTGACCTCAAAGAGGAAGCCCGCAGCTACGTGGCGATTTTACTGGAAATGCTACAGCTCTGCCCCACGCTGCGCAGCGACGCGCCTTCGCTAACGGCCTGATCCCTTTCCAGGATTTATCTCAGAGGATAACGTTCGCGCTATTCTGCTTTCAGCGAGCGTGATATTCTTCACGCCGGACTATTTTCGGTCATCTTCTGACATCATTCACAACTATGCTGCCCATCAATCGCTCGCAACATCCTGTTTTTGCATTGCTCTTTGCGATGCTGTTTTTCTTTGCCACGGCGCCGCTGACCTGGGCCCGCGCCGATAACAGCAATGATATTCCCTCGCGCGGCGATGTTCAGTCGCAGCTCGACACGCTGAACAAACAAAAAGATCTCTCCCCTCAGGAGAAACTCGTCCAGCAGGATCTGACGGAAACGCTGGAAACGCTGGATAAAATCGAACGCATTAAAGCGGAAACCGTCCAGCTTCGTCAGAAGGTGGCGCAGGCGCCTGAAAACATGCGTAAGGCCACCGACGCGCTGAATGCCCTCAGCGATGTGGATAACGACGACGAGACGCGCAAGACGCTCTCGACGCTCTCCTTACGCCAGCTGGAGTCCCGCGTCGCGCAACTGCTCGACGATCTGCAAACCGCGCAGTCGGATCTTGCAACGTATAACAGCCAGCTTGTCTCTCTGCAGACCCAGCCCGAGCGCGTGCAAAACGCGATGTACGCCGCGTCTCAGCAGCTGCAGCAAATCCGCAACCGTCTGAACGGCACGACGGTAGGCGAAGGTACGCTGCGCCCGACGCAGCAAACCCTGCTGCTGGTTCAGCAGACCTTGCTCAATGCGCAGATCGAACAGCAGCGTAAAAGCCTGGAAGGGAATACGGTGCTGCAGGACACGCTTCAGAAACAGCGTGATTACGTCACCGCGAACATTAATCGCCTGGAACACCAGCTTCAGCTGTTGCAGGAGGCGGTAAACAGCAAACGCCTGACCCTGACGGAAAAAACCGCCCAGGAGGCCGTATCGCCTGACGAAACCGCCCGCATTCAGGCGAATCCGCTGGTGAAACAGGAGCTCGAGGCTAACCACCAGCTTAGCCAGCGCCTGATACTGGCGACGGAAAACGGCAACTCGCTGGTTCAGCAAAATATCAAAGTGAAGAACTGGCTGGATCGCGCGCTGCAGGCTGAGCGCAACATCAAAGAGCAGATTGCGGTCCTGAAGGGCAGCCTCCTGCTGTCGCGTATTCTCTACCAGCAGCAGCAGACCCTCCCGTCCGCCGATGAGCTGGAAGACATGACCAACCGCATTGCGGATTTACGTCTGGAACAGTTTGACGTCAACCAGCAGCGCGATGCCCTTTTCCAGAGCGATGCCTTTGTCGCCAAAATTGAAGAGGGGCATTCCAGCGACGTGAACCCGGAAGTGCACGACGCGCTGCTCCAGGTCGTCGATATGCGTCGCGAGCTGCTGGACCAGCTCAACAAACAGCTGGGCAACCAGCTGATGATGGCCATTAACCTGCAAATCAACCAGCAGCAGCTGGTGAGCGTCTCGAAAAGTCTGCAGGAGATCCTGACCCAGCAGATTTTCTGGGTGAACAGCAACAAGCCGATGGACTGGGACTGGGTCAAATCCTTCCCGGAGACGCTGAAAACGCAGATTAAGAGCATGAAGATCACCGTAAACTGGGAGAAAGCCTGGCCTGCGGTCATGATTGCTTTCCTGGCCGGTTTACCGCTGCTGCTGATTGCCGGTCTGATCCGCTGGCGTCTGGGCTGGCTGAAAAAATACCAGGCGAAGCTGGCCTCCGAAGTGGGGCAGCTGCGCAACGATAGCCAGCTCCATACGCCAAAAGCGATTCTCATCGATCTCATCCGCGCCCTGCCGGTGTGTCTGATTATTCTGGCTGTGGGCCTGATTCTGCTCACCATGCAGCTCAACGTCAGCGATCTGCTGTGGGCGTTCAGTAAAAAACTGGCGCTGTTCTGGCTGGTGTTTGGCGTGTGCTGGAAGGTGCTGGAAAAAGACGGCGTGGCGGTGCGTCATTTCAACATGCCAGCGCAGCTGACCAGCCACTGGCGCCGTCAGATTGTGCGCATTAGCCTGGCGCTCCTGCCGCTGCACTTCTGGTCGGTTGTCTCTGAGCTTTCTCCGCTGCACCTGATGGATGACGTGCTGGGCCAGCTGGTCATCCTGCTGAACCTGCTGCTGATTGCGATCCTGATGTGGCCGATGTGCCGCGACAGCTGGCGTGATAAAGAGTCCCACAATATTCGCCTGGCCACCGTAACGGTGCTGGCGATCATTCCGCTGGCGCTGATGGTGCTGACGGCAACGGGCTACTTCTATACCACGCTGCGCCTGTCCGGGCGCTGGATTGAAACGGTCTATCTGGTGATCGTCTGGAACCTGCTCTATCAGACCGTGCTGCGCGGCCTGAGCGTGGCGGCTCGCCGTATCGCCTATCGCCGTGCTATCGCGCGTCGTCAGCATCAGGTGAAAGAAGGGGCCGAAGGCGCGGAGCCGCAGGAAGAGCCGACCATCGCCCTGGAGCAGGTTAACCAGCAGACGCTACGTATCACCATGCTGGTGATGATCGCCCTGTTTGCGGTGATGTTCTGGGCTATCTGGTCAGATCTTATTACCGTTTTCGCCTATCTCGACAGTATTACCCTCTGGCAATACAACGGTACCGAAGCGGGCGCTGCGGTCATGAAAAGCGTGACCATGGGCAGCCTGCTGTTTGCGCTGGTGTCGTCGGTGGTGGCCTGGGCGCTGATTCGCAACCTGCCAGGCCTGCTTGAAGTGCTGCTCCTGTCACGTCTGAATCTTCGCCAGGGGGCGTCCTACGCCATTACCACGATCCTCAACTACGTGATCATTATTGTCGGGGCGATGACGGTCTTTGGCTCGCTTGGCGTCTCGTGGGATAAACTGCAGTGGCTGGCGGCGGCCCTCTCGGTCGGTCTTGGTTTTGGCCTGCAGGAGATCTTCGGTAACTTCGTGTCCGGCCTGATCATCCTGTTCGAACGTCCGGTACGTATCGGCGATACCGTCACCATCGGCACGTTCTCGGGAACGGTCAGCAAGATCCGTATTCGCGCCACCACCATCACCGACTTCGATCGCAAAGAGGTGATCATCCCGAACAAAGCGTTCGTGACCGAGCGTCTGATCAACTGGTCGCTCTCCGATACGGTGACGCGCGTGGTGATCCGCCTGGGCGTTGCCTATGGATCGGATCTGGAGAAGGTGAAAGAGGTGCTGCTGAAGGCGGCGTCAGAACATCCGAAAGTGATGCACGATCCGGCCCCGGCGGTCTTCTTCACCACCTTTGGGCCGAGCACGCTGGATCACGAGCTGCGTTTATACGTGCGCGAGCTGCGCGACCGCAGCTACACGGTGGATGAACTCAACCGTTCTATCGATCGTCTGTGTCGTGAAAACGATATTAATATCGCCTTCAACCAGCTCGAGGTTCACCTGCGTAACGAGAAAGGTGATGAGCATACGGAAGTGAAGCGCGACATTAAGGGTGACGATCCTACGCCTGCATAATCTATTTTCCCTCTGCCCTCAGGGGCGAGGGAACGTTTTTCCCCCTCTCCCTCAGGGAGAGGGCTGGGGTGAGGGTAATTTACCTTCAAAATCCCGCCGCACAATGTCCAGAGCTTTAAGCACCGTCTCGGTGGGGATCTCATGATTCTCGAGAAGCATAATCAAATCGACGGCCAGCTTGACCTCATCGGGTGCATTTTCCAGTGACATGGGCGTGGCTCCTGTTAACGGGTCAAACGTTCAATGACGCGCTCAATCTCATCCAGCGCCTGACGGCAGCGGACGATACGTCCTTCCAGCGCGCTAATCTCGCGCATCAATAGCTGCTGCTCTTCCAGCGTCTCGCTGTTGTTTAGCCGCGTCTCGCGCTCGCGTTTAATCTCAAACAGTCGGCGCTCAAACTCCTGGTTCTCCAGCCGCTTGCGCTGCCATTTACCGAGTCCCGGCGAGGCGCTGTCCCAGGCGCGCAGCGGCCAGGCGGCGATTTCGCGATGCAGAGCAGTGATCTGCTCTGTGAGATGCTCCGCAAGCCACGCCACCTGTTCCTGCTGTTCACTCTCAACCGCATGGCGAAGCTCGTCGAGGTTGGTCTGCGCTTCCGCCAGATAATCCTGAATGACGGTGCTGCGGGTACGAAAAAGCTGCCGGTCAAAGCGCGGTTTCAGCGTGGCGTGCCCCATCAGCGGTGTAGCCTGCTCCCGCAGAGCAATGAGCTGATTTTGCAGCCTCTCAAGAAGCAGTACTGTTTTCAAGGCGCTCTCCAGTGGTAAAGTAGCCGTTCAGTTTGATAACGATTCGCATTATGAAGCGTACTATTTTAATCATCATTGGCTGGCTCGCGGTAGTGCTTGGCACGCTGGGTGTGTTTTTACCCTTGCTGCCGACCACCCCGTTTATCCTGCTTGCGGCCTGGTGCTTCGCCCGCTCGTCGCCGCGTTTTCACCACTGGCTGCTCTATCGTTCGTGGTTTGGCGGCTATCTGCGGCACTGGCAAAAACACCGGGCCATGCCGCCCGGCGCGAAGCCGCGCGCGATCGCGGTGATCCTTATCACCTTCGCTATTTCATTATGGCTGGTGAAAATGATGTGGGTACGCATTCTGCTGCTGGCGATCCTCTCCTGCCTGCTTATCTTCATGTGGCGGATCCCCGTGGTTGATGAAAAGCAACAAAAGCACTGAAGCCTTATCATGGCTGTTGCAATTATTGCGCACAGCCAGTAAATTCGACCGTTTTCGAGCACAGGTGCGCCTGGTCAAAGGTTAAACAATTGTTGCCTTGGCCGACTCGTTGCGCGCTGTGAGTAACACTGTTTCATTTAGGCAAAACCGATGACCGCAACTGCACAGCAGCTTGAATATCTGAAAAACAGCATCAAAAGTATCCAGGACTATCCAAAGCCTGGCATTCTTTTCCGTGATGTCACCAGCTTGCTGGAAGACCCGAAAGCGTACGCGCTCAGCATTGAACTGTTGGTCGAGCGTTATAAAAACGCCGGGATCACCAAAGTAGTAGGTACCGAAGCCCGTGGCTTCCTGTTTGGCGCACCGGTTGCGCTGGCAATGGGCGTGGGTTTTGTGCCGGTGCGTAAGCCGCGCAAGCTGCCGCGTGAAACCATTGCTGAGAGCTATGAGCTGGAGTACGGCACCGATCAGCTGGAGATCCACGTTGACGCGATCAAGCCTGGCGACAAGGTGCTGGTGGTGGACGATCTGCTGGCAACCGGCGGTACCATTGAAGCGACCGTGAAGCTGATCCGTCGTCTGGGTGGGGAAGTGACCGACGCGGCCTTCATCATCAACCTGTTCGATCTCGGCGGTGAACAGCGCCTGGAAAAACAGGGTATTACCAGCTACAGCCTGGTGCCTTTCCCGGGTCATTAATCCCGGTTTTCACAACCTCGCTCAATGGGTGAGGTTGTGATAGCATTCCCCTCCATAAATTCACCTTCCAGCGTTGCAGAGCCTGCCCATGAGTTATCAGGTGTTAGCCCGTAAATGGCGACCACAAACCTTTGCTGACGTTGTCGGTCAGGAACATGTGCTGACGGCCCTGGCGAACGGCTTGTCGCTAGGTCGCATCCATCACGCCTATCTTTTCTCCGGCACCCGCGGCGTCGGTAAGACCTCTATTGCCCGTTTGCTGGCAAAAGGTCTCAACTGCGAAACCGGGATCACCGCCACGCCGTGCGGCGTGTGTGATAACTGCCGGGAGATCGAGCAGGGGCGTTTTGTCGATCTGATCGAGATCGACGCCGCCTCGCGCACCAAAGTGGAAGATACGCGCGATCTGCTCGATAACGTGCAGTACGCCCCGGCGCGCGGCCGCTTCAAGGTCTACCTGATCGATGAAGTGCACATGCTGTCGCGCCACAGCTTTAACGCCCTGCTGAAGACGCTGGAAGAGCCGCCCGCGCACGTGAAGTTCCTGCTGGCGACTACCGATCCGCAAAAGCTGCCGGTCACGATTTTGTCACGCTGTCTGCAGTTCCACCTGAAGGCGCTGGACGTTGAGCAGATCCGCGCTCAGCTTGAGCACATTCTTGATGAAGAGAAAATTGTCCACGAACCGCGCGCCCTGCAGCTGCTGGCCCGCGCGGCGGACGGTAGCCTGCGTGATGCGCTCAGCCTGACCGACCAGGCCATTGCCAGCGGTGACGGCAAGCTCTCCACCGAGGCGGTCAGCACCATGCTCGGCACGCTGGATGACGATCAGGCGCTGTCGCTTATCGAAGCGATGATTGCCGCCAACGGCGAACGCGTGATGTCGCAGGTGAACGCGGCCGCTGCACGGGGTATTGAATGGGAAGGGCTGCTGGTTGAGATGCTCAGCCTGCTGCACCGCGTGGCAATGCTGCAGCTTTCTCCGTCCGCCATCGGTGCGGACATGGCCGCTATTGAACAGCGGATGCGTGAGCTTGCCCGCACCGTGCCGCCTGCTGACGTGCAGCTGTATTACCAGACGCTGCTGATAGGCCGCAAAGAATTACCGTTCGCGCCGGATCCGCGGATGGGCGTTGAAATGACGCTGCTGCGCGCGCTGGCGTTCCACCCGCGCATGCCGTTGCCGGAGCCGGAAGTGCCGCGGCAGTCTTTCGCGCCGGTTGCCCCTACGGCGGTGATGTCGCCGCAGCAGGTGCCACCGCAGCCGACACCGCCGCCGCAGCAGAACGTGCCGCTGTCGGATGCCACCAGTTCGGTGCTTGCCGCACGCAGCCAGCTGCAGCGTGCCCAGGGAGTAACCAAACCAAAAAAGAGTGAACCGGCAGCGCCTGCAAGAGCGCGGCCGGTGAACAACGCCGCGCTTGAACGACTGGCCTCGGTAACGGAGCGCGTGCAGTCGCGTCCTGCACCGTCCGCGCTCGAGCAGAAAGCCCCGGTGAAAGAAGAGGCTTACCGCTGGAAGGCAACCACCATCACCGAAGAGGTGAAGGAAGTGGTCGCCACGCCGAAAGCGCTGAAAAAGGCGCTGGAGCATGAAAAAACGCCGGAGCTTTCCGCGAAGCTTGCTGAAGAGTCCATTGCGCGCGACGCCTGGGCCGCCGAGGTCAGCAAACTCCAGCTGCCGAAGCTGGTTGAGCAGGTCGCGCTGAATGCCTGGAAAGAGCAGGACGGCAATCAGGTGCGTCTGCACCTGCGTCCGGGTCAGCGGCACCTCAATTCTCCTGGCGCGCAAAAGGCGCTGGCGGAGGCGCTCACCGCATTACAGGGGGCGCCGGTTGAATTGACTATCATTGAAGATGATAATCCGGCAGTGAAAACGCCGCTCGAGTGGCGCCAGGCTATTTATGAAGAAAAGCTCGCGCAGGCGCGCGAGGCGATTATTGCGGATAACAACATTCAGACCCTGCGCCGGTTCTTCGACGCCGATCTGGATGAAGAGAGTATTCGCCCCATTTGATCGTGAGTCTGACTTACGGTTGTAATCCTTAAACGTGAAAGAAGAGAGAAGCCTATGTTTGGTGGAAAAGGCGGTCTGGGTGGCCTGATGAAGCAGGCTCAGCAGATGCAGGAAAAAATGCAGAAGATGCAGGAAGAGATCGCTCAGCTGGAAGTCACGGGTGAGTCTGGTGCCGGTCTGGTCAAAGTGACCATCAACGGTGCGCACAACTGCCGTCGCGTGGAAATCGACCCGAGCCTGCTCGAAGACGACAAAGAGATGCTGGAAGATCTGGTTGCAGCCGCGTTTAACGATGCCGCTCGCCGTATCGACGAAACTCAGAAAGAGAAAATGGCCTCTGTTTCCAGCGGTATGCAGCTGCCGCCTGGCTTCAAGATGCCATTCTGATGCAAACCAGTCCGCTGCTCACGCAGTTAATGGAAGCACTGCGCTGCCTGCCGGGCGTTGGCCCGAAGTCGGCGCAGCGCATGGCGTTTACGCTATTGCAGCGCGACCGCAGCGGCGGGATGCGCCTGGCGCAGGCTTTAACCCGCGCCATGTCAGAAATTGGTCACTGTGCGGATTGCCGTACTTTTACCGAGCAGGACGTGTGTAACATCTGTACGAACCCGCGTCGTCAGGAGAACGGTCAGATTTGCGTGGTGGAGAGTCCGGCGGACATCTACGCCATCGAACAAACCGGGCAGTTTTCCGGTCGCTACTTCGTGCTGATGGGGCATCTCTCCCCGCTGGACGGTATTGGCCCGGATGATATCGGTCTTGACCGCCTTGAACAGCGTCTTGAGTCCGAAACCATCAAAGAGGTGATCCTCGCCACCAACCCAACGGTGGAAGGGGAAGCAACCGCCAACTACATCGCCGAACTGTGCTCGCAGTACGGCGTTGACGCCAGCCGCATCGCCCACGGCGTGCCGGTGGGCGGCGAGCTGGAGATGGTCGACGGCACCACGCTGTCGCACTCTCTGGCCGGGCGTCACAAGATTATTTTCTGACCAAACGGAGGCTGCGCGCGCGGCCTCCGCTTGAAAATTCCCCCCCTTATCCCCATCTCTCACTCAACGTTTTAAAACCCCATTAAATGGCATTGTTGAGGTCGACATAGATGAAAGGACAAGAAACCCGTGGTTTCCAGTCAGAAGTAAAACAGCTTCTGCACCTGATGATCCATTCCCTGTATTCCAACAAAGAAATTTTCCTGCGTGAGCTGATTTCCAACGCCTCGGACGCGGCGGACAAGCTGCGCTTCCGCGCGCTGTCTAACCCGGACCTGTACGAAGGCGACGGCGAGCTGCGCGTGCGCGTCTCGTTCAATAAAGAGAACCGCACCCTGACCATCGCCGATAACGGCATCGGGATGAACCGCGACGAGGTGATCGACCACCTCGGCACCATCGCCAAATCCGGCACCAAAGCGTTTCTCGAGTCCATGGGCTCTGACCAGGCGAAAGACAGCCAGCTCATCGGCCAGTTCGGCGTCGGTTTCTACTCGGCGTTCATCGTGGCCGACAAAGTCACCGTGCGCACCCGCGCGGCGGGCGACAGCGCCGAGAACGGCGTGCTGTGGGAGTCTAAAGGGGAAGGCGAATATACCGTTGATGACATCACCAAAGCGGATCGTGGGACCGAAATCACCCTACACCTGCGTGAAGGGGAAGATGATTTCCTGAACGACTGGCGCGTGCGCTCCATCATCAGCAAATATTCCGATCACATCGCCCTGCCGGTAGAGATTGAAAAACAGGAAGAGAAAGACGGTGAAACCGTGGTTTCCTGGGAGAAGATCAACAAGGCGCAGGCGCTGTGGACGCGCAATAAGGCTGAAATTAAAGACGACGAATACAACGAGTTCTATAAGCACATCGCCCACGACTTTACCGACCCGCTGACCTGGAGCCACAACCGCGTGGAAGGTAAGCAGGAGTACACCAGCCTGCTGTACATTCCGGCACAGGCGCCGTGGGACATGTGGAACCGCGATCACAAGCACGGCCTGAAGCTGTACGTGCAGCGCGTATTCATCATGGACGACGCCGAGCAGTTCATGCCGAACTACCTGCGCTTCGTGCGTGGTCTGATAGATTCCAACGATCTGCCGCTGAACGTCTCCCGTGAGATCCTTCAGGACAGCACCGTCACCCGTAACCTGCGCAACGCCCTGACCAAACGTGCGCTGCAGATGCTGGAAAAACTGGCGAAAGACGATGCGGAAAAATATCAGACCTTCTGGAAACAGTTCGGCCTGGTGCTGAAAGAAGGCCCGGCAGAAGACACCGCGAACGTTGAAACGATCGCCAAACTGCTGCGCTTCGCCTCTACGCATACCGACTCATCCGCGCAGACCGTGTCGCTGGAAGAGTACGTCTCCCGCATGAAAGAAGGGCAGGAGAAGATCTACTACATCACCGCCGACAGCTACGCGGCGGCGAAGAGCAGCCCGCACCTGGAGCTGCTGCGTAAGAAAGGCATCGAAGTGCTGCTGCTTTCTGACCGCATCGACGAGTGGATGATGAACTATCTGACCGAGTTCGACGGTAAGGCGTTCCAGTCCGTAGCCAAAGCCGACGAGTCCATCGACAAGCTGGCGGATGAAGTTGACGAAAGCGCGAAAGAAGCCGAGAAGGCGCTGGAGCCGTTCGTTGAGCGCGTGAAAACCCTGCTGGGCGAGCGCGTGAAAGAGGTGCGGTTCACGCACCGTCTGACCGACACCCCGGCGATTGTCACCACCGATGCGGACGAAATGAGCACCCAGATGGCGAAACTGTTCGCTGCGGCGGGCCAGGCGGTACCGGAAGTGAAATATATCTTTGAGCTTAATCCGGATCATCCTCTGGTGAAACGCGCGGCGGATACCCAGGACGACGCCCGATTTGCCGAGTGGGTTGAACTGCTGCTGGATCAGTCCCTGCTGGCCGAGCGCGGCACGCTGGAAGATCCTAACCTCTTCATTAAACGTGTGAATGCGCTGCTGCTGGCGTAACTGAGCACGCCTCCCCTGGTCTTCTCCCTCTCCCGTGGGAGAGGGCCGGGGTGAGGGCGCCAGACCGCACTAACCCAAATAATCTCCCTCCGTTAACCGTTTCAGCCTTCCCGCCTTCCTTGAGCGATGTCCGTTCTGGTGGTATTGTTTAGCGCTTTTGAAAAATTGAAACGACTTTTGAGGGGATTTTCGCAATGCGTATTATTCTGCTTGGCGCTCCGGGCGCGGGTAAAGGAACTCAGGCTCAGTTCATCATGGAGAAATACGGTATTCCGCAAATCTCCACCGGTGACATGCTGCGCGCCGCTGTAAAATCTGGCTCCGAGCTGGGTAAACAAGCGAAAGACATCATGGACGCAGGCAAGCTGGTGACCGACGAGCTGGTTATTGCTCTGGTCAAAGAGCGCATTGCGCAGGAAGACTGCCGTAACGGTTTCCTGCTGGACGGCTTCCCACGCACCATTCCTCAGGCTGACGCCATGAAAGAAGCGGGCATCAACGTGGACTACGTTCTGGAGTTCGACGTACCGGACGAGCTGATCGTTGACCGTATCGTTGGCCGTCGCGTACACGCTGCTTCTGGCCGCGTTTACCACATCAAATTCAACCCACCTAAGGTTGAAGGCAAAGATGACGTGACCGGCGAAGAGCTGACCACCCGTAAAGACGATCAGGAAGAGACCGTGCGTAAACGCCTGGTGGAATACCATCAGATGACCGCGCCGCTGATCGGCTACTACACCAAAGAAGCGCAGGCGGGTAACACCAAATACGCCAAAGTTGACGGCACCAAAGCCGTGGCTGACGTACGTGCAGAGCTGGAAAAAATCCTCGGCTAATCGCGCGCCTCTCACCCGGGCTCCCGGGTGAGAAATATTCTCATCTTACCTATTACAGCAATGGGTTTCGTTTAAACGCATTTCCGCTACAATTGACAACCTATCAAATGGTTAAGAGGCGTGAATGAGTCAGGCGAAAACCGGCATCCTGCTTGCCAATCTGGGCACTCCAGAAGCACCTACATCAGACGCGGTAAAACGCTACCTGCGACAATTTTTAAGCGACACGCGCGTCGTGGATTTCCCGAGACTGCTGTGGTGGCCGCTGCTGCGTGGCGTCATTCTGCCGATTCGTTCTCCGCGCGTCGCCAAACTCTATCAGTCCGTCTGGATGGAAGAGGGCTCGCCGCTAATGGTTTACAGCCGTCGCCAGGAAAAAGCGCTGGCCGCCCGCCTGCCGGATATGCCCGTCGCGCTCGGCATGAGCTACGGAAAACCGTCCCTGCAAAGCGCGGTGGAATCACTGCTGGCGCAGGGCGTGGACCATATCGTCGTGCTGGCGCTCTACCCGCAATACTCCTGCTCGACGGTGGCCGCCGTCTGGGACGAGCTGGCCCGCATTCTGGCGACCCGCCGCCGCATTCCGGGCGTGACCTTTATTCGCGACTATGCGGATAACGATCTCTACATCAAGGCGCTTGCCAACAGCGCGCGCGCGTCGTTTGAAAAGCACGGCGAGCCAGATCTGCTGCTTCTTTCCTATCACGGGATCCCGCAGCGTTTCGCCAACGAAGGGGATGATTATCCGCAGCGCTGCCGCGATACCACGCGCGAGCTGGTCTCCGCCCTTGGCCTGCCGCCGGAGAAGGTGATGATGACCTTCCAGTCGCGTTTCGGCCGCGAGCCGTGGCTGACGCCGTACACCGATGAAACCCTCAAAATGCTGGGTGAGAAGGGCGTGAAGCACATTCAGGTGATGTCGCCGGGCTTCTCGGCTGACTGTCTGGAAACGCTGGAGGAGATCGCGGTGCAAAACCGGGAATTTTTCCTTGAGGCTGGCGGCGAAAAGTACGAGTACATTCCGGCGCTTAACGACTCGCCTGAGCATATCGACATGATGGTCTCGCTGGTAACGAACAGCCGCTGATCGCACTCCGGGCCGGGTTTGTGCTACCATTCCCGGCCCATATTCTTCGTACAGTTCAGACCATGAAATTTCCCGGTAAACGCAAATCCAAACACTACTTCCCCGTCGATGCCCGCGATCCGCTCCTGCAGCAAATCCAGCCTGAAAACGAAACCAGCGCGGCATGGGTCGTCGGTATCGATCAGACGCTGGTGGACATTGAAGCGAAAGTGGATGATGCGTTTGTCGCCCGTTACGGTCTGAGCGCCGGTCACTCGCTGGTGATTGAGGACGACGTTGCCGAAGCGCTGTACCAGGAGCTGGTGCGCGAAAACCTGATTACCCATCAGTTCGCCGGTGGCACCATCGGCAATACCATGCACAACTACTCCGTGCTGGCCGACGACCGCTCGGTGCTGCTCGGCGTGATGTGCAGCAATATCGAAATCGGCGGCTATGCCTACCGCTATCTCTGCAACACCTCCAGCCGTACCGATCTGAACTACCTTCAGGGCGTCGACGGGCCTATTGGCCGCTGCTTTACGCTGATTAGTGATTCCGGCGAGCGTACTTTTGCCATCAGCCCGGGTCATATGAACAAGCTGCGCGCCGAGAGTATTCCGGAAGAGGTGATTGCGGGCGCCTCGGCACTGGTGCTGACCTCCTACCTGGTGCGCTGTAAGCCGGGCGAGCCGATGCCGGAAGCGACCATGAAGGCGATCGAGTACGCGAAGAAATACAACGTGCCTGTCGTTCTGACGCTGGGCACGAAATTTGTTATCGCCGATAACCCGGAGTGGTGGCAGGCGTTCCTGAAAGAGCACGTCTCGATTCTGGCGATGAACGAAGAAGAGGCCGAAGCGCTGACCGGCGAAAGCGATCCGCTGCTGGCGTCTGACAAAGCGCTGGACTGGGTGGATCTGGTGCTCTGCACCGCCGGCCCGGTTGGTCTGTACATGGCGGGCTTCACGGAAGAAGAGAGCAAACGCAAAACCCAGCACCCGCTGCTGCCCGGTGCGATTGCCGAGTTCAACCAGTACGAGTTCAGCCGCGGCATGCGCTACAAAGACTGCGTGAATCCGCTGCGTATCTACTCTCATATCGCGCCATACATGGGCGGACCGGAGAAGATCATGAACACCAACGGTGCGGGCGACGGCGCGCTGGCCGCACTGCTGCACGACATCACCGCTAACGCCTACCACAAAACCAACGTGCCGAACTCCAGCAAGCACAAGTTCAGCTGGCTGACCTATTCCTCACTGGCGCAGGTGTGTAAATATGCCAACCGCGTGAGCTATCAGGTGCTGAACCAGCACTCCCCGCGCTTAACGCGCGGCCTGCCGGAACGGGAAGACAGTCTCGAAGAGGCGTACTGGGACAGATAAAAGCAAAACGGCAACCTGGGGTTGCCGTTTTTAGTGTTCGTTCCCTCTCCCTGTGGGAGAGGGTCAGGGTAAGGGCATCAGACCGCTTAAAACTTAACTCGTCACAGCCTCTTCAACCGGCGGACTCTCCAGCAGCGTCAGCATCGTGTTCGCAATTTCGCGCTCGCCCATCACCACCTTATTAGCACCGCGCTCGGTAATGTACTCCACCTCGTCGTCATAGTGCGCCCGGGCGATAATCTCAATCGTTGGGCACTTCTCGCGTGCGGAAGCCACAATCTCACCCGCTTCATAGCCGTTAGGTATGGTCAGCAGCAGCCAGCGCGCGCAGTCAAGATGCGCCAGATTCATGATCTCTTCGTTTGCCGCATTGCCCAGCACCGCACGAATACCGCGCTCGCGCAGCTCGTCGACGCGGGTGCGTGAGGTCTCAATCACCACCAGCGGAATGCCCTGTGCCATCAGCTTCTCACCGAGCAGGCTGCCCACGCGGCCAAAGCCGACCAGCAGGGCGTGATTGCAAATATCCACTGGGATCTGCTTCTCTTCTTCGATGGCCTCTTCCAGCGTCTGTTCTTCCAGCGTTTCGGTTTTATCGAGGTATTTTTCCAGCAGGGCAAACAGCACCGGGTTCAGCATAATCGACAGAATCGCCCCCGCCAGCACCAGGTTTTGCCCCGCCTGCGGCAGCAGGTTCAGGGCCATGCCCAGACCGGCCAGAATAAAGGCGAACTCACCGATCTGTGCCAGGCTGGCGGCGATGGTCAACGCCGTGCGCGGGGAGTGGCCGAACATTCTCACCAGGAAGAAGGCGGCAAGCGACTTACCAAAGATGATGATCGCCAGCGTGCCCAGCACGGCCAACGGCTGCTGGATCAGCACCAGCGGATCGAACAGCATCCCGACGGAGACGAAGAACAGCACGGCGAAGGCATCGCGCAGCGGCAGCGTGTCGTGCGCCGCACGGTGGCTCAGCTCGGATTCGTTCAGCACCATCCCGGCGAAGAACGCGCCCAGGGCAAAGGAGACATCAAACAGCTCTACGGCACCAAAAGCGATACCCAGCGCCAGCGCCAGCACGGAGAGGGTAAACAGCTCGCGCGAGCCGGTTGCCGCGCTGCGGGACATGATCCACGGCACCAGACGGCGTCCCACCAGCATCATGATGGCGATAAACGCCACCACCTTACCGATGGTGATGCCCATATCCAGCGCCAGCGAGGCAAAACCGACGTTGTCTTTTTCCATCATCCCGGCGACGGCAGGCAGCAGTACCAGCGTCAGGACCATCACCAGGTCTTCCACAATCAGCCAGCCAATCGCGATCTGACCGCGCTGGCTGTCTATCAGCTGTCTCTCCTCAAGCGCGCGCAGCAGCACCACGGTGCTGGCGGTGGAGAGACACAGCCCAAATACGATGCCGGTCATCAGCGACCAGCCCAGTACCGCCGAAAGCGCCATCCCCAGCAGCGTCGCCACCCCAATCTGGGCGATCGCTCCCGGTATGGCGATCGACTTTACCGCCATCAGATCCTTCAGGGAGAAGTGCAGGCCGACGCCAAACATCAGCAGAATCACGCCCAATTCCGCCAGCTCAGGGGCCAGTTTGGTATCCGCCACGAAGCCTGGCGTAAACGGTCCCGCCAGTACACCCGCTAACAGATAGCCGACAAGAGGAGAAATACGCAGCTTATTGGCAATCATGCCGAGGATAAAAGCGAGCACAAGTCCACCAACAATGGTGGTGATAAGCGGTGTGGCGTGGTGCATTCCGTCTCCTTTCGTTGTGGGTGTTCCTTTTTGGCGAAAACCAAAAAACCGAGTAATAGTTTATGACAATTTTTACCCTTATGTTTATGAATTATTGTTGAAGTTTGAATAAAACAGCAATATGTACGTAAAAAAGCGCGTTTTGATAAATTCAGCGAGGGGATGAAGAAGAAACCCTTATGGCATCAGGGTATCAGGTAGCCAAAGTTAAACTTTGGCTACCCGTAATTTACGCTTTGTGACGGTTATCAGGCAGGAATATGGTCAACATCCCAAGAAGTGGCAGGAAAGCGCAGATTTTATAAACCAGGAAGATGCTGGTGTGATCCGCCACCATCCCCAACACCGCCGCGCCAAGCCCGCCCATGCCGAAGGCGAAACCGAAAAAGAGCCCGGAAACCATACCGATACGGCCAGGCAGCAGCTCCTGGGCATAGACCAGAATGGCGGAAAAGGCGGATGCGAGGATAAAACCAATGATCACGGTTAAAATCCCCGTCCATTCAAGGCTCGCATACGGCAAAATAAGGGTAAACGGCGCCACGCCGAGGATAGAGCCCCAAATGACATATTTACGCCCAATCTTATCACCCACAGGCCCGCCAATAACCGTACCGGCCGCGACGGCGAACAGGAAGGCAAACAGGTGGATCTGCGCATTCTGTACCGATAATCCGAATTTTTGCATCAGATAAAAGGTTTAATAGCTGCTGATGCTCGCCATATAGAAGTATTTCGAGAAAATCAGTACCAGCAGCACGGAAACCGCCAGGATAACCTTGTTGCGCGGCAGGGGATTGATAATCTTCGCTTTAGGTTTACCTTTATTCACGCGATGCTGAGCGGCATACCAGCGGCTGATCTGCGCCAGCACGATAATGGCCAGCAGTGCGGCCAGGACAAACCAGGCCACGTTGCCTTTGCCGTAAGGGGCAATAATCACCGCGGCCAGCAGCGGGCCCAGAGAGCTACCGAAGTTACCGCCTACCTGGAACAGCGACTGCGCCAGGCCGTGACGCCCCCCGGACGCCATGCGCGCCACGCGGGAAGACTCCGGATGGAAAACGGACGAGCCGGTACCCACCAGCGCGGCGGCAATCAGCACGGCTTCAAAGCTCCCCGCCATGGCCAGCAGCACCAGCCCGCTTAGGGTAAAGCACATGCCAATCGGCAGCGACCACGGCATCGGGTATTTATCCGTCCAGTAGCCCACCACGGGCTGCAGAAGCGAGGAAGCCAGCTGGAAGGTCAGGGTGATCATCCCGATCTGCACGAAGCTTAACGAAAACTCGGACTGAAGTAGCGGATAAATGGCCAGAATCAACGACTGGATCATGTCGTTGAGAAGGTGCGAGAGACTGATTGCGCCTAAGACCTTAAAGGAGGTGCGAGACGCCGGTGCGCCCGGAACGGGCTGGGTTGATTCACTGATTGCCATAGAGAGAAGTACCACGTCTTTAGTTATTAGTTATGCAGGGTGTAATTATTATCCGACTAACATACCCGCCCGGGACATTTGAAGAAAGTCGCAATTCTGAAAACTTATTTGTCTATTCTTGTTAGTCACTGTAATTTTTGCCTTTGTCTATTGGTCAGGGAGAGAGAAGATGAAGTTAATGAAGCGGGGCGTCGCGCTGGCGCTCATCGCCGCATGGGGCCTGGTAAGCCTGCCCGCGCAGGCGTATGAAAAAGATAAAACCTATAAAATCACCATTCTGCATACCAACGATCACCACGGTCATTTCTGGCGCAGCGAATACGGCGAATATGGCCTGTCGGCACAAAAAACGCTGGTGGACGGCATTCGCAAAGAGGTGGCGGCCCAGGGGGGCAGCGTGCTGCTGCTGTCGGGGGGCGATATCAATACCGGCGTGCCGGAATCCGATTTACAGGACGCGGAACCTGATTTTCGCGGCATGAACCTGATTGGCTACGACGCGATGGCCGTGGGTAACCACGAATTCGATAATCCGCTGACCGTGCTGCGTCAGCAGGAAAAGTGGTCAAAATTCCCGTTCCTCTCCGCCAATATTTACCAGAAAAGCACCGGCGAGCGCCTGTTCAAGCCGTGGGCGCTGTTTAAGCGTCAGGATCTGAAGATTGCGGTCATCGGCTTAACCACCGACGACACGGCAAAAATTGGCAACCCGGAGTTCTTCACCGATATCGAATTCCGTAAACCGGCAGACGAAGCGAAGCTGGTGATTCAGGAGCTGCAGCAAAACGAAAAGCCGGACGTGATCATCGCCACCACGCACATGGGGCACTACGACAACGGCGAGCACGGCTCTAACGCGCCCGGCGACGTGGAGATGGCGCGCAGCCTGCCTGCGGGCTCGCTGGCAATGATTGTGGGCGGTCACTCACAGGATCCGGTGTGTATGGCCTCGGAGAACAAAAAGCAGGTGGACTACGTGCCGGGCACGCCGTGCGCGCCGGACCGTCAGAACGGTATCTGGATTGTTCAGGCGCACGAGTGGGGCAAATACGTTGGCCGGGCGGATTTCGAGTTCCGTAACGGCGAGATGAAGCTGGTCCATTATCAGCTCATCCCGGTCAACCTGAAGAAGAAAGTCACCTACCCGGACGGGAAAAGTGAGCGCGTACTCTACACGCCAGAGATCGCTGAAAACCAGCAGATGCTCTCCCTGCTGACGCCGTTCCAGAACAAAGGCAAGGCGCAGCTGGACGTGAAAATCGGCACGCTAAATGGTCGTCTGGAAGGGGACCGCAGTAAAGTTCGCTTCGTGCAGACCAACATGGGGCACCTGGTGCTGGCGGCGCAAATCGCGCGCACCGGCGCTGATTTTGGCGTGATGAGCGGCGGCGGTATTCGTGATTCCATCGAGGGTGGAAACATTACCTATAAGGACGTCCTGAAGGTGCAGCCGTTCGGCAACGTGGTGGTCTATGCCGACATGAGCGGGAAAGAGGTGATTGACTACCTGACCGCCGTGGCGCAAATGAAGCCGGATTCCGGGGCCTATCCGCAGTTTGCCAACGTCAGCTTTGTGGCGAAAGACGGCAAGCTTAACGACCTGAAGATCAAAGGCGAGCCGATTGATCCCGCCAAAACGTACCGTCTGGCAACGTTAAGCTTTAACGCCACCGGCGGCGACGGCTATCCGCACATCGATAACAAACCGGGCTACGTGAATACCGGCTTTATTGATGCGGAAGTGCTGAAGCAGTTCATCGAGCAGAATTCGCCGATTGACGTGAATGCCTACGAGCCGAAAGGTGAGGTGAGCTGGCAGTAGTGGGGTTGTGTTGCCCGGCGGCGCTGCGCTTGCCGGGCACATTCATCAATCCCTGCGCGCAATATCCGCAAACTTCGCGTCCAGCATTTTTGCCAGATCGCCCGCGGCAAGCTCGATATCCAGCCCGCGTTTGCCGCCGGATATAAAGATGGTTTCAAATTCCTGTGAAGGGGCATCAATCAGCGTCGGCAGGCGTTTTTTCTGCCCGAGCGGACTGATCCCGCCCACCAGATAGCCCGTGGTGCGTTGCGCAACCATCGGGTCCGCCATATCCACCTTCTTCGCCCCCAGCGCTTTGGCGACTTTCTTCAGATCCAGCTGCCCCGCCACCGGAGTGACCGCGACGGCGAGGTGTTTCATATCGCCATTCACCGCCACCAGCAGCGTTTTATAAACCTGGTCGGCATTCAGCCCCAGTTTGCGCACCACTTCATCACCAAAGTTAGTTTCATTCGGATCGTGATCGTAAGTGTGGATCCGGAAAGAAATGTTGTTTTTTTCGAGTAATTTAACGGCGGGAGTCATAGCTATCCTTCTTACGACAGACAAATCATGCCCACAGCATACGCCTGACGTTTGTCTAAAAAATAGCACCATCTTGCGCAATAGTATTGGCAGTGATGGTTACTTTGAGCGACAATCGGCTCAACCGAAGGTCTCCTTCGGCATAATAAAAACGATGAAATTCCTCTTTGACGGGCCAATAGAAATATTGGCCATTTTTTTATTTCAACAGTGACGGCAAATTCCCTTCTCCGTACAAATGTAACGCCCCAACCGCCACCACGTAATGCCCCGCGGGCAAAGCGTGCAGCGTCTGCCGCCAGGCTTTGTTGCGCGCGTTCATCAGCACATCATACAGCGATTCGCTGAACGTCGACGGTAACGCCAGCTTACCGTCTTCAGGCGGCGCGTCCAGCCACCAGCCAATCATGGTCTGCAGCAGGCGCGCGTTGGTGTGCCAGTGGGTCAACGTATCATCCAGCAGCATCAGGCCGTCGTCGGGAAGCTGTCGCAGAAGCGCAATCTGGCTGTCCGTCCCTTCCAGCTCGATGACGGGCAGGCTGCGCGCCCTTGCCGCGTTCAGCAGCTGATAATCAATGCCGTAGTCACCGCGCAGTCCCAGACGCTGCGCCTGCGTGGCCTGCAGCACCATCGCAATTTGCCAGAGCGGCAGGGTGTCAATCATGGAGAGCGACACGCCGGTTTCATCCGCGACGCGCGTCAGTTCGGCAAGCCGGGCATCATCCAGACGTTCCGCCAGGCTGAGATCGCTTTCCAGCCCGGCAAACGGCGACTCCTGACCCGAAATGTCCGCTTCAACGACCAGCGCGTCGGCGTGTTTCAGCAGTTTAATCAGGCCGGGGGGCAGGGGAGACATATCCTGCGTACCCATATGGATGCTGCCGACCAGATGCAGGTGCTGCCCGCCGGGGAGAGAGATATCCAGACCGGGCCAGGCGTAACGGCGAGGAAAGAGGGCGCGAAACGATGCTTTTATACGATTAAACAGACCCATACGCGCTCCATGAATGGAAAGGTTCATGCTAGCGCGTACGGGTACAAGGTTCAATCCTTCGGTTTAAAGCGCAGCAGGCGGTTGGCGTTGCTCACCACGGTAATGGAGGAGAGCGCCATCGCCGCGCCCGCGACCACCGGGTTAAGCAGCGTGCCGGTCAGCGGCCATAAAATCCCGGCCGCGATTGGGATACCGAGGGTGTTATAGACGAACGCTCCCAGTAAGTTCTGCTTCATGTTGCGCAGCGTGGCTTTTGAAATGGCCAGCGCGTCGGCAACGCCCATCAGGCTGTGGCGCATCAGCGTAATCGCAGCGGTTTCGATGGCGACATCGCTCCCGCCGCCCATGGCAATCCCCACATCCGCCTGGGCCAGCGCCGGGGCGTCGTTGATGCCGTCGCCGACCATCGCCACCTGACGACCCTGACTTTGCAGCTTCTTGATGGCGTCCGCTTTACCGTCCGGCAGTACGCCTGCAATGACCTCATCAATTCCGGCCTCTTTCGCGATGGCGTTGGCCGTTGTCGGATTGTCCCCGGTCAGCATCACCAGACGATAGCCCGCACGGTGCAGGCGCTGCAGGGCGTCCACGCTGTCCTGGCGAAGCGGATCGCGCACGGCCAGCAGCGCGGCGGCTTTGCCATCCACCGCCAGCAGAACCGGGGTGGCGCCCTGAGACGCCTGCGCCTTCAGCTCGCTTTCCAGGGCGGCGGTATCAATACCGTTTTCATTGAGCAATGCCTGGTTGCCCAGCAGCAGCGTATGGCCTTCTGCTTCACCGCTGACGCCGAGCCCGCGCAGGGTGCGGAAATTGCTGACCTGCGCCACGGCAGAAGCATTCGCTTTATCGAGAATGGCGCGCGCCAGCGGATGGCTGGAGCCTTGCTCCAGCGCGGCGGCGAGGCGTAGCGCCTCCTCTTGCGCAATGCCAGCGGTAGTGACGGCCACCACCTGCGGTTTGCCTTCGGTCAGCGTACCGGTTTTATCAAACACCAGCGTGTCAAGGGTGCTGGCCCGCTGCAGTGCGTCCGCGTCCCGCACCAGTACGCCAAATTCGGCCGCGCGGCCTACGCCGGAGATAATCGACATCGGGGTCGCCAGGCCAAGGGCGCAAGGACAGGCGATGATCAGCACCGTGGTGGCGATCACCAGGGTGTAAACAATCTGCGGTGCCGGGCCGAAGAAATACCAGATCGCCGCGCTCAGCAGGGCAATGCCGACCACCACCGGCACAAAAATGGCCGAGATCCTGTCAGCAAGCTGGCCAATTTCCGGCTTGCTGCTCTGGGCCTGGCGCACCATGCGGATAATACGCGACAGCGTCGTGTGGCTGCCGACGGCGCTGGCGGTAAACAGCACGCTGCCGTCCTGCACCACCGTACCCGCATGAACGGCGTCGCCGTCTGATTTCTGCTGGGGGATAGGCTCGCCGGTCAGCATCGCTTCATCCAGCCAGGCTTCGCCCTGGGTTATCTTGCCGTCAACGGGAACGCGATCGCCCGTCGTCAGGCGCAGCGTCATGCCGGGCTGAACTTCCGCCAGCGGGACGCTTTTTTCCCCTTCGTCCGTGACCACGCGGGCCGTCGGCGGGGTTAAATCAAGCAATCTTTCCAGCGCTTTCGAGGAGCGCTGGCGGGCGCGGGCTTCCAGCATGTGGCCCAGGTTAATCAGGCCGATAATCATCGCGCTGGCTTCATAATAGAGATGGCGCGCCTCCATCGGGAACCACTGCGGCCAGACGTTCACGCTCATCGAATAGAGCCACGCCGCGCCGGTTCCGAGCGCCACCAGCGTATCCATGGTCGCGGTGCGGTTTTTCAGGCTCTTCCAGGCGCTGGTATAGAAATGCCCGCCTGCAAACACCATCACCGCAAGGGTAATCAGGCCAATCACCAGCCACAGCGTGCGGTTGTCAGCGGTGACCATCATGTTGTCACCCATCATGCCCCACACCATCACCGGAATACCCACCAGCAGGGCGACGATCGCCTGCCAGCGGAAGCGCTCCATTGTGGCGATAGCCGTTTCCTGCTGGCGCTCGCGGCGCTCGGCATCATCTTCGATGGCCTCTGCGCCATAGCCCGCTTTCTCAACGGCCTGCACTAACTCTGCGGCGGAGGCGCTGCCCATTACCAGCGCAGTGCGCTCCGCGAGGTTTACCCGTGCCTGCGCGACGCCCGGAACGGCCTGCAAGGCGTTTTGTACCCGGGAGACGCAGCTGGCGCAGCTCATGCCGTTGATCAGCAGCTGTTGGCTGTCATCAATATCATCCGCTGCCGGAAGCTCAGGAGTGGCCGCTGTCAGCGCTTCCGACGGGGATGATGACTCTGCCAGCGGTTTAGCCTTTGGGTGGCTTAACTCCGCCCCGTAACCGGCCTGCTTGATGGTATCAATCAGCGCATCCGCGCTGGCGCTGCCTGTTACGGCGGCATGATCGATAGTCACGTCAGCGCTTTCAACGTCAGGGCGCTGTTCCAGGCTTTCTTTAACGCGTTTGACGCAGTGGCCGCATGAGAGGCCGTCCAGCGTCAGGTCGATAGTGTGAGACATAACAAAACTCCCGTATAATGATCTGGTCAGTTGTTGACCGATACAGTGCTTTTCACTGACTGTTATAAAGGTTAAACCTTCCATCAAGGGGAAGGTCAAGGGGGAAATGTGAATATCAGTGACGTGGCAAAAAAAACCGGCTTAACCAGCAAAGCGATTCGCTTTTATGAAGAGAAGGGGCTGGTGACGCCGCCGCTGCGCAGTGAAAACGGCTACCGCAGCTACACGCAGCTGCATCTGGATGAGCTGACGCTGCTGCGCCAGGCAAGACAGGTCGGTTTTAATCTGGAAGAGTGCGGCGAGCTGGTAAATCTGTTCAACGATCCGAAGCGTCACAGCGCCGACGTGAAAAAACGCACGCTGGAAAAGGTGGCCGAGATCGAACGCCATATTCTCGAGCTGCAGGCGATGCGCGAACAGCTGCTGCAGCTCGCGGAATCCTGTCCGGGGGATGACAGCGCCGACTGCCCTATTATCGACAATCTTGCCGGCTGCTGTCATCGTAAGGCTTCTGCTTAGCAGGCTTTCACCCGCAGGGTAATGCCTTCCACCGCAATGACCTCAACCCGCGTGCCGGCGCTGAGGTCGTCGTCGGCGACCACCGGCCACGAGCTGTCGCCCACCCGCATGTGCCCGCGCCCGTTCACCAGCGCGGTGTCGAGCGTAAAACGCTTGCCGACAATCTGCTGTCCGCGCTGGTTAAGGTGCGCGTCCAGCGGTTTCTGCTCGTTAACCCGCCGGTTGAGCCAGCGCCACCACAGCCACGCTGCCACCAGCGTGAGCACGGCAAACAGTGCGCCCTGCCACGCCCAGTCCAGGGGAAGGATCCAGACCAGAAGGCCCGTAATGACGGCGGCAACACCGCTCCAAAGCAGGTAGCCGTTGCCGCCCAGCATCTCCGCCGCCAGCAATAAGCCACCGAGGCTTAGCCAGAAGGCGTGAGGATGTGCAACAATCAGCTCAATCATTTTTTACGCTCGTTTCCGCTGTCTTTAATCAGCTCGGCAATACCGGCGATAGAGCCCATCAGGCTGCTGGCTTCCAGCGGCATCATCACCACTTTGCTGTTGTTCGCGGAGCCTATCTCTTTCAGCGCATCGGTATATTTTTGCGCGACAAAGTAGTTCACGGCCTGGATATCCCCTGCGGCAATCGCCTCAGACACCATCTGAGTGGCGCGGGCTTCCGCTTCGGCTGAACGCTCACGCGCTTCTGCCTGTAAGAACGCGGACTGACGATCGCCTTCCGCTTTCAGGATCTGCGACTGCTTTTCCCCTTCCGCTTTGAGGATCTCCGCCTGACGCACCCCTTCGGCTTCCAGAATGTAGGCGCGCTTGGTTCGCTCGGCCTTCATCTGGGCGTTCATGGAGGCGATCAGCTCCGCCGGCGGGCGCACGTCGCGGATCTCGATACGAGTGACCTTGATCCCCCACGGGTTCGTTGCCTCATCGACAATGTGCAGCAGGCGGGTATTGATGCTGTCGCGCTGGGAAAGCATCTCGTCCAGCTCCATCGAGCCGAGCACGGTACGGATGTTGGTCATCGTCAGGTTGACGATCGCCAGCTCCAGGTTGCTGACCTCATAGGCCGCTTTCGGCGCATCAATCACCTGAATAAAGCAGACGGCGTCGATGGTGACGTTGGCGTTATCCTTGGAGATGATCTCCTGAGAAGGAATGTCCAGTACCTGTTCCATCATGTTGATCTTGCGACCAATCCGGTCCATGAACGGAACAATCAGGCTTAAGCCTGGCTGGAGGGTATTGGTGTAGCGACCGAAACGCTCGACGGTCCACTGATAGCCCTGAGGGACAATTTTGACGCCTGCGCCCACGATAACCAGCGCAACGAAAATAAGGACAGGAACAACGATAAGCATAAAAACCTCCTGTTTTGCATGCTTTGATGAGTGAAAGTGTGTGTTTATTGCTCGTAAGTATAGGTAAAGTCAGAGATGAATCCATCACCCGCTTCGGCAATGGCTTTCGATAATCCCTGGTAGTACTTCTCCAGCCCCAGCGCTTCGATACGCTGGATCTGTTCGCGGACAGGGGCGCAGAACAGAACGGCATTCCCCGCTTCTACGCGTTTGTTATTGGGAGGAAGGTCGCCCGCGATGGCCTTGAACCACGTCCTGATACCCTGCTTTAAATTATGCGGCGCTTTAGTCAGGTTATCCATGCCCGTCAGGACCTGCAGAGTAGGGAACTCATCGGCCAGCACGGCGGTTTTCATGCGCGCAAAGAACTGGCTGAACAATTCAAACGATCCCAGATCGGTCACGCGCGGTTTGGTCGTTTTGCCGTTTTTATTGCCGATTTTCCCTGCGGCTGACGCTGCGGCCGGAACCGCATTCACCTTTTCCAGCTCCAGTCCGAATAACAAATTACAGTGCGCGCGGCGCTCTTTCAGCGGGTAGGACATCAGCACGTCAATGAATTGGGTGGCCTTTACATCCGCAAGATCGTGGTTGATAAGCCACTGGGTACGAGAAAATTCAGCCGGAGAGACGAACCAGTCGGGTACTTCATTGAAACGTTTTGATTTTCCCTTGCCGTCAAATTCCAGGAAGTGTGTCCCGTTGCCGAAGGCGAAATAGCAATTTTTGAAACTGCCAATCGTGGTGTTCACGATGAGCGCCTTCTTAACAAAATCCACCACCTCTGCACCAATGACAAAACGCGTGAGTTCCGAAGATTTGATGACTTCCATTAATGTTTCGACATCAGGAACACCAGGCTTCAGGGAAGGAAACTCATAAAAGATATGTGCCATGCTGCTTACTTCCTGTAGTGATGGTGGAGACAAATGACAAACAAAAAGTTTAACACTTGCTTTAGCGTGAGGCTATTCGCGCTGTGCGCGCGAAAGGATTATGCTACAGGCGGTTATTACACGAAGCGGTTAACGGAAGCGTAATGAACGATAAAAAAGAACTATTACAACTCAGGGATATTGGATTTCGTGTTGGAGAAAACATTATTCTTCAGCACGTCGGGTTTAGCCTGTCGCCGGGCGAGTTTAAATTAATCACGGGCCCCTCAGGCTGCGGTAAAAGCACGCTGCTGAAAATTGTGGCTTCACTCCTCAGCCCGACGGAGGGAACCATTCTGTTTGAAGGAGAGGATATCGCAACGCTGTCCCCGGAAAGCTACCGCCAGCAGGTCTCCTACTGCGTGCAAACCCCCGCGCTGTTTGGCGACACGGTTTATGACAACCTGATTTTCCCGTGGCAAATCCGCAATAAAACGCCGGAGCCGGAAAAGTTTCTCCACGATCTGGCCCGCTTTGGCCTGGCGCAGGAGACGCTGACCAAATCCATCACTTCGCTGTCGGGCGGAGAAAAGCAGCGGGTCTCGCTGATCCGCAACCTGCAGTTTTTACCCAAGGTGTTGTTGCTGGACGAAATCACCAGCGCGCTCGATGACGTCAACAAGCGCAACGTCAACGAGATTATTCATCGCTATGCCCGGGAGCAAAATATTGCCGTGCTGTGGGTGACGCACGACGCTAACGAGATAACCCATGCGGATGACGTTATTACGCTCCAGCCGCACGGCGGGAAAATGCAGGAGGCAAACCGTGGGTGAGCATAACATTACCAACGAATCACTGGCGTTTTCGATGGTGCTGGTGCTGATTGCGATTGTGGTCAGCTACCGGGAAAAGCTGGGGCTGGAAAAAGATATTGTGTGGAGTATCTGCCGCGCGGTGGTTCAGCTCATCATCGTCGGCTATGTGCTGAAGTATATTTTCAACGTCAACCACGCGGTGCTGACGCTGCTGATGGTGCTCTTTATCTGCTTCAACGCGGCGTGGAATGCGAAAAAGCGCAGTAAATACATTGATAAGGCGTTTATCTCGTCGTTTATCGCCATTACCACCGGGACGGCGCTCACGCTGGCGGTGCTGGTGCTCTCCGGCTCGATTGCGTTTACGCCGATGCAGGTTATCCCTATCTCCGGGATGATTGCGGGGAACGCCATGGTGGCCGTTGGGCTCTGTTATAACAATCTCGGCCAGCGCTTCAGCAGCGAACAGCAGCAGCTCCAGGAGAAACTAAGCCTGGGGGCGACGCCAAAAGTGGCCTCGGCGCGGCTGATCCGTGAGAGCATTCGTTCATCGCTGATCCCAACGGTCGATTCAGCCAAAACGGTGGGGCTGGTGAGCCTGCCTGGCATGATGTCGGGGCTGATTTTTGCCGGTATCGATCCGGTAAAAGCGATTAAGTATCAGATCATGGTGACGTTTATGCTGCTTTCCACGGCAAGCCTGTCAACCATCATTGCCTGCTACCTGACCTATCGGAAGTTCTACAACGCGCGCCACCAGCTGGTGGTGACGCAGTTGAAAAAGACGGGGTAATATCGGCTTTTCCAGGCCCGGTAAGGCGAAGCCGCCACCGGGCTTTTTTTTATCAGTACAGCAGGGCGTACAGCTGACGACGATACTTCGACGCCAGCGCGTCTCCGGTGCCCAGCGCGGCCAGGATCTCCTGGAACACCTTGCGCGCCTGACCGTCTGCGGCTGCCAGGTCTTTTTGCAGGTGGCTGAACAGCAGCTCCAGCGCCTCTTCGTTACGCCCCACCTGGTGCAGCTGCAGCGCCAGCTGGCTTGCCAGCGCGGCATCGGCCGGGTTGTCGGCAACCTGCTGCTGCAGCTGCTGAATTTCCGGGGTGTCTGCGGCCTGCTTCAGCAGCTCAATCTGCGCGACCAGCCCCTGATAGCGGGTGTCCTGATCCTGCAGCGGAACCGTTTTGAGCACGGCTTCCGCGTCTTCCGAGCGGTGCAGGGCAATCTGCGTCTCCGCCAGCAGCAGGCCAATCTGGCTGTTCTGATTCGACAGCTGCCACGCCTCTTTGAGCAGCGGCAGCGCCTCGTCGTATTTACCTTCCTGCATCAGCGCCATGCCTTCCTGCGCTTTCAGCTCTTCTTCACGCGGCAGCACTTTATCCAGCAGGGCGCGGATCGCCTCTTCCGGCTGCGGCCCCTGGAAACCGTCAACGGGCTGGCCGTTCTGGAACAGATAGACGGTAGGAATGGCGCGCAGACCAAACTGGGACGCGACCATCGGCTCGGCGTCACAGTCCAGCTTAGCGAGGATGAACTGACCGTTGTACTGCGCAGCAAGGCTTTCCAGCACTGGCGTCAGCTGCAGGCAGTGTTGGCTGCGTTCAGACCAGAAGTAGAACAGGACCGGTTTGGTCATCGACTGTTCAAGGGTCTGTTGCAGGTTAGCTTCTGTAATATTGACGATATTCTGTACGGACATGCGGCTTTCTCTTTTGTCGGTTTGTTCTTTACATGGGGATGAGCGTCGTCGCTTCAACTCAACCGCGCAAAATTTTGTCCATCATCCGGCCCGGCAGCAGGCGCTTTAACCAGCCTACGGCATGGGTGACCAGCGTTACCGGATAGCGCATTTTGGGATGTTCACTCTCAAAAGCATGGCGCACTTTGGCCACCACCGCCTCTGGCCCGAGGGTAAAACGTGCGGCAATGCCGGGGTTTTCGACCGGTTTATCCGCCTGGGTCTGGTTCACGTTTTCGGTAAAGCGGGTGCGGATCGGGCCGGGCTCAATCAGGCTGACCTTGATGCCGCTGTGGCGTAGCTCCATGCGCAGGGCGTCGGACCAGGCCTCCAGCGCATATTTGCTGGCGGCGTAGGCGCCGCGGCCCGGGGTTGAAATCAGCCCCATCACTGACGACGTCATCACGATGCGCCCTTCACCGTGGGGCAGCATCGCGGGGAGCAGACGCATGGTGAGCTGATGCACGCCGAAGAAATTGGTCGAAAACTGTTTCTCCAGCGTTTCGCGGGAGAGCGTATCCAGCGGGCCATACACGCCGTAGCCGGCGTTGTTAAAGAGCCCGTACAGACGATTGTCGGTCAGCGCGATCACTTCATCGGCGGCGCGTTCAACGCTCTCCGGCGAGTCCATATCCAGCAGCACGCCGGTAAAGCCCAGCCCGTTCATGCGTTCGACATCGTCGGGTTTGCGACAGGCCGCCAGCACCCGAAACCCCTGGCGCTTCAGTTCGAGCGCACTTTCCAGGCCGATTCCACTGGAACATCCTGTAATTAAGACCGATTTTTGCATAACTTTACCTGTCAGGATCTCCGCTTAATCAGGAGTCATGTTTAACTAAAGGAGCCAGACGTGTTGCCATCCAGTCGGCAATAAACGGCTGAGCATCGCGATTGGGGTGGATCCCGTCGTCTTGCATCCACTGGGGTTTGAGATAGACCTCTTCCATGAAAAATGGCAGCAGCGGAATATCAAACTCTTTGGCAAGCTTAGGGTAGATCGCGCTAAAGGCTTCATTATACCGACGACCGTAGTTGGCGGGCAGGCGAATTTGCATCAGCAGCGGCTGGGCGTTTGCCGCTTTGATATCCTGCAAAATGGTGCGCAGCGTTTGCTCGGTTTGCTGAGGCTGAAAACCGCGTAATCCATCGTTACCGCCAAGCTCCACCAGCACCCAGCGCGGCTGATGCTGTTTGAGCAGCGCAGGCAGGCGCGACAGGCCCTGCTGCGAGGTATCGCCGCTGATGCTGGCGTTGATTACCGGCGTCTTGCTCTGCCATTTGTCGTTGAGCAGAGCGGGCCAGGCCGCGCTGGCCGCCATGCGATAGCCTGCGCTGAGGCTGTCGCCGAGAACCAGTAACGTGTCCGCTGCCGCCGCGCGGAAGGTCATCAGAATCAAAAACAGGAAGGGCAAATGCCAGCGGAAAACAGTGTTGAAGTTCATCATCTTAAGAAGTCCGTCGGTCAGGGGGAACACGAGCTTTCCATCCTTACCGGAGTTGAACTCGTTGTCAAACGCGCTGAAACCATCGCGCTGATTGGCGAATCCGGCTCCGGCAAGTCCACGCTGCTGGCGATTTTGGCCGGTCTGGACGACGGCAGCAGCGGTGAGGTCCACCTTGTCGGACAGCCGCTGCATCAGCTTGATGAAGAGGCGCGGGCCGCGCTGCGCGCGCGCCACGTTGGTTTTGTCTTCCAGTCCTTCATGCTGATCCCAACCCTGAACGCGCTGGAAAACGTAGAACTCCCGGCGCTGTTGCGCGGTGAAAACAGCCGTGAAAGCCGGGCGCACGCGAAGGCGCTGCTGGAGCAGCTCGGTCTGGGCAAGCGTCTCGACCACCTTCCCGCACAGCTCTCCGGCGGCGAGCAGCAGCGCGTGGCGCTGGCGCGGGCGTTCAACGGCCGTCCCGAAGTCCTGTTTGCCGATGAGCCCACCGGTAACCTTGACCGTAAAACCGGCGACAAAATTGCCGACCTGCTGTTTTCGCTCAACCGCGAGCACGGCACCACGCTGATCCTCGTGACCCACGATCCGCAGCTCGCCGCCCGCTGCGACCGCCGCCTGCGGCTGGTGAACGGTATTCTTCAGGAGGAGGCATGATTACCCGCTGGTTCTGGCGCGAGTGGCGCTCGCCCTCGCTGCTGATTGTCTGGCTGGCGCTAAGCCTGGCGGTGGCCTGCGTGCTGGCGCTCGGTAGCGTCAGCGATCGCATGGAAAAAGGGCTTAGCCAGCAGAGCCGGGAATTTATGGCGGGGGACCGGGCGCTGGAAAGCTCCCGCCCGGTGCCGTCGGGCTGGATTGAAGAGGCGCGCAAAGAAGGGCTGAAGGTGGGAGAGCAGATAAGCTTCCAGACCATGACCTTTGCGGGCGACACGCCGCAGCTCGCCAGCGTTAAAGCCGTCGATGATATCTATCCGATGTACGGCGAACTGCAGACCAACCCGCCAGGGCTGAAGCCCAAGCCCGGTACGGTGCTGCTGGCATCACGTCTGATGGCGCTTCTGAACCTGAAACCCGGCGATAGCATCGACGTCGGCGACGCCACCCTCAACATTGCCGGGGAAGTGGTGCAGGAGCCCGATTCCGGCTTTAACCCCTTCCAGCTCGCGCCGCGCCTGCTGATGAACACCGCGGATGTCGCGGCAACCCATGCTGTACAGCCGGGCAGCCGCGTCACATGGCGCTATAAGTTTGGCGGCACGCCTGCCCAGCTTGAGGCGTACGAAAAATGGCTTCTGCCGCAGCTCAAACCAGAGCACCGCTGGTACGGGCTGGAGCAGGACGAAGGGGCGCTGGGTAAATCTCTTGAACGTTCTCAGCAGTTCCTGCTGCTGTCGGCCCTGTTGACCCTGCTGCTCGCGGTGGCGGCGGTTGCCGTGGCGATGGGACATTACTGCCGCAGCCGTTACGACCTGGTGGCGATCCTCAAAACCCTGGGGGCGGGCAGGGCGCAGCTGCGCAAGCTGATCGTCGGCCAGTGGCTGATGCTGCTGATTCTGTCCGCGCTGACCGGCGGAATAATGGGGCTGCTGTTTGAAAAACTGCTGATGGTGATGCTGAAACCGGTGCTCCCGGCCGCCTTGCCGCCGGCCAGCCTCTGGCCGTGGCTGTGGGCAATCGGCGCGATGACGGTGATTTCGCTGCTGGTGGGGCTACGCCCCTACCGCCTGCTGCTCGCGACGCAGCCGCTGCGCGTGCTTCGCAACGATGTGGTGGCGAACGTCTGGCCGCTGAAGTTCTACCTTCCGGTGATTATTGCCGTGGCGGTGGGGCTGCTGGCGTGGCTGATGGGCGGCAGCACGCTGCTGTGGGCGGTGCTGGCCGGGGCGGTTGTGCTGGCGCTGCTGTGCGGCGTGCTGGGCTGGATACTGCTTAACGTCCTGAAGCGGCTCACGGTGAAATCGCTGCCCGTGCGCCTGGCGGTCAACCGCCTGCTGCATCAGCCGTGGTCAACGCTCAGCCAGCTGTCGGCGTTTTCGCTGTCGTTTATGCTGCTGGCGCTGCTGCTGGTGCTGCGCGGCGATCTGCTCGATCGCTGGCAGCAGCAGCTTCCCCCGGAAAGCCCGAACTATTTCCTGATCAACATTGCCCCTGAGCAGGTCACGCCGCTGAAGGGCTTCCTGGCGGAGCATCACATCATTCCCGAGTCGTTCTATCCCATCGTGCGCGCGCGTCTGACCCAGATCAACGGTCAGCCAGCGGAGGGGAACAAGGACGAGTCGCTGAACCGCGAGCTGAACCTGACCTGGCAGGAGAAACGCCCTGACCACAACCCGATAACCGCGGGCACATGGCCGCCGAAAGCGGGGGAAGTGTCGATGGAAGAGGGGCTGGCGACGCGGCTGAACGTGAAGCTGGGGGACAGAGTCACCTTTACCGGCGATACCCAGGATTTTACCGCGAAAATCACCAGCCTGCGTAAAGTGGACTGGGAAAGCCTGCGACCAAACTTCTTCTTTATCTTCCCGCCGGGCGCGCTGGACGGGCAGCCCCAGAGCTGGCTCACCAGCTTCCGCTGGGAAAACGGCAACGGCATGCTGACCCAGCTTAACCGGGAGTTTCCGACGGTCAGCCTGCTGGATATTGGCGCGATCCTCAAACAGGTAGGGCAGGTGCTGGAGCAGGTGAGCCGCGCGCTGGAGGTCATGGTGGTGCTGGTGACGATCTGCGGCGTGCTGTTGCTGCTGGCCCAGGTGCAGGTGGGCATGCGCCAGCGTCATCAGGAGCTGGTGGTCTACCGCACGCTGGGGGCCGGTAAGCGGCTGCTGCGAATGACGCTCTGGAGCGAGTTTGCGCTGCTGGGGCTGGTGGCGGGTCTGGTAGCGGCCATTGGCGCGGAAACGGCGCTGGCGGTGCTGCAGACAAAGGTCTTCGACTTCCCGTGGGAGCCTGACTGGCGTCTCTGGTTGACCCTGCCTCTGTGCGGCGCTGCGCTGCTTTCCCTCTGCGGCGGCTGGCTCGGCACGCGGCTGCTAAAGGGCAAAGCCCTGTTCCGGCAGTTTACGAGTTGATTTAGAAGAGTGATAGTTGCGCGCCGGGTTTTAATACCGGCGCGTAATGTTTGAATAGCACAAAGTGATAATACCCACTCATTTAGTAGCACAAAACATTAAAAACCCGACCCCACAGCCCGATTATTTCCAGTTAATATTCACCCGCTAAATATTTAGCAGCGTGTCTATTAAGGAAAAATAATGACTATAAAAAAATCAGCGCTGGCGGCAACGATCGGCGCGGCAGTGGCATTGACTACCTTCGCTTCTCAGGCGGAAATCACCGTTCTTAAGCAGGATCCTCAGGCGGGTAACCCGCTGAGCCGCCTGAACTTTACCGTTGGCGGCAGTATTCGTCCTCAGTTCCAGAACATGACCGGCGACGATGGTAAAAACAGCTACAAGCGTAACGGCTTTGACGGCGGCACCCGCTTCCGTTTCGCGGCTGATTACTATCTGTTTGATGACATCAGCTGGATCAGCTACTACGAGCTGGGTGTCAATATTCCTGCGCAGTTTAACTGGGATCACCACTACGCCGACGGCGCACACGACACCACGCGTCGTATGCTCTACACCGGTCTGAAGAGCGACACCTGGGGTACGCTGACCTTCGGTCAACAGAACAGCGTTTACTATGATGTAGTTGGCGCGAAAACCGATATCTGGGACTACGACATGATCGGTCAGGCGCCAGGTAACGGGATCAACGGCGATTACGACGGTTCTTACCGTTCACGTAAGATGCTGAAATATAAGAAAACCATGGGTGATGCCGACATCTATGCATCCTACCTGTTTGAAGACAGCGAATACCTGCCGGGCAACGGCCTGCGCTACAAGCGTAAAGGCGGCGGTTCACTGGGTCTGGATTACCACCTGACCACCGACCTGACCTGGGGCGCGGCGTGGAACTATACCCGCGCGGACATGCGTAACCCGGACAACGGCGACAGCAAAACCTACGATCAGAACATCCTCGGTACCGCGCTGAGCTGGACGCCGGACAACTGGACCTTCTCCGCAGGCGGCGGCTGGTACCAGAACTTCCTGACCACCAAAAAAGTGTCTGTTAACGACTACTTCGCCGGTGATGCATGGGGTATTGAATACTTTGCGGGCTACAAGTTCCCAATCGGTCAGTACGCGGTTAAATCCATCCAGCCTTACTTCATGGGTGACCGTATTGAGTACGTGAACGGCCGTAACTACCAGCGCATCGACAACGGCGTGGGTATCAGCTTCCAGCTGGATTACGGTTTCCGCGTGGATTACGAACACGTGTTCACATCCAGCACCGACAACCTGGGCGATATGAACCTGGTGCGTCTGCGTTACGACTTCTAAGTCGTCTTGTTGGGTGCGGTCTGATGCCCTCACCCTGACCCTCTCCCACGGGGAGAGGGAACAAACCACCCGGCTTTATTTTTCAGCGATCAAGCCACTCAGCAATTTCTTCAAACGTCCCGCGATAGACAATCTTCTCCGCTTTCTTCTCCAGCTGATAGCCGTACATTGGGTCGTAATAGTCCTTCAGCAGCGGCGCAAGCCAGCTGAAGTGCACGTCAGTGCTGCCAGTACGTTGTTGTTCGACAAGCGCGGCGTCCAGTAAGGCGGTGAATTCCGCAAAGCGCTGCAGCCCCAGACGGCGGCGAATGGCGAACAGGCCGTGGTGCAGGTACTCGCTGTACTCTTTCCAGCCCGCTTCCTCACCGTATGCGGCAGAAAAGTCCGCCCACATATGGTCAAAATACTCTTCGCGCAGGCGCTCAAGGCGGACGTCAAACGGGTCTTCGACGACAACGATAGGGGATTCAACCATGCGATCGCGCAGGCACTCCGGCAGGTGGTTGGAGCCAATCATCCGGCCTTCATCTTCCAGCACCCAGCGCGCGGCGTCTTTTTTCAGGAGCTCAACCGCAAGGTGATTTTCAAAGCTCGCCTGGGAAAGCTGCGGCGTCAGCGTGCGGCCAAACGACGAACCGCGATGGTGCGCCAGCCCTTCCAGATCGATACCCTGCGCGTGCTGCTTCACCAGCAGGGTTTTACCGTTTCCGGTACAGCCGCCAATAAGCACCATCGGCTTTTGTGACTGCTCGATGGTCACCTGAATCGCCGTCTGACGCAGGGCCTTATAGCCGCCGCGGATCAGAGGGTAGTTGACGCCCGCCTCTTTCAGCCAGGCCTGAGAGATATGCGAGCGCTGGCCGCCGCGCGCGCAGCAGAGAAAGCCCTCAGGATGGGCAAGGCTTGCTTCCCGCCAGGCGTTGATGCGTGCCTCACGCGTCTCGCCGCTCACCAGATTATGGCCGAGCGCCAGCGCGGCCTCGGGGCCCTGGCGTTTATAGCAGGTGCCGACGGCAGCGCGCTCGTCGTCGTTCATTAAGGGCAGGTTGACCGCCGCAGGCATCGCGCCCTGGGCAAATTCGATCGGCGCGCGAACGTCGATCAAAGGGGTATCGGACGCGAGGATCGCGCGATAGTCCGTTCCATCGTTCATGGTTATTCCAGAAGAAAACTCAGCAGCAATGGGCGGGGATTGTACGCCGGGGAAGGGGAAGATCAACTCCCCGGCGCAGATGTCTTACTTGAGCTTTGACTGTGCCCAGACAATACCGCTCGCATATTCCGGCGGCAGGAGCGGGATCATCGCTTCCAGGGTGGCACTCAGGCGGCTCGTGTCGCTGTCGTTCAGGTTCAGGTGACCGACCTTACGACCCGCGCGAACCTCTTTGTCATACCAGTGCAGATGCACGAGCGGCAGCTTCAGCCAGTCGTAGTTCAGATCGGTGCCGATCAGGTTGATCATCACCGACGGGCTGTTGACCACCGGCTGCGGCAGCGGCAGGTCGGCGATCGCGCGCAGGTGCAGCTCGAACTGGCTGATGGACGCGCCGTTTTGCGTCCAGTGGCCGCTGTTGTGCACGCGCGGCGCAAGTTCGTTGATCAGCAAACCGGACGGGGTGATAAAGCACTCCATCGCCATGACGCCCACATACCCGAGTTCGTGCATGATGGCAGAGAGCATATCTTCCGCCTGCGCCTGCTGGTCAGCATTGGCGTGCGGGAAGGCGACGCTGGTGCGCAGAATGCCGTCCTGATGCAGGTTATGCGTCAGCGGATAAAAGACGGTATGCCCGTCTTGCCCGCGCGCGCCAACCAGCGACACTTCACCGCTAAAGTTGATGCCCTGCTCAACGATGCACTCGCCGTAGCAGTCGTCCGGCAGTTCTGCCGTTTCATCTGCACGCAGGCGCCACTGGCCGCGGCCGTCGTAACCGCCCACGCGGCGCTTCACGATTGCCAGCTCGCCCAGCATCGCGAAAACGTCATTCCACTCGCTTTTATCGGACAGGAGCTGCCACGGCGCGGTCGGCAGACCGAGCTTGTCGAACAGCTGCTTTTGGGTCAGACGGTCGGCGATGATCGGGAACACGTCGCGGTTAACGAAGGCGTTATGACGCGCCAGCTCGCGGGTCAGAGCCGTTTCCGGCCAGCGTTCGATCTCGGCGGTGATCACGCTCTGGTGGAACGGTACGGCTTCCGGTTCGGCGTCCAGCCCGACGGGCCAGACGGCAATACCCAGCGGCTCACCGGCCTGACGCAGCATGCGGCCTAGCTGGCCGTTACCGAGGACGCAAACCTGCTTCATGCCGCACCCCGCGGGTCCGGATTGTCCAGCACCTCGTCGGTCTGGGCTTTACGCCACTCCGCCAGACGCTGGTGTAATGCTTTATCGTGCGTCGCAAGAATTTGCGCCGCCAGCAGGGCGGCATTGGCAGCACCCGCTTTACCAATCGCCAGCGTGCCGACAGGAATACCGCGCGGCATCTGGACGATGGAGTAGAGGCTATCCACACCGCTTAACGCGGCGCTTTGGACCGGAACGCCCAGTACCGGCACCAGGGTTTTGGCGGCAATCATGCCCGGCAGGTGTGCTGCGCCGCCCGCACCGGCGATGATCACCTCATAACCGTTCTCTTCGGCGCTTTCGGCGAAGCTGAACAGTTTGTCCGGTGTACGGTGCGCGGAGACCACTTCAACGTGGTGCGGAACATTCAGGATTTCAAAGATTTCGGCGGCGAACTGCATGGTAGCCCAGTCGCTTTTGGACCCCATCACGATGGCGACACGCGCCGGATTATTGCGGGAAGACATGCGTCTTAAAACTCCTGTGGTGCGAAACACACTGCTTTCGAGGGCACAGAGAATAGCATGTTATACGGGCAAGGAAAACGGTTGCGCGGTTAAAAGGCGAGCAGTTATGGCGAGAAAGCGATAACAAAAAAGACCGCACGATGGCGGTCTTTTGTGTGATGTTACTGAAGATCCCCTGCGGACAGGTTCTCGTTGTCGAACGCGCGGCTGACATCGATATGATTTACCATGCTGGTGTCGGCATTCGAGCCTGATTTTGGCACGGAGAAGCGATTCTCCGCGGCCTGTGCGCCAGTGGACACCACGACTGCCAGCAGCAGGGTACTTACGATGCTGATGTTTTTCATTCTCTGTTCCTTCCTCATCGTATTGTCGCTGTCGCACGTCGTAGCTGGCGGCACGGCAATCAGGGTTTTTATTTAGTTAGTTCTGCGGTCATGTACACGCGGTTGTTGACCTTCGCGCTCGTGATTTTATAAGAGGCATTCTGCTCGGCGGCCTGCGCGGCAATTTTCGCTTCTGCGCGGTCAAGGGTAGAGGCGGTTGCGCTCACGCTTTGAGCGAAAGAACCGAAAGAAACCAGAGAGAGAGCAGCAACTGCAACGAAAGTTTTGATGGATTTCATGGTCGTATTCCTTAAGTATTTTATCTGGGATAGGGCGTGTTGCCCTGATGTGATAAATAATAGGCCGACCACGGGTTGATTAAAATCGAAACAATTTGCCGATGTTGTTCAAAAAAATAGAATGATAGTGTGAGGGATTAGAACGGAAACGCGATCAGCTCCACGCCCTCTGGCGTGACTTTGACCATGGAGCCTTCGGTGTGCCAGGCACCCAACACCACGCGATGGGCCGCTTCGCCGTTGGCGATAAGGGAATGGACGTCAGGACGGTGCGTATGACCGTGGATCAACCACTGAACGCCATGCTTTTCCATCACGCTCACCACGGCCTGCGGGTTCACGTCCATGATGGTCATGGATTTGCTGCTGTTGGCGGCTTTACTGCCCGCGCGCATTCTGGCGGCGATGCGGTTGCGGATAAACAGCGGCAGCGCAAGGAACACCTTTTGGATCCACGGGGTGTGGACTTTGGCGCGAAACGCCAGGTAGCCGGTATCGTCGGTGCAGAGCGTGTCGCCGTGCATGATCAGGACCCTGCGGCCATAAAGATCGAGCACCTGCTCTTCCGGCAGCAGCGTCATGCCGCTTTCGCGGGCGTAGCGCTTGCCGATCAGGAAATCACGGTTGCCGTGAATGAAGTAGCAGGGAACGCCGGAATCCACGAGGGCGTGAATGGCGGCTGCCATTTCACGGTGCAGCGGGTTAGGGTCGTCGTCGCCAATCCAGGCTTCAAAGAGGTCGCCCAGGATGTACAGCGCATCGGCGCTTTTCGCTTCACCGCGTAAAAAACGCAGAAAACCGGCGGTTATCGCCGGTTCTTCTGTTTGCAGATGCAGATCCGCAATAAAGAGTGTCGCCACGAATTACTCGCTGACGGTCACGCTTGTAATCACAACGTCTTCTTTAGGAACGTCCTGGTGCATACCGCTGCGGCCAGTAGCGACGGCTTTGATCTTGTCAACCACGTCCATACCTTCAACCACTTCTGCGAATACGCAGTAGCCCCAACCCTGCAGGCTTTCGCCGGAGAAGTTCAGGAAGTCGTTGTCGGCCACGTTGATGAAGAACTGCGCGGTGGCAGAGTGCGGAGCCTGAGTACGGGCCATTGCCAGCGTACCGCGGGTGTTTTTCAGACCGTTGTTCGCTTCGTTTTTGATCGCTTCTTTGGTCTCTTTCTGGTTCATGCCAGGTTCAAAACCGCCGCCCTGGATCATAAAGCCGTTGATCACGCGGTGGAAAATGGTGTTGTTGTAGAAACCTTCGCGGCAGTAGTCCAGGAAGTTTTTAACTGTTTCAGGCGCTTTGTCATCAAAGGTTTTGATTACGATATCGCCATGATTAGTGTGGAAAGTAACCATTTTTGCATCCTGTTCCGTTATTGTGGTACGTCGACCCGCGTTCGGGTCATCTATAGGGGCTTGTTATAGCATAACCACAGGATGCGATCACCTTGCATTGTGTGCTGCTTCGGGTTTGAATTACGGGTAGAATAGCCGGCTTTCAACCACACACGTGTTTACATGGAATCTTCGATGTTAAAAATCTTTAATACAATGACGCGCCAGAAAGAGGAATTTAAACCTATCCATGCCGGGGAAGTCGGCATGTACGTGTGTGGTATTACGGTTTACGATCTCTGTCACATTGGCCATGGCCGTACCTTTGTCGCTTTTGACGTGGTGTCACGCTACCTGCGTTTTCTGGGCTATACCCTTAAATACGTGCGTAACATCACCGACATCGACGACAAAATCATCAAGCGCGCAAATGAAAACGGCGAAAGCTTCGTTGCGCTGGTCGATCGCATGATCGTCGAGATGCATAAAGATTTTGACGCCCTGAATATTCAGCGCCCGGACAGCGAGCCGCGCGCGACCCACCACATTCACGAAATTATTGAGATCACCGAAAAGCTGATCGCACGCGGCCACGCGTACGTTGCGGACAACGGTGACGTGATGTTCTCCGTGCCGACGGACCCAACCTACGGTGCGCTTTCCCGTCAGGATCTGGATCAGCTGCAGGCCGGGGCGCGCGTTGACGTAGTTGACGTGAAGCGTAACCCGATGGACTTCGTACTGTGGAAAATGTCCAAAGAGGGCGAGCCAAGCTGGCCATCCCCGTGGGGAGAGGGCCGTCCGGGCTGGCACATTGAATGTTCCGCGATGAACTGCAAGCAACTGGGCAAGCACTTCGACATTCACGGCGGCGGTTCGGACCTGATGTTCCCGCACCATGAAAATGAAATCGCGCAGTCCACCTGCGCCCACGGCGGCGAGTACGTTAACTACTGGATGCACTCCGGGATGGTAATGGTTGACCGCGAGAAGATGTCTAAATCGCTGGGTAACTTCTTCACCGTGCGCGACGTGCTGAAATATTACGACGCGGAAACCGTGCGCTACTTCCTGATGTCCGGCCACTATCGCAGCCAGCTGAACTACAGCGAAGAGAACCTGAAACAGGCACGCTCGGCGCTGGAGCGTCTGTATACCGCGCTGCGCGGTACCGACAGGTCTGTTCCTGCTGCTGGCGGCGAAGCGTTCGAAGCCCGCTTTGTTGAGGTGATGAACGACGACTTCAACACCCCGGAAGCGTACTCCGTGCTGTTCGACATGGCGCGCGAAGTAAACCGCCTGAAGTCAGAAGATATGGCCGCGGCGAATGCGCTGGCATCCCATCTGCGTAAGCTCTCCTCCGTGCTCGGCCTGCTGGAGCAGGATCCGGACGCGTTCCTGCAGAGCGGTGCGCAGGCGGACGACGGTGAAGTGGCGGAAATTGAAGCGTTGATCAAAGCGCGTCTGGAAGCGCGTCAGGCAAAAGACTGGGCGGCGGCAGATGCGGCGCGCAACCGTCTGACCGAGATGGGCATCATTCTGGAAGATGGCCCGCAGGGCACCACCTGGCGCCGTAAGTAATTTTCCCCTCACCCTAACCCTCTCCCGCAGGGAGAGGGAATTGTTAGGTTTTCTCCCTCTCCCCGTGGGAGAGGGCCGGGGTGAGGGCATCAGCGCGCACGTTTCCTCCACCACAGCAACCCCATCAGCACGACTCCCGGCAGCCACACCCACAGCAGTTCTGACACGATCACCTGATGCCCGTACGGCGTGGTGTAGCGCGACAGCGCAAACGGCGCGACCTTAATGACCTGCCACGGCGCAAAGAAGCGTTCATCTGACCACGGCCACAGCCAGCCGACGCCTTTCCCGCCCGTGGTAATCGAATCCAGCAGGCTGTGCGACAGCAAAGACACGGTTAAAAACAGCCAGCACCGCGTCAGGCTGGCCCGGAACCATCGTCGGCCAATCAGCACGCAAAGTATCGGCACCACAAAGGCGAACAGCAGGGAGTGGGTAAAGCCGCGATGGCCGAAAACATTGCCGTACGCGACGCCGAACTTGAACGCCAGCACGTCGGCATCCGGCATCATGGCGAGGACAATCCCGGCAAACAGCAGGCGGGGAGGAATCACTTTGGTTCCCAGGCCTAAGCCCAGACAAAGCGGAACAGCAGCGTGCGTAATAACGGTAGGCATTGCGATTATCCATGGCAAATCATGGAAATATAGCAGCAATCCCGCGCCGGCAGATCCGCGTCAAATTCTTATTTTTACGCTGACTCGCGTGCGATTAGCTGCCCGGAAAGCGTAATGCGCTGGGTTTGCAGCGTCGGCTCCTTCAGCGTGCGAATAATCAGCCCGGCAGCCTGACGCCCGGTCTCTTCGCTGGCGGACGACACGTAGGTAAAGGACGGCGAGGTGAGGTTAACGTGGAGCATATCTTCGAAACCGACCAGCGCGACCTGCTGCGTCAGAAATACATCTTTACCCACCGTTCGTCCGACCTGATGAATACCGGAGATGGAGCCGATCATCGCATCCGGAGAGTGGCAGAGCAGGGCGGTGATGGTGTTGTTTTTTTCCAGCAGCTGGCGGGTGGCGAAACCCGCCGCCAGGGTGTCATTGCTGCAGGCCGGAGAGTATTCATCTCGCCAGACCAGCCCGTTTTGCGTCATCGCGCTGCGAAAACCGAGCAGGCGCTGCTCGCGGATAAGGCAGCCTTCACGCCCGCCAATGTAGGCGATATTGCGATGGCCGCGCTCGATAAGATAACGCACCGCCAGGTTTGCCGCCTGACGGTTATCGCGCATCACCAGATTGCATTTTTCATCCAGCAGCGACTGAGAGACCACCACCAGCGGCAGCGGGCAGCGGCGAATCTGCTCCGGCAGGGTGGAGGTGCGGGTATCCGAGGCCAGATAGATCACCCCGGCGACGCCCTGCTGCTTAAACGACAGTAGGCAGCGCTCAAGATGGTCATGGTCGTTCTGGGGCTGGCCGAGAAAAACCATATACCCCTGTTTCTCAAGATCCTGGACGATGCTCGCCATCACCTTGATGGAGAAACTGTCGCTAAAGTCACGGAGGATCAGGCCAATCAGATTGGACGTATTGGCGCGGAGGTTGGCAGCGGCAACGTTATGAACATAGCCCAGCGTATTGATGGCAGCGTTGACCTTCTCGATCGTTGCCTCTGAGATTTTCCCTTTCTGGCGCAAAACCAGCGAGACGGTTGAGACCGATACGCCCGCGTGCTTTGCGACATCAATAATGCTGACTTTCTTCAAAACCGCTCCCTGAAATTCACCGATTATCAGTCAGATACGACAATGCGTCTCCCAGACTACAGGAGACGCGTCGTTCAGGCATCTTATTATTTGCCGATCATGGTGGACATGGTCTGGGCGATAAACTGTGCTCTGGCACCGAAAATCACCTGTATACCGTTGTCGCCGACGAAGACCACGCCGCGCGCGCCGAGTCCGTTCAGGCCGTCCTTATCGACCACCTCGCTTTTTGCCACTTCCAGGCGAAGGCGGGTAATACAGGCGCCGACGGAGTCGATATTGTGCGCCCCGCCCAGCAGGGTGATAATCTCGGTCGCGAGTTCGGAATCAGACTTATCATCCGCGTTGGCGGTCACTTCAGTGCGGCCCGGCGTTTTCACGTCGAAACGACGGATCACAAAGCGGAACGTGAAGTAATAAATCAGGCCCATTGGAATGCCGATGATAATGGCATTAAGGAAGTTGGTCTGGTAACCGTTAAATGACGGCAGGATCCCGAATGACAGATAGTCTATAAAGCCCGCGGAGAACGATTTGGCAATATGCGCATGCAGCAGGTACATGGTCATGTAGGCCAGACCCGCCATGATGGCGTTAAAGACGTACAGGATCGGCGCCACGAAGATAAATGTAAACTCGACCGGTTCGGTGATCCCCGTCAGGAAGCAGGTCAGCGCCGCGGAGAACAGAATACCGGCCGCGATTTTCTTATTTTTCGTATGGGCTTCGTGATACATCGCCAGGCACGCGGCGGGCAGCGCGAACAGCATCAGCGGGAATTCGCCCTGCATGAATTTACCGGCATTCTGGTAGGTGTTGCTGCTGAAGGACTTCACCCCTTCTTCCAGCATCTTGAACCAGATGGTCTGGTCGCCGTGGATCACCTGTCCCGCCTGGGTGGTGTAATCCCCGAACGAATACCAGAATGATGGATACCAGATGTGGTGCAGGCCGAGCGGGATCAGCGCGCGCTCTACCAGACCGAAGATAAAGGTCGACGCCGCCTGATTATCGCCGTTAACCACCACGGAGAGCGCGTCGATACCGGCCTGGATATGCTGCCACACGTACGGCAGCAGCAGCCCCATCAGGAACGACAGAAACGCCGTTGCAATGGCCACGAAGCGCTTGCCGGAGAAGAAGCCCAGGAATTCCGGCAACTGCATGGTGTTGAAGCGGTTATAGCACCAGGCCGCGAGAATACCGCAGATCAGGCCGCCGAAGACGCCCATCTGCAGCGTCGGAATACCCACTACCATGGCGTATTTCCCGCCCTGGGAGGCCATTTCCGGCGTGATGCTCAGCACGGTGCTGATGGTGATATTGGTGACAAACACCGACACCGCCGCAGACAGCGCCGCGATGCCGGATTCTGACGCCAGACCCACGGCGGAGCCAATGGCAAACAGCATCGGCAGGTTATCAAAGATCACCCCGCCCGCGTTCATCATCAGCGGCAGATGGAACTTATCGCCGAAGGCCAGCAGCAGGCCCGCAGCGGGAAGCAGTGAAATTGGCAGCATTAAGGCGCGACCAATCATCGATAACTTAGACAGCGATTTAACAAACCCTGATATCAGACTCATGCTGATTTCCCCCGAGTAGCGCTTTTTTGGCGCTGTTATTGTAAGTAGAACGTTTTAGTAGAACGTTCTACTTATCGTGGGCAAAGCGTGAAAAACGCGCAACTGAATTTTCACGTTTCAACAGATGAAATAGTGATTATTTGAAGTTGATCGATAAATAACCGCGATGGGCGTGAGGGGATTTTATATCCCCTCTCCCGGTGGGAGAGGGTGAGGGCATCAGACGGCTCAGGCCGTAACGGTTACGCTCTGTCCTTCAAAGCTCACGGTCTGACCCGCGACAATCTTGCAGCGCTTTCGGGTTTCCACCGCACCGTCGACTTTCACTCGCCCGTCGGCGATAACGATTTTGGCCTGCGCACCGCTTTCACTCCAGCCTTCCAGCTTGAGCAGATCGCACAGCTCTACGTGCGGGTGTTTACCTAATGAAAAAGTCGCCATCTTACGCGTCCTCTACGTCGTGATATTCTTCGCACGCCTGCAGCGTATTCTGAATCAGCGTTGCTACGGTCATCGGGCCTACGCCGCCCGGTACGGGGGTAATGTAAGACGCGCGCGCAGCGGCATCTTCGTACACCACGTCGCCGACCACTTTGCCGTTTTCCAGACGGTTAATCCCGACGTCCACGACAATCGCGCCCTCTTTGATCCACTCGCCCGGAATAAAGCCCGGCTTGCCGACCGCGACGATCAGCAGATCGGCGTTCTCGACGTGGTGACGCAGGTTTTTGGTGAAGCGGTGGGTCACGGTGGTGGTGCAGCCCGCCAGCAGCAGCTCCATGCTCATCGGGCGGCCCACGATGTTGGAGGCACCAATCACCACGGCGTTCAGACCGTAGGTGTCGATGTTATAGCGCTCCAGCAGCGTCACAATGCCGCGCGGCGTGCACGGGCGCAGACGCGGCGCGCGCTGGCACAGGCGGCCAACGTTGTACGGATGGAAACCGTCCACGTCTTTATCCGGTGCGATACGCTCCAGCACCTTCACGTTGTCGATACCCGCCGGCAGCGGCAGCTGAACCAGAATACCGTCGATCTCTTTATCGGCATTAAGGGTGTCAATAAGTTCCAGCAGCTCTGCTTCGCTGGTGGTTTCCGGCAAATCGTAAGAGCGGGAGACGAAGCCCACCTCTTCACACGCTTTGCGCTTGCTGCCGACATAAATCTGCGATGCCGGGTTGCTGCCAACCAGCACAACGGCCAGCCCGGGGGCGCGTTTTCCGGCAGCTTTACGCGCCTTCACTTTTTCCGCGACCTCAGAGCGCACCTGCTGCGCAATCGTTTTACCGTCAATAATCTTTGCTGCCATCAGAGAGAAGATTCCGTCTGTAACGTTTGAAAGGGGGGATGGCGTGTATTTTGTCAGAAGCGAGCGTCGCTGTCAGTCACCCTTTACGCGTTTTTATCAGTGTGACGCAAAAACCCTTCTTAGGGGATGGTCAATTTCTTAGGCGGGATTAGGATGTGACCTGGCGAAATGGCAGCGTTTTGACATATTTAAAAAACGCGTCCTGAGCTACTTTGTCTCCTCCGAAATAAGCTTTCAATTAATCAATTGAACGTATTTCTTATTCCCGATTATTCGCGGGAAGGGTTATTTACATTTTAAAGGAATAGACATGAAACTCAGCAACATTGCTTCTACTGTTATTGCTACTTTGGCCCTGGTTGCAGGTGCCGCAAATGCAGCAGATCCTGCTGCGCCGGTTTCCGTTAATGGCGGTACCGTACATTTTAAAGGTGAGCTGGTTAATGCGGCTTGTTCAGTAAATACGGATTCTTCCGAGCAGACCGTTAATCTGGGCCAGTATCGTACCGCGAAATTTACCAAAGTGGGCGACACCACCTCTAATATTCCATTCAACATTGAACTGAATGATTGCGATCCGCTGGTGGCCAAAACCGCAGCCGTTGCGTTCACCGGTCAGATCGACCCAACCGACAAAACCCTGCTGGCCGTGACCTCCGGTAACAACGACAACACCGCGAAAGGCGTGGGTATCGAGATCCTCGACAGCAAATCCAGCGTTCTGACCCCAGACGGCGCGACCTTCTCTGCTGCGCAGACGCTGATCGAAGGGACCAACACCCTGAAGTTCACCGCGCGTTACAAATCAACGGCTGCCACCACTGAGCCAGGCAAGGCGAACGCTGACGCCACCTTCGTAATGAAATACGAGTAATTCCTCCGCACAGGGATGTTCAGGCCTCAGGGACGAGGCCCGTCATACGCAAATGCCAGGAACGAAGGATGACAAGGACTGGAACACTACTGCTGTTAACCCTTGCGATGGCTTGCCCGGCATCGGCGCATACCGTGGTGATCGAAGGTGGGAAGGTTCATCTCAGAGGTGAACTGGTGAACGGCGGCTGCGCCGTGGCGCCCGACAGCCAGAATATGCGCATCGACATGGGGCAGTACCGAACCAATTCATTTTCCGGTGTGGGCAGTTTTTCCACGGTTAACGTGCCTTTCACCGTGCGGCTGCTGGACTGCAGCGTTGATGTTTCGCGCACCGTGGGGATCCAGTTTCAGGGCGTGACGCCCGCAGAAGATCCGCAGGTATTTCTGGCGACATCGCGGCCGGGTGAAACGCCCGTCAGCAGCGGCGTGGGGCTGGCGCTCTTTGACGAACAGCAGCGTCAGATTATCCCAAACGCCACGGCCGTCAGCTGGCTGCCGATCGATACCCGCGAGCTCGCGTTCCATTTTAGCGCCCGCTATCGGGCTATTTCCGAACACCTCGAGCCAGGCAAAATTCAGTCGGATGTCTGGTTTACGTTGATTTATCCATAACACCTGCGAACACATTATTAAAGGTAAGGTTGTGATGAATACCCTAATTAAACCAGGACTTTTTCTATCGTTTATTTTGATGACGGTTTCTGCCTGCGCAAATGCTTCCGGCGGTATTGCGCTGGGGGCCACGCGCGTTATTTATCCCGCAGAGGCAAAGCAAACGTCGCTGGCGATCACCAACAGCAACAAACAGGAACGCTATTTAATTAACGCGTGGATCGAAAATGCGAGTGGGCAAAAAGAAAAAACCTTTGCCGTCACTCCGCCCCTGTTTGTTAGCGAGCCGAACAGTGAAAACACGCTGCGTATTATTTATGCCGGACCGGCACTGCCTGCCGATCGCGAATCGCTCTTTTACATGAACGTGAAGGCGATCCCGTCGGTGAACAAAGCGAAAACGGAAAACAATAACGTGCTGCAGCTGGCGATCCTCTCGCGCATCAAGCTGTTTGTGCGCCCGAACAACCTGGCGATGCAGCCGGAAGAGGCGCTTTCCCAGCTGCGGTTTGAGCGCGCGGGCAACCATCTCAAAGTCAGCAATGCTTCCCCGTATTACATCACCCTCGTCAATCTGAAGCTGGGCGGGCAGCAGCTGGATAACCTGATGGTTGCGCCGAAAAGCTCTGCTCAGCAGGTGCTGCCAGCCGGTGCCAGCGGCACGCTTTCCTGGCAGAGCGTGAATGACTACGGTGCCATTACTCCGGCGCGTAGCGTCAACCTGTGAGCAGAGTCAGGGCGATGAAAAACCACCAGAGACGTTACTGCCCGGTTGCGCTGGCGCTGATGGCTGCGCTCTGGCCGCAGGCTGGCTGGAGCGAAAGTTATTTCAACCCGGCCTTCTTGTCCGACGACACCGCCAGCGTGGCGGATTTGTCGCGTTTTGAACAAGGACACCAGCAGGCACCCGGCGTTTATCGCGTGGATATCTGGCGTAACGATGAGTTTATCGGTACCCAGGACGTGCGTTTTGAGCAGGCCGAGAACACGCCGCCGGTGGCGGGCGGTTTGTCGGCGTGCATTACGCGCGCGATGCTCGATCGCTTTGGCGTCAACGTCGCGGCGTTTCCCGAGCTGGCTAAGGTGCAGGGCGATACCTGCGTTCCGTTGACCACGGCCATACCCGGCAGCGAAACGGTATTCAACTTTGCCTCTCAGCGTCTGGACGTCAGCCTGCCGCAGGTGGCGTTGCAAAACAGCGCCCGGGGCTACATTCCGCCTGAACAGTGGGATGAAGGCATTCCCGCCGCGCTGGTGAATTACAGCTTCACCGGTAACCGGGGAAGCGAAGACGACAGCTATTATCTGAACCTGCAGAGCGGGCTGAACTATGGCGCCTGGCGTTTACGTAACAACGGCGCATGGCGCTACACGCAGAATAACGGGCAGCGGCACAGCGAGTGGCAGAATATTGGCACCTGGGCGCAGCGCACCGTCATCCCCCTTAAAAGCGAACTGGTGCTGGGCGACAGCAATACCGGGAATGACGTTTTCGACAGCATGGGTTTTCGCGGCGGGCGGCTCTTCTCTTCTGACAGCATGTACCCGGACAGCCTGCAGGGCTACGCGCCGACCGTGCGCGGGATCGCCCGTACGCCAGCAAAAGTGGTGGTTCGCCAGAACGGCTACGTTATCTATCAAAGCTATGTCCAGCCGGGCGCATTTGCGATTACCGATCTTAACCCGACCTCCTCAAGCGGTGACCTGGAAGTCACGGTCGAAGAGAAAGACGGCACCCAGCAGCGCTATACCGTGCCGTACTCCACCGTGCCGCTTCTGCAGCGTGAAGGGCGCTGGAAGTATGACCTCGTCGCGGGGGATTACCGCAGCGGTAACAGCGATCAGGATACGCCGTTCTTCACTCAGGGCACCCTGATTACCGGTCTTGCCAACGGTTACACGCTCTACGGTGGAACGCAGCTGGCGTCACGCTATACCGCGGTGGCCATCGGGGCTGGGAAAAACCTGGGCGACTGGGGTGCGGTCTCGCTCGATATTACCCACGCCCGCAGCCAGCTCGCGGACGACAGCAAGCATGAAGGGCAGTCTTTGCGCTTCCTCTACGCAAAATCCCTTAACGGTTTCGGCACCAACTTCCAGCTGCTGGGCTACCGCTACTCCACAAAAGGGTTTTACACCCTCGACGATGTCGCCTGGCGCTCAATGGAGGGCTATCAGTATGCCGATAGCCAGAACGATAACGATGTGCCGGACGTGCAGAGCTATCACAACCTGACGTGGAATAAAAAAGGCCGCTTCCAGCTCAACGTTTCTCAGTCGCTGGGGGACTACGGCTCGGTCTATATCTCCGGCAGCGAGCAGACCTACTGGGGAACAGACGAGACGAACCTCTGGTACCAGCTGGGCTACGCGGGGGGCGTGAAGGGGATCAACTACTCCGTCTCGTGGTCGTGGAACAAATCCGTGGGGATAGACGGCACCGATCGGATCGCGTCGTTTAACGTCTCCGTGCCGTTCAGCCTCTTTACCCGTCAGGGCTATCGCCGGGACAGCGCGATTGACCGCGCCTACGCTACGGCATCCGCCAGTCGAAACAGCGATGGCGACACAAGCTGGCAAACCGGCGTCAGCGGAACGCTGCTGGAGGACCGCAACCTGAACTACAGCGTGACCCAGGGACACGCCAGCACCAACGGCGCAAGCGGAAGCGCTAGCGCCAACTGGCAGGCGACCTACGGCACGCTGGGCGTGGGCTACAACTATTCCCGCGACCAGCACGATCTCAACTGGCAGCTCTCCGGCGGGGTGGTCGGCCACGCCGACGGCGTGACCTTCAGCCAGCCGCTGGGCGACACCAACGTGCTGATCAAAGCGCCGGGGGCATCGGGCGTCAGTATTGAAAACCAGACCGGCGTGAAAACCGACTGGCGAGGCTACGCGGTGATGCCGTATGCCACCGTCTACCGCTACAACCGCGTGGCGCTGGATACCAACACCATGAGCAACAACACCGATATCGAAAACAACGTGAGCAGCGTGGTGCCGACCAAAGGCGCGCTGGTACGCGCCAGCTTTGATACCCGCATTGGCGTGCGCGCCCTGCTGACGGTAACGCGCGGCAACCAGCCCGTGCCGTTCGGCGCGGTGGTGCGTGAGACCAAAAGCGGCGTCACCAGCATGGTGGGGGATGACGGGCAAATTTACCTGAGTGGGCTGCCGCTGGAAGGTGAACTGCTGATCCAGTGGGGCGACGGGGCGCAGTCCCAGTGTCGCGCACCTTACAGCTTGTCTGAACAGAGCCTGCAACAGGCGATCACACTGAAGGGGATTCGCTGTGAATAAAACCCATATCTTTGCCTTGTCGCTTCTGGCGTTACTGCCCGCGACAAACGCGTTAGCCACCGTGTGCGTCAACGAAAAAGGCGTACCGACGGAGGTGCATTACGACCTGACGGATAAATTCAACAGCTCGAACAATCACATTGGGCAAGTGGTGACGCTCAACGAGAAGACGCAGTGGGTCGGGGTGAATGCCGTCTGCCCGAAGGGGACGACCGGGAATACCACCAAGCGCAGCTACGTGACGGATTACCCCATCACCGGGACCAGCGATGGCTACCAGTATCTGAAGCTCAACGACTATCTGGACGGGGCCATGAAAATCACGGACAGCTATGCTGGCGCGTTTTATCCGCCCAAAAGCTATATCCAGATGGGGAGCCATCCTAACGTTTCCAAAAACAAACCGTTTGGCGTTCAGGACTCCAGCCTGGTCTTCCGTCTTAAGGTGACCCGGCGTTTTATCAACATGGTGGTGATCCCGCGTGCCACCATGTTCCGCGTTTACGTCACCACGACTTCTTCCGATCCGCTCACCACGCCGGTCTATACCATTAGCTACAGCGGAACCATTCAGGTGCCGCAAAGCTGCGCCATTAATGCCGGTAACGTGGTGGAGTTTGATTTCGGTGACATCGGCGCCTCTTTGTTCAGCAAGGCGGGCGTGGGTAACAAGCCGGAAGGCGTCTCATCGCAAAGCAAAACCATCGCCATCAAATGCACCAACGTGGAGGCGAACGCCATGCTGACGATGCGCGTCGAGGCGGAAAAAGTCTCTGATAATGTGCTGGTGTCGGATAACCCGGACGTGGGGTTCATCATCGCCAACGAGAGCGGGGCGCCGCTGACGCCCAACAACCTGACGAGCAAAATTCCGTTCCGCCTCGACGACAGCGCGCAGGCGCAGGTGGGGATCCGGGTCTGGCCGGTGAGCGTGACGGGCAACAAGCCAGCGGAAGGGCGCTTCACCTCGCGCGGGTATTTGCGCGTGGATTACGACTAAGGAGCCGATATGCGAAACGGGATCCGTTTTATCACCGTGGCGCTCTTTGCGCTTTGCACACAGGCTCAGGCGGACACCGCCCTGGGCGAGATTAACATTCGGCTTTACGGCAATATCGTCGATTTTACCTGCGTTGCCGAGGGCAGCGACAGCGACAAGGCCGTCCCGCTGGGCACCTGGCCCACGAAACAGCTCAGCACCACCGGGAGCCGCACGCAGCCTATGCCGTTTACGCTGAAGCTGACCGGCTGCCCGCCGGGCGCGGCGTCCATTACGTTTTCGGGTAAAGCCGACGGGAGCAATAGCGGCCTGCTGGCGCTGAACGACGCCAGTACAGCAAGCCATGTCGCCGTTGAGATCAGGGATGCGGATAAAACGCGGCTGGCGCTTCAGCAGGCCAGCCGGCCGGTCTCGGTTGATGCGCAGGGAAATGCGATTCTGTCATTTTATGCCAATTATATTGCCACTGCCGATAACCCTCAGCCCGGACGGGCCGATGCGGATGCCACCTTCATGATTAATTATAATTAGCACTGACCGCACTCCCTGCAGCTCAGATAAGCTGCGGGGAGTGAATTCAGGTTATAGCAGCTCGTGGGCTTTAGCGTAATCAATTAATTCCACGATGCTTTGTACACCCAGCTTGGAATAAATATTGGATTTGTGCGCGCTAATGGTCTTGTTGCTTAATAGCAGCTGTTCAGCAATTTCCTTGTTGGATAATCCATTAGCCAGATACCGTAATACCGTGACCTCGCGATTCGATAATGGCATATCGACAGCCATCCCTTTCCCTGACCCCAAATGGTTTATAAAGTTCAGGGTTTCCGAAGGGAAAAAGGAATAGCCCATCAGGATCATTTCTACGGCGTTGTAGATCTCACCCAAATCTTTTCGTTTACTGACGAAGCCATTTGCCCCGGCGCGAATGGCGCGACCCGCGTAAAATAACTCTGATTTAGACGAGAGGAACAGAACCTTAATGTTCTTGTTTAAGTTTCTGATTCTCTTAAGTAAAGCGAAAGCATCCGTGCCCGTGAGTTCAATGTCAAGGATCACCAGATCGATAGGGTGATTGCGGATACAGTCAAGGACCTCATGGCTATCGCCAGACTTGAGCTTGACTGTGATATTCTTATTTTTCTGTAGCAGGACTTCTATCGACATTCTGACGATAGGATGTTCGTCCATAATGATAACGGATGCCGGTTTCATTTTTAATGCCTCAGATTGTTAAAAGCGTTATGCAGAGTTTGGTAAAACTCTCGAAATGCCGGAAGGATATAATGTGCAGATCCCTATACCGTAGTATTTCCCTGGAAAGAGCGAAAGCATCCTTGTTTACGTAATGAAAAGAACTATGCCTCAGCGCGGTCATCTCATTAGGCTGGTGTTGGCAAAAAGGTTTTTCTTATTCATATTTGATACGCATCTTATTATACAGGGTAAGTTTTTTCCGAAAACCCTGTAAATTAATATGAAGGTATTGGTTTGTATTATCTTCTGGATCTGAATCGCTATTTTTTTAAAATTAGCGGAAATATCCTGTTATCTCATTTACCGCATATTTTCATCTTTATGTAATAACAAAAAATAACAGATATCTCTGTATGTTGATTAATTGTTAACAAAAATACACCTCTTTTAAAGGGACAAACCCGCAAAGGTGAGGTTGAAAATTGCCCTCGCAGGCCGTCAGACCTTCATCTGAAAGCGCGCAGGTTTACCCGAAGGCCTGCATCTCCTGTACAGGAGAACATGCTAACCGCTTCGCTTTTTCCTCCTGGCCGTTGTCGCTAAGTTGCTTGTTTTTACATCATTATCATCCTGTTAACGCCTTCTTCATTCACTTAACGGATGGAGGAAAGTGCTGCCGTTTCGTTAATCTGTGGCATTTCACAAGGTTCACACCCATAAATTAGGAATAGTTATAAATTCGATTTTATTGTTAAAAATTAACATTTTTGCAACGATGGTGGTAAGTAAATTCTTAAACCGCTTTAGGAAATAAGGGGTTAGGACGTGAGTGAAAACGTGCAGTCTGAGAGGTTATTAAGAAGATGCAGTAATTCCTGGCGATGGCTTAGCCCCAGCTTCAGCAGGATGCAGCTGAGACGATAGATAATGCGGCTATAGGGGCGATTTTGCATAAGGGCAATCTGACGCAATGTCTTGCCCCGGGAAAGCTCCTGCAGGATGGGCCATTCGTTGCGCGAGAACCAGTCTTTCTCGGTACCCGGCGGAGGGAGGGTATCCAGCAGGCTGTGCTGGAGCGCAGCGGCGTTCAGCTGACGTTCGAGCACATGAAAGGGACCTGCCGCTTTGCAGAAGAGGCGGGTGTCGTAATTATCGGCCCGGACCAACAGCCAGGGCGTCAGGAACGGAGGAAACAGGCTATGCCGTCTCAACTGATCCAGTTTCTCCAGAAGCCCCGTGGATCGGCTTTCAATATCCACGACCAGACGGGCTGAGGGCCACTGCGTTTGAGCGATAAGGGCGTCGTCCAGCGTGGCGTAGTCGCAGCAGCTGCTCAGGGGAAACTGCCCGTTGAGAAAACCGGCGCGCAGGTAGTGATCCTCCGTCACCAGAAGGATAAACGGGGCGTCGGTTTTGCGGGGCTGGCTGATGGACTGGCTCAAAAATTCGAGCCGGTCGAAAAAGGGGGGAGCAAAAGGTGAGCGCGTAAATCCCAGTGCATCACTTCCTGTACGCCGCCGCCGGTAACGGCGCACTGTCATTCGCATGGTCTCCCTCCTGGAAATGGCTTTTTAATCCTCCGGCCATGTCCAGGACGGCCAGTAATATCCCTGGCCGAGGTCTGCGCCTGCCTGCAGTGCCCAGGTACGATCGCGTTCAGTCTCAATACCTTCAATAAGCACTTTCCCGGCAAGCTGAAAGCAAAGGGAAACCAGTTGCCTCAGCGCAGGGGTGTCGCGTAAACGCCAGAATGCTTCCTTATCTATTTTGATGCCGCTTAACGGGAGTCGGTAGGATAAAAACGACTGCACAGTGACGTCATCCACGTCATCAAGCCAGATAGCGTGTCCCTGTTTGCTAAGTTGCCGCAAATTTTGAACCACATGCTGCTTCTGTACGAGGGAAAGCGCCAAAAAGGACGCGAGGTCGACAATCTCAATATTGAGCGGCACGGCTGGCAACCGGATAAGTCGCTGAAAAGACGCGGGCTCTGTCAGGACGGTTATCGGCAAATTAATAAAAAGATTATGACCGTGCGGCGTATTTTTTAACGCGGCAAGCTGCGCTTCAAGCAGCGTTATCGACCACTCTGCGGACCGATCGCAAAAAAAGTCCTCGCTGTTCCGCGTGTCGGCCAGGACGCTAAGTACCTCCACGCCAACCTGGCGCAGGGAGGAAAGGGCGACGATGGGCTCAAGCTTAATGCCGACGATGTCCTGAGAAATGTACTGTAACCGGGGGGGCGTATCGATCGGGTTTTGCGCTGTCACTCCATTGTCCTGTTGTCTGTCAGCCTCCAGGCGGCCGGGATACCTGACTCTAGTGTGACGAGCTGACGTTCAGGAAAACAGCAGGCGTTACTTAAATGCAACTAAGCCTTTTCGCAGCGCTAAATTTTACGGTGAAACAGGACGAAATGTTGAGAAAATAGCCGTATTTACAATCGGCTAGCGGTAATTGCCGTGGAAAACGGAAAAGGCATTGACTCACCTGCCATTGACCGTATAATTCTTCGCGTTTCACCACCGCGAAGTACACGCATATCAGTGCGCCCTTAGCTCAGTTGGATAGAGCAACGGCCTTCTAAGCCGTAGGTCGTAGGTTCGAATCCTACAGGGCGTGCCATTTAGCCTCAGGTACTGACTTCTCTCTCTCCTTACTCTTTTCGAACGTTATTGCAGACAAAGCGCATTTTATGCGTTTCGTACGACGTTACTACGCTTGCATGGGCTTGCAAAGGTGAGAAATGTAGGCCGGGTAAGCGCAGCGCCACCCGGCAAGAAAGGCGTCTATATTATTAATGGCAGAGTTTGTCATCAGTTTCATTATTCTTCCCTGAACAGATAAATAACCGCGTAATAAATAGAAGCCTAATTAAAAGCCGTTATCACGAAGCCTAAGGCTTTCTTAATCTTTAATTAATCCGTTTTTTAAATCTGGATTTTTATCACTTCAAACCCAGCGAAAAAGAAATTTTACACTTTTACGACTAAACTCGATTGATACTAATTATCATTAGCGTTGTTGTATGCTTTAATCCTGTCCCACAAAGCTATGAGTCGTTAATCCCGTTGGTCTATTAAGGATATGTTCATGAATTCTCGCCTGCTGTCCTGCTTCTCGCTTGCCTTGTTGTCTTCATCCCTTTTCCTTTCCACACAAGCGGTTGCCGCCGATAACAACGAAGGTATCGTTGTTTATAACGCGCAGCACGAAAACCTGGTGAAGTCGTGGGTGGACGGTTTTACTAAAGAAACCGGTATTAAAGTCACTCTTCGTAATGGCGATGACAGCGAGCTGGGTAACCAGCTGGTTCAGGAAGGCAGCGCGTCACCGGCAGACGTGTTCCTGACGGAAAACTCGCCTTCAATGGTGCTGGTGGATAATGCCAACCTGTTTGCGCCGCTGGATGCAGACACCCTGAAGCAGGTACCGGCAGAATATCGTCCGGCGCACGGTCGCTGGATAGGCATTGCGGCACGCAGCACGGTTTTCGTCTATAACCCGGCAAAACTCAGCGAACAGCAGCTGCCTAAGTCGCTGATGGATCTGGCAAAGCCTGAGTGGAAAGGCCGCTGGGCGGCATCACCGTCAGGCGCGGATTTCCAGGCCATCGTGAGCGCAATGCTGGCTCTGAAAGGCGAGAAGGCCACCCTGGAATGGCTCAAGGCGATGAAAGCCAATTTCGTTGCCTATAAAGGCAACAGCACCGTGATGAAAGCGGTCAATGCCGGTCAGATTGATGGCGGCGTGATTTATCACTACTACCGCTTTGTCGACCAGTCCAAAACCGGTGAGAACAGCAAAAACACCCAGCTCTACTACTTTAAACACCAGGATCCGGGCGCGTTTGTGAGCCTCTCTGGCGGTGGCGTGCTGGCGTCCAGCAAACACAAAGCGCAGGCGCAGGCCTTCATCAAATACATTACCGGTAAAGAAGGCCAGGAAAGCCTGCGTACCAACAATGCCTTTGAATACGCAGTGGGCGTGAACGCGGCCTCCAACCCGAAACTGGTTCCGCTGAAAGATCTTGATGCACCGAAAGTTGAACCCTCAACGCTCAACAGTAAAAAAGTTATCGAGCTGATGACGCAAGCCGGTCTGCTGTGATCCTGAGAGTGAAGTGAACGCCTTATGTCTGGTCTGAGTCTCGACATCGGAAAAAACAGAGTGCAGGAGCCTGCCCGCAGGCGTCCTGCACTACCGATGGTTGCGTTAGCTGTTTTGTTTTCATTAATGGCGCTTCTGCCTTTGGGTTTTATCATTGCCATTGGCATTGAGACCGGCTGGGAAACCATTAAGGCGCTGGTGTTTCGCCCGCGTGTTGCTGAGCTGCTCAGCAACACGCTGTGGCTGACGGCTTTAGCAGTTCCGCTGTGTATCGTGACGGGCGTGGCGATAGCCTGGCTCACGGAGCGCACGCAGCTTGCCGGGCGAGGGATCTGGTCCGCACTGGCGGTCGCCCCGCTGGCGATCCCCGCGTTTGTGCAAAGCTATGCCTGGGTGAGCGCTGTCCCGTCTATGCATGGGCTCTCCGCGGGCGTGTTCCTTTCCGTTCTTGCCTACTATCCGTTTATCTATATGCCGGTTGCGGCGGTGCTGCGTCGCCTTGACCCGACGCTTGAAGATGTCGCCGCTTCGCTGGGCACGCCGCCGTGGCGTGTCTTTTTCCGCGTGGTGCTGCCCCAGCTCAAGCTGGCTATCTGCGGCGGCGCGCTGCTGGTGGCGCTGCACCTGCTGGCGGAATATGGCCTGTACGTGATGATCCGCTTTGATACCTTCACCACGGCAATTTATGACCAGTTCCAGTCTACCTTCAGCGGCCCGGCGGCGAACATGCTGGCGGGCGTGCTGGCGTTATGTTGCCTGGCTATCTTAGTGCTGGAAGGCGTGACGCGCGGAAAAGCACGCTACGCGCGCATTGGCGCCGGGGCTGCGCGCGAGCAGAAACGCTGGCCGCTGAAGCCTGCGGCAGCCACGCTGGGCCAGCTGTTTTTCATCGTGCTGATCGTACTGGCGCTGGGCGTGCCGTTAATTGTCCTGTGTCGCTGGATTTGGCTCGGCGGCGTGCAAAACTGGATGAGTGCCGATCTCTGGCACTCCCTGCGCCAGACGCTGATGCTCGGCGTGGGCGGTGCGCTTCTGACGACGGCGTGCGTGATCCCCATCGCGTGGCTGGGTATTCGCTATCCGCACCGCATCTTCCGGATGCTGGAAGGGTGCATCTATATCACCAGTTCGCTGCCGGGCATCGTCACGGCGCTGGCGCTGGTCACCGTCACCATTCATTACGCCCGTCCCATTTACCAGACGGAAATTACCCTGTTCCTGGCCTACCTGCTGATGTTTATGCCCCGCGCGCTCATCAACCTGCGGGCGGGGATTGCGCAGGCGCCGGTTGAGCTGGAAAACGTGGCGCGCAGCCTGGGCAGCACGCCCGCGAAGGCGCTCTGGAGCGTCACGATGCGGCTGGCCGCGCCGGGTGCGGCGGCGGGGGCCGCGCTGGTTTTCCTCGGCGTCAGCAACGAGTTGACCGCCACGCTGTTGCTCTCTCCGCTGGGCACGCGCACGCTCTCCACCGGATTCTGGGCGCTGACCAGTGAAATTGACTATGTTGCCGCCGCGCCTTACGCGATGCTGATGATCCTGATTTCACTCCCGCTGACCGCCATTCTCTATATGCAGTCGAAAAAAATTGCAGGGCTATGACATGCTTGAATTAACCGCCATTTCTAAATCGTTTTCTGATGTGCAGGTGCTCGACAGCGTAAACCTGAGCGTGGCGCCGGGGAGCAGGACGGCGATTGTCGGGCCGTCCGGGTCGGGGAAAACCACGCTGCTGCGTATTCTGGCCGGGTTCGAAACGCCTGACACCGGGCGTATTGTCATGCAGGGGAGAACGCTGTTCGATGAAAACAGTTTTGTTCCCGCCCACCTGCGCCGGATCGGTTTTGTGCCTCAGGAGGGTGCGCTGTTCCCGCACCTCAATGTGGCAGACAACATCGCCTGGGGGCTGGACGGCACCCGCCACGAAAAGCGCCAGCGCGTTGAGGCGCTGATGGAGATGGTTTCTCTGGACAGGCAGCTCGCAACGCACTGGCCCCACGAGATTTCTGGCGGTCAGCAGCAGCGCGTGGCGCTTGCCCGTGCGCTGGCCCAGCGGCCTTCACTGATGCTGCTGGATGAACCGTTCTCGGCTCTGGATACCGGCCTGCGCGCCACGACGCGTAAGGCAACGGCCGATCTGCTGGCCGAAGCGGGCGTGGCCTCGATTCTGGTCACCCACGATCAGAACGAAGCGTTGTCCTTTGCCACGCAGGTTGCCGTCATGCGCTCCGGGCGCTTCACGCAGGTCGGTACGCCTTATGACGTTTACACCCGTCCCGTTGACGAAGAGACGGCGCTGTTTCTTGGCGATGCCGTGATCCTGCCTGCTCAGCTCGCTGCCGGGTATGCCGTGTGCGCGCTGGGTGAAGTGCCGACGGACAACGCGCATGCGACAGGACAGGGCAGGGTAATGATGCGCCCTGAACAATTACGCGTGACGGCATGTGCAGCGCATGAAAGTCCGATCTCAATTCTCGACGTGGACTTCACCGGCCAGCTGTCGACGCTCACCCTGGGATTGGCCGGACAGCAGCAGCCGGTGATTCTGAAGACCGTCAGCCAGCCAGGATGGAACCCGGGTACGGCGGTACGCATTGATATTGCTGGCACCGCGCGGGTATTCGAATATTCTTAATATTCGTTAGTAATTTCATGCAACGGGTTGTTATAAAAGATTTTTCCCGAACGCATGGTAATTCCTGAGATTCTCTACCATGCTCATAAAACCTCACCACACTGCGTGAGGTTTTTCGTAGTTGCTGATTAATCTCAAGGAAAAAGGTTATGAAAAAGACGACTGCTATTTTGTTGGGAACGGCGTTACTGTTTACGACCAATGCATTTGCTGCACAGCTACTTACTAAAAGCGAGTTCAAAAAAGTTGCATCTCAATATAAAAAAATCGGTACGGTAAACACCTCGAATGAAGTTTCGGTGGATGATGCGAAAAAAGAACTGATTGAGAAAGCCGATAAGCAAGGCGCGGATGTTCTGGTGCTCACTTCAGGGAACACCAACAATAAAATTCACGGTACGGCCAATATCTACAAGAAAAAATAACGTCATTGCAGCCACCCCCGAAGCGGGGTGGCTGTTCCCCCTCTTTTCTCGCCAAATCTCCTCATGAACGCGGTTACGCTTGCCAATGCATGGATAATGCGTATAGTTCTCATTTGCATTGCATTCAACATATTCTAAGGCCCGACAACGGGTCATTTTTGCGCGCACTTTAAAATGAGTTAACGATGAACAACACCATCATGCACAAAACGCTGCTGGCGCTCGCCGTTGGCGCGGCGACACATTCCGCCTTCGCGGCGGACGATCAAAAAGAGGACACCCTCGTTGTCCAGGCTAAACCTGCCAGCGATTTCAAACCCGGTGGCGACCAATTAGTACCGGCCTTCCTTGACGGACAGGTGGCGAACGGCGGGCGCATGGGGATGCTGGGCCAGCAGAACGCCATGGACGTGCCGTTCAACATCATCAGCTACACCTCGAAGCTGGTGGAAGATCAGCAGGCGAAAACCATTGCCGATGTCGTCGCGAACGACGCGGGCGTGCAGTTCGTTCAGGGGTACGGCAACAGCGCGGAGACCTACCGCATCCGCGGCCTGAAGTTCGACGGCGACGACATGACCTTTGGCGGGCTGTCCGGCGTGCTGCCGCGCCAGGTGGTGGATACCCAGATGGTCGACCGCATAGAGATCTTCAAAGGGGCAAACTCGCTGATGAACGGCGCGGCAAGCTCCGGCGTGGGCGGGATGATCAACCTTGAGCCCAAACACGCGGGGGCAGTCCCGCAGGCGAAAGTCGGCGTGGACTACACCTCGGACTCCCAGATTGGCACCACGCTCGACGCGGGCCGTCGCTACGGCGACAGCGACCAGTTCGGCGCGCGCGTGAACCTGGTCCATCGCGAAGGGGAAACCGGCATACCGAATGACCGCCGCCGCACCACGCTGCTCTCTACCGGCCTGGATTACACGGGCGACCGCTTCCGCACCTCGCTGGATCTGGGCTATCAGAAGAAAACCTTCCACGGCAGCCCGACCAGCGTCAATATTTCCGCGGTTGATTTCGTGCCCGAGCCGCCGAAAAACGATCGCAACTTCTCGCAGAAGTGGGCCTACAGCAACATCGAAAACGAATTTGGGATGTGGCGCAGCGAGTACGACATCACCGACGGCTGGACGGCCTATACCGGTCTGGGCGCGCAGCACGCACATGAGGAAGGCATCTACAGCGCGCCGAAGCTGGTGGATAAAAGCGGCAAGGCAACGGTCAGCCGCCTTGATACCAACCGCATCAGCGATTCCGTCAGCGGCATGGCGGGCGTTCGCGGTAACGTCAATACAGGCTTCGTCTCGCACAAGGTCAACGTCGGCTATTCAGCGATGACCAAAAACGAAAAAATCGCGTGGAAAATGTCGGCGACGAAGGATAACCCGACAACCAACATCTACCACAACACCGGCGTCGATATGCCGGACAGCACCAACCTGAACGGCTCTGGCGGGAAGTACAGCGATCCGCTGACCAGCGGGCGCACGCGTACCCAGGGCTGGCTGCTAAGCGATACGCTGGGCGTGCTGGACGACAGGCTGCTGTTCACCGCAGGCGCCCGCCATCAGAAAGTGGTCGTTCGCGGATATAACAAAGTTACCGGTGCGGAAAACGCGGCGGACGGTTTCGACGGCAGCCGCTGGATGCCCACCTACGGCGTGGTCTACAAGCCGTGGGAGGAACTCTCCCTCTATGCTAACCATACCGAAGCGCTGCAGCCGGGCAAAACTGCACCTAACACCGCCACCAACTACGGCCAGAGCACCGGTATCGTTCACTCTAAGCAGAACGAAGTGGGCGTGAAGGCAGACTTCGGCCGCGTGGGCGGATCGCTTGCGCTATTCGAAATCAAGATGCCGTCGGCGATCCTCGACGACAGCGGCCACTATGGACTGGACGCCGAGCAGCGTAACCGTGGCGTGGAGCTGAACGTCTTCGGCGAGCCCGCGCTGGGGATGCGTCTGAACGCCAGCGCCACCTGGCTGCAGGCCGAGCTGACCAAAACCAAAAATGGCGTGAATCAGGGTAATGATGCCATTGGCGTGCCGAACTTCTATGCTGTGCTGGGCGCAGAGTACGACATCAAGCCGATTGACGGCCTGACCGCCACCGCCCGCGTGAACCACTCCGGCGCGCAGTACGCTGACCTGGCAAACACCAAAAAGCTCGACAGCTACACCACGCTGGATCTGGGAATGCGCTATCGCTTCGCGGTGAACCACAATGAAAACCAGATGACCGTGCGCGCAGGCATCGACAACGTGACCAATGAAAACTACTGGGCCAGCGTTGACGATTCCGGTACCTATATCACGCAGGGAGAACCGCGCACCTTTAAGGTCTCGGTTGGCTACGAATTCTAAGCGTTCCATCTCGTTATCCGGGGCAGGGATGCCCCAATCCCTTGCTACCTCCAGCATGAAGTGTTAAAACGTGCCCCTTCTAAAAATGAGACAGGGGTAGGACGTGAAAGACGCGTCATCCGCTTCAGGCCATGGTAGCGCTGAAGCCTCGTCGGATCAGAATCCGACGCTGCAACGTGGTTTGCAAAATCGACATATTCAGTTAATTGCCCTTGGCGGCGCGATCGGTACCGGGCTGTTTCTCGGCATCGGCCCCGCTATTCAGATGGCTGGCCCGGCGGTGCTGCTGGGTTACGGTATCGCCGGGATTATCGCCTTCCTGATCATGCGCCAGCTTGGCGAGATGGTTGTTGAAGAGCCGGTTTCAGGCTCCTTCGCGCACTTTGCTTATAAATACTGGGGCCCGTTTGCAGGCTTCCTCTCCGGCTGGAACTACTGGGTGATGTTCGTGCTGGTGGGGATGGCGGAGCTGACCGCCGCAGGCATTTACATGCAGTACTGGCTGCCGGACGTCCCGACGTGGATCTGGGCGGCGGCCTTCTTCATCATTATTAACGCCGTTAACCTCGTCAACGTGCGCCTGTATGGCGAAACCGAGTTCTGGTTTGCGCTGATCAAGGTGCTGGCGATTATCGGGATGATCGGCTTTGGCCTGTGGCTGCTGTTCTCCGGCCACGGCGGCGAGCGCGCCACGATCGACAACCTGTGGCAGCACGGCGGCTTCCTCGCCACCGGCTGGAAAGGGCTGATTCTCTCCCTGGCAGTGATCATGTTCTCCTTCGGTGGACTAGAGCTGATTGGAATTACCGCCGCGGAAGCGCGCGACCCGCATAAAAGCATTCCAAAAGCGGTCAACCAGGTGGTATACCGTATTCTGCTGTTCTACATCGGCTCGCTGGTGGTGCTGCTGGCGCTCTATCCGTGGGTGGAAGTGAAGTCCGACAGCAGCCCGTTCGTGATGATTTTCCACGATCTGAACAGCAACGTGGTGGCTTCGGCGCTGAACTTCGTCATTCTGGTGGCGTCTCTGTCGGTCTATAACAGCGGCGTTTACTCCAACAGCCGCATGCTGTTCGGCCTCTCCGTGCAGGGCAACGCGCCGAAGTTCCTCACCCGCGTCAGCCGTCGCGGCGTGCCGGTGAATTCCTTGTTCCTTTCTGGTGCTATCACCTCGCTGGTGGTGCTGATTAACTATCTGCTGCCGAAAGAGGCCTTTGGCCTGCTGATGGCGCTGGTTGTCGCCACTCTGCTGCTGAACTGGATCATGATTTGCCTGGCGCACCTGCGCTTTCGCGCCGCGATGCGCCGCAAGGGACGCGATACGCAGTTCAAAGCGCTGCTCTATCCGGCGGGGAACTATATCTGTATCGCGTTCCTGGGGCTGATTCTGGTGCTGATGTGCACCATGGATGAGATGCGTCTTTCGGCGATGCTGCTGCCGGTGTGGGTTATCTTCTTGTTTGCGGCGTTTAAGCTTTCCCGCAAAAAGTAGCGCGGTTTTCTCCCTCTCCCTGTGAGAGAGAGCCGGGGTGAGGGCACCAGACTGCATCTGCCTTCACGCCCGGTGGCGCAAGCTGATTATCTGGCGATAACGCCCGCCAGGGAGCGAATATCGTTCCCGGTCGGGGACTGGTGAATACGCAGCCCAAACTCATCCACCACTGCGAAAATATGGTCGAAGATGTCGGCCTGAATCTCCTCATATTCTGCCCAGATCACCGTGTTGGTGAAGGCATATATTTCAATCGGCAAACCTTTCGCGTCAGGCGCTAGCTGGCGCACCATCAGCGTCATATCTTTGCGAATGCGCGGGTGGTTGCGCAGATATTCGTTCAGGTAGGCGCGGAAGGTACCAATATTGGTCATCTTGCGAAGGTTTAATACCGATTCCCCTTCACCGTTCTGCTGATTCCACAGATTAATTTCCTCATGTCGTGCGGCCAGATAGGGCTTCAGCAGCTTCGCCTGAATAAGTTTCTGCTGTTCCTGCTCGTCGAGAAAATGAATGCTGGTGGTATCAATGTTCAGGCTGCGCTTAATGCGTCGTCCACCGGAGGCCGACATGCCGCTCCAGTTGATAAAGGCGTCGGAGACCAGCGCCCACGTCGGAATGGTCGTTATCGTATTATCGAAATTGCGCACCTTAACAGTGGTCAGACCGATGTCCGTCACCGTGCCGTTAGCACCGTATTTCGGCATCTCCAGCCAGTCGCCGAGCTTGAGCATGTCGTTGGCGGAAAGCTGAATACCCGCCACAAGTCCGAGTATCGGGTCTTTAAACACCAGCATCAGGACGGCAGCCATGGCGCCCAGACCGCTTATCAGAATCGCCGGGGACTGGCCGATGAGCAGGGAGATAATCAATATCCCCACCAGGATGGCGCTCACCAGCTTGATGCCCTGGAAGATCCCCTTCAGCGGCAGCTGTGATGCGGTGGCCATTTTTTGCGACAGATTAAAAATCACGTCCAGCAGCGAGAAGAAGGAGAGCAGGGCATATACCATGACCCACAGCTTTGCGCATGTCGTGAGAATTTCCGCCGCTTCGCTGCCCTTTTGCAGCCACAGTACCGCCTGGACGTTGACGATTATCCCCTGAAGGGTGAAGGCCAGACGGTGAAATAATTTATTCTGGGTAATGATCTGCAGCCATAAATGGCTGCTGGCCTGCGCGCGTTTTTCGAAAGCGCGAAGCACCCCTTTGTGCAGAATAAAATGAACGATGATGGCGGTAAGAAAAATAATACCAAAGATAATCACTAAAGAGGTGGTCTGATTAATTTCAATGCCTAACTCTTCAACCTGAGCAATTAATTCCTGCATAACGTCTCCTGTATTGATGCAGCCCCATAATGGCGGCTGCGGATCTATTATGCAAATTCACGGGCTTATTTGGTGGCCTGGCAGACCTTCACCACCGGCAGGCAGAGTCTATGGCGAATGCGCAGCGTTGCCAGGGCAAGCACCACCATCATCGCCGTTTCCACCATCAGGAAGACGTTCACCGCCTGGGTGTAATTCCCGTGATGGTTCTGCAGCGCGTGCAGCAAAATCGCGCCGAAAATGGCCGGGCCAAGCCCCAGCGCGGCCTGCTGCAGCGTGCTGAGAATGGCGCTCGCGGCTCCCGCGTCGTCAGGCTGAATATCGCGCATCCCGATGCGGTAGAAGCTGTTCACAATCAGCGCCTGCCCGTAGCCGACCAGCCCGGTCGCGGGCGCCAGCGTCAGCGCGGTATTTTCCATTCCCCAGACGCGGAACGTGGCGATCAGCGCCAGCAGGCCGGCAATCTGGATCGCCAGACCCGTCAGCAGAATGGTACTGGTGCTGTAGCGAGCAATCAGCCGCGGCGCGAACCACGCCGAAATAAAGTAGGTTACGCCCAGCGCGATAAAACTATTTCCGGACTGCCACGGCGCCATCCCCAGACCGGTTTGCATGGTCAGCGCCATACAGAACATAAATCCGGACCAGACGCTGAAAAAGAGCATCGCAATCAGAATGCCAAAGCGAACGCTGCGAAGCTGCAGCAGGCGCGGCGGGATCAGCGGGTGGGCATTCTCACGCTCCTTTTTGCGCGCATTCAGCGCCGTCAGCCAGCCCAAAGGAATAATGGCGAGAAGCATAACCTTCAGCGGCCACGACCAGTGCCACTGGGGGCCGAGCGCCATCGGGAACAGCAGACAGCAAAGAATGATCGCCAGCAGCACGGTTCCGGTCCAGTCGATGCGTGACGGCGTCTCTCGACGGGTTTCGGGTACGAAACGGCGACTCAGCGCCAGCACCACCAGACAGATCGGCACGTTGATGAAGAAGGCGTTACGCCAGCCCAGCCCGGCGATATCCGCCGACACCAGCCAGCCGCCGCCCATCTGGCCGACGATAAACGCAATCCCACCGATGCCGCCAAACAGGCTGATGGCCTTAGCGTGCGCTGTACCTTTCAGCGTCACGTGCAGGGTGGCAAGAATTTGCGGCACGATCAGTGCGGCTCCCGCCCCCTGAACGATGCGCGCGGCCAGCAGCTGTTCAATGTTCCCCGCCATCCCGCAGAGCAGCGAGGCCAGGCCAAAGCTCGCGACGCCCCACATAAACAGACGCCGACGGCCAAGGTTATCCCCCAGCTTGCTGCCGAGCGCGAGGCAGACGGCGAAGGCCACGCCGTAGAGTGCGACAATCAGCTCCAGCTCGGTGGCGGTCGCGTGCAGCGAGTGGGTGATAGCGTCCAGCGCCACGTTGGTGATTGAGGTATCAATCATCGGCAGCATCTGGCCGGTTAGCAGCAATATCAGGCCAGCGCGGCCCGGTGAAACAACTGACGTATTCATGGTAACTCCATTGCGTCATTCAACAGATGGTCGTAGCATCAACCATCTAATAAACGGGTACCAGTTCTTGCTTATACTGGTACTGGTACTACCATGCAGGGGGATTTATGGCCTTGATGTCTGAACCCGTCGTCTCTCTTCAGGATGACACCCGAAAACAGCTGGGGGCATTTCTACGCGCACGACGAGAAAGCCTCGATCCGCAGCGTCTCGGCCTGCCGCGCAGCGGTCGTCGCCGCACGCCGGGTCTGCGCCGGGAAGAGGTGGCGATGCTCGCGGACGTGGGCGTGACCTGGTACACCTGGCTGGAGCAGGGCAGGGACGTCAATCCGTCCAGCGCGGTGATGGCCGCTGTGGCAAAAGCGCTGCAGTGCACCCCGACTGAGGCCCGACACCTGTTTCTGTTAGCGGGGTTACCGCCGGGCGAAGCGCCGCAGGCGGTCTGCTGCGAGGGCATCAGCGAGGGCACACGCCGCCTGCTCGACACCCTGCTGCCGAAACCCGCCAGCATCCAGAAGCCCAACTTCGATATCGTGGCGTGGAACGACAGCTTCGGGCACCTGATGGGCGTCGACTTCAATGAAATCCCGCCGGAAGACCGCAACTGTATTTACCTGTTTCTCACCCATCCGGCGTGGCGAGCGCGTCTCGGCAGACGCGACGATGTGCTGCCGATTTTCGTCTCGTACTTCCGCGCGGCGATGGCCGAACACCGGGGAGACCCGCTCTGGGAAGCGAAGCTGGCGCGTTTTTTTGCGGTGTCTGAAGAGTTCAAAACCCTGTGGCACCAGCGCAACGACGTGCGCGGCGTGGAAAACCAGCTCAAGCTGTTTACCCATCCCGAACTGGGCGATTTTACGCTGCAGCAGATGTACTGGTACTCTGCGCCGCGAAACGGCTCGCGGCTGCTGGTGTATCTGCCGGTGGATGAAGCCGGAGAGAGGGCGATGGCGTGGCTGGCGGAGCAGGGGAAATAATTTTTGCGAGGGGCTTTCAGGGAATCAAAGCGGAGCCGGTTCTGCCTGTTAAAAACGGGTAAGGTGGGACACGAAAAGCTAAATTAACCTTTAATGCAAATTGCCTTATATGCTAACATTGTCAGGGATGAAATACCGTGTTCAGACTTATCGTTCATGAGGCGGTCAGGGAAGAGATTCTCTCACTGCCTGCTGGGGTCCAGGCAAAGCTGATTCGCCAGCTTGATAAATTACGTACTAACCCGACGGCACTACGAGAACCCAACAGCAAACCCTTACCCTATGGTTTGTTTGAAATCAGAACCGTCGGGTTGATTCATACTCGTGGGATCTACGTATATCAGCGGGAAAAGACAATTTTTCTGCTGCGGGTATTTATCAAGAAAACGCAAAAAACGCCCTCGGCTGAACTCCGTCTGGCATTGAAGCGACAACAGGAGATGTTGTATGAGCAAAAAGATTATTGACTGGGATGAACTCAGAGCGGAACTGTTAAGCAATTCAGAAGTGCAGGCTTCTTTTGATGCAGAAGAGCGCAAGGAGCGCCTGCGGGAGATGCTGGCACAGTGGCGCGACCATGCTGGTCTGACGCGTGCGCAGGTGGCTGAGCGGATGGGCGTCAGCGCACCCACGGTATCAAGAATGGAAGCGAATATTACCCGTGCAAGCCTTGATACGTTAACGCGTTATGCGCTTGTGTGCGGGGTTAAGCATCCGCAGATTACGCTTTATTGAAAACAGGCACGCCGGAACCCAGCGTGCCAGAGGGGATTAGCACTCGGTTACAATCGTGCTCAGCGGCAGGCGAGACTTCGGCAGCGTGGCGTTGAAATCTTCCACGCTGTGGTGCCCAACCGGTACCACCACCAGGCTGGTAAAGCCTTTCTCTTTCAGGCCAAATTCTTCGTCGAGAATGGCGGCGTCGAAACCTTCAATCGGTACCGCGTCCAGACCCATCGCGCCTACGCCCAGCAGGAAGTTACCGACGTTCAGGTAAACCTGCTTCGCCATCCACTGGTCGTCATCTTTCAGATCCACGCGGTGCATATCGGCGAAATAGGTGCGGCCCTTGTGGTTTGCGGCTTTGGCTTCCGGCGTGTTGAAGCGACCGTCGGCCTCTTCCTGATCGACGACGCGTTCCAGCCAGGCGTCATCCATCGCGGTTTTCGCGCAGAACACCACCACATGGGAAGCATCCAGCATTTTGCGTTCGTTGAACACGTAGGTACCCGCGGCAGATTTCGCCACGCGCGCTTTACCTTCCTCGGTGCTGGCCACAATGAAGTGCCACGGCTGGGAGTTGGTGCTGGACGGGCTGTACTGCAGCAGGGTTTTGATTTTTTCCGCTTCTTCCGCGGTCAGTTTTTTGCTTGCGTCGAACGCCTTGGTAGAGTGGCGTTTCAGGGCGACAGAAATGATATCCATAACAACTCCTGGTGATGAAATTCGCCCGTGCGCGGGCGCGAAGACGAGCAGATTACAGCGGGACGCGGAAAAAGATAAGTGCAATTCGAGCGCTTAATCTGTTCGTCTCAGACGAACAATCAGATCGGCCGGATCCACTTCTGGTCTTTTTTCGGCAGCTTATCGACCACCAGATTCCACGAATCCGCTATCAGGTCGGCGACCAGTTCAGGCGTGATGTCGTCAGTGCCGTAAAGCGAAATCCAGTGTTTTTTATTGAGGTGATAGCCCGGCTCAACGCCGCGGTAAATTTGCTGATTTAACAGGGATTTTTCTGGGTCTGACTTCAGGCTGACGTGCGGTCGTCCGCGTACGGTAGCCATCAGCATAAAAATTTTCCCGCCCACCTTAAACACGTCGTACTCGGGGCCGAACGGCCAGCAGTGTTCGGTGAACGGCAGCTCCAGCGCCACGCGTTTTGCATGCTCCTGCAATGCTTTACTGTCCATCGTTCTCTTCCTGGGCAAGCCCGCGCCACATCACCTCAAAGCCGAGTGCTTTAAAGTCAACGGCGCGGGAAGGGTCGCGAGTGGCAAATTCCATCGTAGATTCGGCCAGCGATAAGAAAAGCGCATCGCCAAACGTTTTAAATTCATCTGACATAAACACCTGACGCACCGAGCGGCGGCACAGCTCATGGAGTTCCGGGAACATCTCTTTCACCGCCTGTTCCGTTTCGGCGCTCAGCTTTTCACTGACGCCGATCTGGCGGATCGCCGCATGAGCAACGGGGTTACGAATCCCCCAGTCCACATAGCTGTTCCAGATATTGCGGGTATGTTCTTTTGGCAGCGTAATGGTGCGATCGAGGTTTGCCAGCATGGTCTGGCAGAGATCCTGCTTCAGATGGAGATAAAGGGCATTCAGCAGATCGTCTTTGGTAGCAAAGTAGCGGAACAGGGTGCCTTCGGCGACACCCGCCTTGCGGGCAATTAACGCCGTTGAGGCGGCAATACCTGACTGTGCAAACGCCACCGTTGCGGCTTCCAGTAAGGCCTGTTTTTTATCTTCACTCTTCGGACGTGCCACTAAATTTTCCCCCTGTCAATTATAAAAACCCTGATTGAAACACGTGCTTTGACACGCTGCAACGCGGAATGTCAAAGATCGAAAACGTCTTGACGACTTTATCATCATATCTATAATGAGTGCTTACTCACTCATAATCAAGTTTACCCCGCGCAAACTATCGGATGGGGCGCGTTTTCGGGTCTGGATATGAAAAAACCTCTCTTCATCTGCGTGGTGTTAATCATGATCATAGCTTCAGCTGCGAGTTTACCGTTTGTTCTGAATGCCGGATTCGGCCAGCCACCGCAGGGTGAGCAGCTAACTGAAGTGGAGGCCTCTCCCCAGTATCGCGACGGGAAATTCCACAATACGCTGCCGACGCCGGGCTATAACGGCGACAAAAATATGCTGGTCGCGACGTGGGATTTTCTGACCAAAAAAACCGAAAACGCGCGACCGGCCCAGCCGCTGCCGCTGGTGAAAACCGATCTTGCGAGCCTGCCGCTGGAGCAGGACACCCTGGTGTGGCTAGGCCACTCCTCGTGGTACCTGCAGCTCGCGGGCAAACGCATTCTGATCGACCCGGTGCTCGGCAACTACGCCGCGCCGTTCTCGTTCCTCAATAAAGCCTTTGCCGGGGAGTACCCGTGGCGCGCTGATAGCATGCCGGACATCGACCTGCTGATTATCTCGCACGATCACTACGATCATCTGGATTACGCCACCATCAGAGCGCTACTGCCAAAGGTGAAGCGCGTGGTGACGCCGCTGGGCGTGGGATCCCACCTGCGCTACTGGGGGATGAAGCCTGAGATTATTGACGAGCGCGACTGGAACCAGTCGGTGCGCATCAGCGATGAACTGACGGTGCATGTTCTGCCGGCGCGCCACTTCTCCGGGCGCGGCATCAAGCGCGATCGCACCTTGTGGGGCAGCTTTATGTTCGTCACGCCGGAGCAGAAGGTGTATTACAGCGGGGATTCCGGTTACGGCCCGCACTTTAAGGCCATCGGCGAACAGTTTGGCGAGGTGGATTTAGCCATCATGGAAAACGGCCAGTACGACCAGGACTGGAAGTACATTCACATGCTGCCGGAGGAAACGGCGCAGGCCTCGGCGGATCTCAACGCGAAAGCCGTGGTGCCGGGGCACAACGGACGCTTCGTGCTGGCGAAACACGCCTGGAACGATCCGCTGATCCAGCTGGCGCGCGCCAGCAAGGACAAAAATTATCGGCTGCTGACGCCGGAACTGGGTGAGCCCGTGCGGGTGAGTGATACCACTCAGGCATTTCGCGAGTGGTGGGAATAATGTTTAAGCGAGAAGCAGAGGGGGACAGCAGTATGACCATTTCCGCTCAAGTCATCGACACTATCGTCGAATGGATCGACGACAATCTGCACCAGCCATTACGTATAGAAGAGATTGCCCGCCACGCGGGTTACTCGAAATGGCACCTGCAGCGGCTGTTTATGCAGTACAAAGGGGAGAGCCTGGGGCGCTATATCCGTGAACGCAAGCTGCTGCTGGCGGCGCGCGATCTGCGTGAATCCGACGCCCGGGTGTACGACATCTGCCTGCGTTACGGGTTTGACTCGCAGCAGACGTTTACCCGTATCTTCACGCGTACGTTCAACCAGCCGCCTGGCGCGTACCGCAAGGAGAACCACAGTCGGACGCATTGAACGTAAACCAAAACAAGCCGGGTCAGGCGGGCGAAGCCGCCACCCGGCTTTTTTTATGGGCTTACGACGCCAGTGAAAACCAGCGTCGCCAGACGAAACGCAGCACGAAGAATTCGATGGCACCCAGCAGTAAAAACCACACGCAGAACAGAATGGTATAGAGCTGGTTAAGATCGACCATGTGAAAGGTCTGAACCAGCTTCTGCGCCAGCACCAGGCCCAGCGACGGCGCGGGTAACAGCAGGCAGGAGAGCAGGGCCAGCAATAAAATGCCGCCTGCCGTAAGCAGCGATTCTAACGGGTGTTTCATCGTAATGTTAATCGTCAGTTAAAAATGTCATTGTCCGGCATCCCGGAACGTAAAGCAATATAAACCCGCCCATCCGATTTCAGAAAAATAAACGCCGTTATCTGCGCATTAATCGTAGAAATAAAATAATATTCTGCAGGCAATTAAATTAATATCGTGTTGTGTCAATAAATGTCTGCGTTACGAAAATAATTTTACAAATGTATAGGTGCTATAACCAATTAACGTAGCAATAACAATGGCTACGATAATGTATAACGCCAGGCGACGCCCGCGATAAATACCAAACATGGATCCTCCTCGTTTAGATTTGGTTTAGAAATATTTTGTAAAAATTGGCTTATCAAAATAGTTTTAAGCAGTTTTGAATAACCGAGAAGTCATTATATTGCGGTAGATCAATTTTACCCGCAAGACTTTAAAATGAATTTATTTATGCCCGAAAGGAATTCAGGCTTCTTTTCACCGGATATTGAAGGAAAAATACGATGACCGAGAAAAAATTATCCCCAAACGTGCCGCCTTCCGGCGGGCTGGCATATCAGCAGACCACAGAGCAGGTGCTTGCTCACATGAAGAGCCAGGCCAGTGGTCTGGACCGTGCAGAGGCGCAGGCGCGTCTGCAAAAACATGGCCCCAATGCGCTGCCTGAGAAAAAAGGCAAGCCTGCCTGGCTGCGTTTTTTGGCCCATTTTAATGATGTCCTGATTTATGTCCTGCTGGCCGCCGCCGTATTAACGGCAATCATGGGCCACTGGGTTGATACGCTGGTTATTCTGGGCGTGGCGGTAATCAATGCTTTAATTGGTCATATCCAGGAAAGCAACGCGGAAAAATCCCTGAAGAGTATTCGCAATATGCTCTCCAGCGAGGCGCGCGTTATTCGTAACGGCAACCACGAAACGATACCCACAACTGAAATAGTCCCGGGCGATATTATTGTTTTACGCGCGGGAGATCGTATTCCGGCGGATATGCGTTTAATTGAAGCGCATAATCTACGCGTGGAAGAGGCAATTCTGACCGGTGAATCCACTGTGGTGGATAAACACGTTAATCCGCTGAGCGGTGAACTGCCGCTGGGCGACCGCACCAATATGGTCTTCTCCGGGACGACCGTAAGCGCGGGCGGCGGCGTCGGTGTGGTCACTGCCACCGGTCAGGATACGGAACTCGGCCATATTAACCAGATGATGGCGGGCATCGAAAAGCACCGCACGCCGCTGCTGGTGCAGATGGACAAGCTGGGTAAAGCGATCTTCGCGATTATTCTGGCGATGATGGCCGCGCTGTTTGTCTTCAGCCTGGCGTTCCGCGAGATCCCGATGGGCGAGCTGCTGCTCTCCCTGATTAGCCTGGCGGTGGCCTCCGTGCCGGAAGGTCTGCCGGCGATTATCTCCATCATACTCTCCCTGGGCGTGCAGGCGATGGCGCGCAAGCGGGCGATTATTCGCAAGCTGCCGACGGTGGAAACGCTCGGCGCGATGACCGTGGTCTGCTCGGATAAAACCGGCACTCTGACCATGAACGAGATGACGGTTAAAGCCATCATCACCGCCGACGCCTGCTACCGCGTGGACGGCAACAGCTACGAGCCGGTGGGCAACCTCTACCTGGAAGGCAGCGACGAGCCGGTCCACATACAGCCGGGCACCGTGCTGGAGCAGTACCTGCGCACCATCGACCTGTGTAACGACAGCCAGCTGATTCAGGACGAGCACGGCCTGTGGGGCATCACCGGTGGCCCGACCGAGGGCGCACTGAAGGTGCTGGCGGCGAAGGCCAGCCTTGAGCCGGTCATGACCACGCTGGTTAACAAGATCCCGTTCGACTCGCAGTACAAGTACATGAGCACTCACTACCAGATTGGCGGTGAGGAGCAGATCCTGATCACCGGCGCGCCGGACGTCATTTTCGCTCTGTGCGCCGAGCAGCAGACCCACAACGGTGCGGAAGCCTTCAACCGCGCGTACTGGGAAAGCGAGATGGAGCGCTATGCGCGTCAGGGGCTGCGCATGGTCGCCGCGGCGTTTAAACCGGCGAACGGTGAGCAGGAACTGACGCACGACGACCTGAGCCACGGCCTGATCTTCCTCGGCATCGCCGGGATGATGGATCCGCCGCGTCCGGAAGCCATTGACGCGATTAACGCCTGCCAGCAGGCGGGGATCCGCGTGAAGATGATCACCGGGGATCACCCGCAGACGGCGATGAGCATCGGCCAGATGCTGGGGATCACCAACAGCGAGCAGGCGATCACCGGCTACGAGCTGGAGAAGATGGACGACGCCGCGCTGGCGGAAGCGGCGGTGAAGTATGACATCTTCGCCCGTACCAGCCCGGAGCATAAGCTGCGCCTGGTGAAAGCGCTGCAGGACAAAGGCGAAATCGTCGGCATGACCGGCGACGGCGTGAACGATGCCCCGGCGCTGCGTCAGGCTGACGTCGGCATCGCGATGGGCATCAAGGGCACGGAAGTGACCAAAGAGGCGGCGGATATGGTCCTGACGGACGATAACTTCGCCACCATCGCCAGCGCGGTGAAAGAGGGGCGTCGCGTTTACGACAACCTGAAGAAGACCATCCTGTTCATCATGCCGACCAACCTCGCGCAGGGGCTGCTGATTGTAATTGCGCTGCTGGCGGGAAACATCATTCCGCTGACGCCGGTGCTGATTTTGTGGATGAACATGGCCACCTCCGCCACGCTCTCCTTCGGCCTGGCCTTTGAGGCCGCCGAGCGCAACATCATGCGCCGTCCGCCGCGTCAGACCGGGCAGCACGTGATGGACGCCTACGCCGTGTGGCGCGTGGCCTTCGTCGGCACCATGATTGCCATCGCCGCCTTTGCGCTGGAAGCCTGGCTGGCCCCGCGCGGCCACAGCGCGGAGTTCATCCGCACCGTGCTGCTGCAGATGCTGGTCTGCGCCCAGTGGGTGTACATGATTAACTGCCGCAACACCGAAGGGTTCTCCCTGAACCGCGGCCTGCTGGCGAACAAAGGGATCTGGCTGGTGACGGGCGTGCTGTTCCTGCTCCAGGCGGCGATTATCTACCTGCCGTTTATGCAGATGTTGTTCGGCACCGAAGCCCTGCCGCTGCGCTACTGGTTTGTGACTCTGGCGGTGGCGGGCGTGATGTTCTTCGTCGTCGAAATCGAGAAGCGACTGACCCGCAGGTTCCGTAAGTCTGCATAACCAAAACCTTACCCCTCACCCTATCCCTCTCCCCTAAGGGGAGAGGGGACCGCCCGGTTTTCTCCCTCTGCTCTGAGGTGAAGGGGCGGCTCGGTTTTCTCCCTCGCCCCTTTGGGGAGAGGGCCGGGGTGAGGGGAACACATCTGAGGTACCTCTTAATGAAGCTCCCACTCCTGTTCGCACTTCTCGCCTGCACCCTGCAACCCGTATTCGCCGCCGCCATCCCCGTTCGCGTCGCCACCGTGGAGCAGACCGCCCACGCCTCCGAGCGCCAGATCCCGGGCCGCATCGAAGCTATCCACACCGTTGAGCTGCGCGCGCGTACGGAAGGCGTCATCACCAAAATCAACTTTCGCGACGGGCAGTACGTGAAGAAAGGCGACGTGCTGTTTGAGCTCGACGACGCCGAGCCGCGCGCCGCCCTGCGGCTGGCGCAGGCCGAAGTGAGAAGCGCCGAAGCCACGCTGCGCCAGGCACAGCAGCAGCTTTCCCGCTTTGAAAGCCTGGGCAGCAGCAACGCCATCAGCCGTCACGACGTGGACAACGCCCGCATGCAAAGGGACGTGGCGAGCGCCGCGCTGGAGCAGGCCAAAGCCCGGCTCGAAACCCGTAATGTCACCCTGAACTACACCCGCATCACCTCGCCGATTGACGGTCGCGTGGGACACAGCCGGTTCCACGTGGGCAGCCTGGTCAACCCTGCAAGCGGCGTGCTGGTGGAGGTCGTACAGCTTGACCCCATCCGCATCGCCTTTGCGCTGGAAGAGGGCGCATTTGCCACCAAAGCCGGACAGCATGCGGATATCATCGCCATGAAGCAGGCCTGGCAGGCGTTAATTGACAGCAACGGCCAGCGCGTCAGCGGAGAGCTTACGTCGGTGGACAACCGCATCGATCCGCGCACCGCCAGCGTGATGCTGCGCGCCGAGTTTGCCAATCCGCGCCATCAGCTCCTGCCCGGGGGCAACGTGAATGTCATTCTGCGCCCAGCCAGCGAGCAGCCCGCGCTAACTCTGCCTGTCGCCGCGGTCCAGCAGAACGGCGACGGGTTCTTTGCCTGGGTGGTTAACGCCGACGGCAAGGCAGAAATGCGCCCGCTCAAGATCGACGGACAGATCGGACAGCAGTTCCGGATTACCTCCGGGGTGAAGAACGGTGAGCGAGCAATCACTGACGGTGCACAGCGCGTGCAGCCGGGCGCTGCCGTCCAGATACTGAATTAAGGAGCCATCATGCTGACGTTTTTCATCAAACGCCCGCGCTTCGCGATGGTGATTGCGCTGGTCATTACCCTGCTGGGGGCCATCGCGCTGAGGATTATCCCGGTGGAGCAGTATCCGCAGATTACGCCGCCGGTGGTGAATGTTTCTGCCAGCTGGCCGGGCGCCAGTTCGGCCGACGTGGCGGAGGCCATCGCCACGCCGCTGGAGACCCAGCTGAACGGCGTGGATCACATGCTCTACATGGAGTCCACCAGCTCGGATGAAGGCTCGTACAGCCTGAACATCACCTTCGCGGCGGGCACCGATCCGGACCTCGCCGCCATCGACGTGCAGAACCGCGTGGCGCAGGCCGTGGCGCAACTCCCGACCGAGGCGCAGCAAAACGGCGTGCAGGTGCGCAAGCGCGCCACCAACCTGATGATGGGGGTGAGTCTTTACTCACCGGACAACACCCACACGCCGCTGTTTGTGAGCAACTATGCCAGCACCCAGGTGCGCGAGGCGCTGTCACGCCTGCCGGGCGTCGGGCAGGTTCAGATGTTTGGCGCGCGCGACTACAGCATGCGCATCTGGCTGCGTCCGGACCGCATGAACGCCCTGAACGTCACCACCGACGACGTGGCGCAGGCGCTGCGCGAGCAGAACGTGCAGGGGGCGGCAGGCCAGGTCGGCACGCCGCCGGTGTTTAACGGCCAGCAGCAGACTCTGACCATCAACGGGCTGGGACGTTTAAACCAGGCCGAAGACTTTGCCGACATCATCATCCGCGCGGGCGAGATGGGCCAGCTGGTGCGCCTGAAGGACGTCGCCACCATTGAGCTCGGCTCGCGCAGCTACAGCTCCGGCGCGCAGCTGAACGGGCACGACTCCGCCTATCTCGGCATCTACCCGACGCCGTCCGCCAACGCCCTGCGCGTGGCCGACGCGGTGCGCGCGGAGCTGGATCGCCTCTCGACGCGCTTCCCGGACGACCTGGTCTACGAGGTGAAATTCGACACCACCTCCTTTGTGGCCGCCACCATTAAGGAGATCGGCGTCTCGCTGGCGCTGACGATGCTGGCGGTGGTGGTCGTGGTGTCCCTGTTCCTGCAAAGCTGGCGCGCGACGCTGATTGTCGCGCTCGCCATTCCGGTATCCCTGGTGGGCACCTTCGCGGTGCTCTACACGCTGGGCTACTCCGCCAACACGCTCAGCCTGTTCGCCATTATTCTGGCGCTGACCATGGTGGTGGACGATGCCATCGTGGTGGTGGAGAGCGTCGAAACGCTGATGGCGGAAGGACAGAGCCGCACGGCGGCGACCGCGCTGGCGCTGCGCCAGATCGCCGGTCCGGTCATCGCCACGACGCTGGTGCTGCTGGCGGTGTTTGTGCCGGTGGCGCTCCTGCCGGGGATTGTCGGCGAGCTGTACCGCCAGTTTGCGGTGACGCTCTCGACCGCCGTCACGCTCTCAAGCCTGGTGGCGCTAACCCTGACACCCGCCCTGTGCGCGATGCTGCTGCGTCCGCGCCCGGCGCAGCCCGCGGCGATTTTCCGCGGGTTCAACCGGGGGCTGGAGGCCACGCGTGGCGTCTACACCCGCATCGTGACTATGTTCAACCTTCGCCCGTGGCTGGCGCTGCTGGCCACCGCAGGCGCGGCGGCCGTGGTGGCGTTCAGCTTTACGTCGATGCCTAAAGGCTTCCTGCCGCAGGAGGATCAGGGCTACTTCTTTGCCAGCGTTCAGCTGCCGGAGGCGGCCTCGCTGGAGCGCACCGAAGCGGTGATGACCACGGCACGCGAACTCATCGCTAAAAATCCGGCGGTGGAGGACGTGATTCAGGTCTCCGGGTTTAACATTCTCAACGGCACCAGCGCCTCCAACGGCGGGTTTATCTCCATCATGCTGAAGGACTGGAGCGAGCGTCCGCCGCTGGATGAGGTGATGGGCACCCTGCAGCGCCAGCTGCTGGCCCTGCCGGAAGCGACCATCATGACGTTCGCGCCGCCGACGCTGCCGGGGCTGGGCAACGCCTCCGGCTTCGACCTGCGCATCCAGGCGCAGGCGGGGCAGAGCCCGGCGGAGCTGGAGCGCGTGACGCGTGAGGTGCTGGCGAAAGCCAACCAGCACCCGCAGCTGAGCCGCGTGTTCACCACCTGGAGCAGCAACGTGCCGCAGCTGACGCTGACCGTTGACCGCGAGCGCGCCGCGCGTCTCGACGTGCCGGTGTCGCGCATCTTCAGCAGCCTGCAAACCGCCTTTGGCGGCACGCGCGCCGGGGATTTCAGCGTCAACAACCGCGTCTACCACGTGGTGATGCAGAACGAGATGCAGTGGCGCGAGCGCGCCGGGCAAATCAGCGAGCTGTTCGTGCGCAGCAACAGCGGCGAGCGGGTGCGCCTGAGCAATCTCGTCACCATTACGCCGAGCGTCGGCGCGCCGTTCCTGCAGCAGTACAACCAGTTCCCGTCGGTGTCGGTGAGCGGCTCGGCGGCGGAAGGGGTGAGTAGCAGCACCGCGATGGCGGCGATGGGCGAGATCCTGGCGGAGAATTTGCCTGCCGGGTACGACTACGCCTGGAGCGGCATGTCGTATCAGGAGCAGCAGACCGGCAATCAGGCGATATGGATTGTGCTGGCGGCGGTGGTGATGGCGTGGCTGTTCCTCGTCGCCCAGTACGAGAGCTGGACGCTCCCGGCGAGCGTGATGCTCTCGGTGCTGTTCGCCATCGGCGGGGCGCTGGTCTGGCTGTGGATGGCGGGCTACGCCAACGACGTGTACGTGCAGATTGGTCTGGTGCTATTGATAGCCCTTGCCGCCAAGAACGCAATTCTTATCGTGGAGTTCGCCCGCGCGCGGCGCATGGACGGAATGGCGATTGTCGATGCCGCGCGGGAAGGGGCCTCGCGCCGCTTCCGCGCGGTGATGATGACCGCCGTGTCGTTCATTATCGGCGTTTTGCCGATGATGCTGGCGACCGGGGCGGGTGCCCAGAGCCGCCGCATTATCGGCACCACGGTGTTCAGCGGCATGCTGGTGGCGACCGTGGTGGGGATTGTGTTTATCCCCGCGCTGTTCGTGCTGTTTCAGCGCCTGCGCGAGTGGGGCCACGGGCTTACGGACTCGTCGCCCACAGCTCGCAGTGCTTCTGAACCAGAGAAATCAGCGAGCCGCCGTCGGCGATAAACTCCCGCATGCGCTGCGCCTCGCTCTTGCCCTGCTTTAACAGCAGGGCAATTTCATTGACTGCGCTCGTCGCGCCGAGCTTCTCGGCCGACGGCGCAACCTGCTCCAGCAGCCACGCAATGTCTTCCGCCACGGTTTTGTGCTCGCCGGTATGCACGTCCGTCAGGATCCCCTCCAGACCGTAGCGACACGCCTGAAAGCGGTTAAAACGGTAGAGCAGAAAATCTTTTTCCTGATGCTTATACGGTCGCGCGGTCAGCAGCCAGTGGGACGTCGCCTGGATCAGCCCGGCGATGTTAATCGCGTGGCCGAGCGTCAGCGGCGTATCCATCACCCGCACCTCCACGGTACCGAAGTGCGGGCTGGGGCGGATGTCCCAGTGCAGATCCTTAATGCTGTCGATCATGCTGGTGGAACTCAGGCGGCGGAACAGCCCCTCGAACTCTTGCCAGCTGTTGACCCACGGCATCTGGCCGTTATCCGGAAATCCCGAGAAGATGTTGAGCCGCGACGAGGAGAACTTCGTGTCCGTGCCCTGCATATACGGCGAGGCGGCCGCCAGGGCGATAAAGTGCGGCACGAAGCGCGACAGGCCGTGCAGCAGGTAAATCGCGTCGTCCCCGGTCCGGCAGCCGACGTGCACGTGCTGGCCGAATACCGTCGCCTGCAAAATCAGGTAGCCAAAGCGCTCCAGCGTGACGTTATAGCGCTCGTCGTCGCACACCTCCTGACGCTGCCACTTCTGGAACGGGTGCGTCCCGCCGCCGCAGATCTGGATATGCTGCTCCGCCGCCGCGCGCAGGATGCTCTGCTGCATCACCGAGAACTGCGCCGCCGCCAGGTCGATGTTCTGGCATACGCCGGTGGCGATTTCGAGCATGCTTTCGGTGATGTCGTGTTTGACCTCGCCGCCTTTGATGTCGTCTTTGACGGCGGCGATGAGCGCGGAGGAGTCCTGGCTCAGATCGTAGCCCGGCGGGTTAACCACCTGCAGTTCGAGTTCGATGCCGAGGGTGAAAGGTTCAGAGGACTTAAAATCGGGTAAAGGCATGGCGCACTCCGTTGTCTGTTGTGTGTTGAGTATAGACAACGACGTGGCGCTCACTTTTCAGGGTGGTATAACTGTTAGCAGGCTTAGCGAAAAGGGGAATTAACCATGTCTGACAATCCAGTGATTGCGCTGATTGGGCCTGGCGCAATTGGGACCACCATTGCTGCGGTGTTGCATGACGCGGGCCGTACGCCGCTATTGTGCGGACGCACCGCGCATCCGGAATTACGCCTGCGCCACGACGAGGGTGAAACGGTGGTGCCCGGTCCGGTATTAACCGATCCGGCCGTCATCACGCGCCCCGTCGATCTGGTTTTTGTGGCGGTAAAAACGACGCAAAATGCCGACAGCGCCGGGTGGCTGCGGGCCCTGTGCGATGAAAACACCGTGGTCTGCGCCCTGCAAAACGGCGTGGAGCAAAAAGCCCAGCTTGAGCCGTGGGTTAACGGCGCGACGGTGCTGCCGTCGGTGGTGTGGTTCCCGGCCCAGCGCGAGCCGGATGCCTCCGTGTGGCTGCGGGCGAAGCCGCGCCTGACGCTGCCGGACGTGCCGCAGGCGCAGCGGGTGGTGGAGGCGCTTCGCGGTACGCGCTGCGCGGTTGAGCTCTCGGCAGATTTCGCCACCGTCGCCTGGCGCAAGCTTCTGCAAAACGCGGTCGCCGGGCTGATGGTGCTTTCTAACCGCCGCGCCGGGATGTTCAGGCGCGAGGTTATCAGCGAGCTTGCGCTGGCCTACCTGCGCGAGGGGCTTACCGTCGCCCGCGCCGAAGGGGCGAAGCTGGACGATGACGTAGCGCAGGAAATTCTGGCGAACTTCCAGCATGCGCCTGAGGACCTGGGCACCTCGATCCTGGCCGACCGTCAGGCCGATCGCCCGATGGAGTGGGATATCCGCAACGGCGTGATCCAGCGCTACGGCCGCAAGCACGGGATTGCGGTGCCCATCAGCGATGTGGTGGTGCCGCTGCTGGCGGCGGGGAGCGAGGGGCCGGGCTAACGGCCGCTGTTTTTCCGTTCGGCAAAGTAATGGGCGGGCGTGCTGCCCATCGCTTTTCGGAACATGGTGATAAACGCATTCACGGATTCGTATCCGAGCGTTGTCGCCACGTTCTGGACGGGCACGCCGCTGGCCAGCTCCCGCAGGGCAATAATCAAATGCAGCTGCTGACGCCAGCGCCCGAAGCTCAGCCCGGTTTCACGCTGCATCAGGCGGGCAAACGAGCGCTCGCTGAGGGCGAGCCGTTTCGCCCACTCCTTCAGGGTGCTTCTGTCCTCAGGACGGCTGACCAGCGCGTCCGCCATGGCGCGAATTTTCGGATCGGTCGAGACCGGCAGGCTCAGCTTCTGCTGCGGCATGCTGGCGAGCTCGTCAAGCGTGACCCGGGTCAGCCTGGCGACGTGGCCGTCGGCGGGATAATCCACGCCTTCGCGCGTCAGACGATCGACCAGCTCCTTAATCAGCGGCGAGATCGCCAGCGTGCAGCATTTTTCCGGCAGCGCCGCCGCGCCGGGCTCAATAAACAGATAGTTGAGATGCGCGTTCCAGGTCGCTTTGGCACTGTGCGGGATCCCGCCTGGGATCCAGACGGCGCAGTCCGGCGGCACGATCCAGATGTCATTCTCCGCGTAACAGCTGACCGCACCGTATCGGGCAATAATCAGCTGGCCCTTGCGGTGGGTATGCACCGGCACTTCCGCGGCGTAGTCCACGAAGTCCAGATGACGCGCCACTGCCGGGCTGGCGGTAGAGTCGGGGTCATACAGCGTAGTAGCAGGTTGAGGTTTCACGATTCTGGCAGCTTTTAGGTATTTTTTGACAGAATAGAGTATTTAAGCGGGTCTGCAAGCCGGTAATAATCCCGGCATGAATAAAATCTTCTCACATCACGTGCACATCCCCGCCGCGCTGCGAAGCGATGCGGGCGCGCTGATCTACTCTGCGAAGAGTTTTGCCGCGGCGATGCTGGCTTATTACATTGCGCTGTCGATCGGCCTCGAACGCCCATCGTGGGCCATTATTACGGTTTACATCGTGTCGCAGACGTCGGTCGGAGCATCGCTGAGCAGAAGCCTTTACCGGCTGGCCGGTACCGTGGCGGGTGCCAGCGCGACCGTACTTATTGTGCCTGCCTTCGCGAATACGCCAGTCCTGTGCAGCGTGGTGCTGACGGGCTGGATCGTATTCTGCCTGTGGCTCTCCCTGCTGGAACGCACGCCCCGGGCTTACGCGTTTGTGCTGGCAGGCTACACCGCGAGCCTGATTGGTTTTCCCGCGGTGTCCGATCCCGGCGGGATCTTTAACGTCGCCATTGTCCGCGTGCAGGAGATCGCGATTGGGATTTTCTGCGCGGCGCTGATCCACCGCTACGTGCTGCCCGCGCGGGTATCGGGCCAGTTCAACGCTAAATTATCCCAGACGCTACAGGCCGCGCGCGGGCGGGTGGCGGATACCTTAGCAGGCAAACCCGACGCGGCTTCCGGCCCCCTGCATCTGGCCCTGGCGCTGCAGTTCCTGCAGGGCATCAGCCACCATATTCCCTATGATTTTGCCCTCTCAGCCCCGGTGCGGCAGGCCAGAAAAGCGATTCACGACCGGCTGGCGCGGCTGGTTATCGTCAACTGTGAACTGCACGATCGCCTGCCAGCGATCGAAACCCTGCCCGCCGACGCGCAGGCGTTGATGGAGGACGTTCAGGCCTGGCTTGCCGCTGAAGGCGCTGGTGCCAGCAGCACGGCAGACGCGCTGCGGCTCCGCTGTGCGCTTCTCATCGAGCGGTATGCCGCGCAGGCGCAGACGTTTGACGACGCGCTGCAGGTCAGCTTTATCCGCTACCTCTCGGAGGCGATCGCGCTTCTGCAGCAGTGCGAGCGTCTTTCCGGGGCTATCCGCCATGCAAAACCCGTGTTTGGGGAGATGCAAACCCGCGCGGCAAAAGGCTACGTTTTCCACCGCGATCCTCTTACCGCAGCCCGCACGGCGCTGGGGGCTTTCGCCATCATCCTGAGCGGCTGTCTGGTCTGGATCTTCTCGGCGTGGCCGGATGGCGGTACGGCGGTTTCGATACTCGGCGTCTGCTGCACGCTGTTTGGCAGCTTCGACACCCCGGCGCCGCACATCGTGAAATACATCATTGGCTCATTCTGGGGCGTGGTCATTAGCCTGTTCTACAGCTTTGCGCTGCTCCCGCTGGTGAGCGATTTCCCGGTGCTGGTGGCGGTGCTTGCCCCGGCGTATCTGCTGGCCGGGTCGCTTCAGGCGCGTCCGCCCACCACGTTTATGGCGATGGGCATCACCCTGACCTTGCCCATTCTGTGCGAGCTGGGGGCGCGCTACAGCGGAGACTTCGCCGTTGCGGCCAATACTGCCATTGCGCTCTTTGCCGCGACCGGCTTTGCCGTCATCAGCATGAGCCTGCTGCAAACCGTGCAGGCGGATGGCGCTATAACGCGTCTGCTGAACCTCTGCCAGCGTGACATTCGCCGCAGCGTGAAGGGCACGCTGCGGGTTGATGAAACGCACTGGATCAACCTGATGATGGACCGAACCGCCCTGGTGTTGCCGCGCCTGCAGCGCAGCGCGCGCGCGCCGGAGCAGGCGCTCGATCGACTATTACACGCGCTGCGTCTGGGGCTGTCTGTCATGCATTTACGCCGCAGTGACGCACCGCCCGGCAGGGAGGTTGACGCGCTTTTTCATCGGATAAACGCCGCGGACCGTAACGCCTTGCGCGAACGCATCGTTACCCTTATCGAACGCTATCTGCCTGCGGCAGATGAGCATACGCGCCAGTTTGTCTTCAGGCTGGTGGATCTGCACTGTGCATTACGGGAGCCAGACCATGGTTAACGATCTCAATCTCGGCGGCGTTTTTATTCCGGGGCTGCTGACGGTCGCCCTCGCGGCGCTGGTCTGCACGCTGGGCCTCGTCGCGCTTTTCTCTCTCAGCAGGCTCTACCGGCGCTTGCCGTTTCGCCCGCTGATGGATGTTTCAACCTGGATTGTCACCTTTTTCCTGCTGATGCAAGGCCTGACCGCGTTGGGGTTATTGTCATGAAATCACTGCTCTCTTTACTGGCTCGCTATGCGCTGACGTTGAGCGTCGTCGCGGCGGCCACGCTTCTGGCCTTTATGATGTGGAAACACTACGCACAAACGCCGTGGACCCGGGACGGCCGCGTGCGGGCGGACGTGGTGCAGATTGCGCCGGACGTCTCCGGGCCGGTCATCAGCGTGGCCGTGCGGGACAATCAGTGGGTGAACCGGGGCGATGTGCTTTACACCATCGATCCGCGCTGGCTTAATCTGGCGGTGGCCAGCGCGCAGGCGGACGTCGAGTCGAAACGCCATGAGATGCTGATGCGCCAGGACGCGGCCCGCCGACGCACCCTGATTAAAAACGCCATCTCGAGCGAGGATTTGCAGCAAACCGGCAGCGCGGCGAACGTCGCGGCGGCCAATTATCACGGCGCGCTGGCCGCGCTGGATCTGGCAGAGCTGAATCTGGCGCACGCCACCGTTCGCGCGCCGGTCTCGGGGTACGTCACGCACCTGCGGCTTCGCCCCGGAGACTACGCGACGGCGGGGGAGACGAAGGTCGCCATCGTCGATGCGCACAGCTTCTGGGTGGTGGGGTACTTTGAGGAGACCAAGCTGCGCCATATTCGCGTCGGGGATGCCGCGCAGGTGGTGCTGATGGGTTACGAGCCTGTCATCACGGGTCACGTGGAGAGCATCGGGCATGGGATCGGGGACAGTAACGACGAAACGGGCGGGCTGGGTCTGCCCGACGTCGAACCCACCTTTAGCTGGGTGCGGCTGGCGCAGCGCGTACCGGTGCGCATTCATATCGACAGGCTGCCGGAGGGGGTTGAGCTGGTGGCGGGGCTGTCGGCGAGCGTGGCGGTGGGGCGGTAGATAAGGATTGAAGCGACTATTCCTCGCCTACAAAATTATCGGCTTCAGGAGAGTAATGCTGATAAACGCATGCGAGCTTATGCCCGTCAGGATCGCGCAGATAGGCAACATAAAAGTCGGGGCCGTACGCGCTTCGCGTACCAGGCTCGCCTTCATCCGTTCCTCCCGCAAGGAGGCCAGCTGCATGGAACCGTCTGACAAGATCCGCGTTATCTGCACTGAATGCGAACATTGTCCCGTTTCCCGCCGTCGCGGGCTGCTGGTCAAAAGGAGGACAAATACAGAAGCTGAACCCCTCGCCGGGATTATTTTCATCTCCCCACATTGCCCAGCTTTCAGTCCACGCCGGCAGACGCGAGTAGCCCAGAACGTTAAAAACTGCGTCATAAAAATTCACGGAGCGCTGAAAGTCGTTTGAACCTATAGTGATATAAGCCAGCATCTTATGACTCCCGTCCTTCAATATTCGATTTAACAGCCTTCAGCGTCCTTTTACGGATCCAGCCGCTGCCCGCCCGTATTATGAGCCAGTAAGCCGACATTTTTAGCCGAGTGCGTTTGTCCGGACAATAGATAAATGTTTCCGTAGAGAGCTCATGTTTGCCAGGCGTCAGCTCCGTTACCTTGTAGCGCAGCAACAGTTTCGCGCTGCCCGTCGCGGCTGGGGTCTGAAAAGCACTGGCATCCGGCACGTTTTCCAGACCGAAATCCGAACGCCAGAATTGTCCTCTTAAGCCGTAACAGATTTCTGATACTGAATTTTTCAAAAGGGTAAAACTGTGCAAACCAAAGTTTCCGATCGACTGTGGCTTCTGGTTGCGCAGAAATTTTTGCGGTATTTGACGCAATGACATTAACCGCCGAATCACGGCATCTTGCCGGACGTCAAAGCTGGCAATCATTGGCAGAATATTTTCAGGGCGGCTAGTGTGAATGACCGTTAGGTGTTTTTCATGAAACTGGAACTGGGGGAGAAAAGCGGGAACATCCTGCCACTGAGCAAGCGCTTTGCGGGTAACGAATCCAGGGTTTAGCATCTCTCTTCCTTGTCTTCCCTTGCGTCCAGCCAGAGTAACAGATGGTGTGTCGCAGGCAATTACCAGGAAAAGAGAGGGCAACAGGGAAGTAAATGTAACGAGCCGGTTGGGTTAATAACGTTCGCTTCTTTGCGAATGGAGAAGCTCAGCGATTTCTTTGCGCTTTCTTGTTGCCCATTCAGGTTTGATAGAGAGCATTAAACTGTATTGCCTTCTGAAGTAAACCTCTCTAAATTCTCGTTCAGATGAATGGCTTGCTGCATAGGCTGAGGCCAGCCCCGCCACGGCACTCTCCACAAACCAATACAGAATTTCATCGTCACTGAGCGTTACTTTTCGCTGTATTTGAAGGCCTCTTTCACTGACGATAAAATGATATTCTTTGCCATGAATTTCAAGATAGGGCGTTGCAACCCCATCGGGTTGGTCAGTGATAAAGAAGTAATGGTTTGGCCTTGTCCCTCCGCCTAACTGCTCACCTATTTTTAGAAGCTCGTTTCGTAGTTCTTCAATTGTTTTCATAAACAGCTCTTTGTTCTTGAATATAAACGACTCATCATCGCGGATTGGGTACAAAGCGCCTGCTCTCGATCACTTCCCCACAAACGCACTCACCGGCAAACCAAAACGTTTTGCCAGCGCACGCATATGATCCAGCGTTAACGTGCGCTGTCCGTTGAGGATTCGACTCACCAGAGACTTCTTGCCAATTTCGTTCTCGAAGTCGCTCTGAGTGAGTTGGTACTGATCCATCAGCGTTCGCAATAACGCAACGCCTGACGGAATGCTGGCAACACGCGCGTTAAATTCCGCAAACTCCGGAGACTCGTTTTCGTATTTATCGATTTTGGTGGTGAGCATCTCTACCAGCGGGCTATCGGGTTCATGTTCGATCAGATACTCCACCAGCGCCAGCGCATCTTCGTAATCTTCTCGCGACGGGCTTGAGCCCAGGAAAGGGAGCGCGTTTGTCAGATCGTTTGCCGCTTTGATGGCTGCTGCATAATTCATTCTTTAATTCTCCGGTAGAGGTCCGTGAGCTTGTCATACTCTGCGTGAGTGCTGATGTGTTTGATGAAAATTTTTCCTCGCTCAGAATCAGCAAAAAACATCACTCTTAAATGCCCGCCACCCACATCAATGACCCACCATTTCTCCCGGTACTTCATCCTGTCCAGGCTGGGGAAGCGCTTTCGCATATCGTCTGGTGACGGGTAATGCTCCTTTTTTAGTACCCGGTAAAGATCGTCCAGGGCGAGTGCTTGATTAGGAAATTGTCTGGTGGCTGCGTCGAAAGGTGCTCTTGAGACTACGTGCATCCTTGCCCCTTGTTTCCAGACTGGAAACATTATAGGTGACGGTTGGTGGGGTGACAATGTGGAAACTTTGATGGAGTACAGTGTTCATATGCTAGTGATGATGGCGGTCATTTAATTAGTGTGAACACTGTATGAGGTGACTGTGAAACAAATGTCCGCTTTGTGCCAAGAGCAGACATTGAGTCTTAATAAAATCTCTATGGATTAAATTGTCATGAGATACCACGTAGGTGAATAATGTTCTGTTAAGGTTTGTTCTTACCTCTCAGTTCAAGTATCTGTTCTTCACCTTCCAGTAACTATAATCTCTTTTAAACAAAATATTTTATTTTTGAACAAGGCTTTTGTGGCACCCAAAAAAGAAAGTAGTCCTAATGCGGAAATCAAATTAATGTTGTATAATAACTTAAGAGCTATTAGTTACATTCCTAATTTATGTGCTCTCCTTTACTTAGCGACGACTAACACACTTAGGTTTTTATTTCAAGGAATCAATCAATGAAAAAAATAGGTAGGAATGAACCTTGTACTTGTGGTTCTGGTCGAAAGTACAAATATTGCTGCAGGGGGTTTGAACATAAAGACAGAAAGCCACACTCCCCTTCGGAATTAATTAACCCTCAAGGCATGGATATATTTAAAAAATTAATGGGTGCAATATCCTCTGAGCAAGAATCCCTAAGATGTTTTTGCAAGGATAATGGTTTTTATTTCTTTAAAAATATGTCATTAGCTAATTTATTTGATATAAACGACAAGCTAATTAATAACACTCTCACTAAGGCAGATTTTTATACAGGTTATAAAAGACATACGACTAACGAATATGTATTACGAATGCTGAAAACTGCTATGAAACAAAGCGATGCATTCAAAAAAAGAGAGCTTATTTTACATTCGGCAGTAAAGGCCCACTTCAATGGCGTTTATGAACTATCTATCCCTGCCTTCTTTATAATTATAGAGGGAGTGTTAAGAGATATTGGAAACTTAGAACCAAAACAAACTTTCAAACCTACGATGACAAATGAAGGACTTGAAGAGAAAGTGCTCTATGCTGAATCAGATAGCATAAGTTATTTTAATGCTTTTGTTGCAAGTTTGTTCACTGGTTCTCAGGGTGAGGAGATATTTAACAGAAATACAATCCTGCACGGTTTAAATAATAATTGTTTTAGTGAAGATAACTCCTTGACTTTACTGCTAATTATTCTTGAGATACAAAATTATATTTTCCATGATCAATCGTGGCCGCCAAAAATTAAAGTGATAAATGGCGTTCCAACTGTTTATCACCCAAATACATAAAATACCGTTAACTAAGTCAATATCCGTTCCTCGCTCACAGCGGACCTTCAACTTAAACAGATGGTCCGCTCAGTGCCAAAAGCGGACATGGCCAATACCATGGTCTATTCATCAAGGGGAACTGGTCAGTTGGGGTGAATTGACTATCATCCCAGACACCCCATTATAAAATTTATTTATAAATTCTGGCAAATCAGAGGTCAATAACAGTAATAAGCATGGGCCGGACTCGTCCGACTCGCTGAGCATACTGTACATCCGTATTTATTTAAATCTTTGGTGACTATATCATGTGGATGATATATTGTTGGAGTTGCGCACTGGATAAAGCATACTTTCTTAAGATCAAAGCGTGTGGCATTATCCACAGCCCAGCAATGTTGAGACCCATGATGCGGTACCTGTACTCCGATCAGTGATAACCAGCGATGTTGTCCAAAATGGGTTTTCATATCTTCAATCACATCACTCGTCAGATTTATATCGCCAGTAAATAGCGTTCCAAAATCTCTGCGCTTTGTCAGTGGTGCTGCATACATGCATAAGGAAATATTATTCTTAGCTTCCCCAGTACTACCGAAGTGCGTCTCATATGAATCCTTAAGCGTTTGCCGCCAGTTTACTGGTAATTTGGTGATTTTTTGGTGTAAACCGAGAGAAATGATCGTCGCTTCAATGTCATCTTTAACTTCAGACATACGCATCTTTGAAACTTTCGCATACATTTCACCACCTGATTCATAAACAAGACCAAGTGCTGAGAAAGGTTTTTCCGCATTATAAAACATAAACTCGAAGGAGTTATTAGCAGAATATACCGCCTGACTTTGGTGTATTTTTGCCACTTTGATAGCCGTTGTCGCAGCCTGGTTTTTCAGTTTAAAAAAAACAGTATCGGCGGCTACCTTATCTGACGGAAATTCTTGGTTGCCCTCAGGCAACGGAGGTGTATTTTCATCTGGAGTATCAGATTCAGGATCAAACGTAGAATGTTCCCTCCATTTAGGGCTATCGTTCTCAGGATTATCAGGTGAACTATCTGTCTCTTTAGGGCCACCATTCCCTTGCACCAACAGGATTTCACCTACTCTATCAATAAAATTATTGAGCTCTAACCACTTTGAAGGATCAATTTGTAACAGAGCGACTGACGGAGAGATTCCTTTCGGTCCCATCACCGAGATTTCGCGAATACTCTGCGGCCATTCAGTAAAAGGTAGAACAAGCCTTCTGACATAATATTTCTGAAGCAGCGCTTCGAGTCCATTAACATGATCATTATCAAAATGGGAAATCACTAACATATCGATAACATTGCGTGGTCCAAACCAATTTGGTAGATCAGCTATTGTGCTAAGTACGGTTTTTTTACTGGTTGAGCCGCAGTCATACATCCAGTTAAAAATGTCATCACTGTTTTTATCATAAATTTGTCCGGTAAATAATGTTCCATTCCCGACCGCATGAAAGCATTTCCGCACTTGGTGTACCATCAGCGCCATTCCTTTAAATAATGTCAGAATTAATACAAGAGAAATATGGATTACGCCCAGAGTGCTAACAAGCACAACAGAAAAAATATTATATCAGAAGCGTAGAAATTTTATCATAGATATATAAAGTATTACATCCATACGGTTGATCTAGTCAATGGATTCTGTCTTGGAAGTGCTCGCCAGCAGAAGGCTTCAAAACGGCACCACTTGATCGAATCCAGACTGATCAATTTCAGACTTGAGTGCAGTCGGTACGGGAGCTGATGTCTCTAGTACAGCGGCTCCATCAAATACAGTGTTCCCTTCTTCGCCAACAGCCGTCATTGGCTGCTGCTCTGAGATATCTTCCGGATCAAGATCAACATATGCATCGCCCATCATCATTTTGTAATGTGCATCATGCTTGGCTGCTTTGAATATCTTGAAGAAAATTTTAAGGTAATTTGCTGCCATATTGTCGCTAATGGCCACATAAAGCTCATCCGGAGCGTAATGCGAGCCATCATTTACCCAACTCATCAAAGACTGGCACTGTATCTTTTCGATACCCTCAAATTTGTCGACAAGATGGTATGTATCGACACCACCCAAGATCTTGAAATAGTTCTCCAAAATCCGACGCATGGTGTTCTGCAACGTAAGGACTGGCACCGGTGTTCTTTTCAGCTCGGCCCAGAGTAGTTGATAAGAATTCCGGATTGGATTGCTTGAATGGAACTCAATTACTGAATACTCATTAGGTTTGCGGACAATCCAAAATGTCTCGTCAGCAAGCGAAGTATTGGTCTTCCGACGTTGATCGTACGTGACTTCTTTATGGAAATGCACATTGTGGGTAAGCACCACAACTTGTTTAAGATGGCTATCACTCTTTCTAACCTCGGCGAAGAGCTCCTTGATTAAGCTACTCACAATAAACAATACATCACTATCAAGGCTAGAAACAGGATCATCGATAATCACGATCCTATCAGTGGTGATACCGGACGTCGTAATACTTCCTCTCAGCAGATGGTAGAAATAAAGGAACGTTACGAATGTCTTCTCGCCTTCACTCAATGTTTGCTTGGCATCCTTCCCATCCGCCCGGATAATTCTATAAGAATTATCTATACATGCAGGATCTAGAGAAAAGCTGAGAAAGCCAAAATTCTTCAAAATTTTATTTATAGCAATTACTGTAGGTTTTACGCTGGTAAGTTCCGCCTCAATCTTATCGATATCGATATCAGTAGCATTAATACTTTCCGTGGCCTTATCCCGGCTTAATGTGATACCCGAAATAGATTTTTGTAATTTATTTTTCTCAGTGGTGTAATCAGCCAAGGTATTCTTTAACTCAGCATCGACAATATATTTCCACACTTCCCCAGTTAATCTACGTTGCTCAGTAGTGAAGCTTGCAACTAGGCGATTTTGTTCGGATATTTTCGCGTTCGCCGCATTAATAATAGCAGTAATATCCGCCTGAATATCCTCTAACCCCTCAAGAAAAACCTCAGTACTTGGAGTGGTAACTTTATTATCCATCCGACCCTTATTGACAAGAACAACAGCATCCAGTGCTTGAATCTTAGGGTTAAGTTTTTCCTTGTCCAGTTCTTTGCAATCCAAAGCCAACAAAACATATGCCTGAGCCAAAAGATCCTCAGCAATTTGGAAATAATTATTACGCAGGGTAGAGATCGCCTTAGAATCCGCTTCAAAAGTCTCATCGAAGTAATCAGTAAGTTCCTTCTCGAAGTCATGGGGCAGGGTCTGCTGACAGAACGGACATTGTTCATCCGTATGTTCCATAAATCTCATACCCTGTCTGACCCAGTCGCTATTACCTAACCGCTGAATTATCGCCGATATGCTGACATCATCTTTACCTACCACCTTTTTAACCAGAATCGGGTTTTTCTCGAATGCTATCAATCGTGATAAATCCAAGGTCGAAACAAGATCTATTTTCGAGGGTTGGTCACCATATAAAACCGTAGCTCTAGTCTTGAGATCAACCAAATCAACCAAGGTGTATTTGTTATTCTGATGTTCTTGAAGAACCTTTGCTTTGAATGCTTCCTTATTATTCCTTAAACCAGTAAATGCCCCCTTAAAATATTCATCATGCTTAACTTTCTGTTCCCAGCATCGTCCAACTAACTTTGCTTCCAAAGAAATCAACTCAGCATTCTTTCCGGGTTTTCCATCTTCACCATCAAGCGAGATGATTAACTTGGCTCTCAACTGTTCATGGCGCTTTCTTTCATCTTTAAGTTCTTTGAGGCGATCGAGCTGAACTTTTTCGGCCTTGCCGAGTGTAAATACTCCTTGAAACTCTTTGGATTCTAAAAAGTTGGCAGTGATGAAGTCATTGTTGTAGATCATTGCTGGCACTGGCGTATTGTTGAGCCAGGTAATGCTGGAGTCTATTGAAAGACTCGGTTTCTCAATAAGTCGACTGATTGTGGTCTTACCCGCCCCATTTGCTCCATAAATAAAATTAATCTTTTTTAAATTAATAACTTCTGATTTGTCAGGATGATAGGTGGCGATGTTGGAGAGACTAATTGATTCGATCATAGCGGGTCATCCCTGCACGCAACGTCACTAAATTGGCCGCTGCTCAGTAAAATTCTGAAGGTCTAGGCAATTGAACTACTACCTAAACATTTTACTATCATATGAAAGCTATTGGTTTGATAAACATATATGGAATGTTGATTGATGTAAAGGTCAGCAGTATAAAGAGGACTAGGGCTGGTGCAGTTTTACCTACTCAATAGATCAGGGATGGTATAAGTGCTCCTGCAAATTGTGTCACTTAATTTTAAGGCTTCCCCCATTTAAGGCTACGTCCGCAGATCGCTCTTAACGGACATTCAACAAACAACTCTGTACTTTGAGTAAGGCCGAAATCCTGCTTCTTACCTGGCAGAATTCCAGCCCCCATCACCCGCCTCAGTGCGTCGTTATATACGGCTCCTTCACAAACTCCGCCAATAACCAAACCATATCATGCAGCAGCCCGGTGAGTTCTTTCGCTACGCTCGCAGGCAACGTTCCGCCCTTCACTGCCAGCGTTAACGCCACGGCATAGTCCACCTGCAACGTCGTCTCTTGCCAGCAGTCTGGCACGCAGGAGGTAATCTTTTCCCCTGCGATCAACTGTTCAACCAGATACGGCGGAAGTTCCGAGTCACAGCACTCGCGTAGCCGTTTCAGCGCAGCCAGCAATCGCTTGCAGAGCGTGGCAAACGTCACCGCGTCGTCAGTTTCCACCAGCACGCTCACATAAGCGGTGCAGGCGTCGGCCAGCTCGAAGAGATCCGCAGAATCGGGAAGTTGCAGGTGGATAAGGTGATAAACAACGCTTTCCTCAGAAAGTGCGTAAGTCAGGGTAGGGATAGTTGTCATGTAGTATTCCTTTTCAAAAAAAATCCAGACCACCACATAAGTTCCTACGCTCATGGGTGGTAGCGCTGACGGAGGTAGGAATGCCGCACATGACAAAACGGCCAACCTTTCGGTTGCTCCGCCAGCGCGACCGTATTTTAACGGGATGAGCGCTGTCGCGACAAAAATAATTGCCGAGTCATGTTAAACGGGTTCCTACGCCCGGTTACGGATGTGCCGCAACGCAGGCACTTTACGGCGGCGAAAAAAGGAAGGAAAGGGATGCTCATGAATTACATAAGGTTGCTTGCAGGTTTGCGAGGCGGCTTCCAGAAGGGCATTGCCGGGTGGCGGCTACGCCTTACCCGGCCTACGAAAACACCAAACCTCCTCACGCCACGGGGTATTAATGTGGAATCATCAATATCTCCCTTCACGCAGACCTTTTCATTTTGAGCAACCCTTCTAACAACGCCTGCGTCGCGCGGGAGGATTTGCCCGCCTGCGAACAAACCAGCCCAAACTCCCGGCACAGCGAAGGTGCTACGGGCACGACGCACAAACCGCGTAATTAACCCGGCAGAGCGGATTCAGGTATCAGCGCGACGCCCATGCCTTCGCGCACCAGCAGGCAGGCGCTGATCCAGTCGCGGACGGTCACCCGCACGTCAGACAGCTGCAAGCCAGCCTGTTCCATCAGGCTTTTTCCATTGACGGCGCAACCGCCGGTTGCGAGCACGAAGGGCTGGTCTGCCAGTTCCTCAAGGGGGATACCCCGCAAACGCGCATAGCGAGCCTGACGGTGACTGGCTGGCAGCACCGCGACCCACGCATCCTGCCCTAAGATCGCTTCAGCACGCCCGGGAACAGGGTTCATGACCACGCCCAGATCAACCGTATCTGCCGCCAGCCACTCTTCGACCTCCTGGTCCGTACCTTCCAGTACGACCACCTCGATTTCAGGATGCAGGCGCTTAAAGTCGCGCAGCAGTCCGGGTAAAAATGTGGATGTCACCGAAGGAAAACTGGCAAGACGAATGCGCCCGCCGCTCAGCCCCCGGCTCTCATCCGCCAGTGCACGGATGGCGTCCAGCCGCGCCAGCATACTCCTTGCCTCTTTGACAACCCGCTCGCCCAGGGCAGTCACGCCGATGTGGCGTCGCTCTCGCGTGAATACCGCAAATCCTAAAGAGGCCTCTAACTGAGCGATCGCCTGGCTGGCGCCCGACTGCGTCATGCCGACCTCTTCAGCGGCACGGGAAATATTACTGGCATCGGCCACGGCAACCAGCAAGCGCCAGTGTAAAAGATTCATCATGGATATCAGTAGCTCAGCTAATAGCTATTTTATGAATCATTAATTTTACAGTGAGAATGGCTTTAAGCACAGTGTATGTAAATCACACAACCGCTTTAACGGAGAGATCATGAAACTTTATTACGCCCCGGACACTTGCTCACTCTCACCCCATATCGTGCTGCGCGAACTGGCGATTGAGTTTGATCTGGTAAAAGTGGACAACAGGAGCAAGATTACCGCTGACGGGCGCGACTTCCTGACCATCAACCCTAAAGGTTATGTCGCAGCGCTTGAGCTGGATGACGGGAAAATCCTGACCGAGGGGCCAGCCATTTTGCAGTACCTGGCAGATCTCAAGCCAGAAAGTGGGCTGGCACCGCGAGCAGACAGCTGGGAGCGAGTGCGGCTTCAGGAATGGCTAAACTTTATAACCAGCGAAATACACGCGGGATCGGCACCTCTTTTCAACCGCGCGCTGCCCGAAGAGGCCAAATCGATTTTTCGTGAGAAGCTGTTCAGGCGGTTCGACTTTCTTCAGGAAACGCTCTCCACAAGCGCTTATCTGACGGGAGCGTCTTTCAGCGTGGCGGATGCCTATCTTTTCACCGTACTGGGGTGGTGCTCGTTCTTCTCAATTGAACTCAACGACTGGCCCGCGCTAGTGGCGTACAGGGAAAAAATCAGCGCCCGTCCCGCGGTGCAGGCCGCATTACGTGCGGAGGCGAAAGACTAGGTCTGCGTATTCTGCCGCAGGTATTCATGCCTGAAGCAGGAGGCAAATGAGGATGTGGAGCCAGGATACGTTAGCATACTGTCACTCTGCATCTGATTGCCTGGCGCTTTTCACGGCATCCTGCTTCCCCGGATTGCATTGCTGTTTTGTTCCTGGAAGATAAAATTTTCCCGACGCGTCCGGATCTGTTCCGCCCGGACAACCTGCGCGGCCCGGAGCTGAGAGGGTGCCATCCGAACCGTTTCCTCCATCAGAACCTTTTCCGCCATCCCCACCATTACCGCCATCGGCAGCATTTACAGCAAATGCGCCGAGTATGAGCAAAAATGCAATAACTCGTGTAGTCATCAAAACCTCCATTATTCAGGGTATTTCAAGGCATCTTGCCAGCATGGATTCAGCATCTCTCTTCCTTGTCATCCCTTGAGTGCAGCCAGAGTAACAGATGGTTTGCGGCAGACAATTACCAGGAAAACGTAGTACCGAAGCGTGCATCAGTAAGACCTTTACCGTTCCAGGATCCCGTGATTTGACAACAAAGGCTGACTTGCCGGGTGGCGGCAACGCCTTACCCGGCCTACAAACCAGCAGCGCTGCGCCGTCACCCCTCGCTCATCATCATCAAAAACCGCTTCACCGTCCGCGAGCGTTCAAAACGCCGCCAGCAGAGCGCGATATCGGTATAAAGCTCCGGCGAGCTCAGCGAGTGATAGGTGACATTCGGCGGTGAAATGGCCGCCATGGATTTGGGCACCAGCGCGAACCCGCCGCCAGCGGAAACCATGCTCAGTGAGGAGGACAGCTGCGACGACTGCAGCGCGTGCTGCACGTCAATCCCGGCCCGCTCGCAGCAGCCGTGAACCCGTTCGTACAGCCCCGGCGCGACCTCCTGCGGGAACAGCACCACCGGCGTATCCCGAAGCTGCTCTAACGCCAGCGAATCGCACGCCGCCAGCGGATGCTCGCGATGCAGCGCCACCACCATCGGCTCCCGGTCGAGGATTTTTAACTCGAACGCCTTGCTGCTCTCGCACGGCAGGCGCACGAAGGCGATATCCAGTTCACCCTCCGCCAGCATCGTCGTCAGCGACGACATATTGGCTTCCACCTGGTGAACCTGCACCGCCATGTTCTGCACCTGAAACTGGCGAATCAGCGCGAAAATTTTGGGATGAAAAGCGTCGGAGCTGGTGATGCCAATCGACAGGTTGCCGTTCAGCCCGCGCGCGATGCCGCGGGCTTTTTCCAGCGCGGCGTCGCTCAGCGCCAGAATTTTGCAGGCGTCCTCGTAGAAGGCTTCTCCCGCCTCGGTCAGCTCCACGCCCCGCGTCAGGCGTCTGAACAGCGGCGTGCCGACTTCCTCTTCGAGCCGTTTGATCTGCTGACTCAAAGGAGGCTGTGAAATACCCAGCGCTTCGGCCGCCCTGGTGAAGTGTCGCTCGCGTGCAACCGCGACAAAATACCGCAGATAACGAAGTTCCATATCTAAAACGTCTCAAACCAGCATGGTTTCTATATTGGAACTCTCTGCTGAATCGGGTCAACATTTATTTAACCTTTCTAAATAAAGTTGAAGAGGACGAGCACGATGATGCATTCATCTGCCTGCGACTGTGAGGCCAGCCTGTGCGAGACCCTGCGTGGGTTCTCCGCCCAGCATCCTGACAGCGTGATCTATCAGACATCGCTAATGAGCGCCCTGCTAAGCGGCGTGTACGAAGGAGAGACCACCATCGCCGATCTGCTGGCACACGGTGATTTTGGTCTGGGCACCTTCAACGAGCTGGACGGCGAAATGATTGCCTTTAGTAGCCAGGTCTACCAGCTGCGCGCTGACGGCAGCGCCCGGGCCGCGAAGCCTGAGCAGAAAACGCCGTTTGCGGTGATGACCTGGTTCCAGCCGCAGTACCGCAAAACCTTCGATGCGCCGGTCAGCCGTCAGCAGATCCACGACGTCATCGACCAGCAGATCCCCTCCGACAACCTGTTCTGCGCGCTGCGCATCGACGGCAACTTCCGCCACGCCCACACCCGCACGGTGCCGCGCCAGAAGCCGCCGTACCGCGCGATGACCGACGTGCTGGACGACCAGCCGGTGTTCCGCTTTAACCAGCGCGAAGGGGTGCTGGTCGGGTTCCGCACGCCGCAGCACATGCAGGGCATTAACGTGGCCGGCTATCACGAGCATTTCATCACCGACGACCGTCAGGGCGGGGGCCATCTGCTCGACTACCAGCTGGAGAGCGGCGTGCTCACCTTCGGTGAAATTCACAAGCTGATGATTGACCTGCCCGCCGACAGCGCGTTCTTACAGGCCAACCTTCACCCCAGCAATCTTGATGCAGCGATCCGTTCCGTCGAAAACTAACAGGAGAACTACCGTGAACAGTGAGAAACAGTCACGTCAGTGGGCGCACGGCGCCGATATGGTTGTCGGCCAGCTGGAAGCGCAGGGCGTGAAGCAGGTGTTCGGGATCCCGGGTGCGAAAATCGACAAAGTTTTTGACTCTCTGCTGGACTCCTCCATCGAGATTATTCCGGTGCGCCACGAAGCCAACGCGGCGTTTATGGCGGCGGCGGTAGGGCGGCTGACCGGCAAGGCCGGGGTAGCTTTGGTGACCTCCGGGCCGGGCTGTTCCAACCTGATCACCGGTATCGCCACCGCCAACAGCGAAGGCGACCCGGTCGTGGCGCTGGGCGGGGCGGTGAAGCGGGCGGATAAAGCCAAGCTGGTGCACCAGAGCATGGACACCGTCGCCATGTTCAGCCCTGTTACCAAATACGCCGTGGAGGTCAGTTCGCCGGACGCGATTGCCGAGGTGGTATCGAACGCGTTTCGCGCCGCCGAGCACGGCAGGCCGGGGGGCGCGTTCGTGAGCCTGCCGCAGGATATTGTCGACCAGCCCGCGACGGGGGCGATTTTGCCCGCCAGCGGCCCGGCGCTGATGGGCCCGGCACCGGAGTCGGCCATCAACGACGTGGCGAAGCTTATCGAAACCGCCAAAAATCCGGTCATTTTACTCGGCCTGATGGCCAGCCAGCCCGCGAACAGCGCCGCGCTGCGCAAGCTGCTGGAGAAAAGCCGTATTCCGGTCACCAGCACCTATCAGGCCGCCGGGGCGGTGAACCAGGAGCACTTCACCCGCTTCGCCGGACGCGTCGGTCTCTTCAATAACCAGGCGGGCGACCGGCTGCTGCATCTGGCGGACCTGATTATCTGCATCGGCTACAGCCCGGTGGAGTACGAGCCGTCCATGTGGAATAGCGGCGACGCGACGCTGGTGCACATCGATGTGCTGCCCGCCTATGAAGAGCGTAACTACGTCCCGGATCTGGAGCTGGTGGGGGACATCGCCGAAACGCTGAACCTGCTCGCTAACCGCATCGATCGTAAGCTCGAACTGAGCCAGCGTGCCTCCGAAATTCTGGTCGATCGCCAGCACCAGCGCGATCTGCTCGATCGCCGCGGCGCCTCGCTTAACCAGTTTGCCCTGCACCCGCTGCGCATCGTGCGCGCCATGCAGGACATCGTGAATAACGACGTGACGCTCACCGTTGATATGGGCAGCTTCCACATCTGGATCGCCCGCTACCTCTACAGCTTCCGGGCGCGTCAGGTGATGATCTCCAACGGTCAGCAGACCATGGGCGTCGCGCTGCCGTGGGCGATCGGCGCATGGCTGGTGAACCCGGGCCGCAAGGTGGTTTCGGTCTCCGGTGACGGCGGCTTCCTGCAGTCGAGCATGGAGCTGGAAACCGCGGTGCGCCTCAATGCCAACGTGCTGCACATCATCTGGGTGGATAACGGCTACAACATGGTGGCGATTCAGGAAGAGAAAAAATACCAGCGCCTTTCCGGCGTCGAGTTCGGCCCGGTCGATTTCAAAGTCTATGCCGACGCCTTTGGCGCGAAAGGCTTTGCCGTGGAGAGCGCCGACGCGCTGGAACCCACGCTGCGTGCGGCGATGGATGTGGATGGCCCGGCCGTGGTGGCCATTCCCGTCGACTACAGCGATAACCCGCTGCTGATGGGCCAGCTCCATCTCAGCCAGATTTTGTGACTCAATATAAGGACAGAGAAATGCAAAAAGTTGCTCTCGTAACCGGCTCAGGCCAGGGGATTGGTAAAGCGATCGCGCTTCGCCTGGTGAAAGACGGCTTTGCCGTCGCCATCGCCGACTATAACGTTGAGACGGCAAGAGCCGTCGCCGATGAAATCATCCGTAACGGCGGCAACGCCGTCGCCGTGAAGGTCGATGTCTCTGACCGCGAACAGGTATTCGCAGCGGTGGAGAAAGCGCGCACCGCGCTGGGCGGCTTTAACGTTATCGTGAATAACGCCGGGATTGCGCCGTCCACCCCCATCGAATCCATCACGCCGGACATTGTCGACAAGGTCTACAACATCAACGTGAAAGGGGTGATCTGGGGGATCCAGGCCGCGATTGACGCGTTTCGCAAAGAGGGGCACGGCGGCAAGATCATCAACGCCTGCTCCCAGGCTGGCCACACCGGCAACCCGGAACTGGCGGTCTACAGTTCCAGCAAGTTCGCGGTGCGCGGCTTAACCCAGACCGCCGCGCGGGATCTCGCGCCGCTGGGGATCACCGTTAACGCCTACTGCCCGGGCATCGTCAAAACGCCGATGTGGGCGGAGATCGACCGTCAGGTCTCCGAGGCGGCGGGTAAACCGCTCGGCTACGGGACCGAAACCTTTGCCAAACGCATTACGCTTGGCCGCCTGTCCGAGCCGGAAGATGTGGCCGCCTGCGTTTCATACCTGGCAGGACCGGATTCCGACTACATGACTGGCCAGTCGCTCTTAATCGATGGTGGAATGGTGTTTAATTAAATTCTAATAAGCTCTGACATGAGTTTTCCCCTGCACCCGTGCAGGGGCTTTTTTTTGTCTCCTCATCCATTGTGCATTACACTGCGCGCTGCAAAACTTTAGTCATTACGATCTGACAGGCGGTAACAGCGATGAACGGTACAATCACAACGTGGTTTAAAGATAAAGGCTTTGGATTTATCAAAGATGAAAACGGCGACAACCGCTATTTTCATGTGATTAAGGTCGCGAATCCCGATCTGATTAAAAAAGATGCCGCGGTGACCTTCGAGCCAACCACCAACAACAAAGGCCTTTCCGCCTATGCGGTGAAGGTGATCCCTGAAAGCAAACATCTCTTTATTGCGGGCGAGCGCGTGAAGCTCACCTCGATCAAATCCTTCGTGGTGTTTAACGAAGAAGAGCCGGTTGATACCAAAATCGACAAAGAGAACGCGGTGCTGTCGGTGGGGCTGCTGATGAACAGCATCAAGCCGAAATCCGAGAAAAAGCCGGGCGAAATGCGCACGGTGAAGAAGCTGGCGATTACCACCTTCCAGAACACGACGCTGATCTTCACCGAAGATGAGATCGACATCGACGCCACGGTGAAGCTGCTGAAGTAATCTTTTTGCCGGGTGGCGGTTCCGCTTTACCCGGCCTGCAAATCCTCTCTTTTCGCACGCTTTTTAACCTGCTATAACAAACTCCTTACCTTTCAGGGAGTCACCGCCGTGCCCGAAATCAATCAACATGGTCAAACCGTTAACGATATCGTTCCCGACTGGAGAGGCGCGCGCGTATTAGCCCGCACGCCGCTGTTCGGCCAGTATTGCCGCCTGGAACCGCTGGATGCCGATCGCCACGCGGCCGATCTCTATGAGGCCTACGCGCTGGGCGACGACAGCGACTGGACGTGGCTTGCCAGCACGCAGCCAGCGAGCGTGGAAGCCACCGCCCACTGGATCGTGGCTAAGGTGATGGACGATGAGCTGGTGCCGTTTGCCGTCATTGATTTACGCACCGAACGCGCGGTGGGGCTGGTGAGCTATATGGCTAACGAGCGGCTGCTGGGGTCGGTGGAGATCGGGCACGTGACCTGGTCGCGCAGGATGAAAGGGACCCGGATGGGCACCGAAACGGTGTGGCTGCTGCTGAAAAATGCGTTTGAGCACGGCTACCGGCGCGTCGAGTGGAAGTGCGATTCCATGAACGTTGCGTCGCGCAGCGCGGCGGAGCGGCTGGGGTTTGTCTGGGAAGGTCGCCTGCGCCAGAAGCTGGTGCGCAAAGGGCGCAACCGCGACAGCGATATGCTTTCTATTATTGACGGCGAGTGGCCGCAGCGCGATGCAGAACTGCGCGCCTGGCTGGCGACGGAGAATTTTGACGGGGAAGGGCGGCAGATTAAGCGGCTTGAGGCGTTTCGGTTATAAGTGTTTTATGTAGGGTACATCTGAAACGGTCGATCAATCTGCGGAAATGGTAATTTCAATCAAATTGGTTTTTCCGGACTGTAGCCCCTTCGTCACCGCCGTGGCGATATCCGCGGCCTGGGTCACCCGGCAGCAGCGGATACCCATCGCGGTGCCCAGCGACTGGAAATCAATTCGCGGGTTAATCAGATCCATCCCGATAAAACGACCCAGCTGTGTTGAACTGTAGCCCGGCTGTCCTTTCATGAAGTTTTTCAGGATGTTGTACTCCAGGTTATTCATCACGATAAAGGTGACGGGCAGATTTTCGTGCGCCGCCGTCCAGAGCGCCTGCGGCGAGTACAGGGAGGCGCCGTCGCCAACCAGACACACTACCGGCTCGCGCCCCAGCCCCAGCGAGTGACCCACCGCTGCAGGCATTCCCCAGCCCAGACCGCCGCCGCGCATAAAGTAGTAGCGCGGGTGCTGCTGGTCGGAGATAAACCGGCGAACGTGTCTGGCCGTTGCAATCGCCTCGTCGACAATCGTGGTGCCCGGCGGAACGGACTTTATCACCTCGTAGGCCGCGACCATCGGCGAAATCGCCGGGCGCAGCCGCTCGGCTGCCAGACGCTCTTCCTGCAGTTGCCACTCTTTTTCACGTTCAGCGCGTGCCGCTTTGAGCAGCCGCTGATGCGTCAATTTGCTTGCCACCCGGCGCTGCTCAAGCTTCGGCAGCAGTTCCTTCAGGGAGAGTTTTATATCCCCCATCACCGAGAGGCGGGTGGCGTAGGTGCGTCCCAGCTCGTTCATATCCGCCGAGAGCTGATACACCGCGCAGGTTTCCGGAATGGCCTCGCCCTCGCTATACAAAATGGTAATCAGGCTTCTGCCGCCGATGATAAACACCGCATCGTAGGCATTAACGACGCTGGCGATTTCCTTTGCGGTGGTGGGCATATTGCCTCGCCAGAGCGCGTGCTGCGTGGGGAAGGGCAAATTCAACGGCCAGGAGGAGCCGTAGACGTGGGCGCCTAGCGCTTCAGCAAGCTGGACAATCTCCTGCGTCGAGCCGCTGGAGTGAACTTCATCCCCCGCCACAATCATGATCCTGCCGGGGGTGACTTCGCTTAGCGCCTGCGCCAGCTCGTCCAGAGAGCCCGCCACGGTGTGGTAGTTCACTTTAGAGGCCGTTTGTATTCCGGCGTCGCTGAGTTCTTCCATGACGTTCATCGGAAGCGAAAGCAGAACCGGGCCGGCCGGAGGATAGCTGGCGGCGTGAAAGGCACGGCGCACCAGCACCGGAAGCTGGTCTGCGCTGGTGACCTCCTGCGCCCATTTCACCACCGGCGATCCAATGGAGACAATGTCATCATACAGGAGCGGGTCGCGCACGTAGTGCCGCGTGTCCTGCTGCCCGACGGTGACAACCAGCGGCGTTTTCATGATTCGCGAATTAATGAGATTCCCCATCCCGTGTCCGAGACCGCTGGCGGTATGCAAATTGATAAAACCGGTCTTGCCGGAGGCTTTCGCGTAGCCGTCGGCAATGGCGACCACGCTGCTCTCCTGGAGTGCCAGAATATAGTGAATATTTTCATGGCGAAGAAGGGCATCAATGAGCGGGAGTTCGGTGGTGCCGGGGTTACCAAAAATATATTCCACACCTTCACTCTCCAGCACTTCAAGGAGAATGTCGGCACCCGATCGCATATTTAAATCTGACAGGGACGTTAATGATTTAATCATAATGACACCTCATTCAGCGTTATTTAACTCATGCTAAAATTCTTCCTGCGTGGGACGGATAATTATTTCATTTACATCAACGTCGCCAGGCTGTTCGATAGCAAATAATACGGCTCTGGCAATCGAATCTGCCGGAATAGCCTGCTTATAAAATTCATGCAGGAACTGTTTGCTCGGGGCATCAGAGCTGCCAAACTGCAGCTCGCTTTCAACGGCGCCGGGTGAAATAAGGGTAGTCCGAACGGTTTTCCCCGCTTCCTGACGTAAGCCTTCACTCAGGGCGCGGACGGCGAATTTCGTGGCGCTGTACACCACGCCGCCGGGGGAAAGGACCTTGATACCCGCCACGGAGGCCACGTTAATAAAGTGTCCGCTCCCCTGACGCTGGAATACCGGGAATGCCGCGGCGATACCGTACAGCACGCCTTTGATATTGGTATCGATCATCCGGTCCCACTCGTCGTTTTTCAGCTCGCTAAGCGGGGCGATGGCCATAAAGCCCGCGTTGTTGATCAGAACATCCACACGCTGGTATGCGGCAACGGCAGCGTCAATCGCGCGCTGAACCTCGTCCTGTTGGGTCACGTCCGCCTTCACGGCAATCGCCCGGCCGCCCTGCTGAATAATGCGATCCACCAGGGCGTTAATTCTCTCCAGACGACGGGCAACCAGCACCAGAGAAAACGGTTTATTTGCCAGATGAAGGGCAATGGCCTCACCAATACCGCTGCTGGCACCGGTGATAACAACAACTTTCTTTGCACTATTATTCATGATCTTATCTCACTGTTGTGTGATTCAAAAAAATAAAAATAAGGAGCGGTTTAAGAATTATGAAAAATTCTTAAACGCTCGTTTTTGATATATTCTGTATCTGGAATGAAATAATGCTCGCTTAAAACTTAATGGAGTGCGGAAGAAAATGTCAATGACGTTTTTTAATAATTAAATTAATTGCAAGCTTAATATTTAATTCTTATATGTAACAATCATATGAACAGAATAAAATTTGGTGACCCCCGCGGCCCTGCGAACAAGGCCGGAGGATTAAATCTTGCCGCTGTACAGCACGGGGCCGGTGGGTTGACCGGTGGGTGACCCACCTTCGGGCTCGAGGCTTATGGCTATCATCGCGTCAGGGGTAAGGGTGTTGTTCCTGAGGGCAATATGAGTCGGTATATCACTTTGCAGCAGCCCAAGGGATATTGGGGCCTTTCCGGCAGGAATAAGCCAAAGCTGCAGGCTGTTTTGCGCCGCAATAGCGTTCGGTCTGAGAGGGGTGATGCTCAGATACTGGCGGCGGCTGTCCGCACTGACGATCCATTGCCCGTGCTGTTGGGCATCGTTGAGCACCATCAGCGGTGCGAGTTCCGGCGTGCGGGTGGAATACCAGGTCACGACGGTAACGGCAGCGAGGCCGGCCGCGACCATCCAGCCGAGATAGGGCCGGCTTTGGCGCAAAGGCTTCTTGGGCTGCAGATCGAGGGCGATCCTCTTCCACACCCTCTCGGGTGGGTGAACGGGCGTAAGGCGACTGTCGAGCGTGCTGAACATTTCCTGCCAGTACGCGACGCGGGCGGCCAGGGCGGGCTCAGCGGCAAGCCTTTTCTGGAACTGAAGCCGCGCCCCTCCGCGCAGAGTACCGAGGGCATACTCCGCAGCCAGCATGTCATCGCGTTTTTCGCTGTCATTCATAGGCCCACGCACTCCCGAAGATGATCCATCGCGCGGCGGATCCAGCTTTTTACCGAGCCCACGGGCTGCTGGAGCCAGTCGGCAATGTCGCTGTGGGACATGCCCTGATAGTAGGCAAGCGTAATGCTCTGGCGCTGTTCCTGACTCAGATGATCCAGACAATGCCTGAGTCGAGCTGCCTGCGCGTCGTCGTGCCAGTTGTTTTGCTCATCGTTTTCGCTCAGCAGAATATCTTCGGAATACGACTCTTCGCGGGCGGCAGCCCGGGTTTGCCCGCTGCGCAGCCAGTCAATGCAGCGGTTGCGAACAATATGCGTAAGCCAGGTCATCGGAGAGCTCAGGGCGGCGTTATAGGTTTCGGCTTTACTCCAGACGGTGACAAAACAGTCGTGAAGGATCTCTTCTGCCCAGGCGCGATGGCGTAGCATGCGCAGCGCGACGGCAAACAGGTGAGGCGATGTGAGTCGGTAAAGCTGTTCAAATGCGCGGCGATCGCCGTTAGCGATCGCCTGCATTAATTTCAACTGCTGTTCAGCCAGCGCGTTATCCATGTTTTTCCCGGAAGGCAACGTCACACTTCCGAAGTATAGACAACTACTTAGGCATCAGGACGGTATCAATCACATCGATCACGCCATTTTTCTGATGGACGTCGTAGGTGCTGATGTTCGCCACGTTGCCTTTACCATCCTTGAGCTGAATATTGTGCGGGCCGTTACTCATGATCCACAGAGGTTGACCGTTAACGGTTTTCAGCTCCGCGTGGCCGCCTCCCTGTTTAATTTTCTGCTCCAGCGCTTTCATATCGTAATTACCGGCGACCACGTGATAGGTCAGGATACTGGTGAGCAGCGCTTTATTTTCCGGCTTCACCAGATTGTCGACCGTACCCGCAGGCAATTTTGCAAACGCCGCATCGGTGGGCGCAAAGACGGTGAAGGGCCCTTTGCTTTGCAGCGTATCCACCAGCCCGGCCGCTTTAACCGCCGCCACCAGCGTGGTGTGATCTTTAGAGTTCACTGCATTTTCAACAATGTTTTTGCTCGGAAACATTTCCGCTCCGCCCACCATCACGGAGCCTGACGTCATGGCCGCTGATGCGCCTGCACAGAAGAGTAAAGCGCTGGATACGAATGCAACACTGAGTAGCTTTTTCATCATTTATCCTCGGATTAAGGAGCAAAGGCGTTGCTCACATACTCACATACGAGGGCAGGGGGGAAACTGGATGCAGGCAAATGAAAATAAATTTTTGGAGGGGGAGTGAATTCCCTCTCCCCGGTGGGGAGAGGGGAAATGGCTTAGCGTTTTACCGGAGCCCCGTTCGCCACATAATACGCCGCCGTGCTCTTCGCCAGCGGCTCGCGCCCGCGGATCGCGTCGGCAATTTTTTCGCCAATCATAATAGTGGTCGCGTTCAGGTTGCCGGTGATGATCTGCGGCATGATCGACGCATCCACCACGCGCAGCCCTTCCAGCCCGTGAACGCGGCCTTCGCCATCTACCACCGCCATCTCGTCATAGCCCATCTTGCAGGTGCCGCACGGGTGGAAGGCGGTTTCCGCGTGGTTACGCACGAACTCGTCCAGCTGCTCGTCGGTCTGGCATTCGACGCCCGGGCTGATTTCGCGACCGCGATATTTGTCCAGCGCGGGCTGGTGCATGATCTCGCGGGTGATGCGGATAGCGTCGCGGAACTCCTGCCAGTCCTGCTCGTGGGACATATAGTTGAACAGGATCGCCGGATGCTGGTGCGGATCGCGGGACTTAATCCGCACGTGCCCACGGCTCGGGGAGCGCATGGAGCCAACGTGGCACTGGAAGCCGTGCTCTTTAACCGCGTTCGAGCCGTTGTAGTTAATCGCTACCGGCAGGAAGTGGTACTGAATGTTCGGCCACTCGAACTCTTCGCGGCTGCGGATAAAACCGCCCGCTTCGAAGTGGTTGCTCGCGCCCACGCCGGTGCCGCCAAACAGCCACTCGGCGCCAATCTTCGGCTGGTTCCACCACTGCAGGGCAGGGTAGAGGGAGACCGGCTCTTTGCACTCGTACTGGAGGTACATCTCCAGGTGATCCTGCAGGTTTTCGCCCACGCCGGGCAGGTCGTGCACCAGCGGAATATCGAACTGCTTCAGCAGGTCAGCGTTGCCCACGCCGGAACGCTGGAGGATCTGCGGGGAGGCAATCGCGCCTGCGCACAGCAGCACCTCTTTATTCGCCGTCGCTCTGGACGGGATGGTGCTTTCGCCCTCCAGCCACTCGACGCCCACCGCGCGCTTGCCGTCAAAAATAATATGATCGGTCATGGCGTGGGTGCGGATAGTCAGGTTCGGACGCGGTTTCGCCTGATCCAGATAGCCGCGCGCGGTGCTGGCGCGTCGGCCCTGCGGCGTGACCGTGCGGTCCATCGGGCCGAAGCCCTCCTGCTGATAGCCGTTGAGATCGTCGGTGCGCGGGTAGCCCGCCTGCACGCCCGCCTCCACCATCGCCTCAAACAGCGGGTTCACGCCCGGTTTCGAGGTGGTAACGCTCACCGGACCGTCGCCGCCGTGATAGTCGTTCGGCCCCACGTCGCGCGTCTCCGCCTTGCGGTAGTAGGGCAGGCAGTTGAGGTAGCTCCAGTGCTCAAGGCCAGATTCTTTCGCCCAGTTGTCCAGATCCATCGCGTTACCGCGGATGTAGCACATGCCGTTGATCAGCGACGAGCCGCCCAGCCCTTTGCCGCGTCCGCACTCCATGCGGCGGTTGTTCATGTACGGCTCTGGCTCGGTTTCATACGCCCAGTTGTAGCGCTTGCCCTGCAGCGGGAACGCCAGCGCGGCGGGCATCTGGGTGCGGAAGTCAAAGCGGTAGTCCGCCCCGCCCGCCTCAAGCAGCAGGACGGTGGTGTTCGGATCTTCAGTCAGTCGCGTTGCCAGTACGTTGCCGGCAGAGCCGGCCCCGATAATGATGTAGTCAAATTGCAAATAAACCTCCCGGTTAAAATATGGACTGGAATTTACCCATCTCAACCTGGATGGACTTCACCTGGGTGTAGCTCTGCAGCGTCATGACGCCGTTCTCGCGGCCAATGCCGGAGTGTTTGTAGCCGCCGACCGGCATCTCTGCGGCGGATTCACCCCAGGTGTTGATCCAGCAGATGCCCGCTTCGAGCTGATGAATGGCGCCGTGCGCGCGGTTCAGGTCGGCAGTGACGATGCCCGCCGCCAGACCGTAGTCGGTATCGTTGGCGCGGCGAATGGCTTCTTCTTCGCTTTCATAGGTGAGGATGGACATCACCGGGCCGAAGATCTCTTCGCGCACGATGGTCATCTCGTCGGTGCAGTCGGTGAACACGGTCGGGGCCACCCACGCGCCGTTATCGAAGCCGTCGCCCTTCAGCGCGTCGCCGCCGCACAGCACGCGCGCGCCTTCCTCTTTGCCTTTAGCGATGTAGCGCAGCACGCTGTCGCGATGCGGGAAGCTGACCATCGGACCAAAGTTGGTGTTTTCATCGAACAGATCGCCCGCGCGGATGCGGCCCACGCGCTCAACGATTTTCTGCTCAAACGCGGCCTTGAATTTCGTGGGTACGAACACGCGGGTGCCGTTGGTGCACACCTGGCCGGAGCTGAAGAAGTTCGCCATCATGGCGATGTCTGCCGCGAGATCCAGATCGGCGTCGTCGAAAATAATCAGCGGGGATTTGCCGCCCAGCTCCATCGTTACCTCTTTCAGGGACGAGGCCGCCGAGTTGGCCATCACCTTCTTGCCGCTGGCGACGCCGCCGGTGAAGGAGACTTTCGCGATGCCCGGATGCTCGGTGAGGTACTGGCCGGTCTCCGCGCCCACGCCCGGCAGGACGTTAAACACGCCGTCCGGCAGGCCCGCTTCGGTGTAGATCTCCGCAAGCTTCAGGACGGTGAGCGGCGTCACTTCGCTCGGCTTGAAGATCATTGCGTTGCCCGCCGCCAGCGCCGGGGCCGATTTCCACAGGGCAATCTGGATCGGGTAGTTCCACGCGCCGATGCCCGCCACCACGCCCAGCGGCTCGCGGCGGGTGTAGACGAACGAGGTCTCGCGCAGCGGGATCTGGCTGCCTTCCAGCGCCGGGATCAGCCCCGCGTAGTACTCCAGCACGTCCGCGCCGGTGACGATATCGACGGTGGAGGTTTCGGAATACGCTTTACCGGTGTCGAGGGTTTCCAGCTTCGCCAGCTCATCGTTGCGCTCGCGCAGGATATCAACGGCGCGACGCAGAACGCGCGAGCGCTCCATGGCGGTCATCGCCGCCCAGATTTTTTGCCCGCGCGTTGCGCTTTCCACGGCGCGATCGACATCTTCGCGCCCGGCGGCCTGTACGCTCGCCAGGACTTCACCGTTGGCCGGGTTGATGGTCTCGAAGGTGCGACCGCTGGTGGCGGAGGTATAACCACCATTGATATAAAGCTGCTGTTCTGCCATTCGGGACATAAATTCTCCTCGGTTATTCGGTCGGTAAATGCTGGCTGATGAAGTGGCTGGTGAGCGACTGCGCCAGGGTCTTATCCAGCGGCTTGCCGCTCAGCGCGGCGCGTAGCCACAGCCCGTCGATCAGCGCCGCCAGGCCGTAGCCCGCCTCTTCGGCCTGTTCGCGCGGCAGCTCACGGCGGAACTCGTACACCAGGTTTGACAATAAACGACGGCTGCTCACCTGCTGCAGGCGGTAGAGCATCGGCTGGTGCATGCTGCTCGCCCAGAAGGCCAGCCAGGCCTTCATTGCCGCTCCGCTGGTCTGGGTTTCATCAAAATTGCCGCCGACAATAGCCTGCAGGCGCTGCTCCGCGCTGCCGTCCGGCAGGGCGCGTAAGCGGCTTACTACCGCGTCGCGCAGCTGGCCGGTGATGTCGCGCATGGTTGCTTCCAGCAGACCGTTTTTGTCTTTGAAATAGTGACTGATGATCCCCGTGGAAACGCCCGCCCGACGGGCGATCTGCGCGATCGTCGCATCATGCATTCCCACTTCATTTATTGCTTCCAGCGTGGCGTCGATAAGCTGCCTGCGCCGGATCGGCTGCATCCCCACTTTGGGCATTGTTGCCACTCCATTCATCAGCGTTGGTTATACATTAAAGCGGTTTTTGATTGGACGTTCAATATAAAATGTGTCTTAATTGTTGCGGATTTGGATTTTAATAGTTACAAAAACAGTGGGGATACTGGATGACAGACCTTTCACAAGACAGAGAAAAAGACAAAATCAACCCGGTCGTTTTTTATACCTCCGCCGGGCTGATTTTGTTGTTTTCCCTGACGACCATCTTCTTTCGTGATTTTTCTGCCGAGTGGATTGGGCGCACCCTGAACTGGGTGTCGAAGACCTTCGGCTGGTACTACCTGCTGGCCGCGACGCTCTATATTGTCTTCGTGGTCTGCATTGCCTGCTCGCGCTTCGGTTCGGTGAAGCTCGGGCCTGAGCAGTCCAAGCCCGAGTTCAGCCTGCTGAGCTGGGCCGCGATGCTGTTTGCCGCAGGCATCGGCATCGACCTGATGTTCTTCTCCGTGGCGGAACCGGTCACGCAGTATATGCAGCCGCCGGAAGGGGCTGGGCAGACGATGGAGGCCGCGCGCCAGGCGATGGTCTGGACGCTGTTCCACTACGGCCTGACGGGCTGGTCGATGTACGCCCTGATGGGCATGGCGCTCGGATACTTTAGCTATCGTTATAATTTGCCCCTCACCATCCGCTCCGCCCTGTATCCGATCTTCGGTAAAAAAATTAACGGCCCGATTGGCCACAGCGTCGATATCGCGGCGGTGATCGGCACCATCTTTGGTATCGCGACGACGCTCGGGATTGGCGTGGTGCAGCTCAACTACGGGCTGAGCGTGCTGTTTGATATCCCGGATTCGATGGCGGCCAAAGCGGCGCTGATTGCGCTCTCCGTCATTATCGCCACCATTTCGGTGACGTCGGGCGTCGATAAAGGCATCCGCGTGCTCTCCGAGCTGAACGTGGCGCTGGCGCTGGGCCTGATCCTGTTCGTGCTGTTTATGGGCGATACCTCTTTCCTGCTCAATGCCTTAGTGCTCAACGTGGGCGACTACGTGAACCGCTTTATGGGCATGACGCTGAACAGCTTCGCCTTCGATCGCCCGGTGGAGTGGATGAACAACTGGACGCTGTTCTTCTGGGCGTGGTGGGTGGCGTGGTCGCCGTTTGTCGGCCTGTTCCTGGCGCGTATTTCGCGTGGCCGCACCATCCGCCAGTTCGTGATGGGCACGCTGATTATTCCGTTCACCTTTACCCTGCTGTGGCTGTCGATTTTCGGCAACAGCGCGCTGCATGAGATCATCCACGGCAACGCGACTTTCGCGCAGGAAGCGATGGCGCACCCGGAGCGCGGCTTCTACAGCCTGCTGGCGCAGTACCCGGCGTTTACCTTTAGCGCCTCCGTGGCGACCATCACCGGCCTGCTGTTCTACGTCACCTCGGCGGATTCCGGTGCGCTGGTGCTGGGCAACTTCACTTCGAAGCTGAAGGACATCAACAGCGATGCGCCGAACTGGCTGCGCATCTTCTGGTCCGTCGCCATCGGCCTGCTGACGCTCGGTATGCTGATGACCAACGGCATCTCGGCGCTGCAGAACACCACGGTGATCATGGGGCTGCCGTTCAGCTTCGTCATCTTCTTCGTGATGGCCGGGCTGTATAAATCCCTCAAGGTGGAAGACTACCGCCGCGTCAGCGCCAGCCGCGACACCGCGCCGCGTCCGATGGGCGCGCAGGACAGGCTGAGCTGGAAGAAACGGCTCTCGCGCCTGATGAACTACCCGGGAACGCGCTACACCAAACAGATGATGGAGACGGTCTGCTTCCCGGCAATGGAAGAGGTTGCGCAGGAGCTGAAGCTGCGTGGCGCCTACGTGGAGCTGAAAAACCTGCCGCCGGAGGAGGGCGAGACCCTGGGGCACCTGGATCTGCTGGTACACATGGGCGACGAGCAGAACTTTGTCTACCAGATCTGGCCGCAGCAGTACTCGGTGCCTGGCTTTACCTACCGGGCGCGCAGCGGGAAGTCGACCTACTACCGGCTGGAGACTTTCCTGCTGGAAGGAAGCCAGGGGAATGATTTGATGGATTACAGCAAAGAGCAGGTGATTACGGACATTCTGGACCAGTATGAACGGCACCTGAACTTTATCCACCTGCACAGGGAAGCGCCGGGGAATAGCGTGATGTTCCCTGATACGTAAGTTACTTTTTACAAACGCGCAATATAAGGCAAGTGTCTATCGGCACTTGCCTTTTTTATCACTTGTGTTTGCTGGCAGAACTCATCAGGGGAAGGGAAGAAGGAATAATGTTAATTTTCATCAAAAAAATTGATCTGAGTATGTTTTTCCATAATCTGCATGATTCTTAATGGTTTTTTTATTTTCCACACGAGCAGGTGTTAGGTCTTTGTAAGGAAACTTCAGGTTTTGTAATAGGTGTTTTACTAAAACTCAAAGTTTTGTCATGAATAATCTTAAATTAACACTATTAAGAAAAGGTTTAATTCCCTTTCTTTACTCTACTAACTTATTGATTTCAATTGCTCACTGTCTCTTGTTTGGGGTTTTGTACTATTTTGTTAAATAAAATGGATGAATATTCTAGTGTAATGGTTTTGTTAAAAAAACAGTGCTGGCCCTATACATTTTTTTATCAAAAAGATTTTTATACTTAATAATGTAACTTTGGTGGTTGAATGTTGTTGCTGGTGTCGAGAGCGTATTTTTTTATCTTGATAAATTTGTCTCATTGTCCCCTTTTCTTCATTCAAATACCATCTTCTACAAATCAGGCGAACGCTGATTTACCCAGTGCGAGGAGTAGATGTCATAGAAATGAGAACGATAAGCCCCTAAGGAGTGGTTGTGCCTTTTGTCTCTGACGAACTTCTGTATGGATACACCATTTTCCAGCATCTGGAATACAGGCCAACAACGCGCACGCTAATTAATATCAAAAATGGCCGAATCAAAAGATTTGGTACGACGAAAGCCAGATTGTTTGAGTATTTATTGTCAGGAATGGATGAAGGAATTGTCTACGATAATGACATCATCGTACATGTTTTTGAAGACCATGGGTTGCGGTGCTCCAGATCTTATCTGCTGTCCATGATTAAAAAAATTCAAAATGCGTTTAATACCGTCGGCTTTGAGCGGTATCCCTTTGCAAGGGTTGATGGAAAAGCTTATGTAATCGATCGGTCTTCTTTAGAACGCATATATGTTGTCAAAACTTCATCTTAATCATGTTATGTGAATTAAAAAAAAAGGAATGAACGTTGACGACGCTACTGGTGTTCACTCGGAATTTTGCGATGAGGCAGGCCATTCAGGGCTTATCCTCAGCGGACAAAGCGGTATTCTTTTTTGATAACCGTCTTGAGTTTATTGTCTGTGCAACGATCCTGGATAAGCCTTGCATAATGATTGATGCAATTGATGAAACAACAGATAACATAAGGTGGTTATATTCTCGGCTTGCGGCCAGAGGTTTATCGCGACGAATTTATTTTATTTCGCCGGAAGAAAATACAAGCAATAGCTATTTAAAACTCTTCTGGCTGGTTACGTCGATCAAAGAGTTGAAGGCGCTTTGCGATCGCGCAGCGAAACTCCCCACAACGGAAAAAACCTGGGAAGTAGCCGATGTTATTTACGACAGGTTATCGGTAAAGTTATCGCCAGAACATCTGGACTTTCTGATGATGCTATACGATGCGTCGACCGGAGAATATCGTTGTAATGACCGCGATGACATAAATAAAAACTACTATTTAAGAAAGCGACTTGCATTAGGAAGCAGCTCAGAGATGAAACAGCTTATCGTTATTTTATCCACTCAGGCTTATCACCATCCTTGTTTAAAATCAGCCTGATTGGGCAGTAAATAATACATTAACTGGTTTAGCGGACTTATTCCGCTGTTCCTGCATTGACATGACGTCAATGCAGATAATGTTCAATCCTAAGGATAAAGCTATGCAAACTAAAGTTACCCGTGTAATTCGTAATGTACTGACGGCTGCTGCCGTGAGCGGAATCACCTTTGCCGCTCAGGCGGCCGATGGAAAAATTAATTTCACCGGCACAATCCTTGATTCAGCATGTACGATTGATACCAGTACGGCGAATCAGACAGTTAACCTTGGGAAAATCCCTAAAAGCTCGTTTAGCGCGGCTGGAGCTGTTGCTGCTGCAACCCGCTTCAGCATTATGTTGAACAATTGCCCCGCGGCCGTTACCTCTGCATCCATTAAGTTTGATGGTACTGCGGACAGCTCTGACACCAGTATTCTTGCGCTGAACAGCGATCAAACGGCGAAAGGTGTAGGCGTTGCGTTTTATGAAGAGGACGGCATTACCGCGATCCCTCTGGCAACCCAGTCGAAGAGCGTCACCCTTGACACCAGCGCAGGCGAAGATGCCACAAACAGCAATAAGATGACCTTCGTGGCGAAATATAAGGCAACGCAGGCTGCCGTGGTGGCGGGTACGGCAAACGCGGCGTCAGATTTTACCATTACCTATCAGTAATATCCCGGGCGTACCTAAGGTACGCCCCGTTGTCTCTTGCTGAAATATTAGGAACGTATGATCAGTCAACTTATTCGAACGATTGCGTTATCAGGCGTTTGCCTGCTCTCTCTGCCGGTTCAGGCCAGCATAACCGTCGGGGGGACGCGCTTAATTTATAATGGAAACGAAAGCGAAGCCTCACTTCCAGTGAGTAACAGTCGGAATGCCGTTCCCTATTTAATTCAGTCATGGGTTGAGTTAGGTGAAAATGCGAAGGAGAAGGTTCCTTTTATCGTTACGCCGCCCTTGTTCCGCCTCGACGGAGGCCATGAAAATACGCTGCGGATCATTTATACCGGTGAAAAAACACTGCCTGATAATCGTGAATCTGTTTTTTGGCTAAACGTTAAGTCTATTCCCTCAATGACCCGGTCAGATGAAAATCGGCTGCTTATTGCCGTTAAGACGCGTATGAAGATTTTCTATCGCCCTGCGGCGCTGGCGTCTGAAAAATCCGGTGAAGCATGGACGAAATTAAAGTTTGAGACGCGCGGTGAACATCTGGTGATTAATAACCCAACGCCGTTCTACGTTTCTCTTTATTCATTAACGATTGGCAATAAAACGATTGCGCAGCCGCCGATGATTTCACCCTTTAGTTCCGCAACGGTGGCCGGCAGTGGAACGCAGGTGGCCTGGAAAGCCATAAATGATTTTGGTGGCGTAACGACAGAAAAGCGCCAGATGCTGAAATAAAAAATATTAACAATACGCTATGTCACTCGCGCAGGTAAGCAAAGTGAATACTGTTCCTTTATCTCGATATGGTTTTTTCTCTGGCTCGTGGCCTAACCGCGTAAGTCGACTCTCGACGATAGCGCTTTTTATTTCGGGCATTTTTCCCGCAGCTGCGGGCGAACTCTATTTTATGGCCGATGCGCTTGAAAAAACACATTCGACTTCTCAGGGCATCGATCTGGGTCGCTTCGAGCGGGGAGAGCAGTTACCCGGCACCTACAGGGTGGAAATATGGCTTAATGAAAATTATATCCGAACGGAAAATATCTCTTTTGTTTCTGTTAACGGCGTCGGGTTGGCGCCAGAGCTTAACCGGGGCGTGCTTGAATCACTCGGTGTCAGGGTCAAGGCATTTCCTGAATTATCTATGCTGCCTGCCGAGGCGATAATTACCGATCCCGGCGCATTTATACCGAATGCCTCCACCCGGCTGGATTTTGACAGGCAGAGACTGGATATCTCTATCCCTCAATCGGCGCTTAACGCGCGGGCACGCGGCACCGTTGACCCGTCACGCTGGAACCAGGGCATTTCTGCACTGCTGGTAAATTACAGCATCAACGGCTCGCGCAGCTGGAGCAGGGACGGCGAGACGCAGGATCAGCTTTACACCAATCTGCAAAGCGGTATTAATGCGGGGCCGTGGCGCCTGCGTAACTACAGCACCGTGACGAAGAACAACGGAAAACTGTTGTTTTCGTCGTTGAATACTACCCTGAGCCGCGATGTCCAGTTTTTGAGAGGGCAGTTTCAGGTGGGTGAAAGCAGCACCCCCGGCGACGTGTTTGATAGCGTGATGTTTCGCGGCGCCCAAATTTTTTCCGATGACACCATGTTGCCGGAAAGCATGCGCGGCTTCGCCCCCATCATTCGGGGGATCGCCCGCACCAACGCCACGGTTACCGTGAAGCAAAACGGCTACACGGTTTATCAAACCTACGTGGCGCCTGGCAGCTTTATCATTCGCGATCTTTATCCTACGTCAGCGAGCGGCGATCTGGACATTGTCGTCACCGAAGCCGACGGTAGCGTCCAGCATTTCGTGCAGCCTTTCTCCGCGGTTCCCGTCATGCTGCGGGAAGGCCGCGTGAAGTATGCGCTGAGCACAGGGGAGTTTCGAACGACGAAGCATGGGGCACATACGCCCACATTTAGCCTGGGCTCGTTGGCTTATGGTCTCTCCAATAATCTCACGCTGTACGGTGGCGTCCTGGGGGCAAGTAACTATGCGTCCGGCGTGCTTGGTTCCGGCCTCAGCTTTGGCGATATAGGCTCACTATCGGCGGACGTTACCCTTGCCGATAGTCAGCTCGTTGAGGAAAAAAAACGCCGCAGTCGGGGGCAGTCCTATCGGGTGCAGTATTCAAAAACGGTGGCCACGACTGATACCACCGTGACGCTCGCAAGCTATCGCTACTCCACGGAAGGGTTTTATACCTTTCAGGAAGTGAATGAATTCAGCAGCCAGCGCTACAACAAGCGAAGCCGATTGCAGCTCAACCTCAGCCAGTCGCTGCAAAGCTGGGGGAATTTTTACATTTCGGCATACCAGCAGGACTACTGGAGCAAACAGGGCTATGAGCGCAACGTCAGCACCGGTTTTAACACCAGTATCCGTGATATCAATTACTCGCTCGGCTACACCTACAGCGAAACGCCGGGCAAAGACCATAAGGACCAGATTGTAGCCTTTAACCTCCAGGTGCCGCTGAGCAAATGGCTGCCGCAAAGCTGGGCCAGTTATAGCGTGAATGTGCAAAAGAACGGTCCTGAGACGCACCTTGTGGGTCTGAGCGGCACCGCACTCGCCGATAATAACCTAAGCTACCTTGTCCAGCAGGGCTATACCTCGTCTGGCGGAGAATCAAGAAGCTCCTTAAGCGGAACCTATAAAGGCGGCTACGGCACCGTAAATGCAGGCTACAACTACAGCCGACAGAACAGTCAGCTGAACTTCGGCCTGCTGGGGGGGATCGTCGGCCACGAGCATGGCGTGACGTTCTCTCAGCCGCTGGGGGATACCATTGTGCTGCTGGAAGCGCAGGGCGCGTCAGGCGTGAGCGTGCGCAATAACCCTAGCGTTAAAACTGACTGGCGCGGATATGCGGTAGTGCCCTATGCCAGCGCCTATCAGGAAAACCGGATTGCGATAGACATCGGTTCGCTGGGGCCGGACGTGGATGTGGACGAATCCGTAGTCAATGTCGTACCTACGCGCGGTGCCGTGGTGCGCGCGACGTTCAAAGCGAGAACGGGGTTCCGGGCCCTGATAACGCTGCTGTATCAGAACTCGCCGGTGCCCTTTGGGGCCATGGTAAAGCTCAACGGAAGCGATGCGATGAGCATTGTCGGGAGTGATGGAGAGGTCTATATGAGCGGCCTGAACGACGGTGACAGCATAACAGTACAGTGGGGAGCGAAAACCTGTCGCGCCAAAATAAACTTGAACGCCTTACCGGGTAAAATTCAGCGTACCGCTGCGACGTGTCGTTAAATTTCTCATTGCGTTAATACGTATTATTACTTTTACGAGAGAAGGCCTACGCCTCGCCTGAAATGAAGGAACATATGATGTCCACCGTATTTAAAATCGCGACGGCAGCCGTGGGGTGCGCTGTCTCTCTGAATGCCTTTGCGTTGTGTTCTGCAAACGACGTAGCGGTCAACTTCGATCACAATATTGTCGTTCAGCGGGATGCGCCGGTTGGAACGGTATTAGCAACGATAATCACCAGTAACCCCATAAAATGTGACGCTGAGGGTCAGCAAATTGGATACGATGGCTCGTGGTTTATTCAGCTCTCCGGGGTGAATACGGATTACGGCGCCTCGCCGCTGGCAAACGTGCGGGCGACAGAGATCCCGGGTATTGGCATCCGGTGGAAAAACTTTTCCAGCACCACGCAAAGCAGCGAATTTGTCACCAGAATGGACCTCAATAACCCGAGCTGGAGGCGAGGGATCCTCCAAAATGGTGTATCAACGTTCACGGATACGTTTGAGCTGATCAAAACCAGCACTACCCCTGAGACGGGCTCTATACCCGCTCTGACGCTAAATATGGAATACAGTACACCGAGAAGTAATAACATTATGCGCCTGCCGCTTTTTAAATATATATTTTCGCCGATGAATATAAGCACCGCTTCCTGTCAGATTGAAGATAAAAATTTGAATATTAATATGGGGATTGCGCTATTACCGAAGTTTAACGGCGTCGGCAGCACCCAGAATCAGGTGATATTTTCCATACCGCTTATCTGTAGTGCACAGACCGCAGTGAATGTGACGTTGGATAACGTCAGCCCGCTTGCCGATCCTGTTAACGGAGTATTGGGGTTAAACAGCAGTTCGACGGCTACAGGTTTGGGCATACAGCTAAAATATAACGATTCGCCCGTACAGTTCGGCAAGCTTATTAAATACGGTACGACGACCTCGGCAGGGGAAATCGTCAATATTCCCTTTAAGGCCGCGTATTATATGACCTCTGCGAATGCTCGATCAGGCTCGGTGAGCGCCACGGCATCGTTTACTATGACCTATCGTTAACGTTTTATTTGAAATACCCTCGCATCCGGTCTGTTCTGCGCGTTTTCCACCTAATGCCTGAAAGATAACAGCCGAATCAAGCAGATTGGTATTATGGGGATCATTTTTTCCGGCATGTTTGGTGTCGCGTTGAGCCTCTGCATTCACGTCGGCAGGAGAGCCTTACAGCAGGGTGATCGCCTGTTCGCCATGCTGTCGCCAGTGAACGGTGAAGGCGGTGGCTTTGGCATAGCCCGCGCGTTGAAGGGTTAATGCCAGGGTAAGCGCTTTATCGTCGAGGTGTGTGACGCGAGTGCTTTCAAAACCCATCCAGGACTGTACCCTCGGAAAGAGGGCTTTGAACAGGCTCTCTTTGGCGCTAAACGCCAGCGTCAGGGCGAGGGGGAACGGATAACCTGAGCGGGAAAGGATGATCTCTTCCTGGACATCAATGACGCCGTCTTTTATTTCCTGAGCTTCATTCTCGGAGAGGATCGTTTCGCAATCGATGCCGATAATCACCGGATGGTGGCATGTCACAACCGCCATCGCCTGCGTGCCGCTGTGGGTGATGCTCCCCGAAACCCCTTTCGGCCAGAGCGGTTCGCCGCTGGGGCCGATGCCGGGGATCGCGCGTTCATTTATCACGCCGAGCGCATGCGCGGCGGCAATGCGGCCAGCCAGATGCTCGGCTTTGCGTTTGCGCCCGGCGTTTGCAAGCTCTGCGTGGTGGGGGAGCCAGAGAAGGTCGGCGTCGGTGAAGGTGGTGGGGTCGAAGGTGACGTGGTGGACGGTGTGGCCGGCAAGAGAAAATGTGCTGTGGGTAGTGTGCATGGTTTTCCTTCAGAATTGTGCGGCCTGATGCCCTCACCCCGGCCCTCTCCCATAGGGAGAGGGAGGAGTTACTGCCTGAATCAGAATCGCGTATTCACGCTCATGTACCAGGTTCGGCCCGGTTCATTATACGTGTACGCTCCCGCACCGTACATATACGCACCGGTGGTGGCATTTCCGGTCGTCTGGGCATTACCCGCGCGCCACTGACGCTTGTCGAAGACGTTATCCACGCCGCCGGTCAGGCTGACGTTTTTGGTCATGTCCCAGGTCGCACTCAGGCCAACGATGCTGTACGGGCTGACTTCGTCTTTCTCAGACCCGGTCACCGGCTGACCTTTATAGTTGTACTTCTTCGGCTGCTGCTTGCCGTACCAGGTAAAGGTCGACTGGAGCGACACGTCCTGATGCACCTGCCAGCTCAGGGTCGAGTTCAGCGTGTACTCAGGAATGATCGACAGACGGTCGCCGGTCTCCTTGTTCTTGCTCTGCAGCATATAGGTGATGTTGTTGGTCCAGTTGATCGTGTCGCTAACCGGCACGTTCAGGGAGCCTTCCAGCCCTTCGACAACCGCTTTCGGAACGTTTTCCCACTGGTAAATATCCGTCTGCACTTTGCCGGAAGAGGTATGGCCAATCGGCGCGTAGCCCGCTTCAATCTTGTCGCGATAGTCGTTGCGGAACCATGTCACGCCCGCCAGCCAGCCGTCGCGCTTCCACTCCAGACCAATCTCTTTGTTGATGCTGGTTTCGGCTTTCAGGTCATCGTTGCCCATCATGTAGCAGCCCACGCCGTCCGAGCTGGCGTAGCAGCCCTGGCCTTTGCTGTAGAGCAGGTAGTTCGGGTTGGTCTGGTACAGGCTCGGCGCCTTATAGGCGCGGGCGATCCCCATCTTCAGCGTGAAGTCATCCCCCAGGCCTTGCGACAGGTTCAGGGACGGGCTCCAGTTATTGCCGACGATGGTGTGGTGATCGAAGCGCAGGGCAGGGGTCAGCATGGTGCTATCGGTCAGCTCCATGTTGTTTTCGGCGAACAGGGAGAAAATCTCCGCCGAGGTGTACGGGCTGCGGTCGTTTGTCATGCCCGGAATGGTGCCGCCCTGTAGGGTTTGCGTGAACGAAGTCGAGTCCTTCATGCGCTGCTGGTTCCACTCGGTGCCCAGCGTCAGGTTCTGGTTGACGAGGAAATCAATCGGCAGGTTGATCTCGCTGTGCAGCATCACGTCGGCCAGGTCGGTGTCGGTGAATTTATTGCTGTTGAATAACCCTTCCGTACCACCCGCCAGCCCTTCGCCCAGGCGGGAGTTGCGGGTGTGTTCGTACTGCGCCCAGTTGCTGGTGGTGATGCCGTTATCCCAGCCGCCGTTCCAGGTCACCGCGAAGTTCTGGCGGTAGATACGGTTAGTCTCTTTACCGTAGTTCTTCTTCACCAGCGCGCTGTCGTTGTTGGTGTTCTGCGTGTCGCCCGCGTAGAGGTTGTTCTGGCGGCTGTAGCCCGCTTCGAACTCCAGGGACTGCATAGGCGCGAAGTCCCAGCGCACCACGCCGTTGATGTCTTTGTTTTCCACGCCCTCGCGGCCAGCCGGCAGGGTGTTGGCGTAGGCACCGGTACGATCGGACTGATGACCCTGGTTGATATCCCACGCGTCGGCCTGGGTTTTATCCAGGTTACCGAACATGCGGAAGCTGAAATCGCCGCCCAGCGGGCCGCTCAGGCTGAAGTTGGTGCGTTTGGTGGAACCTTCGTCCTTATGTTCTGGCGCGTTCAGGTAGGTGTTCCAGGAGCCGTGCCACTGGTCGTCGAATTTTTTGGTAATGATGTTTACCACCCCGCCTGCCGCGCCGTTGCCGTAGCGCGCGGCTGCCGGACCGCGGATCACTTCGATGCGCTCGATCATCTCCGGCGGCACCCAGCCGGTATCGCCGCGGGTGTCGCGCTCGCCGCGCCAGCCCAGACGGATAGAGTTACGGCTGGTCACCGGCTTGCCGTCGATCAGGATCAGCGTGTTTTCCGGACCCATGCCGCGAATGTCAATCTGACGGTTATTTCCGCGCTGGCCGCTGGTGGAGTTCCCGGTGAGGTTAACGCCCGGCATGGTGCGGATGATTTCCGCCACGTCGCGCGCGGGCGGATTTTTGCGGATCTCGTCGGCGGTGATGGTCGATACGCCCGGCGCCTGTAAATTCTGCTCGGCGGCGGTGATTACCATTGTGTCTTCGTGCTGCGCAGAGGCGGTGTTGTCGTCTGCCATGGCGGGCAACGCGACACCATAAATCCCTAAATTGACCAGCAAGGCCAGAGAGTGAATCTTCTTATTCATTGTACGTCCCGCTTTTATGGTTATTTAATGAACGCGCTTCCCACAGCGCGGGCATTACGCTATTGCAAATGCAAATAGTTATCAATAATATTATCAATAAAATTTGCGCTGAAACAAAAAAGACTGTGAAACATGGGGTTATAAGGGTGACGACGTTAACAACCGGAAGTGAAGCGTGGTGGCAGTCGAAAAATGGGCCTGAATGGAAGCTGGAAAAGGGAAAATATCGCGTCACGTTCTGGTGGCGTGACCCGGCAGGAACGCAAAGAACGTCATCGATCAAACGCGTCTGGCTCTACGTCACCGGCGTGACCGATCACCACCAAAATGCCCGCCCGCAGTCTCTCGAACGCATTCCGGATACCGACGTCTGGCAGTGGCAGGGTGAGTTCAGCCCCGAGTGGCGCGGAAGCTACTGTTTTATCCCATCCGTGAACGAAAACGATTTTACCGATACCGTCTTTGAAGGCGATCAGCCGGACCGCATGGCGCTGCGCGAAGGCTGGCGCAAGCTGCTGCCGCACGCGGTTTCCGACCCGCTGAATCCGCAAAGCTGGCGCGGCGGGCGCGGACATGCCGTCTCCGCGCTGGAGATGCCGGAAGCGCCGGTTCAGCCGGGCTGGAATCATCCCGATACGCCGTATCAGCCGCCGATTTGCATTGAGTGGGAAAGCGCGCGCCTGGAAAATCGCCGTCGCGTCTGGATTTTCACCACCGGGGGGGACGACCGGGAGCGTCCGCTGGCGGTGCTGCTCGACGGGCAGTTCTGGGCCGAAAGTTTGCCCGTCTGGCCTGCACTGGCGTCGCTCACCGCCCAGCGCAAATTACCGCCTGCGGTCTACGTCTTAATCGATGTTATCGACATGGAGCATCGCAACCGCGAGCTGCCGTGCAATCCCGATTTCTGGCTGGCGGTACAGGAAGAACTTCTCCCTCTTGTAAAAAATATCGCCCCCTTCAGCGACCGCGCCGACCGTACCGTGGTGGCGGGCCAGAGCTTTGGCGGACTCACTTCACTTTATGCTGGCCTCAACTGGCCGCAGCGTTTTGGCTGCGTGCTGAGCCAGTCCGGCTCGTACTGGTGGCCTCACCGCGGTGGGCAGCAGGAAGGGCGCCTCATCGAACAGCTCAGAGCAGGTGAACTAACCGCGAGCGGGCTGCGTATCGTCCTCGAGGCCGGACGCAACGAGCCGCTGATTTTCACTGCCAATCAGGCGATTTACGCCGAACTACACGCGCAGCAGGTTACCTGGCGTCAGGTTGACGGCGGACACGACGCGCTTTGCTGGCGCGGTGGGCTGACGCAGGGGCTGATGACCCTCTGGCAGCCGCTCATTCAATAACGGAGTCTGTATGGAATTCAGCAATCCTTTCGATAATCCGCAGGGACAGTTCACCATTTTGCAAAACGACCAGGGGCAGTACAGCCTGTGGCCGCAGCAGTGCGAACTGCCGGCGGGGTGGCGCGTGGTGTGCGAAGCGCAGTCCCAGGACGCATGCCAGCAGTGGCTGGCGGAACGCTGGCAGACGCTTGAACCGTCTCATTTTGCGGGGAAGAACGCATGAACCGTCTTCCTCTCGTCGCCGCCCAGCCGGGGATCTGGATGGCGGAACAGCTGTCCACGCTGCCAAACGCCTGGAGCGTGGCGCACTACACCGAGCTGAAAGGCGATATCGATGCGCCACTGCTGGCTAAAGCCATTGCCGCGGGCATGATGCAGGCCGATACCCTGCGCATGCGCTTTGCGGAAGAAAACGGTGAGGTGTGGCAGTGGGTGGATGAGACATTCATTCTGCCGGAACCGTCCGTTGTTCGCGTTGATTCTCACGCCGCCGCCGTGGCGCTGATGGAATCCGATCTTAACCAGAATCTGCGCGTCGACAGCGGTCAGCCGCTGGCGTTTCACCAGCTGATTCAGGTCGGTGAAAACCACTGGTACTGGTATCAGCGCTATCATCATCTTGTGGTGGATGGCTTCAGCTTCCCGGCCATTACCCGCCAGATCGCCGCAATTTATGCCGCGTGGAAAAAGGATGAACCGACTCCTGATTCCCCGTTTACGCCATTTGCCGAAGTGGTGGAGGAGTATCAGCGCTATCGCGACAGCGAGGCGTATCAGCGCGACGGCGCCTTCTGGGCGGAGCAGCGCAGGCAGCTTCCTTCTCCGGTCTCGCTCTCTTCCGCGCCGCTGCCAGGACGCGCCGCCACAACCAATATCCTGCGCCTGAAAATCGCCGCCGACGGCCGCGCCTTTAGCCAGCTTGCGCACGCGGCAGGGCAGACGCAGCGTACCGATCTGGCCCTTGCGCTGGTGGCGCTGTGGCTGTGCCGTTTGACCGGACGGCTGGACTACGCCGCCGGGTTTATCTTTATGCGCCGCATGGGCTCCGCCGCGCTGACCGCGACCGGGCCGGTGCTCAACGTCCTGCCGCTGGCGGTGAATATCAACCCTCATGAGTGCCTGCCGGAACTGGCGCTGCGCCTGGCGAACCAGCTGAAAAAAATGCGCCGCCATCAGCGCTACGACGCCGAGCAGATCGTCCGCGACAGCGGGCGTGCCGCAGGCGATGAAGCCCTGTTTGGCCCGGTGCTGAACGTGAAGGTATTTGATTATCAACTGGATATCGACGGCGTGGAGGCCATCACCCACACGCTCGCAACCGGCCCGGTGAACGATCTGGAGCTGGCGCTGTTCCCCGACGAGCAGGGCGGATTGAGCATTGAGATCCTCGCCAGTAAGCAGCGTTACGATGAAGCGACGCTTTCCCGTCACGTGTCGCGTCTGAACGCGATGCTGATGCAGTTTGCGGCCAACCCGGACCTGCGCTGCGGCGACGTGGAAACCGTTTCAGAGCAGGAATATCAGCAGCTGGCGCGCATCAACGATACTGGACTGGCGCTGCCGGCCACCACGCTGGCGGATCTGGTGGCGGAGCAGGCGAGCAAAACGCCGGACGCCCCCGCGCTGGCGGACGCTCGTATTGAGCTCAGCTACCGCCAGATGCGCGAGCAGGTGGTCGCGCTGGCAAACCTGCTGCGCGCGCGCGGCGTGAAGCCGGGCGACAGCGTGGCGGTGGCCCTGCCGCGCTCGGTGTTCCTTACCCTGGCGCTGCACGGCATCGTCGAGGCGGGGGCCGCATGGCTGCCGCTGGATACCGGCTACCCGGACGACCGCCTGCGGATGATGCTCGAGGACGCGAAGCCGTCCCTGCTCATTACCACTGACGAACAGCTTCCGCGCTTTAGCGATCTGCCGATTAGTGCATTTAGTTACAACACCCTTTTACCGGCTGCGGATGCAAAACCGCTGCGGCTGGCGAAGCCGGAGCAAACGGCGTACATCATCTTTACCTCCGGTTCGACGGGACGTCCGAAGGGCGTCATGGTCGGGCATACCGCCATCGTTAACCGCCTCAAGTGGATGCAGGACCACTACCCGCTGGACGCGACGGACGTGGTGGCGCAGAAAACGCCGTGCAGCTTTGACGTGTCGGTGTGGGAGTTCTGGTGGCCGTTTATCGCCGGGGCGAAGCTGGTGATGGCCGAGCCGGACGCGCACCGCGATCCGCAGGCAATGCAAAGCTTCTTCGCCCGCTACGGCGTGACCACTACCCACTTCGTGCCGTCGATGCTGGCGGCGTTTGTCGCCTCGCTGGCGCCGGAAAACGTCGCGTGCTGCAAAACGCTTAGGCAGGTGTTCTGCAGCGGCGAAGCGCTGCCGACCGAACTGTGCCGCGAGTGGGAGCAGCTCACCCGTACGCCGCTGCACAACCTCTATGGCCCAACCGAAGCGGCGGTAGACGTGAGCTGGTATCCGGCGTTTGGCCCCGAGCTGGCGGCGGTGGAAGGCAACAGCGTGCCAATCGGCTTCCCGGTATGGAACACCGGGCTGCGCATTCTTGACGCCATGATGCGTCCGGTGCCGTTCGGCGTGACAGGGGATCTGTATCTCACCGGCATTCAGCTGGCGCAGGGGTATCTTGGCCGTCCGGATCTCACCGCCAGCCGCTTTATTGCTGACCCGTTCGCTCCCGGCGAGCGCATGTACCGCACCGGCGACGTTGCCCGCTGGCTGGACAACGGCGCGGTGGAATATCTCGGCCGCAGCGACGATCAGCTAAAAATTCGCGGCCAGCGCATCGAGCTGGGCGAAATCGACCGGGCGATGCTGTCGCTGCCGGACGTGGCTCAGGCCGTGGCGCACGCCTGCGTCTTCAACCAGGCGGCAGCCACCGGCGGCGATGCCCGCCAGCTGGTGGGGTATGTAGTTTCCGAATCCGGCTTACCGCTGGATCGCGACGCGCTGCTGGCATCGCTCAAAGCGCAGCTGCCGCCGCATATGGTGCCGGTGGTGCTGCTGCAAATCAGCGCGCTGCCGCTCAGCGCGAACGGCAAGCTGGACCGCAAGGCGCTGCCGCTGCCGGTGCTGACGAGTAAATCCTCCGGCCGCGTGCCGGAAAGCAAAACCGAAATCGCCGTCGCGCAGGCGTTTTCTGCCCTGCTGGGCTGCGAGGTCAACGACATCGAGGCGGATTTCTTTGCCCTCGGCGGACACTCGCTGCTGGCGATGCGCCTGGCGGCGCAGCTTAGCCGCACGTTCAACCGCAAGGTTACGCCGGGGCAGATTATGGTCGCCTCCACGGTGAGCAAGCTCAGCGCGCTGCTGGACTCGCAAATGAGCGACGAGCAGGCGCAGCGTCTGGGGTATGAAACCCTTCTGCCGCTGCGCGAAGGTAATGGCCCGACGCTGTTCTGCTTCCATCCGGCGTCCGGCTTTGCCTGGCAGTTTAGCGTCCTGGCACGTTACCTCAGCCCGCGCTGGTCCATCGTCGGCATTCAGTCGCCGCGTCCGGGCGGTCCGATGCAGCAGCGTGCGGATCTGGATGGGGTGATTGAGCATCACCTGGCTACGCTGCGTAAGCAGCAGCCGCAGGGGCCGTATTATCTGTTCGGCTATTCTCTCGGCGGCACGCTGGCGCAGGGCATTGCCGCCCGTCTGCGCGAGCAGGGTGAAGCTGTGGCGTTCCTCGGCCTGCTGGATACCTGGCCGCCGGAAACCCAGAACTGGGCGGAAAAAGAGGCTAACGGCCTCGACCCGGCGGTGCTGGCGGAGATCGAGCGCGAGCGTCAGGCGTTTATCGCCGCCCAGCAGGGTCAGGGCTCCAGCGAGCTGTTTAACGCTATCGAGGGCAACTACGCCGACGCGGTGCGGCTGCTCACCACGGCGCGCAGCGCGCGCTTTGACGGCAAAGCGACGCTGTTTGTCGCCGAGCGCACGCGAACGATGGATCCGCAGGTCGCCTGGGCACCGTGGGTGGCGGAGCTTGAGGTATACAGCCAGGACTGCGCCCACGTGGACATCATTTCACCGCAGGCGTTTGAGAAGATAGGGCCGGTTTTGAAGGATATATTGGGGTAACGTCATCACCCCCTCACCCTAACCCTCTCCCCAACGGGGCGAGGGGATGCTTTGCTCCCTCTCCCTGTGGGAGAGGGCCGGGGTGAGGGCATCAGACCGCACGCTTTCCAAGCGGCACCACCAGCGGCGTACCCGCCACCGGATCGTCAATAATTATGCAGCGCATGCCGTAGATCCGCTCGATCAGATCCGGCGTCACAATCTCTTTTGGCGCGCCCTGCGCCACAATCTCACCGTCGCGAAGCGCAATCAAATGCGTGGCGTAGCGGCACGCCTGGTTTAAATCGTGCAGCACCGCCGCTAGCGTATACCCCTGCGTGCGGTTCAGCTCGCTCAGCAGCTCCAGCAGATCAATCTGATGGCTGATATCAAGCCAGGTTGTCGGCTCGTCCAGCAGCATGATCGACGTTTCCTGCGCCAGCACCATCGCGATCCACGCGCGCTGACGCTGTCCGCCGGAGAGGGTGTCCACGCTCTGCTGCGCCAGATCGGTAATGCCCGTCGCCCGCATCGCGCGGTTCACTGCCTCGTCATCCTCTTTACGCCAGCGGGTAAACAGCGGCTGGTGCGGATAGCGCCCGCGCGAGACCAGCTCTTGTACCGTGATGTCTCCCGGCGTGGTGGCGTTTTGCGCCAGCAGCCCGATGCGTCTGGCCACCTCTTTGCTGGCGAAGCGCTGGATCTGCTCCCCGTCGAGGAACACGCTGCCCTCAGCCGGCGTCATCAGGCGACTCAGCGTGCGCAGCAGGGTCGATTTGCCGCAGCCGTTCGGGCCGATAATGGCCGTGAAGTGCCCGTCCGGAATGGCGACGGATAAGTCACGGGCAATGATTTTTTTGCCGTAGCCGAGGGTTAAATTTTCGCCGCGCAAGCGGGTGGTTGTGTCTGTCATTTCTTGCGTGACTCCTGAACGAGCAAGACGATGAGGTAAATTCCGCCGAGGCTGACGGTCACCACGCCCACCGGCAGTTGATAAGGCATAAACAGCCGCTGGGCGCAGAGATCGGCGGCCAATAGCAGCAGCGCGCCGCACAGCGCCGCCTGAGTTAATCCCCAGCGCGCCGTCCCGCTAAGGCGCCGCGCGATGTGCGGTGCCACGAGGGCGATAAACGAGATTGGCCCGGCAATCGCGGTGGAGGCGGCGGTCAGCAGTACGGCGACCAGCATCAGCATCAGGCGCGAGCGTTCAACGCCCACGCCCAGCGCGCAGGCGCTGTCGTCGCCCATCTCCAGCAGGCGCATACGGCGCACCAGCAGCAGAGCGCCGATAAACATCAGCACAATCAGCGGTGCCGCGGGCCAGGTTTTGCCCCACGTCAGGCCGTTGAGTGAACCGGCGTACCACAGCCCGGCGGAGAGCGCGGTTTCCAGCGAGGCCTGCAGTAAAAGCCAGGTGTTAAAGGCCATCAGCATGGCGCGGATGCCGATCCCGATGATGATCAGGCGGAAGGTGTCGATACCGTTGCGCCAGGCCAGCGCCCAGATCAGTAATGACGTCAGAATGCCGCCCGCCATCGCCGTAAAGGTAATGGCCGTCAGGTGCTGACCAAACAGCACCATCGCCACCAGCACGCCGCTCCAGGCCCCGGTGTTGAGGCCCATCACGTCCGGGCTACCGAGCGGGTTACGCATCAGCGACTGGAATATTGCACCGCTCACGCCGAGCGCCGCGCCGACCAGAATCGCCATCGCCACGCGCGGGAGACGCCACTCCGTCACCACCATGGTGATGTTGCGCGGCGCGCTGCCGAGCAGGGCGTTAACCACCTGAGAAAAATCGAGCGTTACCGCGCCGCTGCGCAGGCTCCACGCTGCCAGCAGCAGGATGGCGATAACCAGCAGGGTGATGCAGGTGATTAAACGCCGGGACGGGGCCATCATGCGCCACCTCCGCGTTTACGGCGTACCAGGAAGATCAGCACCGGCGCGCCGATAAAGGCGCTGACCACCGAGACGCGCAGCTCGCCGGGCACCAGCAGGCGGCCCAGCACGTCGGCAAACAGCAGCAGGGCAGGAGTCGCCAGCAGCGTCACCGGCAGCGACCAGCGGTGATCTGCTCCCACCAGCCAGCGCGCCATGTGCGGCATCATCAGGCCAATAAAGGCGATTGGGCCGACCACGGCGGTCGCGCTGCCGCACAGTACGGTGATGGCGAACAGACCAATCAGCTGCGTGCGCGCCACGCGGTTGCCGAGGGCGGTCGCGGTGTCGCTGCCAAGGCTCAGGCTGTTGAGCGACCGGCTTAAAAACAGCGCCACGGCGGCAGCGATAATGACCGGGATCGCCACCACTTTAAGCGTGTCGAGGGTGCGGATATCCAGAGAACCGGCCTGCCAGAAGCGCAGCTGGTCGTAAACGTCCGGGTTGAGCAGGGCGATGCCGTTGGACAAGCCCTCCAGCACCGCCGCGAGCGCTACGCCCGCAAGGGTCAGGCGTACCGGGCTCAGCTGCCCGCCGCCCTGGCTGCCGGTAAAGGCGACGACCAGCGAGGCGGCCAGCGCGCCGCAGAAGGCCATCACCAGCTGTTCAGAGGGTGAAGTCAACCCGAACAGCGCCGCGCCGAGCACGATGGCAAAGCTGGCGCCGGAGTTAACGCCGAGGATACCGGGGTCCGCCAGCGGATTGCGGGTGAGGGTTTGCATCAGGGCACCGGCAAGGCCCAGCGCGCCACCGGCCAGCAGTCCGGCAAGCGTGCGGGGCAGTCGGGCGTCGAGCACGATGACGCAGTCGGCGCTCTGGCAGGTGCCGGAGAGCGCATCAACGATAACGGACGCGGGCAGCGGCTTCGCGCCGACCAGCAGGCTGAGTGCAGCCGCAAGGCTCAGGAGCAGCAGTAAAACGGGCACGGCAACGGCGCGCACCGCAGAAGAGGAAAACGACATAGCAACATCCATGATTTGATAATGATAGTGATTATCGTTATCTATCTTATTTGGCTATGTTAGCATGTGCGCCCATGGAAAGGGTAGAAATAGACTCAAGGCTTTGTCATGAATCAAAAATCCTGGCTGCTCAACCTCAGCCTGCTTAAAACGCACCCGGCGTATCGCGCCGTTTTTATCGCTCGCTTTATCTCCATTTTGTCCCTCGGGCTGCTTGGCGTCGCCGTGCCGGTCCAGATCCAGACCCTGACGCACTCCAGCTGGCTGGTGGGGTTATCCGTCACCTTAACCGGCGGGGCGATGTTCATCGGCCTGATGGTCGGCGGCGTTCTGGCGGACCGCTACGAGCGCAAGAAGCTGATTCTGTTGGCGCGCGGCACCTGCGGCGTGGGCTTTATCGGGCTGTGTCTGAACGCGATGCTGCCGGAGCCGTCGCTGATCGCGATTTATGCCCTGGGACTGTGGGACGGCTTTTTTGCCTCGCTGGGCGTGACGGCGCTGCTGGCGGCAACGCCCGCGCTGGTCGGGCGCGAGAACCTGATGCAGGCGGGGGCGATCACCATGCTCACCGTGCGTCTGGGCTCGGTGATTTCGCCAATGGTGGGCGGCCTGCTGCTGGCGACCGGCAACGTGGCCTGGAACTATGGGCTTGCGGCGGCGGGAACCTTTATCACCACGCTGACGCTGCTGCGCCTGCCGCTTCTGCCCCCTCCGCCGCAGCCGCGCGAGCATCCGCTGAAATCGCTGATGGTCGCGATTCGTTTCCTGTTCAGCAACCCGCTGATTGGCGGGATTGCGCTGCTCGGCGGCCTGCTGACCATGGCGAGCGCCGTGCGCGTGCTCTACCCGGCATTAGCGGGAGCGTGGCAGATGAGCGCCTCGGAGATTGGTCTACTGTACGCCGCCATTCCGCTCGGCGCGGCGTGCGGGGCGCTGACCAGCGGCAACCTGGCGCAGAGCGCGCGTCCGGGGTTGATTATGCTGCTTGCCACGCTGGCCTCGTTTATCGCCATCGGCTTCTTCAGCCTGATGCCGGTGTGGGCGCTGGGCGTGTTGTGCCTGGTGATTTTCGGCTGGCTGAGCGCCATCAGCTCGCTTTTGCAGTACACCCTGATCCAGACCCAGACGCCGGAAGGGATGCTCGGTCGCATCAACGGCCTGTGGACGGCGCAGAACGTCACGGGGGATGCGATTGGCGCGGCGATCCTCGGCGGGCTGGGGGCGATAATGACCCCGGTGGCCTCGGCGAGCTGCGGCGGGTTTGTACTGGCAATTATTGGCGTGATTTTATTCATGTCGTTGGCAGAATTGCGCCGATTCAGGCAGGAGAGTGTGTTGAACGACGGGGCGGCCTGATGCCCTCAACCCGGCCCTCTCCCACAGGGAGAGGGAGGAAAAGGCCTACTTAAATAACGTATTCAATCTGTCTAACACCAACATCGCGCTGTAATAATCCAGGCGGAACGTCTCGGTTCCCAATGCCCAGACCCGTTTGTTTTTCACCGACGGCAAATGCGCCAGCAGCGGGTTGGCGTAAATCGCATCCACGTCTTTCTGATCGCCGGCAAACACAAACAGCCCTTCGCCGTTCAGCCCCGTCGCCAGGTTTTCCCCACCCAGCTGAATGATGTCGTGGCGTTTACCCTGGCTTTTTGATGTGTGCAGCCCGGCGGGCAGATCGGCCAGCGTAAAGCCCAACTGGTGCAGCAGCTGGCCCTGCGCGGATTCCGCAGTCCACAGGTTGGCGCTGTGCGCTGCGGCAGTGTAGACGATGGCGTTTACCGGCTGCGGCGGCAGCTTCATCTGCTCTTTAACCTGCGCGAGCTGTTTATCAAACGCGGCAATGCGCTCTGCGGCCTGTTTTTCCTGCCCGGTAATGGTGCCCAGCTGCGTCAGCAGTTCCTGCCAGCTCTTGTCGTCGTAGTTGATGATAAGCGTTGGGGCGATGGCGGAGAGCTGATCGTACAGCGCCAGCGCGGAATCCCCGCCGGTGGCGCCGATCAAAATCAGGTCCGGCATCTGGGCGGCGACCGCTTCGGCGCTTGGTTCGCCAATGTACAGTCGCGCAACCTTGCGCTGTTTCGCAATATCGCCCCACTGACGCAAAAAGCCCTGCGCATCCGCCACGCGGTTGTTCGGCGTGGTCGCGCCGCTGGCAACGACCGGCGCGTCAATTGCCAGCAGGGAGCCGGTTAAGGTCACGCTGGTGGAGACAATGCGCGTCGGTTTGCTCTCAAGCGTGTGAACGCCGCGGCTGTCGGTCACCTGACGCGGCCAGTCGGCGGCAACGGCTGAGGCAAGTCCTAAAACAAAAAGTCCAGGTAAAAGCAGGGTATTACGGAATACGAAAGGGAATCTCACAGCGCGACATCCTGTTTTTGTTGAAGATAATGCTTCTCATTTTCATGGTTGCCGCGAAGGGATGCAAGCTTTTGTCGCATAAGTTATTTGTCCGACGGTTGACAGCGAAGCGATGTGGGATTAGGTTAGCCGACGAAAATATAAATGATAATCATTATTGCTTCTTTTATCATTTTGAGGAGGATGATATGGACACGTCCCTGGCTGAGGAAGTTCAGCACACCGCGACCACGCTGCAATCAGACAGCTTTTTCTTTATGTCGCCTTACCGCAGTTTTACTACCTCAGGCTGTTTTGCCCGCTTCTCTGAACCCGCCGTCGGCGGCGACGATCCGGCAGGCCGCTTCCAGCAGAAATTAGCCCAGGCTTTCCGGAATGCAAAAGCCAGCGGCATCGCCCATCCGGTGATGGTTGGGGCTATTCCGTTCGATACCCGCAAGCCGTCTTCACTGTTTATTCCCGAACGCTGGCAGACCTTTTCCCGTCCGGCTCGTCAGCAGTCCGCACGCTATTTTTCCGGCTCGCAGGCGCTGAAGGTGGAAAAACGTACCGAGATCCCGCCGCAGCCCGTGTTCGAAGAGATGGTCGCTCGCGCCGCGTCGCTCACCGCAACGCCGCAGGTGAACAAGGTGGTGCTGTCGCGCCTGATTGATATCGCGACCGACAAACATATGGACAGTGGTGCCCTGATGGAGCGCCTGATTGCCCAGAACCCGGCAAGCTTCAACTTTCACGTGCCGCTGGAAGACGGTGGGGTGCTGCTGGGGGCAAGTCCGGAACTGCTGCTGCGTAAAGAGGGCGCGCACTTTAGCTCGCTGCCGCTGGCAGGCTCGGCGCGTCGTCAGCCGGACGATGTACTGGATCGCGAGGCGGGCAACAAGCTGCTGGCCTCCGAAAAGGACCGTCACGAGCATGACCTGGTGACCCAGGCGATGAAGGCCATTCTGGCTCCGCGCAGCCACCACCTGAGCATGCCGTCTTCCCCGCAGCTCATCACCACGCCGACCCTGTGGCATCTGGCTACGCCGGTTGAAGGCGAGGCGCGTGAAAATGAAAACGCCCTGACGCTGGCCTGTCTGCTGCACCCGACCCCGGCGCTGAGCGGCTTCCCACATGAGGCGGCAAAAGAGCTGATTGCCGAGCTGGAGCCGTTCGACCGCGAGCTGTTCGGCGGCATCGTCGGCTGGTGCGACAGCGAAGGTAACGGCGAGTGGGTGGTGACCATCCGCTGCGCGCGTCTTCGTGAAAATACCGTTCGCCTGTTTGCCGGTGCGGGCATTGTGCCTGCCTCCTCACCGGTGGGTGAGTGGCGCGAAACGGGCGTGAAGCTCTCCACCATGCTCAACGTTTTTGGCCTGCACTAAGGATCGCTCATGACCATTCCCTTCACCCGCTGGCCTGAGGAATTCGCCCGCCGCTACCGCGAAAAAGGCTACTGGCAGGATCTGCCGCTGACCCACATCCTGACGGATCGCGCGGACAGCGATGCCGTGGCGATCATCGACGGCGAGCGGCACATCACCTACCGCGCGTTTAATCAGGCGGTGAATAACCTGGCGTCCGCTCTTCAGGCGCAGGAACTTCACCGCGGTGAGACCGCGCTGGTACAGCTCGGCAACGTGGCCGAGTTCTACATCACCTTCTTCGCGCTGCTGCAAATCGGGGTCGCGCCGGTGAACGCGCTCTTTAGCCATCAGCGCAGCGAGCTGAACGCCTACGCGGAGCAGATCAAACCCGCCGTGCTGATTGCCGATCGCGACCACGCGCTGTTTGCGGGTGACGATTTTCTCAATGCCTTTGTGGATGCGCACCGCTCGTCGCGCATCGTGCTCCTGCGCGGCGATAAGGGTGAGCATGCCCTGGAAGCGGCGATTGCGCGTCCGGCGGACAACTTCATCCCGAACCCGACGCCCGCCGACGAAGTGGCATTTTTCCAGCTCTCCGGCGGCAGCACCGGCACGCCGAAGCTGATCCCGCGCACGCATAACGATTACGACTACAGCATTCGCCGCAGCAACGAAATCTGCGGAATCAATGCACACACCCGTTATCTGAACGCGCTCCCAGCGGCGCATAACTACGCCATGAGCTCGCCGGGATCGTTAGGCGTCTTCACCGCGGGCGGCTGCGTGGTGCTGGCGAACGATCCGAGCGCCACGCTCTGCTTCCCGCTGATTGAACGGCATCAGATTAACGTCACCTCGCTGGTTCCTCCGGCTGTGAGCCTCTGGCTACAGGCGATTGCCGACGGCGCAGGAAACGCGCAGCTTAAATCCCTGAAGCTGCTGCAGGTGGGGGGCGCACGCCTCTCCGCCACGCTCGCGACGCGCATTCCGGCGGAAATCGGCTGCCAGCTTCAGCAGGTGTTCGGCATGGCGGAAGGGCTGGTGAACTACACCGCGCTCGACGACGCGCCGGAACACATCATCAACACCCAGGGCCGCCCGATGTGCCCGGACGACGAAGTGTGGGTGGCGGACGAATACGGCAACCCGCTGCCGCGCGGGGAGGTCGGGCGTCTGATGACGCGCGGGCCGTATACCTTCCGCGGCTATTTCAACAGCCCGGAACACAACGCCAGCGCCTTTGACGCCGACGGCTTTTACTGCTCTGGCGATCTGATCGCCATCGACGAGCAGGGCTACATCACCGTGCAGGGGCGCGAAAAGGATCAGATCAACCGCGGCGGGGAGAAGATCGCCGCCGAAGAGATTGAAAACCTGCTGCTGCGCCATGAGGCGGTGATCCACGCCGCGCTGGTGAGCATGGAGGACAGCCTGCTGGGCGAAAAAAGCTGCGCGTATCTGGTGGTGAAACAGCCCCTGCGCGCGGTCGAGGTGCGCCGCTTCCTGCGCGAGCAGGGCGTTGCCGAATTCAAGCTGCCGGACCGCGTGGAGAGCGTGGATGCGCTCCCGCTGACGCCGGTCGGCAAAGTCGATAAGAAACAGTTGCGCCTGTGGCTTGCTGAACGCGCCCGGGGCTGAGGAACAGAGTATGGCCATTCCAAAATTAACCGCTTACGCGCTGCCGACCGCCGCAGAGCTGCCGACCAGTAAAGTGAACTGGGCGTTTGAGCCTGAACGTGCCGCACTGTTGATTCACGATATGCAGGAGTATTTCCTGAACTTCTGGGGCGAAAACAGCGCGATGATGCAGCAGGTGGTGGCGAATATCGCCAGACTGCGCGTTTACTGCAAAGCGCACAATATTCCCGTCTACTACACCGCTCAGCCGAAAGAGCAGAGCGACGAAGACCGCGCCCTGCTGAACGACATGTGGGGGCCGGGCCTGACCCGCTCGCCGGAGCAGCAGCGCATTGTCCGCGAACTGACCCCGGACGAAGCGGACACGGTGCTGGTGAAGTGGCGCTACAGCGCGTTTCACCGCTCGCCGCTGGAGCAGATGCTGAAAGAAACCGGCCGCAACCAGCTGCTGATTACCGGCGTTTACGCCCACATCGGCTGTATGACCACTGCCACCGATGCCTTTATGCGCGACATCAAGCCGTTCTTTATCGCCGACGCGCTGGCGGATTTCACCCGTGACGAGCACCTGATGTCGCTGAACTATGTGGCCGGACGCTCGGGGCGCGTGGTGATGACCGACGAGCTGCTGCCGTCCGTTCCGGCGACCAAAGCCGCGCTGCGCGAGCTAATCCTGCCGCTGCTGGACGAGTCCGACGAGCCGATGGATGACGAAAACCTGATCGACTACGGTCTGGACTCGGTGCGCATGATGGCGCTGGCCGCCCGCTGGCGCAAAGTGCACGGCGATATTGACTTCGTGATGCTGGCCAAAAATCCCACCATCGACGCCTGGTGGGCGCTGCTGTCCCGCGAGGTGCAGTGATGGGTCTGGATTTCACCGGTAAAACCGTCTGGGTGACGGGCGCGGGCAAGGGGATTGGCTACGCGACGGCGCTGGCGTTTGTGGAGGCGGGCGCGCAGGTGACCGGCTTCGATCTGGCGTTTCCGCTGGGGGATTATCCGTTCGCCACTGAAACCCTGGACGTGGCGGATGCCGCGCAGGTGCATGAGGTGTGCGGGCGCGTGCTGGCGTCGCTTGAACGGCTGGACGTGCTGATCAACGCGGCGGGCATTCTGCGCATGGGGGCGACGGACCAGCTTTCGCAGGAGGACTGGCAGCAGACCTTCGCGGTCAACGTCGGCGGCGCGTTCAACCTGTTCCAGCAGACGATGGGCCAGTTCCGCCGTCAGCAGGGCGGGGCGATAGTCACCGTGGCGTCCGACGCGGCGCACACGCCGCGCATCGGCATGAGCGCCTACGGCGCGTCGAAGGCGGCGCTGAAAAGCCTGGCCCTGACCGTCGGGCTGGAGCTGGCGGGCAGCGGCGTGCGCTGTAACCTGGTGTCGCCGGGCTCAACGGACACTGACATGCAGCGCACCCTGTGGAAAAGCGACGACGCGGAGCAGCAGCGTATTCGCGGCTTCGGCGAGCAGTTCAAGCTCGGCATTCCGCTGGGCAAAATCGCTCGTCCGCAGGAGATAGCCAGCACGGTGCTGTTCCTTGCATCCGATGCCGCCAGCCATATCACCCTGCAGGACATCGTGGTGGACGGCGGCTCCACGCTGGGGGCGTAAGATGATCTGGAAACGTCATTTACCGCTCGAGGAGCTGAACGCGACCAGCCTGAATACGCTGGTAGCGCATCTCGGTATCGTCTATACCCGTATCGGCGACGACACGCTGGAAGCGGAGATGCCGGTGGATGCGCGCACCCATCAGCCGTTTGGCCTACTGCACGGCGGCGCGTCGGCGGCGCTGGCGGAAACCCTGGGGTCGATGGCCGGTTTTCTGATGACACGCGACGGTCAGAACGTGGTGGGGACGGAGCTTAACGCCACGCACCATCGTGCGGTCTCTCACGGCAAAGTGCGCGGGGTATGCCAGCCGCTGCATCTGGGGCGTTCGAGCCAGAGCTGGGAGATTGTCATATTCGACGAGCAGGGGCGGCGGTGCTGCACCTGTCGGTTGAGTACGATGGTGTTGGGCTAAGCCAGGCAGATCAAAGTGATCGGCTTAACACTGTGGTGTAAATCTCTGGTTTGACCACGCATTATTGCGTTTCAAAGTTGTTAAATTTTTCCGGTTGTTCTAGAAACAAAATGTAACATCCCACTGTTTCACAACAACGGACAACAACTATGAACAACTCAGGGAAATACCTTATATGGGCAGGGCTCTCCGTTGTGGGAGCCTTTGCCCTGGGCTATATCGCCCTCAACCGGGGGGAACAGATCAATGCGCTCTGGATCGTTGTCGCCTCCGTCTGCATTTATCTGATCGCGTACCGTTTTTATGGCCGCTATATCGCGAAGAACGTTCTGGGCGTTGACGCGACGCGCATGACGCCTGCCGTCCGCCATAACGACGGGCTGGACTACGTGCCGACCGACAAAAAAGTGCTGTTCGGTCACCATTTTGCGGCGATTGCCGGGGCGGGCCCGCTGGTGGGGCCGGTGCTGGCGGCGCAGATGGGCTACCTGCCTGGGATGATCTGGATCCTCGCGGGCGTGGTGCTGGCGGGCGCGGTGCAGGACTTTATGGTGCTGTTCGTCTCCACCCGCCGCGACGGGCGTTCTCTGGGTGAGCTGGTGAAAGAGGAGATGGGGGCAACAGCCGGGGTGATTGCGCTGGTGGCGACCTTTATGATCATGGTGATCATCCTCGCGGTGCTGGCGATGATCGTGGTGAAAGCGCTGACCCACAGCCCGTGGGGGACCTATACCGTTGCCTTCACCATTCCGCTGGCGCTGTTTATGGGGATTTATATTCGCTACCTGCGCCCCGGCCGCATTGGTGAGGTGTCGGTGATTGGTCTGGTGTTCCTGGTGTTCGCCATTATCTCCGGCGGCTGGGTGGCGGAAAGCCCGACCTGGGCGCCGTTCTTCGACTTTACCGGCGTTCAGCTGACCTGGATGCTGGTGGGCTACGGCTTTGTGGCGGCGGTGCTTCCGGTATGGCTGCTGCTGGCTCCGCGTGACTATCTCTCTACGTTCCTGAAAATTGGCACCATCGTCGGGCTGGCGATCGGCATTCTGATTATGCGTCCGACCCTGACTATGCCTGCGTTAACCAAATTCATCGACGGTACCGGCCCGGTCTGGACCGGTAACCTGTTCCCGTTCCTGTTTATCACCATCGCCTGCGGCGCGGTGTCGGGCTTCCACGCGCTGATCGCCTCCGGGACCACGCCGAAGATGCTGGCGAATGAAAATCAGGCCTGCCTGATCGGCTACGGCGGCATGCTGATGGAGTCCTTCGTGGCCATCATGGCGCTGGTCTCCGCCTGCATTATCGACCCGGGCGTGTACTTCGCGATGAACAGCCCGATGGCGGTACTGGCACCTGCTGGCACCGTTGACGTGGTGGCGTCCGCCGCGCAGGTGGTGAGCAGCTGGGGCTTTGCGATTACTCCTGATACGTTGACGAGCATCGCCAGTGAAGTGGGCGAGCAGTCGATTATCTCCCGTGCGGGCGGGGCGCCGACGCTGGCGGTGGGGATGGCCTACATCCTGCACGGCGCGCTGGGCGGGCTGATGGACGTCTCCTTCTGGTATCACTTCGCCATCCTGTTTGAAGCGCTGTTTATCCTGACGGCGGTGGACGCAGGAACCCGCGCGGCGCGCTTTATGCTACAGGACCTGCTGGGGGTGATCTCCCCGAACCTGAAGCGTACCGATTCGCTCCCGGCTAACCTGCTGGCGACGGCGCTGTGCGTGCTGGCGTGGGGCTACTTCCTGCACCAGGGGGTAGTCGATCCGCTGGGCGGAATTAACACCCTGTGGCCGCTGTTTGGTATCGCCAACCAGATGCTGGCGGGTATGGCGCTGATGCTCTGCGCGGTGGTGCTGTTCAAGATGAAGCGCCAGCGTTACGCCTGGGTGGCACTGGTGCCAACTGCGTGGCTGCTGATCTGTACCCTGACGGCGGGCTGGCAGAAAGCCTTCAGCCCGGACAACAAGGTGGGCTTCCTGGCGATCGCCAACAAGTTCCAGGCGATGATCGACAGCGGTAAGATCCCGGCGCAGTACACCAAGTCGCAGCTGTCCCAGCTGGTGTTTAACAACCGTCTGGATGCCGGGCTGACCATCTTCTTTATGGTGGTGGTCGTGGTGCTGGCGTTGTATTCTCTCAAGACCGCGCTGGCGGCGTTGAAAAACGATAAGCCAACGGCGAAAGAGACGCCGTACGAGCCGATGCCTGAAAACCTGGAAGAGATTGTCACCCAGGCCAAAGGAGCGCATTAACCTGTGTGCCGGGTGGCGGTTTCGCCTTACCCGGCCTACATTCCCAGTGAGACCAAAATTATGTTCGACACCCTTTCCAAAGCAGGTAAGTACCTGGGCCAGGCCGCCAAAATGATGATTGGCGTGCCGGACTACGACAACTACGTCGAGCATATGCGCGTCAACCATCCGGACCAGACGCCCATGACCTACGAAGAATTTTTCCGCGACCGCCAGGACGCCCGCTACGGCGGCAAGGGCGGAGCGAAGTGCTGTTAACCCTCTTTCGGTAAATAGAGGCTGATCTGTTCCTGCTTGCAGCCATAAATTGCCGCCAGCTTTTCACGGGTGCGCTTTTGCGGACGGGAGTCCAGCGCTTCCAGCTGCGATACGGCGGACTGGGTGATGCCGAGTTTTTTAGCTACCTCCTGCTGGGATAACCCGCGCAGGATACGCCACGCGGCCTGCAGGCTGACGTTCTCATTATGCATGACGTCGCACACTTCACCAGGTAATCCTACGTCATCATAACAATCGTGTTCGACTTCAATATCCTCTAGATCATCATCGGTTTCGTCGTCGATTTCTGCCATTTGTAAGCACATACGAAAGTATTCATCATAGGGAATAACGACGTACTGCGCTTTTCCGTCATCGTCCTTAATTAGCTGAACAGCCATAGGGGGCTTTCTCCTCGTGAAGGTAGGTCGTTGATGTTCTGCGCTTGACGGCCAAAACATAACAATGGTTATCGGGATCGTCCCGAAGTGTAATCAGAATGCGGTAATCGCCAACGCGTAGCCGGAATTGATTTTCTGTTGCCGATATTTTTTTGATATCGGGCCGGGGAGCTGAGCGATCGTCCAGCTCAGCAAGTTTTGCTTTGATTCTTCGCTGATATCGGCCATCGATTTTGAAAAACTCTTTCTTTGCATTCTTTGACCAGACAATCTTCATCCGTACCTCCACTGTACGCCCGCACAAAACATAAGGAAATAATAAGGCTATTAGATAAATTCCGAATTTCTAATGGGGTACTGTAGAGCGGTGAAATAACCGGAGAAAGCGGCAAAACGCGAATCGTCGAGGGCGCTCGGAAACGCCTCTGCCGGGCGACAGAGGCTTGCAGTGAGATTGCGATCAGGCGTTCAAACCGCCGTCCACGTCCAGGCCGGTACCGGAGATCTGCCCGGCCGCCGGACTGGCAAGAAACGTGACCGCCGCCGCGATGTCTTCCGGCTGACCGTAATGACCCAACGCAATAAGCTGACGCTGAGAGTCAGCCTGTTCCCCGTCTTCCGGGTTCATATCGCTGTTGGTGGGGCCGGGGTGCACCAGGTTAACGGTTATGCCGCGTGGCCCTAAATCACGGGCCAGCCCGCGGGTGAGGGAGTTAAGCGCCGATTTGGTCATCGAGTAGACGGCGATACCCGGCTGCGCCACGCGGTTTGCCAGGCAGCTGCCGATATTGATGATGCGCCCGCCGTCGGACATGTGCACCAGCGCTTCCTGAATGGCGATCACCACGCCGCGAATGTTGACGTTGATCAGCGCGTCAATGTCCGCCAGCGTCATGGACTCCAGAGGGCCGCCGCGCGCAATCCCGGCGTTGTTGACAAGAATGTCCAGCCCGCCAAGAGAACGCGCCGCATGGGTGACGGCATCCTGAATCGCCTGCGCGCTGGCGCTGTCGGCCTGCACGGCTTCGCCGTGTCGTCCCAGCGCCTTAATCTCATCGGAGACCGCCTGGGCTTTATCGGCAGATTTTTCATACGTAATAATCACATCCGCACCGGCGCGCGCCAGCGACAGGGCAATCGCACGACCCAACCCGCGGCTGGCGCCGGTAACCAGCGCCTTTTTACCTGTTAAATCGATCTGCATGATGACCTCGTTACGAGAGTGGTAAGAATCATCATTAGGTATAGCCTGTCGGCGCGATCAACGGCTGAAGGATTCTACTTTCTCAAACGCGGCGCGCAGAACGTCAGGCGTTAACGTAACAGGTAAATAGTGAATCGACTCCACCGGGCGCAGGGTGTGGGCGATGACCCGATCCAGCTCGTCGCGGTTATTGATGTCGACCTCCAGCTCGCGAAGCGTGGTCGGCAGGTTAAAACGCTGGTACGCCGCGACCAGCTGCGCCAGCACGTCGTCCTGGCCGAGCAGGGCGCTCTGCACCAGAATGCCGTAGGCCACCTTGGTGCCGTGCAGGTATTTTTCCGTCTGCGGCAGCACGGTTAAGCCGTTGTGCACCGCATGCGCCGCCGCCACGCGGGTATAGCGTTCGCCCAGACCACCGACCATCCCGCCGCCGGCGATAATCGCATCCACCACGTCCCGGAACGCCTGCGTCTGTTTGCCGCGCTGCTGGTCGGCCAGCGCCTCTTCGCTGCGCGCCAGCAGCACGTCGCGGATCGCCAGCGCGCCGTTGATGCCCAGCCGCACCGTCAGCGGCAGGTTCTCCGGCTCAGGTGCCAATACAACGGCTTCGTACCACTTCGCCAGCGTATCGCCGATGCCCGCCAGCAGATACTCCGCCGGGGCGTTAAGGACGATCTGCGGCTCCACCAGCACCAGGAAGTTGGCGTCGTCGAAGATCTCAAAATGCAGCGCCTGACCGGCATCGTTGTACCAGACGGAGAGCGGGGTCCACGCCGCACAGGTAGCGGCAATAGTGGGGATACCCACAAACGGCACCCCTAAGCGGCGCGCCACGGCCTTGACGGTATCCATCACCGCGCCGCCGCCGACGCCAATCACCAGGCTGGCGTCGCTGCCGGATTCATTCACCAGATGGGTGACGTCGCGCTCGCTGCAGTGGCCTTTAAACAGCAGGTGTTTCGCCCCCGGCGCGTTAAAGCTCTCGGGCAGGAAAGGGCGCGCGCCTTCGATAGCGCGCTCGCCGTAAATCCATACCGCGCGGGAAAGCTGCTCCGGGGTAAAGAAGTCATCCAGATGCGCAAGGCTTCCTGAATGGGAGAAGTAGTTCGCCGGGCCGGGCACGACGCGGATATCGGTGTTGCTCATGATGGTGTCCTTTTTGCGGAAGCGCTAACCCGATGTTATGTCTGGACATCCGGATGGCTAATAATATTTCGCTTTAACTTATGCCTTTTCCGTCGTTGTCAGTCAACCGGAGCTGTGAAAAATTCGATAAATCAGAAGAGTAATGAAGGATTTACGCGGATGGTTTCCAGTCGCCTTGAGATGCGCGGTATCAGCCTGGCCTTTTCCGGCTTTCAGGCGCTGTCGCGCGTGAATTTCACCTTAACCGGCGGGTCCGTACACGCGCTGACCGGCGCCAACGGCGCGGGGAAATCGACCCTCATGGCGGTGCTGTGCGGCACGCACGACCACTATGAGGGCGAGATCAGCATTAACAACCAGCCGGTGAGCATCCGTGAACCGCTCGATGCCAAACGGCTGGGGATCCACCTCGTGCAGCAGGAGGTGGACGTGGCGCTGATCCCGGGGTTGAGCATCGCCGAGAACATCATGCTCGACCAGTTGGCGCAGCCGGGTCATCGCTTCAGCTGGCGCGCGACCCGCCAGCAGGCGAGACAGGCGCTGGCGCAGCTGGATGTCTCTCTGGACGTACGCCGTTCCATCGACAGTTGTTCGCTGGCCGAAAAGCAGCAGATTTTGCTGGCGCGGGCGCTGTCCCACCACTGCCGTTTTTTGATTCTTGATGAGCCCACCGCGCCGCTGGACGCGCATGAGAGCGAGCGCCTGTTTGCGGTAGTGAGACGTTTAAAGCAGCAGGGCATCGGCGTGGTGTTTATCTCCCATCGCATTCACGAGCTGAAGGCCATCTGCGACACCCTGACGGTGCTGCGCGACGGCAAGCTGATCGAGTCCGGCCCGATGGCCGATCTCAGCGGCGAAGCGATCGTCGAGAAGATGCTCGGACACGTGCTGAGCGATATCTATCCGCCCGCGCGTCCGCCGCACGGCGACGAGACGCTGCTGCGGGTGGAAGGTCTGCACGACGACGCGCTGCTGAAAGATATTTCCCTGCACCTGCGCAAAGGCGAAATCCTCGGGATTGCCGGGCTGGCGGGGGCGGGAAAAACCGAACTCTGCAAGGCGCTTTTTGGCGCCACAAAAAGCCGCGTGGCGCGCGGTGAGCTGAATCTTCAATCCTGGCAGCCGCGCGATCCGGTGGATTCCGTGCTGCGCGGTCTGGCGCTGGTGCCGGAGGAACGGCGCAAAGAGGGCATTTTTATCGACGAGCCGGTGAGCATGAACCTGGCGGTCACGGCAGATAACAGCTTTTCGCGCTGGAGCCTGTTCGGCCATCGTCAGGCGTGGCGCTGGGCGGAAGAGGTGATTGCCCGCGTCGGCGTGCGTACGCGCGGGCCAGGGCAGGTGCTGCGCCGTCTTTCCGGCGGCAACCAGCAGAAGGTCGCCATCGGCAAATGGCTGCGCAATGACGCCAGCGTGCTGATATTCGACGAGCCGACCAAAGGCGTGGACGTGAAGGCCAAAACCGATCTGTTCCAGCTGATTGACGGCCTGGCGCGCGAGGGCAAAGGGGTGATTTACGCCTCGGGCGAGTTTGCCGAGCTGGTCGGGCTATGCGACCGCATCTGCGTGCTGTGGGACGGGCGCATCGTGGCGGAAATCGCCGGGGCCGAGGCCCGCGAAGAGACACTACTTTATTATTCAACCGGAGGAACGGCGTCGTGAGCAAGGCCCTTTCAGTGAACGCGGCGGCGTCTGGCCGCCAGCAGATTTTCGATTTTCTCTACAAGTGGGGCATGCTGTTAACCGTCGTCGCGCTGGTGGCCGTCTTTGGCCTGGCGTCGGACAGCTTCCTCGATCCGAACAATATCATCAATATTCTGCGCTCGATTGCCATCGTGACGGTGATTGCCATTGGCGTGTCGATTTCATTGACCATCGGCGGGTTCGATCTCTCCGTTGGATCCACCGCCTCGCTGGCGAACGCGCTGGTGATTTCGCTTTTCGTCTGGCACGGATTCGGCACCACCGAGTCGATTCTGATCACCCTCGCGCTCTGTACGCTGGTGGGGCTGTTTAATGCTTTTCTGATCGTCATCCTGCGTATTCCGGACATGCTCGCGACGCTTGCCAGCCTGTTTGTGATCCAGGGCGTGGCGATGACCTACAGCTACGGCGGGTCGATTACCGAGAACATGGTGCTGCCGAGCGGCGACATGGCGGAAGGCACTATTCCGGCGGCGTTCAGCCTGCTGGGGCAGGTGCCGACCATCGTGATCGTCATGCTGGTGGTGACCGTGCTGGCGCAGTTGGGGCTGTCGCTGACCACGCACGGACGCCGGATGTACGCCATTGGCGGCAACCCCGAAGCCGCGCGTCTCTCCGGCATTCGCACCACGCGCTACAAGGTGGCGGCCTACGTGATTGCCTCTCTGCTGGCGGGGCTGGGCGGGATTTTGCTGGCTTCGCGCATCGGTTCGTCGCAGGTGAATGCGGGCGGCGGCTACCTGATGGATGCGGTGGCGGCGGCGTGGATTGGCTTCTCGCTGGCCGGATCCGGCAAGCCGAACGCGCTGGGCACCCTGGTCGGGGCGGTCATTCTCGGCGTGCTGTCGAACGGGCTGGTGATGCTCTCCGTGCCGTATTACGCCATGGACATTATAAAAGGGCTGGTGCTCGCGATGGCGCTGGCGATTACCTACATAAAAAAACGCTGACAACACAACGGGATAAAAAATGAAAAAGATTGCACTCTCTTTGGTGGCATTAGGGTTATTCACTGCTCTGCCTGGCTTCGCGGCTACGCCTGCGCCGCTTCCGGCAGCCATTGCGAACCATGACGGTCCCATCCGCATCGCGGTGATCCGTAACCTCGGCTCAGACGACAACACCACGCAGTTTATTGCCGGGGCAATTCAGGAAGGGAAGAAGCTCGGCTTTAAGGTCAGCACCTTTTTAAGCAACGGGGACGACGCCAAATTCCAGGACTTTGTGAACCAGGCGATCAGCCAGAAGTATGACGGGATTATCCTGTCCCAGGGGCGCGATCCGTACTCCACCGCGCTGGTGAAGAAGGCGGTGGATGCCGGGATCAAAGTCTCGGTATTTGATACCGCCGTTAACGGTGAGATCCCGGGCGTGACCGTGACCCAGCAGGACGATGCCTCCCTGACGAACCTCTCCTTCGGCCAACTGGCGAAAGATTTCAACGGCAAGGCCAATATCGTCAAGCTTTGGGTGGCGGGCTTCCCGCCGATGGAGCGTCGTCAGGCGGCCTATAAAGAGCTGCAAAAACAGTATCCGGACATCAAAGAGCTGGAGTCTATTGGCGCGGTCTCCTCTGACGTGCAGGGCGATACCGCCAACAAGGTGGGCGCGATCCTGGCGAAATACCCGAAAGGCAAAATCGACGCCATCTGGGGAACCTGGGACGCCTTCAGCCAGGGCGCGTATAAGGCGCTGAAAGAGAACGGTCGCACCGAAATTAAGCTCTACAGCATCGACATCTCCAACCAGGATCTGCAGCTGATGCGCGAGCCGGGCAGCGCGTGGAAGGTGAGCGTGGCGGTGGATCCGAAGCTGATTGGCGCGACGAACGTGCGCCTGGTAGCGAACAAGATTGCCGGGGAAGCGACGCCTGCGACCTACGATTTTAAGGCGGCCGCCATTCCGCAGGCGCTGCTGACCGCCCAGCCGGGCCCGGTGAACGTGGCGTCGCTGGGGAAAATCATTACGGGCTGGGGCCAGACGGAAGATTTTATCGCGCCGTGGTTTGCGACGCTGGAAGCGAAAAATAAATGAGCGTGCTCCCTACGCCTGAATACAGCCGCAACATGCGGCTGATTGGCCATAGCGATCAGGGCGGTCGCCCGGATGGCGTGCAGCTGATGGTGCACCGCGGTTTCGCCTGGATCGGCCATATGGTGTCGCAGGGCTTTTCGATTGTGGACGTGCGCGACCCGAAAAACCCGAAAGCGGCGGGCTACGTGCCCGCGCCGCCCGGCACCTGGAACGTGCACCTGCAGGCGCATGACGACCTGCTGCTGGTAATTAACGCCCGGGATCTGTTTGCCGATGCCCGCTTTGCCGACGAGAAGGTCTATTACACCCGCCAGGTGGGGGAGACCGTCAGCGACGTGCAGGACAAAGGCTGGAGCGCCGGACTTCGCGTGTTTGATATTTCCACGCCCGACAGGCCGCGCGAAATCGGCTTTCTGTCGCTGAGCGGCATCGGCATTCACCGCATCTGGTACGTCGGCGGACGCTGGGCCTACGTTTCAGCGCTGATTGACGGCTTTACCGACTACATCTTCCTGACCATCGATCTGGCCGATCCGCGTAAGCCCGAAGTGGCGGGGCGCTGGTGGCTGCCGGGGATGAACCAGGCCGAAGGGGAGAAGCCGAACTGGCCGGAAGGGAAACGCTACGCGCTGCACCACGCGATTATCGCGGGCGATACCGCCTACGGCAGCTGGCGCGACGGCGGCCTGACGCTGCTGGACGTGAAGGACCGCACCCGGCCGAAGCTGATTAGCCACCGCAACTGGAGCCCGCCGTTTGGCGGCGGGACGCACACCGCGCTGCCGCTGCCGGACCGCGATCTGCTGGTGGTGCTGGACGAAGCGGTGCTGGATAACCAGGAGGACGGCGAAAAGCTGATCTGGCTGTTTGATATCCGCGAGCCGTCGAACCCGGTCAGCATCTCGACCTTCCCGCAGCCGGATGAAACCGACTACGTGGCGAAAGGGGCGCATTTTGGCCCGCATAACCTGCACGAGAACCGGCCGGGGAGCTTTGTCAGCTCGACGCTGATTTTTGCGACGTATCAGAACGCGGGCGTGCGCGCGTATGACATTTCCAATCCGTATCGACCGGTGGAAACCGGGGCGCTGGTGCCTGCAGCACCGGAGAAAATGATGGATACCCGTCCGAATCGCCCGCAGGTGATCCAGTCGTGTGACGTGTTTGTGGATGCGCAGGGAATTATCTACAGCACGGATTATAACGGCGGGCTGTCGGTGATTGAGTATTTGGGGTAAGCGCGGTTTGATGCCCTCACCCCGGCCCTCTCCCACAGGGAGAGGGAGAAAATCAACTATACTGCCGCACTCGTGCCACCAGATCTTCGGCGCTGTCGATGCGGTCGGCAATGACAATCAGCGCTTTACCGAGCGTTATCGCGTGGCGCAGGCACTCGTGGCGCATCGCCTCGTCCTGGATGGTGTCGATATCCGCGACGTGGGAAAGCCCGACGCTGCGGCGAATGAGTTCGGTGCCGCAGAAGCCGATGGCGTCATGCCAGACCTTTTTCAGGAACGCGGAGGCATAGCCCGGCGCGCCGAGCGCGGCGTCGCGCGCTTTCTCGTTTGCCAGCGCCTGGAAGCGTTCCGCGAAGGTGTTCCATAGCTCCTGAATATCGGTCAGGCGCTGCTCGCGCGCGGCGGCGGCATCGCGAATGCCCAGGTGCCCCGGCAGGCCGCAGAAGTTCAGCAGCAGGTTGCCGATGGCGGTGCCGACGTCAAAGCCAATCGGGCCAAAGTAGCCGAACTCGGCGTCGATGGCCTTCAGGCTGCCGTCGGCCACAAAAATCGAGCCGCTGTGAATATCGCCGTGCAGGAGCGCTTCGGCGTGCGAGAAGAAGCGGTGCTTCAGGGAGGCCACGGCAATTTTAAGCTGAGCGTCGTCGCGCAGGGCCGCGACGTCATTTTCCAGCTCGGCCGGGTAGCTGTTGCGCTCGTGGATCTGGTACGGATCGTTGAAGAACAGATCTTCGGTGATCTCGCACATCTCCGGGTTGATGAATTTCGCCACCTGCGCTTTTTTCGCGTGCGGATGCAGGAAGAAATCGCTGGTGTGGAACAGCGCGTGCGCGAGGTATTCGCCCAGCTGCTGCGCCGCCTGCGGGTAGTAGATGTTGTTGATCAGCTCGCCGCGCCAGATGCGATGGCTGGAGAGATCTTCCATCACCATCACCGCCAGGTCCGGGTCAAAGTGGTGGATTTTCACGGTGTGCTGCGGGCTGTGCTGGTAGTGCTCGACCAGGGTTTGCGCTTCAAGACGGGCGCGGTCCAGCGTCAGCGGCCAGGATTCGCCGACGCAGCGCACGTAGGGTAGCGCCTGCTTAACGACGATGCGGCTTACGCCCGCGCCGTCGAAAATTTTAAATACCAGATTGAGGTTGCCGTCGCCCACTTCCTGCGCCTCTACCAGCGATGAAGGATCGTCAAGTCCGCCAAACTGCCTGGCATACTCCACGGCGTCCTGAGCGGTAAAGGTACGGTATTGCGACATGGCCTGCTCCTCACGAGTTTTCAAATTAAGACATGTAGACGTCTATACATCTGGATTTCATCCTGACACAATGTGCTACAACAACGCAACAGGGAATTAACGACATGCAGACATTACAGACGACCAGCCTGCGGGTGGCGGATAATCAGCTCTTTATTCTCGATCAGCAGGCGCTTCCGCAGGAGAAACGCTGGCTGAATGCCTCGACGGTAGAGGCGCTGGTCGGGCATATCCATGCCCTGCGCGTGCGCGGCGCGCCGCTGATTGGTCTCTCTGCAAGCCTGCTGCTGGCGCTGCTGGCGGAAAACGGCAAAAGCCGCGACGAGCTGGCGGCGGCGCTGGAAACCCTGCGCGCCTCCCGCCCGACGGCGGTGAACCTGATGAACAATCTCGACCGCATGAAGATTGCGCTGTGGCAGGAAGAGTATGTTCCGGCGCTGGTGGCCGAAGCGCTGCGCCTGATTGACGAAGACAAACGGCTTTGCGACGCGATTGCCAAAGCCGGCAGCGCGCTGGTGAAGCCCGGCAGCCGTCTGCTGACCCACTGCAATACCGGCGGGCTGGCAACGGCGGGCGTCGGCACCGCATTGGGCGTGATTGCCCGCGCGCATCAGGAGGGTAACGTCAGCAACGTCTGGGTGGATGAAACCCGTCCGCTGCTGCAGGGCGGTAGATTGACCGCGTGGGAGCTTGGCGAGCTGGGTGTGCCGTATCAGCTGATTACCGATTCCATGGCCGCCAGCCTGATGGCGAAAGGGCTGGTAGACGCCGTGTGGGTGGGTGCAGACCGTATTGCCGCCAACGGCGACGTGGCGAACAAGATCGGCACCTATTCCCTGGCGGTGCTGGCGAAATTCCACGGCATTCCGTTTTACGTGGCCGCGCCGCAAACGACCCTCGATCCGGACTGCCCGAACGGGGACGCGATCCCTATTGAGCAGCGCGCCGCCAGCGAGGTGACGGGCGTGGCCGGAAGCTTTGGCGCGGTGCAGTGGGCGCCGGAAAACGCGCAGGTCTATAACCCGGCGTTTGACGTTACGCCTGCCTCGCTGATTAGCGGCTGGGTGCTGGATACGGACGTGGTTACGCCGGAAGCGGTGGCAAACGGGAAATTCGCCTGAGCCCGGCTATCCTTTAAGGGGTTCCCTTAAGAGGACAATATCGTGACGCTCGATCCTGAAACTGACTTAAAACTGGAGCGCGTGGTGGATGCACCGCGCGACCTGCTGTGGCTCTGCTGGACCACGCCGGAACACATCAAAAACTTCTTCATTCCTGCTCCCCATAAGGTGACCGAATGCGATCTCGATCTCCGCGTGGGCGGGCGGTTCAACACCGTGTTTGATGTGGACGGTCAGCGGATGGATAACCGGGGCGTATTTCTTGAAATCGATCCCGGTAAAAAGCTGGTCTTTACCGACGGCTATACCGAAGGCTGGAAACCGTCCGAGAAGCCGTTTATGACGGCGATCCTGCTGCTGGAAGATGTGGGTGAGGGCAAGACCCGCTACACGGCGATTGCGCGTCATCCGACGAAGGAAATCCGCGAGCAGCATGAGCAGATGGGCTTCCACGAAGGGTGGGGGATTGTGCTGGATCAACTGGTGGGGTACGCAAAAGGGCTTAACGCGTAGCGCGCGCTGATGCCCTCACCCCGACCCTCTCCCACAGGGAGAGGGAGACAAGATTATGCTAACCGTGGATACGCATCCGCGATGGCATCGCCCGTAAACTGCGCCACCCAGCCTTCCGGGTTATCGAAAATACGAATCGCCGTAAAGTTCGGCTCTGAGCCCATATCAAACCAGTGCGGCGTGCCCGCGGGAACGGAAATCAGGTCGTTTTTCTCGCACAGTACCTGAAACACCTCATCGCCAATGTGCAGGCAGAACAGCCCCGCGCCTTCCACGAAGAAGCGCACTTCGTCTTCGCCGTGGGTGTGTTCGTTCAGGAACTTCGCGCGCAGCGCCTCTTTCTGCGGGTTGTCGGCGCGCAGGCTGATCACGTCCCAGCTCTGATAGCCTTTCTCTGCCACCAGCTTGTCGATCGCATGCTGATATGCCTCGATCACGGCTTCAGGTGCGGGATCGTGTCCTAAATCGCGATCCGCAGCCCAGCGTTCAAACCGCACGCCTTTAGCGTTGAGCTGCTGGGCGATCTCGGCGGCATCGGTGCTGTGCCACTGGTGTTGACTGGCGTCTTTATCGGAATAAATGGTCAATGCGCTCATGAAGGGATCTGCTCCGGATTAATCTCGTCAAACTGGTGGACCTGATGGTGATGGCTTGCGCCGTCATCATCACCGCGAATCAGCTGCAGGGTGCGAAAACCTGCCTGTTCAGCCGCGTCCAGCTCCTGATGAATATCGGACAGGAACAGGATCTGCGACGGGGCGATGCCCGTTTGCGCCGCAATGTTCTGATAAGACTGCACCTCGCGCTTGGCGCCGATGTGGGTATCAAAATAGCCGCTGAACAGATGAGTAATATCACCTTCGTCGCTGTAGCCAAATAACAGTTTCTGCGCGGCGACGGAGCCAGAGGAATAAACATAGAGATCAATCCCTTGCGCTTTCCATTTTTCCAGCGCAGGCAGTACGTCCGGGTAGAGGTGGCCGGTAAAGTCGCCGTTCACGTAGCCGTCATGCCAGATAATTCCCTGAAGGGCTTTAAGCGCCGTGGATTTGCGGTCCTCATCCATAAAAGCAAACAGGGCCTCGATAAGCTCGCTGACGCTGGCGTGCGGGTTAGCGATTTCATCACGCAGGTTGTCCAGAATGGATTTGACCGGCTCGGCGTACTGCTGCGCGGTCACGAAGGCCGCCAGCCGCTCACGCGCGTAGGGGAACAAAACGTCATGGACAAAACGGATATCGCTGGTGGTCCCTTCAATATCCGTCACAATCGCGCGAATCATACTCTCTCCAGTTGTCGTAAACGCATTTCGCATTCAAATAAGAATTCTAATCCTTCCAGATGACGGCGGGCCTCGGCCACATCGCGTCCCCAGCAGGTTAAGCCATGACCGCGCAGAAGAAAACCATAATTAAGCGGGCGTTCCTGTGCGTAATGGGCGATTCGGGAGGCGAGGGCGTCAATATCCTGGTCGTTATCAAAGACCGGGATAGCCACCGTATCCAGATGCGTGGTCTGCCCGGTAAGGGATTTTTGCATCTCAAAACCGCTGATGTTGAGCTCGGCTTCTTTGACCAGACGCGACAGCACCGTGGCGTTGACGGTATGAACGTGCAGGACGGCGTTGGCTTCCGGGAACAGGCGATAAATCAGCGTGTGAAGACCGGTTTCCGCCGACGGCCTGCGGCCAGACGGCGCGCGGTTGGTGGCAATTTCAACCTGCAGAAAGTCCGCCGTTGTCAGGCTGCCTTTATCTTTGCCGGATTCGCTGAGCCAGCAGAGGCGTTCGTCCTGACGCACCGACATATTGCCGCCGGTGGCGGGCGCCCAGCCTTTGGCGCCAATCCAGCGGCAGGCGTCGACCAGATGTGTGAGTTGCAGGTTGTCTGTCATTTCCTTTTACCCTCGCGGCCAGGAATATTCATATGGTTTAGACGTCTAAGTGTCTTGATTGCCAAAGACTAACATCGTGTTATAGTGGCAGCAACATAAGTATTACAAGCAGGCACAACACAATGAGCAATAACGCATTGATTCCGAAGAGTAAACTTCCCAATCTTGGTACTACCATCTTTACGCAGATGAGCGCTCTGGCGCAGCAGCACAACGCCATTAACCTTTCTCAGGGCTTTCCGGATTTCGACGGCCCGACCTATCTGCAGGAGCGCCTGGCGTACCACGTGGCGCAGGGGGCGAATCAGTATGCGCCGATGACGGGCGTGCAGGCGCTGCGGGAAGCCATTGCGGATAAAACGGCGGAGCTGTACGGCCATAAGCCCGATGCGAACAGCGATATTACGGTGACGGCAGGGGCGACCGAAGCGCTGTATGCGGCCATCACCGCGCTGGTGCGTACGGGCGATGAAGTCATCTGCTTTGATCCGAGCTACGACAGCTATGCGCCTGCGGTTGAACTCTCCGGCGGCGTGGTGAAGCGCGTGGCGCTTCAGCCGCCGCATTTTCGCCCCGACTGGCAGGCGTTTGCTGCGCTGCTGAGCGATAAAACCCGCCTGGTGATCCTGAATACTCCGCACAACCCGTCGGCGACGGTGTGGCAAAAGGCCGATTTCGCCGCGCTGTGGCAGGCGATTGCGGAACGTGAAATATACGTGTTAAGCGATGAAGTCTACGAGCACATCTGCTTTGCTGAAGAGGGACACGCCAGCGTGCTGGCCCACCCGCAGCTTCGCGAGCGCGCCGTCGCCGTCTCGTCATTCGGTAAGACCTACCATATGACCGGCTGGAAAGTGGGCTACTGCGTCGCACCGGCGGCTATCAGCGCCGAGCTGCGCAAGGTGCACCAGTACCTGACCTTTGCTGTGAACACGCCGGCTCAGCTGGCGCTGGCGGATATGCTGCGCGCCGAGCCGGAGCACTATCGCGAGCTGCCGCACTTCTATCGTGAACGTCGGGATCTGTTTGTGACGGCGCTAAGCAAAAGCCGTCTGGAAATTTTGCCCTCAGAAGGGACCTATTTCCTGCTCGCCGACTACAGCGCGGTATCGGATCTGGACGACGTAAGTTTCTGCCAGTGGCTGACGAAAGAGGTGGGCGTGGCCGCCATTCCACTGTCGGTATTCTGCGCCGATCCTTTCCCGCATAAGCTGATTCGTCTTTGCTTCGCGAAGCAGGAATCGACGCTGCTGGCGGCGGCAGAGCGTCTTAACACGCTCTGATTATTTCACCGTCCAGGCTTCTGAGTAACGACGGTCTGCAAACAGCTCCAGCAGACCGTTGATTTGCTTGAGGCGCAAAACTTCATCGCCGTCCATTCCCAGCTCCTTGCTTATTCTCTCGTCATTCCAGCCAAGCTGCACCAGCTCGCGAACGATCTCCGACATGGCGTTAATCTGGTGTCGACCCCGCGCCCGGTTGTGACGAATAGTGGCAGCCATACGGTCATGTTTATCCTGTCGGTCCTGGCGCAGGAAGGTCACAGGGAGATAACCCTTGAGCTGGTGCTTCAGTGCCGCCCGATTTGTACCGATTTCATGGCGATGAAAACCATCCACAATTTCGTAGTGTTGCGGTTCACTTTCTGTCACAACGATAGGTTGGGTGAATCCATCGAGCTCCAGCGACTTACTGAGCAGCCGTTTTTCTGGCGGGGCAACATTATTGGGGTTGTAATCGTTAGCGGTAATAGCGTCCTGCCTGATCCAGAGGACGCAGTCTATCGGTTGCGCACGAAATGGACTGTGTTTATGGATTGCTTCACGAAAAGCATTTATGGCGTTAATGCGTTCCTCTTCGGGAAGTGACTGAAGGTACGTTTCTATCTCGTTGATTAGTCTTTGTCGCATAATATGCCCCACTCCTTGCGTTTCGCCTTCACTCTGTCGCTGTAGCGCTGATAATGTTTGGGTTTGTTTGGGCTGAACGATAGCGCCCTGCACCAGTAGTCGTTATTAAGGAGAACCTTACAAATACGGCGCCATGAGGGAATATCTTTGGCACCGATATCACCGTCCTGCGTATCGGGAATATCCTCCAGGCCTCTCTTCTGATACCAGTGCAGATAAATGGCGATTTTATTGCGGTAATGCTCAGCCGTATGTTGCGGCATGCTGTCGAGGAGCAGCATGGCATATTCCCGCCAGCACAGATGTTCGGGTTTCAGAATTTTTCGATGACCATAAAAATGGTTATCGTGTCCGGCGTACATCCCCCCGCTGCGCGCACCGCTCACGCGCTCACACATGGCCGCCCAGCGATCGGGTTCAACAACGTGGTAGAGCCATAATCCCTGGCGCTGCTCCGGGCCAAAAGGTTCACAAATACGCATGTAGCGTAGCGGCACGCCAGCCTGAAACATCAGGTCATAGAGCGGGTTATAGCAACACCCTGATTTGGCGAACCAGGTCCATATATCGGCGGTTTTCCAGTCGTAGAGAGGGTAGATATACCAGGCATGTCCTCCCGGTGCGACGGTGGTCCAGGGCTTATCGTCGGCAAACCGCTGCTTGCGCGCCGACGCGATAGCCAGAAAACGGTTGTAAGACTCATCTGCGCGGATGCCAATCAGTATCGCCGCCGGGCGATTGCAGGAGAACCAGTCGGAGAAACTGCGGACAAAGGTTTCAAACGTCATGCCTGGCTGGTAGAAGGGAAAAAAAGCGGGATCGGTTATCGCATCGTCAGGTGGCTGGCGGACCCATCGGGTGCCGGGTTCCCAGCATTGCCATTCCGGCTGGAATTGCGACAGTGAATTTTGCGTTGTCAGGGGAAGCGCGATCCACCAGAAATGGTCGATGACATCGCTGTACAGCTCGCGCATATGTTCCACATGGGTAATGGTATGGGAAAACTGCGCTTCCCAGTCGATAAAGAGCACATCTATTTTAATGTTCATCAGTCGCGCCTGTCGGGCAACCAGATGCAGCATGACGGTGGAGTCTTTACCTCCTGAAAAAGAGACACAGGTTCTGGGTAAATTTTCGAGAGTCCATTTTATTCGCTCCCGGGCAGCAGTAAGTACATCCTGATTTATAGGGTATTTATAAAGTGACATGCTTATTCTCATCCTGAGGGATAAATACCTGACTGTAGCGTCAATACTAGAGAGCGGATTATAACAGTCAATCATTAATTGGATATGTAACGGATATGTCGCGTAATTTTATAACGGTGGTGAATGTTTTAACGGTGTCGTTCCCATTTTTTGCGAGAACCACAGAAATATCTCACGGTAAGGATATTTCTTCAATAAAACTCGCGAATGCCGAGCTATTGAGTGCGGAACGATTGTACATCATGTAAATATCAATACTGGGTAATTGAGTATCTGTTTCCACTTTGCGCAGGTTGAGGGCTGGCCCATATTGTTCGAAGGCCGGTGCGGGCACTAATCCTATGAGGTCGGACGAACCGATCGCCGACAGAAGGGATATAAAAGAGTCGCTACGATAGACGATATTTCTTTCGAATAACAGGTTATCGGCCTTTTCCTGATAGCCTTTGAAGCTGTTCTCATCGTTCAGCCAGGCGGTGAAGTTTTCATTCAGAATCTCTTCACGCGTAGGATTTTCGCTGAGACGGGGATGACCCTCCCGACAAACGAGAACGAAAGGAAGCTTATGGTAGAGGCTACAGGCGATAGAGTGACTGTTCGAAGAAGAAAACGAAAATATCAGGTCGGCTCTTCGGTAGGCTAAGAGATCTTCCGCAGAATCAGGAGAAAGAAAAACATCATGCAATTCAATTGAATAGTTATGGTTGTCCATGAGCAGTTTTATAGGGTCAAGCGTTGCTTTCGTACTCATAAAATGCGGGCAATAAATGACAAAGTTCTTCTTCAACCCGCTGCTGTGCATGATATTGATAGTCTGCTCCAGCTGGTTCAGGTTTTGTTCCAGATGATGATGCAAATTGACGCCGACGGTCGTGGGCGTGATCCCTTTACCGGAACGAATAAACAGAGGATCGTTGAGTTGTCCTCTCAGACGTTGCAGTGACTGGCTTACGGCAGAGGGGGTGATATACAGCGTCTCGGCGGCTTTACTGATACTAAGGTGTTGGTAAATGCACTCGAAAATGACTAACAGATTAAGATCGAATTTTTTAAGGTCATAGAGGTTTGCCATGTTTCGTCCTGAGGGTACTGCGTTTGCTGTGGTTATCATATAACTGATAACAATAGTTTGAGGCTAACCATTTATAACTCTTTTGGTTAGCTCTCTTAGTTTTAAATTAAAATCATCTTAATATATCACGGTGGCACATTATTGAAATGGCGCGTCAAAAGCGATTGAGATAATTTTATCTTAGAAAAATGGCGCGATCATTTTAAATGACAATTGTCATTTATATATTGCGATAGTTTTATAATGAAAATTAATTGATAACGCTCCGGGATGATGTTCGACACAACCTATCACAGCCATAGGCAGGAATGCCTCTCTTATGGATTGCTCAATCCCTGCGCGGGTGGTGTAATCAAACGGCTGTTACCGCCTTGATATAAAGGGTTGTAGAGCGCAACGCAACGCCAGTTTCGGCTGGCACTGAATGTACCTGCGGGGAATTCAGGTATCAGGGCCGCCCGTTGAGGCGGCCTTTTTACTTTCAGGCTTTCCTGTAAAAGGTTCACCTTGTTGTCTTGTCGACGTTGTAAGGTTTGGCTGATTGATTTGATAAAGCATACGCATTAGCCCCGATGAATAAAGTTGGTTACCTTACATCTCAACGAAAACACGGAGGAAGTACAGATGTCTTTGATTAATACCAAAATTAAACCTTTCAAAAACCAGGCGTTCAAAAACGGTGAGTTCATCGAAGTCACCGAGAAAGATACCGAAGGCCGCTGGAGCGTCTTCTTCTTCTATCCGGCTGACTTTACCTTCGTTTGCCCGACTGAACTGGGTGACGTTGCAGACCATTACGACGAACTGCAGAAGCTGGGCGTAGACGTTTACTCTGTCTCTACCGATACCCACTTCACCCACAAAGCATGGCACAGTAGCTCTGAAACCATCGCGAAAATCAAATACGCGATGATCGGCGACCCGACTGGCGCCCTGACCCGTAACTTCGACAACATGCGTGAAGATGAAGGCCTGGCTGACCGCGCCACCTTCGTTGTTGACCCGCAGGGCATTATCCAGGCTATCGAAGTTACCGCTGAAGGTATCGGCCGTGATGCTTCTGACCTGCTGCGTAAAGTGAAAGCCGCTCAGTACGTGGCTTCTCACCCAGGCGAAGTGTGCCCGGCGAAATGGAAAGAAGGCGAAGCAACGCTGGCTCCATCCTTAGATCTGGTTGGTAAAATCTAAGTTTTGCCCATCCGGCAATCAATGGGCGCACCCGCGCCCATTTCATTCCAGCACCATGATGCAAGTTGCATTCAGGCCGCCCGTATAAGGCAGCTTGCATGATGACGTCTTAAGAGAGGGAAGAACAATGCTCGACACTAACATGAAAATCCAGCTCAAGGCCTACCTTGAGAAACTGACCAAACCCGTTGAGCTGATTGCCACGCTGGACGACAGCGCAAAATCGGCAGAGATCAAGGAACTGCTGGCGGAGATCGCCGAGCTGTCGCCGAAAGTGACCTTCAAAGAAGACAACGCGCTGCCGGTCCGTAAGCCCTCTTTCCTGATTACCAATCCAGGCTCCGATCAGGGACCGCGATTTGCAGGCTCGCCGCTGGGCCACGAATTTACTTCACTGGTGCTGGCGCTGCTGTGGACCGGTGGTCATCCGTCAAAAGAAGCGCAGGCGCTGCTGGAGCAGATCCGCGATATCGACGGCGATTTTGAGTTTGAAACCTATTACTCGCTCTCCTGCCACAACTGCCCGGACGTGGTGCAGGCGCTGAACCTGATGTCGGTCCTGAACCCGCGCATCAAGCACACGGCAATTGACGGCGGTACCTTCCAGAATGAAATCACCGATCGCAACGTGATGGGCGTTCCGGCGGTCTACATGAACGGCAAAGAGTTCGGCCAGGGGCGTATGACGCTGACCGAAATCGTTGCCAAAGTGGATACCGGTGCTGAAAAACGTGCGGCGGAAGCGCTGAACAAACGCGATGCCTACGACGTGCTGATCGTCGGTTCCGGCCCTGCGGGTGCGGCGGCAGCGGTGTACTCCGCGCGTAAAGGTATTCGTACCGGCCTGATGGGCGAACGCTTTGGTGGCCAGGTGCTCGATACCGTGGACATCGAAAACTACATCTCCGTACCGAAGACCGAAGGCCAGAAGCTGGCGGGGGCGCTGAAGGCGCACGTCAGCGACTATGACGTAGACGTGATCGACAGCCAGAGCGCCAGCAAGCTGGTTCCGGCCGCAGTAGAGGGTGGTTTACACCAGATTGAAACCGCGTCCGGCGCGGTGCTGAAAGCGCGCAGCATTATCATTGCCACCGGTGCGAAATGGCGCAACATGAACGTCCCGGGCGAAGATCAGTACCGCACCAAAGGCGTGACCTACTGTCCGCACTGCGACGGCCCGCTGTTTAAAGGTAAACGCGTGGCGGTGATCGGCGGCGGTAACTCCGGCGTGGAAGCGGCTATCGACCTGGCGGGGATTGTTGAGCACGTTACCCTTCTGGAGTTCGCTCCAGAGATGAAGGCCGACCAGGTACTGCAGGATAAAGTTCGCAGCCTGAAAAACGTCGATATCGTACTGAACGCGCAGACCACGGAAGTGAAGGGCGACGGCAGCAAAGTGACGGGCCTGGAATACCGCGACCGCGTGAGCGGCGACGTGCACAGCGTTCAGCTGTCAGGGATCTTCGTGCAGATTGGTCTGCTGCCAAATACCACCTGGCTGGAAGGGGCGATTGAGCGCAACCGCATGGGCGAAATCATCATCGATGCGAAGTGTGAAACCAGCGTGAAAGGCGTGTTTGCGGCGGGCGACTGCACCACCGTGCCGTACAAACAGATCATTATCGCCACGGGCGAAGGGGCGAAGGCGTCTCTGAGTTCCTTTGACTATCTGATTCGCACCAAAACCGCATAACAGAAGAAAGTAAGGCTACACCTGCAATAGCGAGAGGCCACCGAAAGGTGGCCTCTTTTTTTATCTTACGACCATCACCGGTATGTGAGTGTGGCGGATCACGCTGGAGGCGTTAGAGCCCAGCAGATGCGTGGTAATGGAAGGGTTGCGCGAACCGATGACCACCACGTCTGCTTTCAGTTCGTTCGCCAGTTCGTTTACCGCATCGCGTACGCTGCCGAATCTGACGTGCGTTTTGATGCGAGAAGGGTCGATGCTGAAGTGGCTGACCATGGTTTGCAGGCGCGTTTCCGCTTCATGCTGCAAATGCTCCTCGAAGCGGCGTACATCGGCGGCAAAGCGGTGCAGGCTCAGGCTCGCGGAGCCCGGCAGTACGTGCAAAAGATGGATAACACCGTCCTGCTGCGCCAGGAACTCCGCATGGCGAACGGCCTTGTCGCTCAGCTCCATCTCAAAAACATCAACCGGCATAATGATTCTCTGATACATACCCGTTTCTCCTTGTTTATAAACGCTGTACTCATTCAACCATAAAAAATAAATGGTTTCTGTAAGCGCTCCGTCAGTTTTCTTATCACACCAGGATAAATCTCAAAAGCCCCGTATTCCGGGGCAGACCTTCAGGGATAGCTACCCTTATAAACTTACCTGGAACCTTTCGGAGGTCGCATGAAAGCACTTACGTATCACGGTCCGCACCATGTTCGCGTCGAGAATGTACCCGATCCCATTATCGAACAGCCCGACGATATCATTCTGCGCGTCACGGCCACGGCTATCTGCGGCTCCGATTTGCATCTCTATCGCGGAAAGATCCCGAAGGTGCAGCACGGCGACATTTTTGGCCATGAGTTTATGGGGGAAATCGTCGAGTGCGGCGCAGAGGTGAAGAATTTGCAAAAAGGCGATCGTGTGGTGATCCCCTTTGTCATCGCTTGCGGAGACTGTTTCTTCTGTCGTCTGCAGCAATTCGCAGCCTGTGAGAATACCAATGCCGGGCAGGGCGCCGCGCTTAACAAAAAGCAAATTCCCGCGCCGGCCGCGCTGTTTGGCTACAGCCATCTCTACGGCGGCGTGCCGGGGGGACAGGCGGAATATGTCCGCGTGCCAAAAGGCAACGTCGGGCCGTTTAAGGTCCCGCAACTTCTTTCCGATGATAAGGCGCTGTTCCTGTCCGATATTTTGCCCACGGCCTGGCAGGCGGCAAAAAATGCACAGATTGAAAAAGGCTCAAGCGTTGCGGTTTTCGGCGCCGGGCCGGTGGGGCTACTGACCATTGCCTGCGCGCGGCTGTTAGGGGCTGAGCAGATCTTTGTTATCGATCACCACCCGTACCGTTTGCGATTTGCCGAGGCGCGTTACGGCGCAATTCCCATCAACTTTGATGATGATAACGACGCGGCGGAAAAAATCATCGAACAAACCGCGGGAAAGCGCGGCGTTGACGCCGTGATTGATGCGGTAGGGTTTGAAGCGAAAGGTAGCACCACGGAAACGATCCTCAGCAATCTTAAAATTGAAGGCAGCAGCGGCAAAGCGTTGCGTCAGTGCATTGCCGCCGTTCGACGCGGTGGGGTGGTCAGCGTACCCGGCGTGTACGCCGGGTTTATTCATGGCTTCCTGTTTGGCGATGCCTTCGATAAGGGGCTGACGTTTAAGATGGGCCAGACGCACGTCCATGCCTGGCTGGGTGAACTGCTGCCGCTAATCGAAAAAGGGCTGCTTACCCCGGAAGAGATCGTGACCCATTATCTTCCCCTTGCGGATGCGGAACGCGCCTATAAGGTATTCGAAAAACGGGAGGAGGAGTGCCGGAAGGTGATTCTGGTCCCTGGTGCAGAAACACCCGAGGCCGCAGAGCAGAAAGTTAAGGGCCTGGTGAATGCTTTCCCCGGTGGGGTTGCATGAATACTCGCCTAGCTGTGGCGTTCAAGATAAAGCACGGCCATGACGATAATCGCCGCAATAATCAGAAAAATAAGTGTGATAGCCAGTATCTCACTCATGACCGTCCCCACGGCACCAAAACAGATTAAGCGTGGGTTAAGGGCTTTTTGCGCGATATAAGAAAATGGGGTGAATTTACGGAAAGAGGATGCGGCTGCATCCTCTGTGCAAAGCGGGTGGGCGCTTGGTCAGAAGAGGTTAACGCAGGTAATCGCCCGCGGCTTCTGGCTGGTAGAGCAACGCCAGTACTTCCAGATGGGCAGAGGCGCCGCCCGGCAATTCCCAGTGGATGGTATCTCCCGTGCGCAGGCCCAGCAGTGCGGCACCCACAGGGGCCAGAACAGAAAGCTGTGCGCTGCTGTCGGTCATCTGAGCCGGGTAAACCAGCGTGCGGGTCAGCTCTTCACCGGTGGTAAGGTTGCGGAATTTTACCTGGCTGTTCATGGTGACCACGTCATGCGGCATCGTCTCAGGCGTGCACATCTGTGCCCGGTCGAGCTCCTCATTCAGGGCGTCGGCCACGGGAAGTGAGGCAAACTCTGCTTTTTCCAGCAGCCTGTCGATACGTTCTGCGTCGAGCTCATTGATGATAATTGTAGGTCTGGACATTTTTACTCCATGTCGTTAATGCTGCGTGTAACGCAGAAACCAATCCAAAAGAAAACCCTCGCCGTCTGGCAGCGAGGGTTTAACTCTCCCGATGATACTGGCTGAGCGCGCAAGTTTGAAGTGATGAAGGTCACATTCATGGTCCATATGAATTTTCGCTGAAATTTATTCAGTCTTCATTCCGGGCGGAATACGTTACGCTGAGTGTCCTGAACCCGGGCGTTGCCCATCAACGAGAGAGAATTATGTACTTCTACCAACCGTCTCAGGGTCACGGCCTGCCGCACGATCCGCTGAACGCCATTATTGGTCCACGTCCGATCGGCTGGATCTCGTCATGCGATAAGGCCGGTCAGCTGAATCTCGCACCGTACAGCTTCTTTAACTGCTTTAACTATCGCCCGCCGATCATCGGTTTTTCCAGCAACGGCTGGAAGGACAGCGTGCGTAATATTAACGAAACAAAAGAGTTTGTCTGGAACCTCGCAACCCGCGATCTTGCCGAAGCCATGAACCAAACCTCTGCCATGCTTCCTCACGATCGGGATGAATTTAGCTTTGCCGGACTCACGCCGGCGGCGAGCCAGCTGGTTAGCGCGCCCCGCGTCGCCGAAAGCCCGGTGAACTTTGAGTGCCGCCTGTCGCAGTGCATTCAGCTTACCGGTGCCGACGGCACACCGGTCGATACCTGGCTGGTGCTGGGGGAGGTTGTCGGTATCCATATCGCCGAAACGCTGCTGGAAGAGGGGATTTACCAGACGGCTAAGGCGCAGCCCATCCTGCGTGCGGGTGGGCCGACGGCGTATTATGGTATCAGTGACGAAAACCGGTTTGATATGGTGCGCCCGGGCGCGGATCAGTAACCGGCTTTATCAATCACGAACTGTTTTCCGCAGTTACCCGGATGTGGCTGCGGTGCAAATGACGCCGCAGAAAGCGGGTTGTTAATGGTGTCCGCCTTAAGCGAAACCTGCATCTCGGTCAGATACGCCGGATTGCCGTTGCAGGTCAGCTTGATCGCTTTGATGTTTTCTTTGCCCCAGCTTTTGGCAACGGCAATGTCAAAGTCGCTGCGATTGACGGTTTTCCCGTAATTATCGGCGAGGAATTTACCAACCGCGCTGTTTTTAACTTCCTGATTCATCCGCACCATCGTGCCGAAATAGGCATCCGGATCGAAACCAAAGCAGACGCCATGTTTGGCATATTCATAACGTTCCAGGCAGGAATTACCGCCCGCGCCCGGCATCACGTCGTTGAGCTTTGCGGCCGCGGAAAGCGACAGTCCGGTTTCGGCTGCATTGCATTTGCGGCTGGCCTTCACTTCCGGCATGTTCGGGATAGGGCGCGTGGCGCAGCCAAAACGCATCCATCGACGCTCATCAACGCCGCGTGCGGCAATAGATTTCGGCAGGCCAGGCCATAGACCGTGAACGGTCAGAAAATCGGCTTTATTATCTCGCTCTTTTTGCAGGCGACATTCGTCAGGTTCATTGCGGTTGCGCTCGACCATGCTCTGGCAAAACCCGGTTTGCCAGGACAGCGCCAGCACATAGCGATCGAAATCGCCATACTGTGTTGCCTTCAGCGGTTCCGCCTGAGCGGAGAAGATACAGAGAGCAAGCGCCATTGCGCCAGACGGGATGACGATATCCTTCCTGAACATATGATTTCCTGATCGAATGAGCACGATTTATTTCTGGAGGTTATTAAAGCACAAAAAGCGCCCGCAGGCGCTTTTTGGATATCCATAATTTAGCTTAGGCCGCGCCGGGAACCAGCACTTCGGTGGCGATAATCACGATAATCAGACCAACTATAACGGGCACTGAGGTGCGTTTTACCACTTCAAATGGCGAGATTTTTGCCATCCCGGCAACGGCGACGACCACGCCCGACACAGGCGAAATGGTACGGCCGAGGTTTGACGCCTGCAGCATGGGAATGGAGAGGTAGGCCGGGTTAATACCGGAGGAGTGAGCCAGTTTCGGGATCATCTCAACGAAAGCGTAGAAAGGCGCATTACCGGAACCGGTAGTCATCGCCGCCAGCATGGTCAGCACCACCAGTACCAGCATCAGGATAATACTGGCCGAGCCGAACGAGGTGGCGATAGAAATCAGGCTCTGGATAAAGCCGATCGTACTCAGACCCTGGGCAAAAACGCCCGCTGCAACCAGCAGGATCACCACGCCAGCGAAGGCATCCGCCATACCGCGATACGCGACTTCCAGACCCGAGAAGACTTTTCGCGTGTTAAAACCGCGCACAAACTCCAGCACGGCGGCCAGCAGCATACAGATGACCAGAATGGTGATGATATGCAGCTGTGGACCCCATTTGCCGTCAAAAATCAGCACTCCGACGATCGGGGTGAACGGCAGAATGGCATAGAACGCGGGAGCGGTCGTGGTGATCTCACTCACGTCCATCATTTCATGGCTGATGTTTTCTTTCTTATCGAGATAGCGCTGCCAGAAGAAATGCGCGATCCCCATGCCCACGATGGCAACAATCGAGATCGGTAACGTAGTTTTAAAGGCGAAGTCGATGAGTGACATCTCCGCCGCCTTTGCCGCCAGCACGACATCGCCGGAGGTCGGGGAGAGAATAATCGCTGCCGGAGACGCGCAAATTGCCGCGGCCGCGCCACGGCTGATACCGACATTCACCATCACCGGGAACAGCGTCGCCATGAGCAGTACGCCAAGCCCGGTAGCTGACGAAACGGCCAGCGACATGAGGCAGGCGAGGAAATAGGCGGCGACCATCAGCAGATACGGCGAGTTGATGTACTGCAGGGGTTTGGAGGCAAGCTTAACGACCATGTCGTTGGCGCCGATATGGGTCATGTAGGCTGCAAAACCGCACAGCATCATGATCATCATACCCAGGTCACCGCCGCGGCTCATGAGCAATATTTTAATGTATTCAACAATATCTGTAGCAGTGTAACCGGTACTGGTCGCGCTGGCAGGTAACACCTGGTGCCCCATTATTGCGCTGATAATCAGCAGCGTTAAACCGCCGACAAATAATACGCCCGTGGCCGAGTAGCCTTTAATGATGTAGCGTGCGACGCCGACAATGACGACGACTCCAATAAGGAGTTCGAATAGCGTAAGCATGATTTCCCCTGTATCTCTGCTGCAATGGAGCACAAAAAATCAATAAAAAAAGAAGGATGAAAATGTGCCGAATAAATGTTCTGTTCTTGCTGATTAAAATCAATAAACTGACAACTAAAGAACAGAACAACCGTGTTTTTGCCATGGTCCATACATTTATGTCATGAGGTCCTTGACCCTCAGAAACCGCGCAACATGTCATTAATAATGATAACAAATTGTTAATGCTTTGTGTGGTTTTACAAGTTACTGATTAACAATATCAAATGGTAAAAGTCACACACCTTGTGGGCTTATTTGAACGTATCGTCGGCTTTCTTTAAGAATATTCCCGGGAAGTGGCCGAATAATTAGGAATAACGCCGATGCCGTTAAGCCTTTATTCAACTATGTTGTGGTAAACTTTGCCTCGAATACTAAGAATGGTAATTGCATTGTGATTGTACGTAATACATTTTTCTCTATTTTGTTGTTTATTTTTGGGCAGTTAACGTTTTCTTCTGTTGCACAGGCAGAAGAAACCGCGACGGATAAAGGCTGGTTCTCAACCTTTACGGATAATGTTTCCCAGACCTGGACGGCACCTGAACATTATGATCTCTATGTCCCGGCAATAACGTGGCATGCGCGTTTTGCTTATGACAAAGAGAAAACCGATAAATACAACGAGCGTCCGTGGGGCGCAGGTTTTGGCCAGTCCCGCTGGGATGAAAAGGGAAACTGGCATGGCATCTATCTGATGGCCTTCAAAGACTCGTTTAATAAATGGGAGCCGATTGGGGGATATGGTTGGGAAAAAACCTGGCGCCCGCTAGCGGACGAGAACTTCCACGTCGGTTTGGGCTATACCGCCGGGGTCACTGCACGTGACAACTGGAAATACATTCCAATCCCGGTGCTGCTGCCTTTGGCCTCTATTGGCTATGGCCCCGCAACGTTCCAGATGACCTACATTCCGGGTACGTATAACAACGGTAACGTTTACTTCGCCTGGATGCGTTTTCAGTTTTAACTGACAAAACGTTACATACTGGTGAAAAAACGCGCAGGCGCTGATTCATAAGCGATAAAAATCTGTCAGTGAAAATTAACGCGACTTTAGTCACTTTTTATCAAAGATCCGCTGGACAAAAGGTCCCACAATTGATGTACTGATAACCGACACAGCATTTGTGTCGTTTTTTAATGTAAAGGTAATTTTGATGTCTAAGATTAAAGGTAACGTTAAGTGGTTTAATGAGTCCAAAGGATTCGGTTTCATTACTCCTGAAGATGGCAGCAAAGACGTGTTCGTACACTTCTCTGCAATCCAGTCTAATGGTTTCAAAACTCTGGCTGAAGGTCAGCGTGTAGAGTTCGAAATCACTAACGGTGCCAAAGGCCCTTCTGCTGCTAACGTAATCGCTCTGTAATTCAGACGCGTCAGCAAGAATTTCAAAACCCGCTCACTGAGCGGGTTTTTTTCGTTTTGAATCAGCCAAGCAGATACATTTTCAGGAAGCTGGCAACGATCAGCACGCTCAACAACACCATTCCTGCGCTCATCAGACTCTGTTTCATTCTGTCACCCTCGTTCAGTACTGCATCCAGAGTGACAGAGAAAAATTAAGCCAACATTAACGGTTCGGCTGTTAATGCGCGCTTGCGGAAGAAAAGAGCCAAAATGCGATCCCCGTCATCGCAAAGGATCCGAGCATGTTAATCGCGATATTCATCAGCGCCCAGCCAATGCGGCCTTCCTGAAAGAGAAAAACCGTTTCCGCAGAAAAGGTTGAGAAGGTGGTCAAACCGCCGCAGAATCCGGTGGTAATTAATACTTTCCACATTGGGTCGATGTGCGTCATTCGATTAAACCAGGCCAGCCCCATGCCAATGATGAAAGCACCAATCAGGTTTGCGGCAAGCGTCCCCATGGGAATCGCCTGATGCAGGGGGTTAAACCGCATACTCAGAAACCATCGCGCAACGCTACCCGTTCCCCCACCAATAAAAACGGCTAAAAGTAGTTGTAACACGCTAAATACCTGCTATTTGATGTGTAAGAGTAGCGAGTTTAACGCCGTTTATGATGAGGGGACAAATATGTATGTAGCGGTAGGGCAGTTTGCCGTCACGCCTGACTGGCGTGAGAATGCGAAAACATGCGTCAACCTGATGATGCAGGCCCGACAGAAAGGCGCGTCGCTGTTGGTTCTCCCCGAGGCGCTGCTGGCCAGAGCTGATAACGACCCGGATTTGTCCGTGAAGTCCGCGCAGCCGCTGGATGGCGAATTCTTACAGCAATTGCTCGCCCAAAGCGCAGGCAATACGATGACGACGATCTTAACGATCCATGTTCCCTCCACGCCGGGTCGCGCGGTGAATACGCTGGTGGCGATTCGTGACGGGACCATCGTCGCACGCTACGCCAAGCTTCACCTCTATGATGCGTTCAGCATCCAGGAGTCGCGTCGCGTTGACCCCGGAGACGATATCCCACCGCTGCTGGAGATTGACGGATTCAGGATCGGGCTGATGACCTGCTATGACCTGCGTTTTCCCGAGCTGGCGCTGCATCTGGCGCTGCAGGGGGCGGACGTACTGGTGCTGCCTGCCGCGTGGGTCAGAGGGCCGTTAAAAGAGCACCACTGGGCAACGCTGCTTGCGGCGCGCGCGCTGGATACCACCTGCTATGTCGTTGCCGCAGGAGAATGTGGCACGAAAAACATCGGGCAAAGCAGGGTAGTTGATCCGCTGGGGGTGACGATCGCCGCCACCGCTGAAGCCCCGGATTTGCTGGTGGCGAAGATAAACTCAGAAAGAATTGCGCTTGCGCGTCAGCAATTACCCGTTCTTCGTAATCGTCGGTTTGCGCCACCGCAATTATTGTGATGTTTTTTTCAACAATGCTTGATTCACCTTGTTACAGATTGCTATTGTGTGCACGCGCTAAATGACCGTTAATACATTCAGGTTTTGGCGCTGAATGCAGCCTGTTTTAAGTAAAGAAGGTATCTATGGGTGAGATTAGTATTACCAAACTGCTGGTGGTTGCCGCACTGGTCGTCCTGCTGTTTGGTACCAAGAAGTTACGCACGCTGGGTGGTGACCTGGGGGCTGCCATCAAAGGCTTTAAGAAAGCGATGAACGATGATGATGCAGCGGCGAAGAAAAGCGCCGAGGATGACGTCCCGGCAGACAAGCTTTCTCACAAAGAGTGACGGCAACGCCTGAGGGCTTGCGAAAAAAACCGGCTCATGAGGCCGGTTTTTTTGTATTACTGTAAATGAATATTACAGCATTATTTAACTTCTTCGCCTTTAGCCTGCATATCGGCATGGTATGAGGAGCGAACGAATGGGCCGCAGGCTGCGTGGGTGAAGCCCATCGCCATCGCTTCGGCTTTCATTTCATCGAACTCGTCCGGACTCACGTAGCGCTGTACCGGCAGGTGGTGGCGGCTTGGCTGCAGATACTGTCCCAGGGTCAACATGGTCACACCGTGGCGGCGAAGATCGCGCATCACCTCGATGATTTCATCATTGGTTTCACCCAGGCCCACCATCAGACCAGACTTGGTCGGAATATGCGGATGCGCTTCTTTGAAACGCTCCAGCAGCTTCAGGGACCAGTTGTAGTCTGCGCCCGGACGGACCTGACGGTAAAGACGCGGCACGTTTTCCAGGTTGTGGTTAAACACATCTGGCGGCGTTGCGGTGAGGATATCCAGCGCGCGGTCCATACGGCCACGGAAGTCAGGCACCAGCGTCTCGATTTTGATGTTAGGGCTTTTCTCACGAATGGCCGTAATGCAGTCGGCGAAGTGTTGAGCACCACCATCACGCAGGTCGTCACGGTCAACGGATGTGATAACCACATAACGCAGCGCCATGTCGGCGATGGTCTGCGCCAGTTTCTGGGGTTCGTTAGCATCAGGCGCGACTGGACGGCCATGAGCAACATCGCAGAACGGGCAGCGGCGGGTACAGATAGCACCCAGAATCATAAACGTCGCGGTACCGTGATTGAAACATTCAGCAAGGTTCGGGCAAGAGGCTTCTTCACAAACGGAGTGAAGGCCATTCTTGCGCATCGCCGCTTTGATCCCCTGGATACGCGAAGAGTCGGCCGGAAGTTTGATTTTCATCCATTCCGGTTTTCTTAACAGCGCCTCGCGCTCTGTAGCCACGTTTTTAACCGGGATAAGGGCCATTTTATCGGCATCGCGGTATTTAACACCGCGTTCCATCACAATGGGTTTACTCATAGCGTGCGTGTTCCAGTTGCGAATATCGAAGGAAAGCGTTTCAATTCAAGGGAATGTTGTATTTATCAACTATTTTTGAACGAACGACAGGCAGTATATCATTGAAACGGTCGTTAAAGCAGCCTGCCAGATCGCCAATTTGTAAAATAGTTGTTGTTTTGTGCCTTTTGCCCTGCGGGTTGCAGGGACTTGTGCTGGCTAAACCTGTCAGAAGGCCTGACGGATAATGCGGATGACGTTTTCCAGGACCGGATCGCGCAAACTCAGCTTGTTGTAATGCAGTGAAATCTCGATAGATTCCGCATTAAGCTGACTGAGCGGGATGCTTTCCAGCGGCCAGCATTTTTGTAGCAGGCTGTACAGGCGTGATGGCATAACGCACAGCATGTCGCTGCTGCCGATCAGGGATGCGGTGGTAAACATATTGTAACTGCTGAAGCTGATCTGACGTTCCGGGAAAATTTCATCAATACGCTGACGAAGTGCATGATTAGATTGTCCTTCGGTCATGAAAGATGAGTGGTCGTAGTTGCGCAGGTTTTCGATGGTTAACGGCTCGCTAAGAGCAGGATGCTGCTGGCGGCAAACCAGTACCAGGTTATCCGCATAAAGCACATTTTGCCCCAGAGCTCTGGCACTGAAGCTGCCGCTTTCAATAATCAGGTCCGTCTGGAACTGGGCAAGCTGAATGTCAGGGTCATTGAGAGGCACGTTGCGTAGCAGAAGCTGCGGCGCATGCTCTTTCACGGCCTGAAAGATCGCAGGCATGACCAGCACCCCTACAGAAGGGGAACAGCCGATGGTGATGGTTCGCTGCTTATCATAGCTTCCGGTTAAATCAAGTGCGCCCAGAATCGACTCAAGCCCCTGGCTGATGTACTCATGAAGATGGGTAGCGTAAGCCGTCGGCGTTACCCCCTGGCCCTTACGGATAAATAACGGGTCAGGAAATATAGCGCGAAGCTTTTGGATTGACTGACTTATTGCTGATGGCGTGAGATTAAGAATTTTCGCAGCGTTAACGATACCCTTATGGACATATACTGCCTCAAAAATAGTCAGTAAATTGAGATCAATATTACGTAAAGTCCGAAAAATTTGCGGCTTGTCTTCGCCACCGGGTTCATTCAGTCGTTTGGCCGGTAAATTATTATACTCCACGCTTTCACTCCGTATACATTCACAATATGAATGATAGTTGAATTTATTTATTATGCTTGTAGAGATTCGTAAACTGTTGGTTTTGTTTCACTTGTTCATCAAAAACAAACAGTTGTGTGATAATTGCTCACGTTACTTATGCCGTGTTTGCCATGCTTGCTGGAGGCTAAATAATATGTAGCGATAATATTCGGGCGCTTCGAAAATATAGAATCCGCGGATTATTGTAAAGCGTAAAAGCGGTAAATAAACAGCGGCCCGTCAAATTAGCGAGCCCTGTAGTATGATATATTAAGCAGGGATATATTCGTGCGGTGGACTGTTAAGTAGTGCTAACATATGCTTTAAAAGCACGGGACGAATATGTTCTGGCGTAGCGGTTTCAACCCACTGGCACATTTGCGTCATTTCCATGCCGGCGTAGCCGCAGGGGTTAATGCGCTGGAAAGGCGCGAGATCCATATTAATATTCAAGGCCAGGCCATGGAATGAGCAGCCTTTACGAATACGCAGCCCCAGAGAACAAATCTTCATTTCCCCAACGTAGACGCCCGGCGCATCGGCGCGCGGATGCGCGTCAATACCATATTCTGCCAGGGTGTTGACGACAGTGTTTTCAAGTAAGGTCACCAGTTCACGCACGCCCAGCTTTCTACGCTTCAGATTGAGCAGGACGTACATCACCTGCTGCCCGGGCCCATGATAAGTGACCTGACCGCCGCGATCGCTCTGGATAACCGGAATATCTCCCGTCATTAATAAATGTTCTGCTTTACCCGCCTGGCCTTGTGTAAATACCGGCAGGTGTTCGACCAGCCAGATTTCATCCGGGGTGCTGTCATCGCGTGAATCGGTGAAGTCATGCATGGCCTGGGAGACAGGCTCATAAGGTTGCAGCCCGAGGTGACGGACCAGAATTTTATCCTGATACAAAACTGTGTCTCCGAAGACGAGGGACAAAAGGTGTGGGGGAGTATATCACAGCGGGGGAGAGGGGTTACCCGGCAAACCGGGTAACCGCAAAGGGACTACAGCACCATACGAACAATTTCGATATTGCCGAGCTCTTCGTACAGCGTTTCCACCTGCTCAATGTGTGTCGCAGTGATGGTAATAGAAACCGAGTGGTAGTTGCCCTTGCTGCTTGGTTTTACTGACGGAGAGTAGTCACCCGGCGCATGGCGCTGTACCACTTCAACCACCTGATCAACCAGCTCAGGTTTCGCCAGACCCATTACTTTGTAGGTAAATGAGGTAGGGAATTCAAGCAGTTCGTTAAGTTTGGTTTTCATGTCAGCTCCGGCGTAACGTCAAAAAATAATAACTCCCACGTCAGGTGGGAGTTATCAGGATACTTAGTATATGGGGATCAAAATCACACTTTCAAGTGTTCAATTTTTAACCAAACCAGTGATGGAACATCAATTTAATGTAATCAATGATTTTGCCGAAGAAATTGCCTTCAGGAATTTCCTGCAGGACAACCAGCGGACGCTGATCGATCGTTTTGCCATCCAGCTGGAAGTTGATGGTACCCACAACCTGGTTTTTCTGCAGCGGGGCATGCAGCTCGGTGCTGTTCAGCACGTAGCTGGCTTTCAGATCCTTCATACGACCGCGTGGAATGGTCAGGTAGAGGTCTTTATCAACGCCGAGTGAAGCACGGTCGTTGTCGCCGAACCAGACGGGTTCAGACGCAAACTCTTTGCCTGCTTTCAGTGGGTTCACGGTTTCGAAGAAGCGGAAGCCCCAGGTCAGCAGTTTCTTGCTTTCGGTTTCACGACCTTTAAAGGTGCGGCCGCCCATCACGGCAGAGATCAGACGCATCTGACCTTCAGTGGCAGAGGCCACCAGGTTATAGCCCGCTTTGTCGGTGTGGCCAGTTTTGATGCCGTCAACGTTCAGGCTGTTATCCCACAGCAGGCCGTTACGGTTGGTCTGACGAATACCGTTGAAGGTGAACTCTTTCTCTTTATAAATAGAGTATTCATTAGGGACATCGCGGATCAGCGCCTGACCAATCAGCGCCATATCACGTGCGGAGCTGTACTGACCGTCTGCGTCCAGGCCGTGTACGGTCTGGAAATGGCTGTTTTTCAGACCCAGCGCATTCACGTAGCTGTTCATCAGGCCCACGAATGCGTCCTGGCTACCGGCGGCGAAATCGGCCATCGCCACGCAGGCATCGTTACCCGACTGCAGGTTGATACCGCGAATCAGCTGGGAAACAGGAACCTGCATACCCGGCTTCAGGAACATCAGAGAGGAACCTTTGAAAACAGGGTTCCCGGTTGCCCACGCATCGTTACCGATGGTGACCAGATCCGATTCTTTGAATTTACCAGCCTTCATCGCCTGGCCGATAACGTAGCTGGTCATCATTTTGGTCAGGCTGGCCGGGTCACGGCGGGCATCGGCATTCTGTTCTGCCAGCACTTTGCCAGAGTTGTAATCGATCAGGATATAGGATTCCGCGTCGATTTGCGGAACGCCAGGGATCATGGTCTTGATATTCAGGTCATCGGCGTGAGCTGCAGAGAGCGCAGCCGCGCAAAGGGCCGTGGTCAGCGCCATGCGCTGCACAAAACGAGCAGAAAAAGTGGTCTTCATGGTCAGAACTACGACATCCGTGATGGAATTAAAAAAAAGTGCCTTACTATAGCAAATGCTATTCAGGCAGGCATCCGACTTTAAGCATGAGTTTGTGAATGTGTTTTACACAAACTGACAATTCGGATACCGCCGGTTAATTATTTCGCAACAGCGATAAATGACTGAAGTTGAGCTTCATTCTGCAGACGCTGCTGCAGGGACACGGCCTGCGATTTGCTGGCAAACGGTCCCATCTGAATGCGCCAGACCGCGCCGTTCTGCTCAACGCGTCCCGGTACGCCAAACTGCTGGCTCAGACGCTGTTGGTACTGCTTGGCCCGGGCCTGATCGCTCACTGCGCCTACCTGAACCATATAGCTGCCGCTGGCCGCTGCTGGAGCCGCCACCGCCGCACTTTGCGTGGCCGCTGGCGCCGTTACGGGAGCCGGCTGAGTTGCTGGTGCCGCAACGGGAGCAGGGGCTGGAGTCGGCTCACTGCCTTCCAGCACGCCTGAGGCTAAGGTCGTCGGTGCGCCAAGAAAACCGCTACTCTTTACCGGCGCACCGGTAGAATCCTCGCTTTGCAGCGTGTCATTGCTGATCGGGCGTATTTCTCCCCCCGGCTGAGCAGGCTCTGCCGGAGACGAGACGCTTCCCATTCCGCCGTCAAGATTTGGGCGGTCAGGAAGGGCATAGGTCTGTTTTGCCACCGTCGTACACGCGGTTCCCGGCCCGGAGAGCGAACCATCCTGCGCGACGATAATCGGGTCAATACGGACCTTGGTGTTGTTTGAGGTGTTCAGGCGATCGGCAGACGCGCGCGACAGGGAAATCACACGGTCATTCCCGTACGGGCCGCGGTCGTTGATACGCACGACGATCATGCGGCCATTCGCCAGGTTGGTGATACGGGCGTAGCTCGGGATCGGCAGCGTCGGATGTGCTGCCGTCAGCTGCATTGGGTCGAACGCTTCCCCGGAAGCCGTCAGGTTACTGCCTGGCTCGGCATCATAAATGGCGGCAAAGCCCGCCTGGCTGAAACGGGAAGGATCCTGAACAATTTTATAGCTTTTGCCGTCGCGCTCGTAATCCTGATTGGCACTGGCATTCAGCGGTTCATAAACGGGATCGGCACCGCTGATTTCAACGATCGGGCCATTACACACCGCAGGCTGCGGCGGCGCGACGGTTGCCTGTTGCTGACCATCATCACTTGTGCATGCCGCAAGTAAACTTGCCGCGATGCAGATCCCCAGCCACTGCTTACGCATTCCGATCCCCTTATTTTTATACGCTTTTTGACAACATTTTTCTGTGGGTATGGATCGACATCACGATACCAAACCCGGCCATCAACACGATCAGTGCCGAGCCTCCGTAACTCACCAGCGGCAGCGGTACGCCTACCACCGGCAGAATACCACTCACCATACCAATATTTACGAAGACATAAACGAATAAAATCAGCATCAACCCGCCGGCCATGACGCGACCAAAAGTGGTTTGCGCGCGCGCTGCAATCCACAATCCCCGCATGATCAGCAGGACGTACAGCGCCAGCAATATTAAGATGCCAACCAGCCCCAGCTCTTCCGCCAGTACGGCAAAGATAAAGTCGGTGTGGCGTTCCGGTAAAAACTCCAGCTGCGACTGCGTGCCGTGCAGCCAGCCTTTACCGCGCAGGCCGCCGGAGCCAATCGCAATCTTGGACTGAATAATATGATAGCCCGCGCCCAGCGGATCGGTTTCCGGATCGAGCAGCATCATGACGCGCTGGCGCTGGTAATCATGCATCAGGAAGAACCAGAGGATAGGAATGAACGCCGCAATCAGCACCACCGCGATACCAATCAGGCGCCAGCTCAGTCCTGACAGGAAAAGGACAAACAGGCCGGAGAGGGCGATAAGAATTGAGGTGCCAAGGTCAGGCTGCGCCGCAACCAGCAGCGTCGGCAGGAAAATAAGCACCAGCGCGATGGCGGTATTTTTCAGAGACGGTGGACAGACGTCGCGGTTGATAAAGCGTGCCACCATCAACGGAACGGCGATTTTGGCTATTTCCGAGGGCTGGAAGCGGACAACGCCCAGATCCAGCCAGCGCTGCGCGCCTTTTGAAATGGCGCCAAACGCATCTACCGCAACCAGCAAAATAATACAGAAGATGTAGAGATAGGGGGCCCAGCCTTCGTACACGCGCGGCGGGATTTGCGCCATCACCACCATGATGATCAGACCCATGGCGATCTGGCCGATTTTGCGCTCCATCATGCCGATGTCCTGGCCGCTGGCGCTCCAGATAACCAGGGCGCTGTAAACCAGCAGAGCCAGCAGGATCAGCAGCATGGCTGGGTCGATGTGGATTTTATCCCACAGCGATTTTTTATTTGGATTATCCGTCATGATTATTGGTCCTCCGCCGCAGCGGCGGCCGGGTTTTCAGCCGGCAGTTCGGTGTTGTTATCACCCAGCATAATGTGGTCAAGGATCTGGCGCATGATGGTCCCTACTGCTGGCCCGGCACCGCCGTTCTCCAGAATCATCGCCACCGCGACCTGCGGGTTATCATAAGGGGCAAACGCCGTCATCAGCTTATGGTCACGCAGACGTTCAGCAATGCGGTGCGCGTTATAGGTTTCGTTGGCTTTCAGACCAAACACCTGCGCAGTACCGGATTTCGCGGCCACTTTATACGGCGTACCGGCGAAGTACTTATGCGCGGTACCGTTCGGGCGATTTGCCACGCCGTACATACCGTCTTTCGCAATTTCCCAGAAGCCGGAATGAATGTCTCCCACCGGGGCCTCGTGCGGCTGATTCCACGGCACTTTTTTGCCGTCTTCAACCGTGCTCTGCAGCAGATGAGGCACTTTTACCACGCCGTCATTGATGAGAATCATCATGGCCTTGTTCATCTGAAGCGGCGTTGCCGTCCAGTAGCCCTGACCGATACCCACCGGAATGGTGTCACCCTGATACCACGGTTTTTTAAAGCGCTTCAGCTTCCATTCACGCGTTGGCATGTTGCCAGAACGTTCTTCTGAAAGGTCAACACCGGTGTAATGCCCGTAGCCGAATTTGCTCATCCACTCTGACAGGCGGTCGATACCCATGTCATACGCCACCTGATAGAAGAAGGTATCCGCGGATTCCTCCAGCGATTTGGTGACGTTCAGATGACCGTGGCCCCATTTTTTCCAGTCACGATAGCGCTTATCTGAACCCGGCAGCTGCCACCAGCCCGGGTCAAACAGGCTGGTATTACGGTTGATGACGCCGGCACTCAGCGCAGAGACCGCCACGTACGGTTTAACCGTGGATGCTGGCGGGTAAACCCCTTGCGTCGCGCGGTTCACCAGCGGCGTGTTCGGGTCATTCAGCAGACCGGAATAGTCTTTACTGGAAATGCCGTCAACAAAGAGGTTCGGGTCATAGCTAGGCATGGAGACCATCGCCAGGATGCCGCCGGTACGAGGATCGGTGACCACAACGGCTGCACGGCTGCCCGCCAGCAGGGTTTCGATGTACTGCTGAAGTTTAAGATCGAGCGTCAGATAGACGTCATGCCCCGCCTGAGGTGGCACTTCTTTCAGCTGGCGGATCACGCGGCCGCGGTTGTTAACTTCAACCTCTTCATAGCCGGTTTGCCCGTGCAGAACGTCTTCGTAGTAACGTTCGATCCCCAGCTTACCGATATCGTGCGTAGCAGCGTAGTTGGCCAGCTTGCCGTCTTTATCAAGGCGGTCGACGTCTTTGTCGTTAATCTTGGAAACGTAGCCAATCACATGCGTCAGCGCTGAGCCGTAGGGATAGTAGCGACGCTTATATCCCTTCACTTCCACGCCGGGGAAACGGTACTGATTCACAGCAAAGCGGGCCACCTGGACTTCCGTCAGATTGGTTTTAACCGGAATCGAGGTGAAACGGTGAGAGCGGGCGCGCTCTTTTTTGAAGGCCGCAATATCGTCATCGTTAAGGTCGACAACGCTTTTCAGCGCTTCCAGCGTATCCTGAACATTATCGACTTTTTCCGGCATCATCTCGATTTGATAGATGGTGCGGTTTAACGCCAGCGGGGTGCCGTTACGATCGTAAATAATGCCGCGGCTCGGTGCGATAGGCACCAGCTTAATGCGGTTTTCGTTTGAACGCGTCTGGTAGTCGGTAAAGCGGACAATTTGCAGATTATAGAGGTTGGCGATCAGCACGCCGGTAAGCAGCAAAATCCCGGTAAAGGCGACCAGCGCCCGGCGCACAAACAGCGCGGACTCAGCCGTATAGTCGCGAAAAGAATTCTGTAGTTTCATCCGCTGCTTAATCTACCCTGGTCAGTCATTACTCGCGGTGATAGGGGTGGTTGGTAGTAATGCTCCACGCGCGATACAGGCTTTCTGCCACCAGTACCCGAACGAGCGGGTGGGGAAGCGTCAGCGCGGAGAGAGACCAACTTTGTTCAGCCGCCGCTTTGCAGGCAGGGGATAACCCTTCTGGTCCACCAATCAACAGACTGACGTCACGACCATCCTGCTTCCAGCGCTCCAGTTCTTGCGCCAGCTGCGGCGTATCCCAGGGTTTACCTGGAATATCGAGGGTGACGATGCGGTTTTTGCCTGCGGCAGCCAGCATCAGTTCGCCCTCTTTATCGAGAATACGTTTGATATCAGCGTTCTTGCCGCGCTTACCGGCGGGAATTTCCACCAGCTCGAACGGCATGTCTTTTGGAAAACGACGCAGATATTCAGTAAAACCGGTTTGTACCCAGTCCGGCATTTTGGTGCCGACGGCGACCAGCTGTAACTTCACGCATTAACCCCAGAGTTTTTCCAGCTCATACAGGCGACGGCTCTCGTCCTGCATGACGTGGACAATCACATCGCCGAGGTCGACTACCACCCAGTCAGCCGTCGCTTCACCTTCAACGCCCAGCGGCAACAGCCCTGCTGCACGCGATTCCTGAACCACGTGATCGGCAATTGAAACAACATGACGCGTCGATGTACCGGTGCAGATGATCATGCAGTCGGTAATACTGGATTTACCCTTAACGTCGATAGCGATGATGTCCTGACCTTTCAGGTCATCAATTTTGTCAATAACAAAATCCTGGAGTGCTTTACCCTGCAAGTTTTCCCCCTGGGGTGAATGAGATTGTAAAACTTTGAATTCGTAGCCAGACAGTATACCTGAACTCACGCCTGCGTCGGGACAAATGTCTCCGGCCGGGCTTTTGAAGGCGGGTATCATCCCACCCTCCGCCTGAGATTGCATTGCCATTTTTGTAAAACAATTTCTGTAAAGCAATGATCGGCGGGAAAGTCTGGCAGCGGAGAATAACAGTATGGCTTACCCTGTCAAGGCAGGATAAACAATAAGCCGCTTTTTATGCTCTCCGGCTATTCATCTGCGCTTTTCTGATACAAACCGTGCGCGTGGATATAGGCCAGCACCGGGGTCGGCAGCAGATCGTCACACGCTAAACCCTGCTGTAAACGCTCGCGAATGAGGGTCGCAGAGATATCGAACCACGGCGTTTCCGCCAGATAGATCTTCCCGGCAGGCTGGTTGTGAAGATCTTCGACATTATCGGTGAGGTGATCTTCCAGCCACTGCTGGTACTGCTCTTCACGCATGGTCAGCGGATAGCCAGGACGGCGGCAGACGAGCAGGTGGCTGTTCTCCAGAATGGTTTCATACTGATGCCACGTAGGGAAATTCAGCAGGGAATCCTGGCCGATGATAAAAGCCAGCGGCTGGTCTGGTCCTTGTTCGGCGCGCCACTCCTGAAGCGTCTGAGACGTCCAGGAGGGCGTGTCGCGACGCAGCTCACGCTCGTCAAGTCGGAACAGCGGTTTATCTGCGATGGCAAGGGCAAGCATCTCTTTTCGCTGCTCGCTGGTCGCCTCGGGCTGGGGACGATGGGGCGGGACATTGTTGGGCATGATGGTGACGCGCTGAAGGCCGATCAGATTCGCCAGAATTTCAACCGGCTTCAGGTGCCCGTAATGGACCGGGTCGAAGGTGCCGCCATATAAGGCCTGTAAAGAATGCATGCTATCCATCAATAAAAACGTCTGCCAGCGCCTTGTGGCAGAGCAGCAGAGAAAGGCTTTCCAGCTCCGCCCAGACCGACTGGCCATAATCTTGTTTTAACGTGAGCTCAGCGCGCATCAGAAGCTGCACAGCCTGACGAAGCTGTTCATGACTCAGGCGGTTGACGGCCTCGGTGATCAAAGCCCGGCGATTTTGCCACACGCGGTGTTTATCAAACAGCGAACGCAGCGGCGTATGGGCAGACTGACGCTTGAGCGTAATCAGCAGCAGCAATTCGCGCTGTAGCGTACGCAGCAGAATAACCGGTTCGCTCCCTTCGAGACGCAGCTGTTGCAGAATATGCAGGGCGCGTTTGCTCTTCGCCGACAGCAGCGCGTCCACCCAGTGGAACGGCGTGAAGTGCGCCGCGTCGTTAACGGCCTGCTCGACGCGCGGTAAGGTCAGCTTGCCATCCGGCCAGAGCAGGGAGAGTCTGTCCAGCGCCTGCGCCAGGGCCAGCAGGTTACCTTCATAGCAGTAGCAGAGCAGTTGGTTCGCCGCATCATCCAGCTGAAGGTTGTTCTGCTTCGCTCTCGCTGCCACCCATTTTGGGAGATGCGCCTGTTCAGGCGTCTGACAGGTGACCTGCACCGCGTGGGCTGCGAGTTGGGTGAACCACGCCGCATTTTCCTGCGCTTTGGTGAGCTTGTTGCCGCGCACAATCAGCAGCAGATCGCTGTGAAGCAGGCTGACCAGCGTGGCCAGCTGTTCATTGATGGCCGCGTTAGGACCGTTCTCCGGCAGCAGGATCTGAATAGTCTGGCGTGACGCAAAAAGGCTCATCGCCTGACAGAGTGAGAAGAGGGCATTCCAGTCGGTGTTGTTATCCAGCTGGACGGTGTGGTGTTCATCGAAGCCCTGAGAGGTGGCCTCATGCCGCACGGCATCCAGGCTTTCCTGAAGTAATAACGGATCGTTTCCAAGAAGCAGATACGCCGCGCGCAGCCCTTCTTTGAGCTGCGCGCGGAGTTGTTCAGGATACAGCCTGATCATCATTTACCCAGAGAGTTAGCAGCAGGAAGCGTGCCAGCAACCGGTTTTTCAACAATGTCAGAGCCTTGTCGGGTAGACGCTGCAATACCTGGCAGTTTACGGATCAGCTGTTCCGCCGCCTTGTCGTACATTTCGTTGATGATAATCTGCTGTTCGGCATCTTTTGCCAGCGCCGTCTGCGGGTTATCGAAGAACGAACGGTACACTTTCGCGCTGATCGGGTAGATGTCTTTACCCGGGATCAGGACCGCTGCGTTGACCGTCAGCACCATCTGATATTCAGCTGTACGACCGTCCTGGAAGATAGAGGCCGTATCTCTCGACAGACCTCCTCCGAGGATACGCAGAGACGGTACATCCTGGCGCAGCGTTTGTTTCTCAACAAGCTCAACGCCGTTCAGACGCAGCTGATTACGAACTGCCCGGCTGAGTGGACCATTCGGATCTGATGAGTCGAAAATCATCGTTTTCATCTCAGCAGGCACTGCCGTGGTATTGCGCAGGTGCCAGCCACAGCCAGCGGTGACAAGCACCGCCAGTGATAAGAGTATTGTTGCCAGTTGTCGCACGTTTCCTCCCGCGCTTAGCCAACGACCAGATTGAGCAGTTTACCCGGTACGTAGATCACTTTACGTACGGTAACGCCCTCAAGATATTTTGCGACCAGAGGTTCCTGGCCCGCGCGCTCGCGAACCTGTTCTTCGGTTGCATCGACCGCCACGGTAATTTTACCGCGGACTTTGCCGTTTACCTGGACCACAACCAGCGTCGTGTTTTCCACCATCGCGGCTTCGTCAGCCTGCGGCCACGGCGCGTTGTCGATATCGCCTTCGCCTTTCAGCTCCTGCCACAGGGTAAAGCTAACGTGCGGAGTGAACGGGTTCAGCATGCGAACAACGGCCAGCAGCGCTTCACGCATGAGGGCACGATCCTGCTCACCGTCCTGCGGGGCTTTCGCCAGCTTGTTCATCAGTTCCATAATAGCCGCAATTGCGGTATTGAAGGTCTGACGACGACCAATATCATCGGTCACTTTTGCAATCGTTTTATGAACATCGCGACGCAGCGCCTGCTGATCTTCAGTCAGTGCTGCGGCGTTCAGCGCCGGGGCATCGCCCAGTGCAGTGTGTTCGTAAACCAGTTTCCAGACGCGTTTCAGGAAGCGGTTTGCGCCTTCCACGCCAGACTCCTGCCATTCCAGGGTCATGTCGGCCGGAGAGGCAAACATCATGAACAGACGCACGGTATCCGCACCGTAACGCTCAACCATCACCTGCGGGTCGATACCGTTGTTTTTCGACTTGGACATCTTGCTCATGCCGGTATAGACCAGTTCATGACCTTCGGCGTCTTTCGCCTTAACGATACGGCCCTTCTCGTCGCGCTCGACGATCGCATCAACCGGAGAAACCCAGTTACGCTCGCCGTTAGCACCGACGTAATAGAACGCATCCGCCAGTACCATGCCCTGACACAGCAGCTGTTTTGCTGGTTCGTCAGAGTTCACCATACCTGCATCGCGCATCAGTTTGTGGAAGAAGCGGAAGTAGAGCAGGTGCATGATGGCGTGTTCGATGCCGCCGATGTAGATATCTACCGGCAGCCAGTAGTTTGCCGCATCGGAATCGAGCATACCGTCCTGATACTGCGGGCAGGTGTAGCGCGCGTAGTACCAGGATGACTCCATAAAGGTGTCAAAAGTGTCGGTTTCACGCAGCGCAGGCTGACCGTTGACGGTGGTTTTTGCCCACTCAGGATCGGCTTTGATCGGGCTGGTGATACCGTCCATGACCACGTCTTCCGGCAGGATCACCGGGAGCTGATCTTCCGGCGTTGGCATCACGGTGCCATCTTCCAGCGTCACCATTGGAATTGGCGCACCCCAGTAACGCTGACGGGACACGCCCCAGTCGCGCAGACGGAAGTTAACTTTACGCTCGCCCACGCCCAGAGAGGCCAGCTTATCGGCGATGGCGTTGAAGCCCTCTTCGAAGCTCAGGCCGCTGAATTCACCGGAGTTGAACAGGGTACCTTTTTCGGTCAGCGCTTGTTCGGACAGATCGGGTTCAGAACCATCGGCGGCCAGAATAACGGCTTTGATCGGCAGGCTGTATTTGGTGGCAAACTCGTAGTCGCGCTGGTCGTGTCCCGGTACGGCCATTACCGCGCCTGTACCGTACTCCATCAGCACGAAGTTCGCTGCCCAGACCGGAATCGCTTCGCCAGTCAGTGGATGCTTCGCATAGAAGCCTGTCGCGACGCCTTTTTTCTCCATCGTCGCCATGTCGGCTTCGGCCACTTTGGTGTTGCGGCACTCGTCGATGAAGGTCGCCAGTTCCGGGTTGTTCTCTGCCGCTTTCTGCGCCAGCGGGTGACCTGCGGCCACGGCCAGGTAGGTCGCGCCCATGAAGGTGTCCGGACGGGTGGTGTAGACGGTCAGGGTCTGGTCGTAGTTCTCAACGTTGAAGGTAATCTCCACGCCTTCAGAACGGCCGATCCAGTTGCGCTGCATGGTCTTAACGGTATCTGGCCAGTGATCCAGGTTATCCAGATCGTTCAGCAGCTCATCAGCGTAAGCGGTGATTTTGATAAACCACTGTGGGATCTCTTTACGCTCAACTTTGGTGTCACAGCGCCAGCAGCAGCCGTCGATAACCTGTTCGTTAGCGAGAACGGTCTGGTCATTCGGACACCAGTTAACGGCAGAGGTCTTCTTATACACCAGTCCTTTTTTATACAGCTCGGTGAAGAACTTCTGCTCCCAGCGATAGTATTCCGGGGTACAGGTTGCCAGCTCGCGGCTCCAGTCATAGCCAAAGCCCAGCATTTTGAGCTGGTTTTTCATGTACGCGATGTTGTCGTACGTCCACGGTGCCGGCGCGGTGTTGTTTTTGACCGCCGCGCCTTCCGCAGGCAGACCGAACGCATCCCAGCCGATAGGCTGCAGAACGTTTTTACCCAGCATGCGCTGGTAGCGTGCAATCACATCGCCGATGGTGTAGTTACGCACATGGCCCATGTGTAGTCGACCAGAAGGATAGGGAAGCATCGACAGGCAGTAATACTTCTCTTTGCTCTCGTCTTCGGTTACTTCAAAGGTGCGCTTCTCGTCCCAGTGTTGCTGGACTTTTGATTCTATCTCTTCCGGGCGGTATTGCTCTTGCATGGCAGCCAGTGGTCCTGTTTTCAATACAGCTACAAATGTAGCCAATGGATGTGGTAATTCAGATCCGCATAGCATAGCCCAAACGCCCGCGTCAAAACAGCCTTTCGCACAAATGCGCTTTGCAGGAATTTACCGGGTCTGTGCTTCACCTGACAAAGCGGCGCTGAAATAAGGTCTATTATTAGAAATAGTTACTTACCCGGGAGGCAAAATGATGAACAAGGTTGCTCAATTTTACCGCGAACTGGTGGCGACACTGACGGAACGGCTGCGTAACGGCGAGCGAGATATCGACGCGCTGGTGGAGCAAGCGCGTGCCCGCGTGACGCAAACGGGTGAGTTAACGCGAACCGAAGTGGAAGAGGTGACGCGCGCCGTGCGTCGCGATCTGGAAGAGTTTGCGCGCAGCTACCAGGAGAGTCAGGAGGAGGTCACGGACAGCGTTTTTATGCGGGTGATTAAAGAGAGCCTGTGGCAAGAGCTGGCCGACATCACGGATAAAACGCAGCTGGAGTGGCGCGAGGTCTTTCAGGATTTGAACCATCACGGTGTTTATCACAGTGGTGAGGTGGTCGGCTTGGGAAATCTGGTGTGCGAGAATTGCCACCACCATATTGCGGTATATACGCCGGATGTCCTGCCGCTGTGTCCGAAATGCGGCCACGATCAGTTTCAGCGTCGTCCGTTTGAGCCCTAAATAAAAGCGCAGGTTTGCTCCCTCTCCCCTTGGGAGAGGGCATCAGGCCGCACTATAGTAAGCAAGCCTCTCCGCCAGTAAATCCACAAACGCCTCGCGATCGATGTCCACCATCACCGTGGTATTCGGCTTATTCCCCGTCAGCGAGTAGTAATCTACCACCGTCATTCCCTGGGTGTATTTTCCCTGCGTCTCAACACCAACCCATCTGTCCACCGTGGTGAACATCTCCGGCTTAAGTAGCCAGGCAATGGTGCACGGGTCGTGCAGCGGCGCGCCGTGGAAGCCCCACTTCTCGGCTTTGTGATACTCCATAAAGAAGTCGAGCAGCTCGGCCACGGTTGTCGCGACCGTATTACCCACGGAGCGGAATCGCTCAATATCGTCCGCCATAATCTGCGCGCGATGGGTAACGTCCAGCCCCGCCATCACAATCGGTAAGCCGGACTGGAAGACAATTTCCGCCGCTTCCGGGTCGACAAAGATGTTGAACTCCGCCGCAGGCGTCCAGTTCCCCAGCCCCATGGCCCCGCCCATAATCACAATACGGGCAATTTTATTATGCAGCTCAGGATGGCTGTTCAGCAGCAGCGCAACGTTGGTTTGCGGTCCTGTTGCCACCAGCGTCACCGGTTCTGCGCTTTCGCGCAGCACCTTTGCCATCAGCTCCACTGCGGTACAGTCATGCGGCGCAAATCCCGGCTCCGGCAGTGCCGGACCGTCCAGCCCGCTTTCACCATGAACGTTGTCGGCAATAATTAGCTCGCGCATCAGCGGCTTCACGGCCCCGCCGGCGACAGGAATGTCGGTGCGTTTGAGCAGCGTGAGCATACGCAGCACGTTGCGCAGGGTTTTGTCAGGCGTCTGATTTCCGGCGGATGAGGTGACGGCTTTTACCTCGAGTTCAGGGGAGGCAAGAGCGAGGACGAGCGCGATCGCGTCGTCATGACCCGGATCGCAATCGAGAATAATAGGCTGTGCCATAGCGTTCTCCATACGTAGCGTAATTTTGTGACAAGGTTAACGCTGCAATGTGACGCCGACGAGAGGAACTGAGTGAAAGCGTGAAGCAGTGCGCAATCCGCAGATTGCGCACCGGGAAGATTAGTGCAGGATTTTCGCAAGGAAGTCTTTGGCGCGGTCGGATTTCGGGTTAGCGAAGAACTCTTCTTTCGGTGAGTCTTCGACAATTTTTCCTTCGTCCATAAAGATCACGCGGTTGGCCACTTTACGGGCGAAGCCCATTTCGTGGGTCACCACCATCATGGTCATCCCTTCGTGAGCCAGCTCGACCATCACGTCCAGCACTTCGTTGATCATCTCTGGATCGAGCGCCGACGTTGGCTCATCAAACAGCATTGCCACTGGATCCATACACAGCGCACGGGCGATCGCCACACGCTGCTGTTGGCCGCCAGAAAGCTGTGCCGGGAACTTATCGGCATGCGCCGAGAGCCCAACGCGTTCCAAGAGCTTCAGACCTTTCTCGCGCGACGCTTTTTTATCACGCTTAAGCACTTTTACCTGCGCCAGCGTCAGGTTCTCAATAATGGAGAGGTGAGGGAACAGCTCAAAATGCTGGAACACCATGCCAACGTGAGAGCGAAGCTGAGCGAGGTTGGTTTTCTTGTCGTTGACCTTGGTGCCGTTGACGACGATCTCACCCTGCTGCACCGGCTCCAGTCCGTTGACGGTTTTAATCAGCGTCGATTTACCGGAGCCGGACGGCCCGCATACCACCACCACGTCGCCTTTTTTGACTTCGGTGGAGCAGTCGGTCAGCACCTGAAAGTGCCCATACCATTTAGAAACATTCTTCAGGGAAATCATTATACCGTCCTTTTCTTCAGCCAGCTGACCAACAGCGATGCGCTTAAACTAATCACAAAATAGACCGCACCCGCAAAGAGCACCATCTCGACCTGCGTACCATCACGTTCACCGATGGTTGACGCGGTACGGAAGAAGTCAGCCAGACTCAGAACGTAGACCAGCGAGGTATCCTGGAACAGCACGATGCCCTGGGTGAGCAGGAGCGGAACCATGGCGCGAAACGCCTGCGGCAGAATAATGAGCTGCATGGACTGCCAGTGCGTCATCCCCAGCGCCAGCGCGGCGCTGGATTGCCCGCGGGAGATACTCTGAATGCCCGCTCGGATAATCTCCGAGTAGTAAGCGGCCTCGAACATTGAGAACGCCACCATGGCGGAGATCAGACGGATATCGGTTTTCGGCGACAGCCCCAGCACGTTCTGCAGGAAGCCGGGCACAATCAGGTAAAACCACAGCAGCACCATCACCAGCGGGATGGAGCGGAACACGTTAACGTAGGCGGTCGCGAACCAGGCGAGCGGCTTAAAGCTCGACAGGCGCATGACGGCCAGCAGGGTGCCCCAGACGATACCAATGATGATGGCAATGACGGTGATTTTTAAGGTAATCACCAGGCCATCAAGCAGGTAAGGCATGGATGGAACGATAGAACTCCAGTCAAATTCGTACATTATTTGCCCCCCAGATTACCCGGCAGGCGGATTTTGCGTTCAACCAGGTTCATCACCAGCATGATGAAAGCGTTAATCAGAACATACGCGAGCGTGATCGCGGTGAAGGATTCCCACGCGTGAGCAGAGTAATCCAGCAGCTTGCCCGCCTGCGCGGCCATGTCGACCAGGCCGATAGTCGAGGCGATGGCCGAGTTTTTCACCAGGTTCATCATCTCAGAGGTCATCGGTGGAACGATAACGCGGTAGGCGTTAGGCAGCAGCACGTAGCGGTAAGTTTGGGGCAGCGTCAGGCCCATCGCCAGGCCCGCGTTTTTTTGTCCGCGCGGCAATGACTGAATGGCGGCACGCACCTGCTCGCAAACGCGCGCAGCGGTAAACAGCCCCAGACACATCATGGAGGAGACAAAGAACTGCACGTTCGGATCCAGTTCCGACTTGAACCACATGCCAATATTTTCCGGCAGCAGTTCCGGGATAACCAGATACCAGGTAAAGAATTGCACGATCAGCGGAACGTTACGGAACAGTTCCACATACAGGGTGCCAAGCGTTGATAGAAAACGGTTAGGGACGGTGCGCAGAATACCGAACAAAGAACCGACAAGAAACGCGATAATCCACGCCGTTATCGATAATGCCACGGTAACCTGAAAGCCGCTCCACAGCCAGCCAAGATAGGTGGTGTTGCCGAACGGGGCTTGTTGCAGGAATATGCCCCAGTTCCAGTCTATTGACATAATAAACTCCAGAAAAAAAAGGGTAGCAGCGCTACCCTCGAAGATTGGTGAGAAGCTCATTTTTCGCGCTGAGTGGGGAACGACCACTCAACGTATAGTCTGTCCATGCTTCCCGACAATCGAGAGGGCAGGAGATCCCGCCCCTGTAGTTCTAATTAGTTAAGAGCCTTGTCATTTGGAGATTTGAACAGCGCTTTCATGTCGTCAGACAGTTCAAAATTCATGTTCAGGTTTTTTGGCGGAATCGGGTTCTTGAACCACTTGTCGAACCATTTCTCCGCTTCGCCGGAGGTCTGCACCTGAGCGATGGTGTCATCGATCAGCTTTTTGAACTGCGGATCGTCTTTACGCATCATACAGCCGTAGGCTTCTTTGGACTGCGCGGTACCGACGATATCCCAGTTGTCTGGTTTTTTCGCTTTCGCACGTTCGCCCGCCAGCAGGGCATCATCCATCATAAACGCGACGGCACGACCGCTTTCCAGGGTACGGAAGGAGTCGCCATGGTCTTTCGCGCTGATGATGCGCATATCCATTTTCTTCTCGTCGTTCAGCTTGTGCAGCAGCACTTCTGACGTGGTGCCGGAGGTCACAACAACCGCTTTCCCTTTCAGGTCAGCGAAGTCTTTGATCTCACCGCCTTTCTTCGTCAGCAGACGGGTGCCCACGACAAAGATGGTGTCCGAGAAGGCAGCCTGTTTCTGACGCTCGAGGTTGTTGGTGGTGGAGCCACACTCGAAGTCAAAGGTGCCGTTTTGCAGCAGTGGAATACGGTTCTGTGAAGTGATTGGGATCAGCTTCACCTGCAGGTCAGGTTTGTTCAGCTTTTTCTTCACAGCTTCAACGATGGCGTTGGAGTAATCCTGTGAATAGCCCACGACTTTTTGCGTGTTGTCGTAGTAAGAGAACGGGACTGAAGATTCACGGTGGCCGACCACGATCACGCCGTTTTTGGCAATCTTGTCGAGAGTGCTGCCTGCTGCCGGAGCATCTTCAGCGTGAACCACGCCTGCAGACATTCCCATTACCAGCATTGCTGTGGCCAGTTTACGTAATTGCATACCCAACTCCTTTTTTATCAGCGCCAGCGACGCATTGATACCCATTGTGATGTTGTTATATCTCGCGCAGTGCGAGTGCAGTGTTATGCAAGCTTGTTAACATTTAGTCTGGCTTAATGTAAAGATTTTGCTGCGTTATTGTTTATTTTTGCGAAGCGCGCCGCACCAATCAGAGGCAAACATCTCCCGTTGCACCGTTTCGGTGCTACCGATGATCTACGCTGGTGCGACAAAGTTGCACGTTAAGCCAAACTGCGTTTACCTGAATAAACAAAGCAATAGGCGTGCCAATATGGGTATCTGGAGGGAATTGTCGGGTGGCGGCTACGCCACCCGACAATAGAAGGAAAGGTTACTTCCGACGCTGACGCAGGCTCATCAGCACCGCGCCAAAGCCGAACAGCGCGGTCAGTATCCACAGCGGCCAGTTGCCGGTGCGCGCGTATGGCGTCAGCCCCGTGGTTGGTGTGACTTTAGTGGTCAGTACCTCACGGGTAAACTGCGGGATCATCGCCTGAATCTCGCCCTGCGGACCAATCACGGCGGTGATGCCGTTGTTGGTGCTGCGCAGCAGCGGACGCGCCAGCTCCAGGGAGCGCATACGTGCCATCTGGAAGTGCTGCCAAGGCCCGATTGACTTACCAAACCAGGCATCGTTGGAGATGGTCAGCAGATAGTCGGTATCCGGACGGAAGTTATCGCGTACCTGCTCGCCGAGAATGATTTCGTAGCAGATGGCTGCCGTCAGGGCAACGCCGTGCGCGTGCAGCTGAGGCTGTACGTACGGGCCGCGGCTGAAAGAGGACATCGGCAGGTCAAAGAACGGGGCCAGCGGGCGCAGAATCGACTCCAGCGGCACAAATTCACCAAACGGCACCAGGTGGTTCTTGTTGTACCGGTCAGTGGAGTGGTAGCTGTATTCGCTGTCTTTGCCGAGCGTAATGATGGTGTTGTAGGTGTCGTAGCGGTTCTGCTGATTCAGACGCGCATCGACAATCCCGGTGATCAGCGTGCTGCCGCGCGCCAGCAGCAGGTCGTTCATCATGTTGAGGAACGGCTGCTGGTTAATTTCCAGATCGGGGATTGCAGACTCCGGCCAGATAATCAGCTGGGATTTACCCATCACCTCTTCGGTGGCGTTGGCATAGATCTTCAGCGTATTCAGCAGCTCCTTCTCGTCCCACTTCATGGACTGCGGAATATTCCCCTGCACCATGGAAACCTGCATGGCGCGATCGGGCTCGGGCGTGAACCACTGGATATAGCGCAGCGGGAAGGGCAGGGCGAACAGCACCAGCGCCACGGCAAGCGGCTTCCAGCAGCGCGTGACCAGCGCCAGTACCAGCAGGCCGCTTACCACCATCAGCAGGAAGTTAATAGCCTCAACGCCCATGACCGGCGCCAGACCCTTCAGGGGGCCGTCAATCTGGCTGTAGCCGAACTGCAGCCACGGGAAGCCCGTCAGCACCCAGCCGCGCAGGAACTCGGTTATCTGCCAGACCACCGGCGCGGCAATGGCGACGCGCAGCCAGGTGGTTTTTGGCCACAGGCGAGAAAGGATGCCGGCGAACAAACCGGTATAGAGCGAGAGATATGCGGCGAGCAGTACCACCAGGAAGACGTTTACCGGGCCTGGCATACCGCCAAACTGGGCGATGCTGACATAAACCCAGTTAATGCCTGAGCCAAACAGCCCCAGCCCCCAGAAGTAGCCGATAGCCGCGGCCTGTACCGGACGACGATTCAGGGTCAGGCCCTGAAGCCCCATCAGGGAGAGAATGGCCGCGGGCCAGATATCGTAAGGAGAAAAAGCCAGCGTACCGCTGGCTCCGAGTAACAGCGCCAGCAGCAAACGGACGCGCTGGCGTTCAAGCAGTGGGGCAAATGCCATTTACATTAATCTTCCAGTTTTGGCACCGGTGAGTCGTCCGGCGTTCTGACGTGAACCTGTATAATACGTCGGCTGTCGGCCATGGCTACTTTGAACTGGTAACCGTCGATGTCAACGGTCTCACCGCGCGCCGGGAGGTGCCCAAAGGCCTGCATCACCAGCCCGCCAATGGTATCGACCTCTTCATCGCTGAAGTGGGTGCCGAAGGCGTCGTTAAAGTCCTCAATCGAGGCCAGCGCGCGCACGGTCCAGGTGTGGCGGCTAAGCTGACGGAAGTCGATATCTTCTTCTTCATCGTACTCGTCTTCGATTTCGCCCACGATCAGCTCAAGAATATCCTCGATCGTGACCAGACCGGAAACGCCACCAAATTCATCAATAACAATCGCCATGTGGTAACGCTGAGAGCGAAACTCTTTCAGCATCCGATCCACACGTTTACTTTCCGGCACAACCACGGCCTGACGTAACACTTTTTCCATGCTGAAGGCTTCGGCATCGCTGCGCATAAACGGCAGCAGATCTTTGGCCATCAAAATCCCTTCGATGTGATCTTTATCTTCGCTGATGACCGGGAAACGCGAGTGGGCGGATTCGATGATCACATCGAGGCACTCGTCCAGGGTCTGGTTACGTTTCAGGGTGATCATCTGCGAGCGGGGGATCATGATATCGCGAACGCGCTGGTCGGCGATGTCCATGACCCCTTCGAGCATTTCGCGCGTATCTTCGTCGATAAGGTCGTTCTGCCCGGAATCACGAATCAGCTCCAGCAGTTCATCACGGTTTTTGGGTTCGCCGTGGAAAAGCTGGTTCAGAATGAGGGAGAAAAATCCCTTTTTACTGGTTGTCGTGTCGCTACTGTGTGAATTGTCGTCGCTCATGGCGTTTGTTAAGGGTTCTCTTGTTAGTTCAACGTTTACCGCCACGCGATGTCCCTTCGTGGCGGCATGTGAGTCAGTCAGATGACGGACTATTCTTTCTCGGCAATGTACGGATCCTCATAGCCCAGAGCAAGCATTATCTCTGTCTCGAGGGACTCCATCTCTTCCGCTTCGTCATCTTCAATGTGATCGTAGCCGAGCAGATGCAGGCTGCCGTGTACCACCATATGCGCCCAGTGGGCCTCAAGCGGCTTTTGCTGCTCTTTGGCTTCCTGTTCAACCACCTGACGGCAGATGATCAGATCGCCCAGCAGCGGCATCTCAATGCCCGGAGGCGCTTCGAACGGGAAAGAGAGCACGTTGGTCGGCTTATCTTTCCCGCGATAGGTCAGGTTAAGCTCATGGCTTTCTGCTTCATCCACCAGGCGAATCGTAACTTCTGATTCTTCCTGAAACTGAGGAATAACGGCATCCAGCCATTTCTGAAACTGTGCCTCATCTGGCATGCCGGAATTGTCTTCACAGGCCAGCTGTAAATCGAGGATCACCTGACTCATTTCTGTTCTTGCTCCTGCGCTTCGCGCTTACGTTCTGCGGCCAGTTCGGCCTTACGCTTCTGATCCGCCTCTTCCCAGGCTTCATAGGCGTTTACGATACGCGCGACCACCGGGTGGCGTACCACGTCTTCACTGTGGAAGAAGTTAAAGCTGATTTCGTCGACCTCGGCCAGCACCTCAATGGCGTGGCGCAGGCCTGATTTGGTGCTGCGCGGCAGGTCGATCTGGGTGACGTCACCGGTGATGACCGCTTTCGAGTTAAAGCCGATACGCGTCAGGAACATCTTCATCTGTTCGATGGTGGTGTTCTGGCTCTCATCAAGAATGATGAACGCGTCGTTCAGCGTACGACCGCGCATGTAGGCAAGCGGAGCAACTTCGATTACGTTACGCTCAATGAGCTTCTCGACCTTCTCAAAGCCGAGCATCTCGAACAGCGCATCGTATAAAGGGCGCAGATACGGGTCGACCTTCTGGCTCAGATCGCCCGGCAGGAAGCCCAGTTTTTCACCGGCCTCAACGGCAGGACGGGTCAGCAGAATACGGCGGATCTCCTGGCGTTCCAGCGCATCGACCGCAGCGGCAACGGCCAGATAGGTTTTACCCGTACCCGCCGGACCCACCCCGAAGGTGATGTCGTGGTCGAGGATGTTGGCGATGTACTGCGCCTGGTTTGGCGTACGCGGCTTAATGACGCCACGTTTGGTCTTGATATTGATTGCCTTACCGTAGTCCGGCACGCTTTCCGCGCTCTGCTCAAGCACGCGCGCCTCTTTAATGGCGAGGTGAATTTGTTCCGGTTCGATATCCTGAATTTCGCCGCGCATCGGGGAGGTATCGACATACAGGCTACGCAGAATGTCCGCAGCGGCGTTGACGCAGATAGGGCGTCCGGTAAGTTTGAAATGATTATCGCGACGATTGATTTCGATACCCAGACGTCGCTCCAGTTGTTTGATGTTGTCATCAAACGGCCCGCACAGGCTCAGCAGGCGAGCGTTGTCTGCTGGCTCAAGGCTAATTTCACGCGTATCTATATTCAAACTGTTCCTCTTTAATTGGTTAACTGACCCATTGCGATAGGGCGTAATAAAACGTTCATTACCGAAATTATTCACGCCACAGAATAAAGGCGCAAGCGTTGCGGAAGATATTGGGGACGATGAGAGGAAATACAAGGCCTGCCGGAAAGGCAGGCCAGGAGAATTAAGGCTGGTAAATCCCCACGCCAGAATCGTTTTCTTTACGGGTACGAGAGATCACGGATTCCGGAGACTCGGCAATACGCAGGCCCATTTCGTCCTCGGTGCGTACCAGCTTCGCGCGCAGCGAGTTGGTCAGCACTTCGACAATCTCGACGTCCACGAATTTACCGATCATATCCGGGGTGCCTTCAAAGTTCACCACGCGGTTGTTTTCGGTACGACCGGAGAGTTCCATAATGCTCTTGCGGGAGGTGCCTTCCACCAGAATGCGCTGAACGGTGCCGAGCATACGGCGGCTCCACGCATTGGCCTGCTGGTTAATACGCTCCTGCAGAATATACAGACGCTGCTTTTTCTCTTCTTCCGGCACATCGTCAACCATATCGGCCGCAGGTGTTCCAGGACGCGCAGAGAAGATGAAGCTGTAGCTGACGTCAAAATTTACTTCACCGATGAGCTTCATGGTGCGCTCGAAGTCATCAGCGGTTTCGCCAGGGAAGCCGACGATAAAGTCGGAGCTGATCTGGATATCCGGACGCGCTTCACGCAGCTTGCGAATGGTGGACTTGTACTCCAGCACCGTATGCGGGCGGCCCATCAGGTTCAGCACGCGGTCAGAGCCGCACTGAATCGGCAGGTGCAGGAAGCTCACCAGCTCTGGCGTATCGCGATACACGTCAATGATGTCGTCGGTAAACTCCATCGGATGGCTTGTGGTAAAGCGAATGCGGTCGATACCGTCAATCGCGGCCACCAGACGCAGCAGTTCGGCAAAGCTGCCGGTGGTGCCATCGTAGTTTTCCCCGCGCCAGGCGTTTACGTTCTGGCCCAGCAGGTTCACTTCGCGAACGCCCTGTGCGGCAAGCTGCGCGATTTCAAACAGAATATCGTCTGCCGGACGGCTGACTTCTTCACCGCGGGTGTAAGGCACCACGCAGTAAGTGCAGTATTTGTTGCAGCCTTCCATGATGGAGACGAAGGCGGTCGGGCCATCGGCGCGCGGCTCTGGCAGACGGTCAAACTTTTCGATCTCCGGGAAGCTCACGTCAACGACCGGACTACGGTTGCCGCGAACCTGATTGATCATCTCCGGCAGGCGGTGCAGGGTCTGAGGGCCAAAGACAATATCCACATACGGGGCTCTCTGGCGGATCAGCTTACCTTCCTGCGACGCAACGCAGCCACCCACGCCGATGATCAGGTCCGGATTTTTTCGCTTGAGAAGCTTCCAGCGGCCTAACACGTGAAAGACTTTTTCCTGCGCTTTTTCACGAATCGAACAGGTGTTCAGCAGCAGCACGTCCGCTTCTTTCACATTTTCTGTCAGCTGGTATCCGTGGGTTGAATCCAGCAGATCGGCCATCTTAGATGAATCGTATTCGTTCATCTGACAGCCCCAGGTTTTTATATGGAGTTTTTTAGTCATCGACTTGCTCAGCTCAGGATTGCAAGCCGCGTATTGTAATGCTTTGGTGGGGTTGTGACCAGTATGAAGGTTATGTGTCTCAGGACCGCAAAAATCCGGTAAACTTAAGGGATTCTCCAATAAGGAAAATTGACCATGACACTCCTACACACCGAAGTTGCCGTTGTCGGCGGCGGTATGGTCGGCGGCGCGCTGGCGCTGGGGCTGGCGCAGCAGGGATTTGAGGTAACGGTAATCGAACAGGCTGCACCGCCGGCCTTCGATCCCGCCAGCAAACCGGATGTGCGCATTTCCGCTATCAGCGCGGCGTCCGTCGATCTGCTGCGCGGGCTGGGCGTCTGGGAGGCGGTGCTGGCGATGCGCGCGCACCCCTATAGCCGTCTTGAAACCTGGGAGTGGGAAAATGCCCACGTCGCGTTTGATGCCGCTGAGCTGAAGCTGCCGCGCCTGGGTTATATGGTGGAAAACAACGTGCTTCAGCAGGCGCTCTGGCAGGCGCTGGAGGCGCACCCGAAGGTGACGCTGCGCGTTCCGGCGTCGATTAAGGCTCTGCATCCTCACGAGAGCGGGTATTTGCTGACGCTCGACAGCGGCGATGAACTGGCCGTGAAGCTCGTCGTCGGAGCGGACGGCGCTAACTCGCAGGTCAGACAGATGGCGGGAATTGGCGTTCATGCCTGGCAGTATGAGCAGTCCTGCATGCTGATTACCGTCGAGTGCGAGAATGCGCCGGGAGAAAGCACGTGGCAGCACTTTACCCCGAATGGCCCGCATGCGTTTTTACCGCTGTTTGATAACTGGGCATCGCTGGTCTGGTACGACAAACCGGCGCGCATTCGCCAGCTGCAGGGGCTTTCAATGGAACAATTGCAGCGGGAAATCCGCCTGCATTTTCCGAGCCGTCTGGGCAACGTTACGCCGGTGGCTGCCGGGGCGTTTCCCCTCACGCGCCGTCACGCTTTGCAGTATGCCCGTGCAGGGCTGGCGCTGGTGGGCGATGCAGCACACACCATTCATCCGCTGGCCGGGCAGGGCGTGAACCTGGGGTACCGTGATGTCGATGCGTTACTGGATGTGCTGAGCAGCGCCCGCGGGCACGCGGAAAACTGGGCCAGCCATCAGGTCCTGAAGCGTTACCAGACGCGACGCATGGCGGATAACTTTATTATGCAGTCGGGAATGGATCTGTTCTATGCCGGGTTCAGCAATGACTTAGCCCCGGTGCGCATTCTGCGTAATATTGGACTGATGGCAGCGGAGCGTGCCGGTGGTCTGAAGCGTCAGGCGCTGAAGTACGCCCTTGGCCTGTAATCTTTTTTCCCTCTCCCTGTGGGAGAGGGTCAGGGTGAGGGCATCAGGCCGCACAATGTCGAACAACAAAAACAAAAAAGCCCGCAGAGCGGGCTTTTTTGTTACTTAAGTGGCTGGGGTGCAGGGATTCGAACCCCGGAATGCTGGTATCAGAAACCAGAGCCTTACCGCTTGGCGACACCCCAATTGCGTTAAACAAACTGCTTAACGACTTTTTAAATTGGCTGGGGTACGAGGATTCGAACCTCGGAATGCCGGAATCAGAATCCGGTGCCTTACCGCTTGGCGATACCCCAACAATTTGTCTTGATTACCGAAAAATCGACAATCTTAATTTGGTGGCTACGACGGGATTCGAACCTGTGACCCCATCATTATGAGTGATGTGCTCTAACCAACTGAGCTACGTAGCCAGTACTGCAATCTTCGATGGCTGGGGTACCTGGATTCGAACCAGGGAATGCCGGTATCAAAAACCGGTGCCTTACCGCTTGGCGATACCCCAATACCGCGGAGAACCGCAAAATCGAAGAAATATGGCTGGGGTACCTGGATTCGAACCAGGGAATGCCGGTATCAAAAACCGGTGCCTTACCGCTTGGCGATACCCCATCCGTGCAACGCTTACCTGGGAATGGTGCGGGAGGCGAGACTTGAACTCGCACACCTTGCGGCGCCAGAACCTAAATCTGGTGCGTCTACCAATTTCGCCACTCCCGCAAAAAAGATGGTGGCTACGACGGGATTCGAACCTGTGACCCCATCATTATGAGTGATGTGCTCTAACCAACTGAGCTACGTAGCCATCTTTTTTCGCGTTACCTTATCGGCGTTGCGGGGCGCATTATGCGTATAGACCCTTGCAGCGTCAACACCTTTTTCAACGAAAATAGCCGGAATGTGACTGTTTGGTTAGGTTGCGAACAGCGTGGCCGAATATTCGGCAATTATTGGTTATTAATCAGATTTAGACGGTGAAATGTGAGGCAAAAAAATCAGGCCCCTGAGGGGCCTGATTGCGATCTGAGTGATTATTTGTAGGCTGACTGGTGAACGCCTACCGCGCGTCCTGACGGATCGTTCATGGATTTGAAAGATTCATCCCATTCAATCGCTTTGGCAGAAGAGCAGGCGACTGACGGGCCACCCGGTACGCACTCCGCGGCGCTCGGTACCGGGAACAGCTCTTCAAAAATTTCACGATACAGATAGGCCTCTTTCGAGCCCGGCGTGTTGTACGGGAAGCGGAAGCTCGCGGTTTCCAGCTGTTGGTCAGAAACCTGTTTCGCCGCGACCTCTTTCAGGGTGTCGATCCAGCTATAGCCTACGCCATCAGAGAACTGCTCTTTCTGACGCCATGCCACGCTTGCCGGCAGGTAGGATTCAAAACATTCACGCAGGATATGCTTTTCCATTTTGCCGTTGCCGCACATCTTGTCCTGCGGGTTGATGCGCATCGCCACGTCGAGGAATTTCTTATCCAGGAACGGCACGCGCGCTTCCACGCCCCATGCGGACATCGCTTTGTTGGCACGCGCACAGTCAAACATATGCAGGGCCTGCAGCTTACGCACGGTCTCTTCGTGCAGCTCTTTAGCGTTTGGCGCTTTGTGGAAGTACAGGTAGCCGCCAAACACTTCGTCAGAACCTTCACCGGAGAGCACCATCTTGATGCCCATCGCTTTGATCTTACGCGACATCAGGTACATCGGGGTTGAGGCGCGGATGGTGGTCACGTCATAGGTTTCAATGTGATAGATCACATCGCGGATCGCATCCAGACCTTCCTGCACGGTGAAGTGAATCTCATGGTGCACGGTGCCGAGGTGGTTCGCCACTTCCTGCGCGGCTTTCAGATCCGGTGCCCCTTCCAGGCCAACGGCAAAAGAGTGCAGCTGTGGCCACCAGGCTTCTGAGCGCTCCTGATCTTCCACGCGACGGGCCGCGAATTTCTTGGTGATCGCGGAGATCACGGAGGAGTCCAGACCGCCGGAGAGCAGCACGCCGTAGGGCACGTCGGACATCAGGTGGCTTTTCACGGAATCTTCCAGGGCCTGACGCAGCTCGGCTTTGTCCGTGACGTTGTCTTTCACCGCATCATAGTCGAACCAGTCGCGCTGGTAATAGGAGCGGATCTCGCCGTCTTTGCTCCACAGATAGCTGCCTGCCGGGAACTCTTTAATGGTGCGGCAGACCGGCACCAGGGCTTTCATTTCAGAGGCAACGTAGAAGTTGCCGTGCTCATCGTGGCCCATGTACAGCGGGATAATGCCGATATGGTCGCGGCCAATCAGGTAAGCGTCTTTTTCGCTGTCGTACAGGGCGAAGGCAAACATGCCCTGCAGATCGTCCAGGAACTCGGGCCCTTTCTCCTGATACAGTGCCAGGATCACTTCACAGTCAGAACCGGTCTGGAACGCGTAGCGGTCGCCGTATTCGGCGCGCAGCGCCTGGTGGTTGTAGATCTCACCGTTGACAGCCAGTGCGTGCGTTTTTTTCTCGTTATACAGCGGCTGTGCACCGGCGTTGACGTCAACAATAGACAGACGTTCGTGAGCCAGAATCGCTTTATCGCTGGCGTAAACGCCTGACCAGTCCGGACCGCGGTGGCGCATCAGGCGGGACAGTTCGAGTGCCTTTTTACGCAGTTCGCCCGCGTCACTTTTAATATCCAGTACGCCAAAAATTGAACACATAACCTTCTCCGTTAACACTGTTGCTTTGTAATGTTGCTTGCTTATGAAAATGCCGCAAAGGGGCTGGGCGCGCAAGCGTTTTACGGGTGAAAACGGAAATAGTGCAATAGTGATTGCGGAATAGTGAAAAAAGAGTACGTCATGAATTATTTTATTGATGATTATGCAATGAAACGTGCTTTTTATTAGATGAGGTTTTATTTGTGCAGGCTATAAATGAAAAACCACGCCCTGAGGCGTGGTTCGGTATCAGATAATGTCGATTTCATCGACGGAGGGGTAAATCCAGCTTGGACGGAACGGCATTGAGTCAATGTCATCAAGCTGAGAGACGCCGGAGAGGACCAGAATCGTCTCCAGACCCGCCTGGAATCCGGCCAGAATATCGGTGCGCAGGTTGTCGCCGACAATAACCGTTTCTTCAGAGTGGGCCTGCATCTTGTTAAGCGCGGCACGAATAATCCACGGGCTCGGTTTACCGACCACAAACGGCTGACGACCTGAGATTTTTTCGATACCGGCGCACAGCGCGCCGCAGGCCGGATAAAAACCACGGCCGTGCGTATCCGGGTTGGTGGCGATAAAGCGTGCGCCGCTGGCGACAAAGTATGCTGCTTTATGCATCATCTCCCAGTTAAAGGAGCGCGTTTCGCCGACAATCACAAAGTCCGGGTTCACGTCAGTGATGGTAAAGCCAGCTTTGTACAGCTCGTGTATCAGCGCACCTTCACCCACCACGTAGGCTTTTTTCCCTTCCTGACGCTTCAGAAAATCCGCCGTGGCCATTGCCGAGGTATAAAACACGCTGTCCGGAACGTCGACGCCCGCCGTGGCAAAGCGGTTAGCCAGGTCCTGACCGGTTTGGGAAGGGTAGTTCGTGAGCAGAACCAGAGGCATTCCTTTGTCGATGATGCGGTGTAGAAACTCCGCAGCACCCGGCACGGCAACGTTGTCGTGCATCAGCACGCCGTCGATATCACAAATTACATTCTTAATGGTCATGGACAGTCCGACATCAAAAAAAGAAGGCGTTACTATAAGGTCCGATCAACTTTCCAGCAAATGCTGCAGCAGAATTCCGTTGAGCATGGCGCGTTTGACCAGCGCGAACGCGCCGATCGCCGAGCGATGATCAAGCTTTGAACGAACCACCGGGAGGTTCTGGCGGAATGCTTTCAGCGCCTGGGTGTTAATACAACCTTCAATGGCGGGGAGCAGCACCTTTTCCGCTTCCACAATTTCACCGGCGATCACCACTTTTTGCGGATTAAACAGGTTAATGGCGATGGCGATGGTTTTCCCCAGATGGCGTCCTACCTGCTCGATCACCTCACAGGCCAGCGCGTCGCCCTTATTGGCGGCTTTGCAGATGGTGCCTATCTTGCAATCGTCCAGCGTGACGCGGCTTTGATAACCCTGCTCAAGGAGATGACGAACGCGCTGCTCGATAGCGGTGTTAGCCGCGATGGTTTCAAGGCAGCCGAAATTGCCGCAGTGACAGCGCTCTCCGAGAGGCTCAACCTGAATGTGGCCGATCTCACCGACGTTACCGTTGCGACCAATAAAAATACGGCCGTTAGAGATAATACCGGCGCCCGTTCCGCGGTGTACGCGCACCAGAATAGAGTCTTCACAGTCCTGGCTCGCACCAAAGTAGTGCTCTGCCAGCGCCAGAGAGCGAATATCGTGGCCCACGAAGCAGGTCACCTTAAAACGCTTTTCCAGCGCGTCGACCAGCCCCCAGTTTTCAACCTGAATGTGCGGCATATAGCGGATCACGCCGCTTTCCGGGTCGACCAGGCCGGGCAGAATCACGGAGATGGCAATGAGTTCGCGGATCTTGCGCTGACAGCTTTCAATAAACTGCGCGATGGTATTCAGCAGCGCATGCTCCAGCGTTTCCTGAGTGCGCTCCGGAAGAGGGTAGTGCTCTTCCGCAATCGCTTTACTGCTCAGATCGTACAGCGTGAGCGTGGTGTCATGACGGCCCAGACGGACGCCAATGGCCTGGAAATTGCGGGTTTCGGTAATAATGGAGATGGCGCGGCGGCCCCCGGTGGAGGCCTGCTGATCGACTTCTTTGATCAGACCGCGCTCAATGAGCTGGCGGGTAATTTTTGTCACGCTGGCGGGAGCAAGCTGGCTCTGTTCGGCTATCTGAATTCGCGAGATTGGTCCGTGCTGGTCAATCAGGCGGTATACCGCCGCACTGTTAAGTTGTTTAACGAGATCGACATTACCGATTTGAGCTTGTCCGCCAGGTGTCATACTTTTACTTACTCAGTGACGACCTCGTTACCATTAACGATGGTCTTAATAATTTTATAATCGTGTGTGAATGCCGTCAGGTTTGCAACCATACCTGGTGCAATTCCGCCGAGCTGTTTATCCACGCCCATTGCGCGAGCCGGATAAAGGGTTGCCATACGCAGGACTTCATCAAGCGCAATCCCGCAATGTTCAACCAAGTTACGCACCCCTTCAATCATGGTTAAAGAGGAACCGCTCAGCGTACCGTTTTCATCCACACACAGTCCATTGCGGTAGTATATTGTTTTATCGGCAAAAATGAACTGCTCAATATTTGCACCTGCCGGTGCGGTGGCATCCGTCACCAGACAAAGCTTGTCACCTTTCAGCCGCTTAGCGTTGCGGATGTTGGTGTAATCGACGTGTAAGCCGTCAGCAATAATGCCGCAGTAGACGTCTGGCTCATCCAGGATGGCCCCGACCAGACCCGGTTCACGGCCTGTGATATAAGGCATGGCGTTGTAAAGGTGCGTTGCGAAGGTAATGCCCGCTCGGAAACCGGCTTTCGCTTCTTTCAGCGTCGCGTTTGAGTGGCCTGCTGAAACGATAATCCCGGCACCAGCCAGTTTGCTGATCACATCCGTACCCGCCATTTCGGGCGCCAGCGTCACTTTGGTAATGACGTCGGCGTTTGCACACAGGTAGTCAACCAGTTCTGCATCCGGTTTACGCACGTAATTCGGGTTATGCGTCCCTTTTTTGACCATATTCAGCCATGGCCCTTCAAGGTGCAGACCCAGCGCCTGGTTAGGGTGTTTGCCCAGGTATTCGCGCATCACGCGGATACCCTGCTTCATGAGGTCATCACTGCTGGTGATGAGCGTTGGCAAATAGCTGGTGCAGCCCGATTTCTCGTTGGCTTTCTGCATGATCTCCAGCGTTTCGACCGTCACCGCATCCGCGGTGTCATTGAATTGCACACCGCCGCAGCCGTTGAGCTGTACGTCGATGAAACCGGGGGAGATTACTGCTCCATTGAGTGAGCGCTGTTCAATCTCCGGCGGCAGTTCTGCCAGCGGGCAAACACGTTCAATCAGGCCATCAGCGATAACAATCGCATGGTCATCCAGAATGTCATGGCCGGTATAAATCCGACCGTGGGTTAAAGCGTACATAACGACCCCCGGTTAAAAAAAGCGGCCGCCTCTTGATGAAGAGGCGGTTATTCAATTACAGACCTTTGATGTTCTCAGCTTCTAACTCGTTGAAGTATTTCAGCGTTTTTACCTTCAGCTCCATCGTGGACGGTTCGTCGCAGACGATGACTGATTTAGGATGCAGCTGCAGGCAGCTGATGGTCCACATATGGTTTACGTTGCCTTCAACGGCAGCCTGGAGCGCTTGCGCTTTCACGCCACCTAGTACCAGAATCATCACTTCTTCGGCATCCAGCAGGGTGCCCACGCCAACGGTCAGGGCGTATTTTGGAACCTGGTTAACATCGCCATCAAAGAAGCGGGAGTTTGCCACGCGCGTGTCATGGGTCAGCGTTTTAATACGGGTGCGGGAAGCCAGAGATGACGCCGGTTCGTTAAACGCGATATGACCATCATTGCCTACACCACCCATGAACAGGTGGATCTTACCGTAAGAACGGATTTTTTCTTCATATTGACGGCATTCTGCGTCAATATCAGGCGCGTTTCCATTCAGCAGGTTAATATTTTCAGATGGAATATCAACGTGATCAAAGAAATTGCGGTGCATAAAGCTATGGTAGCTTTCCGGATGGTCTTTCGGTAAGCCAACGTATTCATCCATATTGAAGGTCACAACATGTTTGAAGCTAACCTGGCCTGCTTTATGCATCTCAACCAGCGCCTTATAGGCGGTCAGCGGCGTGCCGCCTGTCGGAAGTCCAAGAACGAAAGGACGATCGGCGGTCGGTTTAAAGGCGTTAATACGGTTAACGATATGGCGAGCGGCCCATTTACCGACTTGTTCAGCAGTTGCCAGAGGAATCAGTCTCATTGTTCACCTCAAGAGTTAAAGTAGAAGAGTGGGCGGATGGTTATCGGGACCTGATACTTAAGCGTAACCTGGAAACTTTCAGGCCGGATCAATCCGTCTTGATTTTTTGAATGATAAAATAAGTTTTCGCTGTTAGCCAGTATAAGGGAGGGTGAATAACGATATTTGGTGACAAAAATCACAAAAAGTACGCGTTTAATTTGCGATACGAATTAATTTTTCACACACTCACAATGCCAGTGAAGCATCAACTGTATCTATAGTTCGTGACACAATAAAAAACAGAGCTGAGAACATGCCTTAAACGGGGTCTCATAGGGGGAAGAAAGTGAGTATTCTAGGTTATTTACAAAAGGTTGGTCGCGCACTTATGGTGCCGGTCGCCACGCTGCCTGCCGCAGCCATCCTGATGGGTGTCGGCTACTGGATCGACCCCAACGGCTGGGGTAATACCAGCGCGCTGGCGGCGTTCTTTATCAAGTCAGGTTCCGCCATTATTGACAACATGTCCGTGTTGTTCGCGATTGGTGTGGCTTACGGTATGTCTAAAGACAAAGACGGTGCCGCTGCGCTGACCGGTTTTGTCGGTTTCCTCGTGTTAACCACCCTCTGCTCGCCAGCAGCGGTGGCCATGATCCAAAAAATTCCGGCGGACCAGGTTCCGGCGGCATTCGGGAAGATCAGCAACCAGTTTGTCGGTATCCTTGTGGGTATCATCTCCGCCGAACTGTATAACCGCTTCAGCAGCGTAGAGCTGCCAAAAGCGCTCTCCTTCTTTAGCGGTCGCCGCCTGGTCCCTATCCTGACCTCGTTTGTGATGATCGTTGTCGCGTTCATCATGATGTACGTCTGGCCGATGATCTTCGACGGTCTGGTGAACTTCGGTGAGCACATCCAGAAACTGGGCTCCGTCGGTGCGGGCGTGTACGCGTTCTTCAACCGTCTGCTGATCCCGGTCGGTCTGCACCACGCGCTGAACTCCGTATTCTGGTTCGACGTTGCCGGTATTAACGATATCCCTAACTTCCTGGGTGGCGCACAGTCCATCGAAGCAGGTAAAGCGGTTGTCGGTATCACCGGTCGTTACCAGGCGGGCTTCTTCCCGATCATGATGTTTGGTCTGCCGGGTGCTGCGCTGGCTATCTACCACTGCGCACGTCCAGAGAATAAAGCGAAAGTGCTGGGTATCATGATGGCGGGGGCGTTTGCGGCCTTCTTCACCGGTATCACCGAGCCGCTGGAGTTCTCCTTCATGTTCGTGGCGCCGGTTCTGTATGTGATCCACGCCGTGCTGACCGGTATCTCCGTGTTCATCGCTGCCAGCATGCACTGGATTGCCGGTTTCGGCTTCAGCGCCGGTCTGGTGGATATGGTGCTGTCGTCCCGTAACCCGCTGGCGACCCACTGGTGGATGCTGATCCCGCAAGGTCTGGTGTTCTTCGCGATCTACTACGTAGTGTTCCGTTTCACTATCACCAAATTCAACCTGATGACCCCGGGTCGTGAACTGGCCGTGGCCGGTAGCGAAGCGGATGGTCAGGATGTGAACGTGAGCGGTGCTCAGGATCAGGACGTATCAGGTCTGGCGCGTCAGTACATCGCCGCTATCGGCGGTTCTGACAACCTGACCGGTATCGACGCCTGTATCACTCGTCTGCGTCTGAACGTCAAAGACTCTTCCCTGGTGAACGAAGCGCTGGCCAAGCGTCTGGGTGCTTCCGGCGTTATCCGCCTGAACAAAACCAGCGTGCAGATTATCGTCGGCTTCGTGGCAGATAAAATTGCTAACGCCATGAAAACCACTGGTCCGGTAGCCGCAGCAGAAGCTTCTGCCGCACCTGCCGCCGCGCCAGCGGCCGCAAAACCGCAGGCGGTACCGAACGCCAAAACGGTAGCCGCGCTGGTTTCACCGGTAACCGGTGAAGTCGTTGCGATTGAGCAGGTGCCTGACGAAGCCTTCGCCAGCAAAGCGGTTGGTGACGGTGTGGCGGTGAAGCCAACGGACAAAACCGTTGTGTCTCCGGCGGCCGGTACCATCGTGAAAATCTTCAACACCAACCACGCGTTTTGCCTCGAAACCGAAAATGGCGCGGAGATCGTTGTCCATATGGGTATCGATACCGTTGCGCTGAACGGTCAGGGCTTTACTCGCCTGGTGGAAGAGGGCGCTGAAGTGGTGGCCGGGCAGCCGATTCTGGAAATGGATCTGGACTTCCTGAACGCCAACGCGCGCTCCATGATAAGCCCGGTCGTTTGCAGCAACATCGACGACTTCAGTGGCCTGGTCATTCAGGCGAAAGGTCAGGTTGTTGCGGGTCAAACACCGCTGTACGAGATTAAAGGCAAGTAATCGCTCCTGAGTAGAGTCATGCCTTAAGCGGCGGGGGATATCCTCCGCCGCTTTTTTTTGCAGCAAAAGCCCCCATTATTTTCCTCTGAGACGTTTTAAGGGTTGTCACTACGTCCGGCTTATAAGATCATATGCCGTTATACGTTGTTTACGCTTTGAGGAATCCACGATGAGTGAGGCAGAAGCCCGCCCGAGTAACTTTATTCGTCAGATCATCGATGAAGATCTGGCCAGTGGTAAGCACACCACAGTTCATACCCGTTTCCCGCCGGAGCCGAACGGCTACCTGCATATCGGGCATGCGAAGTCCATCTGCCTGAACTTTGGCATTGCGCAAGACTACCAGGGACAGTGCAACCTGCGTTTCGATGACACCAACCCAGTAAAAGAAGACATCGAATACGTTGAGTCCATCAAGAACGACGTGCAATGGCTGGGCTTCAACTGGTCTGGCGATATCTGCTACTCCTCTGACTATTTTGATCAGCTGTACGCCTACGCGGTTGAACTGATCAATAAAGGTCTGGCGTTCGTTGACGAACTGTCTGCTGATGAAATCCGTGAATATCGCGGTACGCTGACCGCGCCGGGCAAAAACAGCCCGTTCCGCGATCGCAGCGTGGAAGAGAACCTGGCGCTGTTTGAAAAAATGCGTGCCGGTGGCTTCGAAGAAGGCAAAGCGTGCCTGCGTGCCAAAATCGACATGGCGTCTCCGTTCATCGTGATGCGCGATCCGGTGCTGTACCGCATTAAGTTTGCGGAACACCACCAGACCGGCAATAAGTGGTGCATCTACCCGATGTACGACTTTACCCACTGCATCAGCGATGCGCTGGAAGGCATTACGCACTCCCTGTGTACGCTGGAGTTCCAGGACAACCGTCGTCTGTACGACTGGGTGCTGGATAACATCACCATTCCTGTGCATCCACGCCAGTACGAGTTCTCTCGTCTGAATCTGGAATATACCGTGATGTCCAAGCGTAAGCTGAACCTGCTGGTGACCGACAAGCACGTTGAAGGCTGGGATGACCCACGTATGCCGACCATCTCCGGTCTGCGCCGCCGTGGTTACACTGCTGCCTCTATTCGTGAGTTCTGCAAACGCATCGGCGTGACCAAGCAGGACAACACCATCGAGATGGCTTCCCTTGAATCCTGCATTCGCGAAGACCTCAATGAAAACGCCCCGCGCGCGATGGCCGTTATCGACCCGGTGAAACTGGTTATCGAAAACTATCCACAGGGTGAAAGCGAGCTGGTCTCCATGCCTAACCATCCGAACAAACCGGAAATGGGTAGCCGTGACGTGCCGTTCAGCGGTGAGATCTGGATTGATCGCGCTGACTTCCGCGAAGAAGCCAACAAGCAGTACAAGCGTCTGGTGCTGGGAAAAGAAGTGCGTCTGCGTAATGCTTACGTCATCAAAGCCGAGCGCGTAGAGAAAGATGCGGAAGGGAATATCACCACCATCTTCTGTTCCTATGACGCTGAAACGCTGAGCAAAGATCCGGCGGATGGCCGCAAGGTGAAAGGCGTTATTCACTGGGTGAGCGCTTCCCACGCGCTGCCGGTAGAAATTCGTCTGTACGATCGTCTGTTCAGCGTGCCTAACCCAGGTGCAGCGGAAGACTTCCTGGCGACCATCAACCCGGAATCTCTGGTGGTCAAGCAGGGTTATGCGGAGCCTTCTCTGAAAGCCGCTGAAGCGGGCAAAGCGTTCCAGTTCGAACGTGAAGGTTACTTCTGCCTGGACAGCCGTTACAGCACGGCGGAAAAACCGGTATTTAACCGTACCGTAGGTCTGCGTGATACCTGGACGAAGATCGGCGAATAATATTGCTGGTCTGGTCAATGAGAGACAAACGCCGCACTATGCGGCGTTTTTTTATTTAGCGATCAGGGTATTAAGGCAGGACCTAAAAAGGCGTCATAAAAATATCAGGTCAATGAGGTGCTACTTATTTTTCAAAAAAAAGTTTGTATCATTGCGGAAATTAAAAAGATTATAAAAAAGGAAAGAATTCTAACGTCTAGCCACTGAAATGCCTGATAATTCCCCGCCATTTCTCGCCTTCTCATAAATGTTACAAAGCGCTACCAATTATGTGCACTTCGTCATAATCCTGAGTTTTGTCCGCTAAAAAGCATTGATAATTCGCGTCGCGAAAAATAACCTAAAGACGGTAGTTAATTCGAGGGTATTTAAAGCTACCCCTGACCATTTGGTCTTTTTTATTTACGCCGCTTCAGGCGTTTTAATTCGTCAAAGAGGAATAATCTATGCGTACGTTCAGTGGCAAACGTAGTGCGCTGGCGCTGGCTATTGCCGGTGTGACAGCAATGTCGGGCCTGGTGATGACACCAGAGGCGAAAGCGGCGGGCTTTATCGACGATTCTACCCTCACGGGCGGTATTTATTACTGGCAGCGTGAACGTGACCGTAAAGACGTCACCGAAGACAAATACAAAACCAACCTTTCTCACTCCACCTGGAACGCCAACCTGGACTTCCAGTCAGGCTATGCTGCGGATATGTTCGGTCTCGATATTGCTGCGTTCACCGCGATTGAAATGGCGGAAAACGGCGACAGCGCCCACCCGAACGAAATTGCCTTCTCCTCCAGCAACAAAGCGTATAAAGAAGACTGGTCCGGGGATAAGAGCGGCATCAGCCTTTACAAAGCCGCTGCAAAATTTAAATACGGTCCGGTTTGGGCGCGCGGTGGCTATATTCAGCCAACTGGCCAGACCCTGTTAGCACCGCACTGGAGTTTTATGCCGGGTACCTATCAGGGTGCGGAAGCCGGGGCGAATTTTGACTACGGTGACGCGGGGGCGTTGAGCTTCTCCTATATGTGGACCAACGAGTACAAAGCGCCGTGGCACATCGAAATGGACAAGTTCTACCAGAACGATAAAAAAACCAAAGTTGATTACCTGCACTCGCTGGGCGCGAAGTACGACTTCAAAAACGATCTGGTGCTGGAAGCGGCATTTGGTCAGGCGCAGGGCTATATCGATCAGTACTTTGCCAAGGCCAGCTATAAATTCGATGTCGCGGGTAGCCCGCTGAGCACCAGCTACCAGTTCTACGGTACGCGCGACAAAGTCAGCAACGGTGGCGTAAACGACATTTATGACGGCACCGCGTGGCTGCAGGCGTTAACCTTCGGCTACAAGGTTGGACAGGTTGATTTGCGTCTGGAAGGCACATGGGTGAAGGCGGAAGGGCAGCAGGGGTATTTCCTGCAGCGTATGACCCCGACCTACGCCTCATCCAACGGTCGTCTTGATATCTGGTGGGATAACCGCTCAGACTTCAACGCCGACGGCGAGAAAGCGGTCTTCTTTGGCGCAATGTACGACCTGAAAAACTGGAACCTGCCTGGCTGGGCGGTGGGCGCGTCTTACGCTTACGCCTGGGACGCAAAACCTGCCGATATGGCCACGCCGGATGCATACTACGATCCCAACTATCGCCTGAAAGAGTCTGCGTACAGCCTCGATGCTATCTATACCCTGCAGGATGGCCGCGCGAAAGGCACAATGTTCAAACTGCACTTCACCCAGTATGACAACCACTCCGATATCCCGAGCTATGCAGGCGGTTATGGCAACATCTTCCAGGATGAACGTGACGTGAAATTCATGGTTATCGCCCCATTCACCATCTTCTGATGAACGCCCCGGCGGGCCGAGTCCCGCCGGTATGGAGACTGCATATGATGAAAAAAATCGTAATCGTCGCGCTGTTGGCATCGGGGCTGGTGGCGTGTGCTCAGAGTGAGGCACCGAAAGAAGATTCCCGGCTGAAGGAGGCCTATAGCGCCTGCATAAATACTGCGGAAGGATCGCCGGAGAAAATTCAAGCCTGTCAGAGCGTGCTGAACGTGCTGAAGAAAGAGAAAGCGCACGAGCAGTTCGCGACGCAGGAGAACGTCCGCGTAATGGATTATCAGGCCTGTATCCAGGCGCGTAAAACCGGTAACGATCAGGAAGTGGCGAAGCGTTGCGACCAGATTTGGAAAGAAATACGAAGCAATAACAGTAACTAATTCGCTGTTATCATGCCCGGTGGCTCTGCGCCACCGGGCTTTTTTCAGGCAAAAAAAAGCCAACCTTGCGGCTGGCTCAGAGTATGAATACTGATTATTTCGCGTCGTGCGCGTGGTCGTCTTCGCGGCAGTCGCCTTCAGCGCAGTGACCGTAAAGGTAAAGGCTGTGGTTCGTCAGGCGGATGCCATGACGCGCCGCGATTTCACGCTGGCGCGCTTCGATGGAATCATCGCTGAATTCAATGACCTTGCCGCAATCGAGGCAGATCAGGTGATCGTGGTGCTGCTGCTGGGTCAGTTCGAAAACAGATTTACCGCCTTCGAAATTATGACGGGTAACAATGCCCGCGTCATCAAACTGGTTCAGCACGCGATAGACGGTAGCCAGCCCGATCTCTTCACCCATGTCGATAAGACGTTTATAGAGGTCTTCCGCACTGACATGGTGATTGTCTGGACCCTGAAGCACTTCAAGGATTTTTAACCGAGGAAGCGTAACTTTCAGGCCAGCCTTCTTTAATGCGGTATTGTTGTCAGTCATGCGGAATCTGTCCTGTTGCTAAACGATTCACTTCTGTAGGAAGTGACAGAAAATGCACCCGGGATAATGCGTCTCATTATAGAACTGCCATGGCTAAATGAAAACTGCAAGTCTCAGGCAAAATATGCTTATAAAAACGTGGTATCACCAACAAACTTGCTGAATGGAAAACCACGTTTTATCAGGGAGACATTGTACAGGTCTGGGCGAAAAAGTTAAAAGATTGTAGCGATTAATTTAATCGGTTTGACCTGGAGCACGGGCGCAGCCGCCGCTGCGCCGCGATAAAATCAGGCGTTCAGAATATCGTCCAGGTGCAATTCCTCACGGATCTGCTTAACCCACTTCTCAACACGCTCTGCGGTCAGCTCTGGCTGACGGTCTTCGTCGATGGCCAGACCCACGAAATGATCGTCATCGGCCAGGCCTTTAGACGCTTCGAAGTGGTAACCGGCGGTCGGCCAGTGACCTACGATAACCGCGCCGTTCGGCTCAATGATATCGCGGATGGTACCCAGCGCGTCACAGAAGTATTCGGCGTAGTCTTCCTGATCGCCACAGCCAAACAGGGCGACCAGCTTACCGTTGAAGTCCACTTCTTCCAGCGTCGGGAAGAAATCATCCCAGTCGCACTGGGCTTCACCGTAGTACCAGGTTGGAATGCCAAGCAGCAGAATGTCATAGCCTTCGAGATCTTCTTTGCTGCTCTTGGCGATGTCATGCACATCAGCAACGTCTTTACCGAGCTGTTTTTGAATGTTTTTCGCGATATTTTCGGTATTGCCGGTATCACTGCCAAAGAAAATGCCGATGATTGCCATGAGTAAAATAACCTCTTGAAACTTAATAGTATGGTGGCGCAATTCGGCCACGGATAAGGGCAATAATAGCAGAACTGGCAACCCTGCGGAAACAGCTATCGCGCAGGACTGCACTCTGTGCTACATGAAAAGGGTAATTAAGGGAATTTTCAGACTTATGCCTGGCCGCGCAACGTCTCAAGCTGGGCGATCAGCATCTCTTCAATGAGCTCGCTACGGCTGATATTTCGGGCCTCGGCCAGCTCATTAAGTGCATCGACCGCGTCGGCGTTGAGCTTCAGTTCGACACGCTTAAGCCCACGATTTTTATCGCGTTTAAGCTGGTTGCGTTTATTGATACGCAGCTGTTCATCGCGCGAAAGCGGATTCGTCTTGGGTCGTCCCGGGCGACGCTCATTCGCGAACAGATCTAGTGTCGTACGGTCCGTTTGTTCTTTGGCCATGATTCTGAGACTTCGGGGGAAACACGCCGCCCTGCTAATGCCCGGGCGATAAGCGCGCCATCATACATCACCAAAAACGGCACGCCAACGACTGGACGCCTGCAGCCTTCCAGTCGCTTTCTTTTTAATCAATTTGCAGTATCAGCAAGATAGCGGCGAATGGCGCGCAGCACAGCATCCGGTTTTTCCGCATGCACCCAGTGCCCTGCACCGGCAATCACGTGGGCGCGAGCCTGCGGGAATTGGGCCAGCAGCGTGTCGCGGTACGCGTCGGTAACGTAAGGCGAGTTGCCGCCGCGAATAAAGAGAGTGGGGTATGGCCAGGCGGGGACGGTTTCCCAGCCGACGATGTTATTGTACTGGTCCCAGAGCACCGGCACGTTAAAACGCCATTGCCCGTCAACAAACGACTTCAGCAGAAACTGAACGACGCCTTCTTCATTAAGATGCTCACGCATGACGGCAGCCGCCTGTTGGCGCGTCGCGACACCCGCTTCTGTGACCGCATTAATAGCGGCAAAAATCTCGTCGTGACGGCGAACGTCATAATCCACGGGCGCGACGTCAATCACCACCAGACCGTCAATACGCTCCGGGGCCAGTGCCGTCAGGGCCATCACCGCTTTGCCACCCATTGAATGCCCGATGAGGGTCACCTTTTGCAGGTCGTGGGCATCCAGCGTATCCAGCAGATCCTGCGCCATCGCCGTGTAGGTCATCTCGTCGGAACGCCCGGAAAGACCATGATTGCGCATATCGACCTGTAAAATATCGTGGTCGGTAACCAGATCGCGCGCCAGCACGCCCAGGTTATCCAGACTACCAAAAAGCCCGTGAACCAGTACGATGGGAGAATTATTGTTCGGCGATTGTGCAGTTTGCGCTCGGGTATTCAATTTCATGGCAAAGTTCTTTTTTTACGTATGTCAGGTTAGGGTATCATGTTGACCATTCTGCCGCCCGGCTGCAAGGTTCCAGTTTAATCTGACTTTTGCTGCCAACCTGGTTTGACGCTATCCGCTGTTGGGATTTGACCTTATAATCCCAATGACTTGTATTCAGATAAGATATCGCACTGGATTAAGATGAAAACAATCGAAGTTGATGACGAACTCTATCAGTATATTGCCAGCCAGACGCGGCATATCGGGGAGAGCGCGTCCGACATTTTACGGCGCATGCTTAAAATTTCCGCCGCTTCACAGCCTGCTACCCCAGTCACCAAAGATGTCGTGTCTCAGCCGAGCGTAGTTGCGCAAGCAAAACCTGCCGTGACGCCGGCAAAAGATAAAGTGCGCGCGATGCGCGAGCTGCTGCTCTCCGATGAATACGCGGAGCAGAAAAAGGCGGTTAACCGCTTTATGCTGGTGCTATCTACACTTTACTCACTGGATAACAAAGCGTTTGCTGAAGCGACCGAGTCGCTGCACGGTCGTACTCGCGTCTATTTCGCGGGCGACGAACAGACGCTGCTGCAAAATGGCAACCAAACCAAACCTAAACATGTCCCTGGCACCCCGTACTGGGTGATCACCAATACCAATACGGGCCGCAAGTGCAGCATGATTGAACACATCATGCAGTCCATGCAGTTCCCAGCGGAATTGATTGAAAAGGTTTGCGGTACAATTTAACCCTTGCATCAGAAGGACCCGGTAATGGCAAATCACAGCCGTGCAGGCCAACCTGCACAACAAAGCGATTTGATTAACGTCGCTCAGCTGACCGCGCAGTATTATGTGCTGAAACCGGTCGTGGGCAACGCAGAACACGCAGTGAAGTTTGGTACATCTGGTCACCGCGGCAGCGCGGCGCGCCACAGCTTTAACGAACCGCACATTCTGGCCATTGCTCAGGCCATTGCGGAAGAGCGCGCTAAAAACGGCGTTACCGGTCCGTGCTACGTGGGGAAAGATACCCATGCCCTGTCTGAACCGGCGTTCATCTCTGTTTTGGAAGTGCTGGCGGCAAACGGCGTCGATGTGATTGTTCAGGAGAACAACGGCTTCACCCCAACGCCTGCGGTCTCTAACGCCATCCTGGTGCACAACAAAAAAGGTGGTGCGCTGGCTGACGGTATCGTTATCACGCCATCCCACAACCCGCCGGAAGACGGCGGTATCAAATACAACCCGCCTAACGGTGGCCCGGCTGACACCAACGTCACCAAAGTGGTGGAAGATCGTGCGAACGCCTTGCTGGCGGATGGTCTGAAAGGCGTGAAGCGCATTTCTCTGGATGCTGCCATGGCGTCCGGTCACGTGAAAGAGCAGGATCTGGTTCAGCCGTTCGTGGAAGGGCTGGCGGATATCGTCGATATGGCGGCCATCCAGAAAGCCGGCCTGAAGCTGGGCGTGGATCCGCTGGGCGGCTCCGGTATCGAATACTGGAAACGTATCGCCGAGCATTACAAGCTGGATCTGACCATCGTGAACGATCACGTCGATCAGACCTTCCGCTTTATGCACCTGGACAAAGACGGCGCGATCCGTATGGACTGCTCCTCCGAGTGCGCGATGGCGGGCCTGCTGGCGCTGCGTGATAAATTCGATCTGGCGTTTGCTAACGACCCGGATTATGACCGTCACGGTATCGTCACCCCTGCCGGGCTAATGAACCCGAACCACTATCTGGCTGTTGCAATTAACTATCTGTTCCAGCACCGCCCGCAGTGGGGCAAAGAGGTGGCCGTCGGTAAAACGCTGGTTTCCTCCGCGATGATCGACCGCGTGGTCGAGGCTTTGGGCCGCAAGCTGGTGGAAGTGCCGGTGGGCTTCAAATGGTTCGTTGACGGTCTGCACGACGGCAGCTTCGGCTTCGGCGGTGAAGAGAGCGCGGGCGCATCTTTCCTGCGCTTCGACGGTACGCCATGGTCAACCGATAAAGACGGCATCATCATGTGCCTGCTGGCAGCGGAGATCACCGCGGTCACCGGTAAGAACCCGCAGGAACATTACAACGACCTGGCGGCACGCTTTGGTGCACCAAGCTATAACCGTATTCAGGCTAGCGCGACGTCAGCCCAGAAAGCGGCCCTGTCCAAACTCTCTCCGGAGATGGTTAGCGCAAGCACCCTGGCGGGCGATCCGATCACCGCGCGTCTGACGGCGGCACCGGGCAACGGCGCATCCATTGGTGGTCTGAAAGTGATGACCGACAATGGCTGGTTCGCCGCGCGTCCGTCCGGTACGGAAGATGCGTATAAAATCTATTGCGAAAGCTTCCTCGGCGCTGAGCACCGTCAGCAGATTGAGAAAGAAGCGGTAGAGATTGTCAGCGAAGTGCTGAAAAACGCGTAAGAATGAAAAAAGGGAGCCGAATGGCTCCCTTTTTTTAACTATGCTTATTCTTCAATTCAAATCTCGGCGATACCAGACCGTACAGCGTCCAGCCCATAAAGGTCACCATCGCGCCATACAGCATCGCTTCCTGGCCGGATGAGTAGAGCGCGTAGAAGCTGTAGATTGCCCCAATCAGCGCCACGATATTGGCCGCACGCGCTTTGCGTGGATCCACCTTCGCCACCTTCTGAATGATCACCAGCGCTGCCATTGACAGGATATACGGAATGATGTTCGTCACCACCGCCAGGTTGACCAGCACGTTGAACTGGCTGTTCAGCGACGGGCTAATGGTCATCAGCGACAATCCGCTCTGGAAGATAACAATCGCCAGCATGCCCTGCACCGGCGCATCCGCTTTGGTCACGCGGGAGAAGATTTTTGGGAAGTAACCTTCATCAGCCGAGGATTTAAACACCTGGGCGATGGTGAACTGCCAGCCGAGGAGTGAACCGCAGCAGGACATGACCATCAGACCCATGATCACTTTTCCGACTTCCGGAGTGAACATCTGCGCGAAGGCCAGCCCAAACGGCGCCGTAGAGTTTGCCAGATCCATGTTTGGCACAATCCCGGCAATCACGTTAGTCGAGACGATATAGATCACCGCCGCGCCCAGCGTGCCGCCGAGGACCGCAATCGGCACGTTCTTTTCTGGGTTCTCTACCACTTCCGCGTTCGCGCAGGCGGATTCCAGACCCAGGAAGGCCCAGAGCGTCATGGCGATAGAAGAGCCTACTGCGGTAAAGAACGGCACGTGGTGCGGGTTCCAGGAATTGGCGTAGAGGGTCGGGCTAAACCAGAACCAGCCGATGATACACAGGCCGACAACCGGGATAATCACGCCCCAGACGGTGATGCTGGAGAGCTGTCCGGTGATACGCGCGCCGCCAAAGTTAGCTACGGTACAGATCCACAGCACCCCGATGGTCGCCAGTCCAATTTGCACCGGGCTGAGCGTCGCGCCAAACAGCTCCGTACCGTAACCCACGGCGGAGATGGCAATCGCCACGTTGGCGATCAGCAGCGAAACGCCGTAGGTATAGTTGGCCATAAAGTTGCCCGACTTGCCAAAGGCGTATTCGGCATAGCCGCCCATGCCGCCTGACTTACGGCTGAACATTCCGCACTTGGCAAACGCCCACGCCAGTGCCATTGAACCGACTGCTGTCACCAGCCAGGAGATGATAGAGATGGTGCCCACCTCTGCCAGTTTGGTTGGCAGCATGATAATCCCGGAGCCCATCATGTTCACCATGGTGAGGATGGTCAGCTGCACCACGCCCATCTTATTGGACTTACTCATAATTTCTCTCCTTTCAGCAGCGCGGGCTGAGCGGCGGGTTGTTTGATGACGTTACAGCGAACCTGTTTGCGACCCTCGCACTCCTCGACGTACACACCCTGCAGCTCCGGCGCGAAGCCCGGCAGAAGGTTGATGCCTTCTTCCAGCGCGGCAAAGTAGCGCAGCACGGAACCGCCCCAGACTTCCCCTGGAACCACGCACAATACCCCCGGTGGATAAGGAAGGGCGCCTTCGGCGGCGATGCGGCCTTCCGCGTCGCGCAGGGAGACCAGTTCAACCTCACCGCGCAGATAGGCGTAGTTCGCGTCCTGCGGGTTCATCATCACGCGTGGGAAGTGAGACTTGCGGAACATCTCTTTCTGCAGCTGTTTCACGTTGTGGCGGGCGTACAGGTCATGCATTTCCTGGCAGATCTGGCGCAGGGTGTAATCCGCGTAACGTTCCTGATGTTGTTTATAGAGGGAAGGCAGGACGTCTTTCAGCGGAACATCGCTCTCGAGCAGTTTTTCGAAGCGCACCAGCTGCGCCACCAGCTGCTGCAGTTTTCCCATATCTTCCGCAGGCGTGAGCAGGAACAGGATCGAGTTGAGATCGCATTTTTCCGGCACGATGCCGTTTTCACGCAGGAAGTTGGCGAGGATAGTGGCGGGCACGCCGAAGTCGTCATACTCCCCGGTGCGGGCGTTAATACCCGGCGTGGTCAGCAGGAGCTTGCACGGGTCGATAAAGTACTGATGCTCAGCGTAGCCTTCAAAAGCGTGCCAGTTTTCAGCCGGTACGAAGTGGAAGAAGCGCAGATCGGTCGCAATGTCCGCCGTGTCCCAGCTTTCCCACGGACGGCCATCCACCGTCTCCGGCACGAAGGGGCGCAGATACCGGCAGTTCTCCAGAATCAGCTTGCGCGCTTCGATACCGTTCACCACGCAGTCCATCCACATGTTGCGGCCGCTCTGGCCTTCATGCATGCGGGCGTTAATGTCCAGCGCAGCGAACAGCGGATAAAACGGGCTGGTGGAGGCGTGCATCATAAAGGCATTGTTCAGCCGCTTATGCGGGACATAGCGCTGTTGCCCTTTGATGTGGCTGTCTTTCTTATGGATTTGCGAGGTCTGCGAGAAGCCGGCCTGCTGTTTATGCACGGACTGGGTGACCAGGATCCCCGGATCGTTTTCGTTCAGCTCCAGCAGCAGCGGAGAGCAGTCGGCCATCATCGGAATAAACTGCTCGTAACCCACCCAGGCGGAGTCAAACAGGATGTAATCACAGAGGTGCCCAATCTTATCCACCACCTGACGGGCGTTATAGATGGTGCCATCGTAGGTGCCCAGCTGGATCACCGCCAGACGGAACGGACGCGCATCGCGTGCACGGCCCGGCGCCACCTCTGCCACCAGCTCGCGCAGATAACTTTCTTCAAAACAGTGGGCGTCAATGCCGCCAATAAAGCCGTACGGGTTACGCGCGGTTTCCAGATAGACCGGCGTTGCGCCAGCCTGGAGGAGGGCACCGTGATGGTTAGATTTGTGGTTGTTACGGTCAAACAGCACCAGGTCACCCGGGGTGAGCAGGGCGTTAAGCACCACTTTGTTGGATGACGAGGTGCCATTCAGCACGAAGTAGGTCTTATCGGCATTAAAGACCTTTGCCGCATGCTGCTGGGCGATGCACGGCGCGCCTTCGTGGATCAGCAGATCGCCCATCGCCACGTCGGCGTTACACAGGTCGGAGCGGAAAAGCGTCTCACCAAAGAAATCGACAAACTGATTACCGGCAGGATGACGGCGGAAGAACTGGCCACCCTGATGCCCCGGGCAGTCAAACGCGCTGTTGCCCTGCTTCACATAGTCGACAAGCGCGCGGAAAAACGGCGGACGCAGCTGGGTTTCATACTTCTGGGCTGCCGCTTCCAGCTGGCGTCCATAAAAGTCGTTGCTGGTGTCTGAATACTCAAATACGCCGTGAATGCGCGATAAATAGTCTGCCGGAATGAATTCCTCTTTGTGCGTCGCGACAAAAACAGGAATGCCAAAACCGGTGGCTTCTATTTCGTCCAGGATACCGCTGGCAATATCCGTGACCGCCAGAACAATGGCGGCAACATCAATATAATCAGAGGCACGGACATCTACCAGTTCACGCTGGGTAGTAAAGCAATCCGGACATGCACGACTGGCTGCGATTTTTAAACTTTTCATCTTTCTCTCTTTATTTTAGGTAATAAGCGTCCCTCGATTTCCTGCAAGAAAGAAATCGATAATTTACCGGAAAAAAAGCAAAGGGTGGCCGCTGATTAAAATCAGTGAATTGCTTTTTTGATGATTGAAATTCAGTCCGCCCGGTGCGGATGAGTCTGAATTAAAATGAATGAGCGCACGAGTTCACAGGCAATAGCCTGTAAAATAAGGTTTTTCAGGATAACCTGTAAGCGAGTGCGCCAGAAGTCGAAGGACTACCGGGCATTAAAGAGATGAAAGTCAAAGCAGTTTCGGTGGGCAAACATCATGATATGTGTTGTCCGCCTTATATGGGGCATTAAGCGATTGTTGTTTTCCATGTTTCATTTTCCTTTCAGTAATTGAAAGCATGGTCATTTTATCCAGGAAAAGGCTATTAACCGTGAGGTAGATCACCGTTAACCGATCAAATCAGAAATAAATATTCGTTTTAGATGAATATCGCAGATCAAAATTCTGGTTTGTTGGTGTTACGTTAATGAAATGTGTTAACAATGTTTTAAATGAGCAAAAATAACCCGTAAAAATAATGTATGGATTATTTATGAAATATTGTCTGAGGCATTTCGATTTTATTTAAAAATAAAATGAATAGTTATTCAAAGCATAAACCGATAACCGATACCGGTTTCAGTTAATAAATGGCGAGGGCGAGCGGGGTCAACTTCGAGTTTCTGACGAAGATGTCCCATATATATGCGTAAATAATGACTATGTTCCACCGCGTTGGGCCCCCACACCTGGCTTAACAGCTGGCGTTGGGTGAGAACCTTGCCGTGGTTGTTGAGCAGAACGGCGAGCAGGCGAAATTCTATTGGCGTCAGATGGATTTCTTCTTCACCGCGCACAATACGCCGCGCGGCCAGGTCAACCCGGATATCCCCAAACGCGTAGGTTGGATCGGCAGGCGTGGTGGCGCTGTGGCGACGCAGCGCCACGCGAAGGCGAGCCTGAAGCTCGCCGATACCAAAAGGTTTAATCAGATAGTCATCCGCCCCGGCATCCAGCGCCGCGATTTTATCCGTCTCTTCCGTACGCGCGGAGAGCACGAGGATCGGCATCTGGCTCCACTGGCGGACTTCACGAATAAAATCGATGCCGTCGCCGTCCGGCAGCCCAAGATCGAGGATCACCAGGTCCGGCTTGCGGGTGGCGGCTTCAATTAAGCCCCGCTGAAGCGTGCCCGCATCATGAACGCGCAGACCGTCCCCTTCCAGCGCAGCGCGCAGAAAACGGCTAATGGCGATCTCATCTTCAACAATCAGAACGTTGATCACAAATCCTCTGGTAATTCATTAAGTTCTGGCGGGGTTTCCAGAGGAAGTGTAACACAAAACCGCGCGCCGCCTTCGGGACGATTCTCTGCGGAGATGGACCCACCGTGGACGTCAATGATTGCCTGGCAAATCGCCAGCCCCAGCCCCACGCCCGGAATGGCTGACTCCTTATTGCCGCGTGCGAATTTTTCGAAAATAGCCAGCTCCTGCCCGGCGGGAATGCCGGGTCCGGTGTCCCAGACGTCAAGGCGAAGCGTGCCATCATCCACCGTCGCATCCACGCCAATTTGCGCGCTGGCGCCCGCATATTTGCCGGCATTTTCCAGCAGGTTGATCAGCACCCGTTCAAACAGCGGACCATCAACGTGAATTAAGGTCAGGGGCTCGGGCATGTTCAGCGCAATATGCCGCCCGCCCAGGCCGGGTTCGAGCATTTTCAGGGCGCTGCCCACCACCTCTTCAAGCGTGAGCCACTCTTTTTTGAGGTTAAAACCGCCTGACTGGATACGCGCCATATCGAGCAGGTTATTCACCAGACGCGTGGTATTCAGCACATGCTGGCGGATCTCGCTGGCCTGAAGGGCGTGTTTAGAGCCTTCCGCCGCCAGGTCCAGCGTCAGGATTTCTGACTGACCAAACAGGACGGTGAGCGGGGTTCGCAGATCGTGAGAGAGCGCCGCCAGCAGCGAGTTACGAATGCTTTCACGCTCGCTCGCCAGCCGGGCCTGTTCTTCGCTGGCGGTGAGGGCCAGCCGCTCCAGCGCGCTGGCAACCAGCAGCGTAAAGGTCTCCAGCAGCCGCTGCTGTTCGGGGATCATCAGCTGGCGCAGGTTTGAGGGCTCAACAATCACCAGCCCCTGATTTTTATCGGCGCTGCGCAGCGGCAGAATTTGGTAGGGCACGCCGGGCAGGGTGTCGGTCCCTGCGCCCGCCGGTAGCCCTTTATCAAAGCTCCAGCGCGCGATGGCTTCGTCCCAGGGCGTCATGCCTGAGGCCGACGTCAGCGGGCGCAGCTTGCCGTGTTCGTCCGGGAGCAAAATCAGGTTGCTGGCATGAAAGGTCGAGCGAATGAACTGCTCGCTGGTCTGCACGATATCCAGCGGCGTGCGTCCCACCGCCAGCGATTTCGACATCTCATAGAGATGGCGCGTGCGCTGCTCGCGATAGCGGGCAATACGCGCCTGGTAGCGCACGCCCGCCGTCAGATTCCCGATCACCAGCCCGACGGTGAGCATCACCGCAAAGGTGAGGATGTACTGCACATCCGACACGGCGAGCGTCCCGCGCGGGGCGATAAAGAACAGATCGAAGCTGATGACGTTGATCACCGTCGCCAGTACCGACGGCCAGCGCCCGTAAAAGAGCGCCACCACCACTACGCCAAGCAGGTAGATCATCACCAGGTTGGCGGCATCAAACGCGATCAGCCACTGGCTGGCAATCACGGTAATCAGGGCGCAGAGCACGACGGCGACAAGACAGCCGCGCAGCTGAATGCGCCATTTATCGCTGAAGGCACGGCTGTCCGGCGCGCGGCTGGGTAACGGCGTGGGCTTATCATCCAGCGCCACGATCACCAGGTCCAGATCCGGCGCGCGGCGGGCCAGCTTGTCGGCAAAGGATTCGCGGTTAAACCAGCGGCGATGCTGGCGACGGCCAATCACGATTTTTCCCAGATTGTGCTCACGGGCGTAGCGCAAAATGGCTTTATCTTCCTGAGGGTCGGAAAGGGTGGCGGTTTCGGCACCCAGCTCCTGCGCCAGGCGAAGCGAACTCAATATCGCGCGGCGCTGGTTCTCGGGCAGCGCGTGCAGCTGCGGCGTTTCGACATACACCGCATGCCAGACGCTGCCAAATTTAGCCGCCAGGCGCGCGGCGGTGCGGACAAGCTTTTCATTGCCGCTGCCGTGGCCGACGCACAGCAGGATGGCATCCCGCGTATGCCAGACGCGCTCCTGACCCTGCAGGTCGCGCCAGGCGCGCATCTGATCGTCGACGCGATCGGCAGTACGACGCAGGGCCAGCTCGCGCAGGGCAATCAGGTTGCCTTTACGGAAGAAATGCTCGATGGCGCGCTCGGCCTGGCCGGCGATATAGACTTTGCCTTCATGCAGGCGCTGGCGCAAATCGTCGGGGGGCAGGTCGACCAGCACCACTTCATCGGCGGAATCAAAGAAGGGGTCGGGCACCGTCTCGCGCACCTGAATGCCGGTCACGCCGCTGACCACGTCGTTCAGGCTCTCCAGATGCTGAACGTTTACCGTCGTGAATACATCGATGCCGGCTTCGAGCAGCTCTTCAACGTCTTGCCAGCGTTTTGGATGGCGTGAGCCTGGCGCATTGCTGTGCGCCAGCTCGTCCATCAGGATAAGGGCGGGACGGCGGGCGAGGGCGGCATCAAGATCGAATTCAGTGACTAGCCGACCGCGGTGGCTGATGCGGCGGGGCGGCTGGGTGGCCAGCCCCTTCAGCAGCGATGCGGTCTCTTTGCGTCCGTGGGTTTCTACCACGCCTATCAATATATCGAGCCCCTGCGCCCGAAGCCGCTGGGCTTCCGTCAGCATGGCGAAGGTTTTCCCGACGCCTGCGCAGGCGCCAAAGAAAATTTTCAGTTTGCCGCGATGGGCTTCGGCCGTCTGTTCAAGCAGCCTGTCCGGATCCGGGCGCATGGGCTCGTCGGTCATTTAGTTTTTCCTTAGCGCGTCCAGCGCCAGATTCAACTCAACAATATTTACCACGGGCATGCCGATGAAGCTGACCAGCGGCTTTTGCGTGTGCTCTGCAACCAGCTGGCTCACCTGTTCGACGGTCAGCTGACGGACGGCGGCAACGCGCGGGATCTGCCATGCCGCCGCTGCCGGCGTCAGGCTGTAGTCCAGCCCGCTGGCCGAGGCGGTCACCAGCTCCACGGGCACCTCACGACTGGCCTGCGGATTCGCGGCGCGCAGGGCTGCCACGCGCTCAGCAACGGCTTTGTCCAGCTCGGGGTTGCTGCCCGCCAGGTTACTGCCGCCGGATGCCATCGGATTATACGGGCTTTCGGCAGTGGCGGAAGGGCGTCCCTGGAAGTAACGGGTATCCGTAAAGTTCTGACCAATCAGGCGTGAACCGCGGTTTTCACCGTTTTGCATAATCAGCGAGCCGTTGGCCCGATCCTTAAACCACCACTGGCCCAGCGCGGTGGTCACCAGCGGGTAAAGCCCGCCGGTAATGAGAGACAGCAGAATAAACAGAAGTATAGCGGGGCGTAACATCGTCATTTGATTCACCTTTTAAACCAGGCCGAACAGCGTCAACAGCAGGTCGATAACCTTGATACCGATGAAGGGCACCACCAGCCCGCCCAGGCCGTAAATCCACAGGTTGCGGCGCAGCATGGCGGCGGCCGTGAGCGGCTTATAGCTCACGCCTTTCAGCGCCAGCGGGATCAGGAAGACAATAATCAGGGCGTTAAAGATCACCGCGCTCAGAATGGCCGAGGACGGGGAGTGCAGGTGCATCACGTTCAACGCGTTTAACTGCGGATAGGTCGCAGCAAACGCGGCCGGAATGATGGCGAAATATTTCGCCACGTCGTTGGCGATACTGAACGTGGTCAGCGAGCCGCGCGTCATCAGCATCTGCTTGCCAATGTGCACCACTTCAATCAGCTTGGTCGGGTTAGAGTCGAGGTCGACCATGTTGCCCGCCTCTTTTGCCGCCTGGGTACCGGAGTTCATCGCCACCGCCACGTCGGCCTGCGCCAGGGCAGGGGCATCGTTGGTACCGTCGCCCGTCATCGCCACCAGACGGCCTTCCGCCTGATACTGACGAATCAACGCCAGCTTGGCTTCCGGTGTGGCTTCGGAAAGAAAATCATCCACGCCCGCTTCGGCGGCAATCGCCGCGGCGGTAAGACGGTTATCCCCGGTGATCATCACCGTTTTGATCCCCATTTTACGCAGCTGGGCAAAGCGCTCCTTGATGCCGCCTTTGACGATGTCCTTCAGGGCTATTACCCCGAGCACGCGCGCGCCTTCGGCCACCACCAGCGGGGTCGCCCCCTGACGGGCCACGCTTTCGACCAGGCTGTCCACTTCCGGCGGGAAGTGGCCGTTGTTGGCCTCAATGTGGCGACGGATGGCGTCAACAGAGCCTTTACGGATCATGCGATCCTGAATGTTAATTCCGCTCATGCGGGTTTGCGCCGTGAAGGGCACGAAAGTGGCGTGCAGGCTTTGAACGTCGCGCTGGCGCAGGTTAAAGCGCTGCTTGGCGAGGATCACGATGCTGCGGCCTTCCGGGGTTTCATCGGCAAGCGAAGAGAGCTGTGCGGCATCCGCCAGCGTTTTTTCATCAACGCCCGGAGCGGGCAGGAAATCTGACGCCTGGCGGTTGCCGAGGGTAATGGTCCCGGTTTTATCCAGCAGTAAAACATCCACGTCACCGGCGGCTTCAACCGCACGTCCGCTGGTGGCGATGACGTTGGCACCGAGCATACGGCTCATGCCGGCTACGCCGATGGCTGACAGCAGGCCACCAATGGTGGTGGGGATCAGGCAGACCAGCAGCGCTACCAGCACCGTGATGGTGACCGCGGTACCGCCGTAGGCGGAGAAGGGCCACAGGGTCGCGGTTGCCAGCAGGAAGACGATGGTCAGGGCCACCAGCAGGATGGTCAGGGCAATTTCGTTTGGCGTTTTACGGCGCTGGGCGCCTTCCACCATGGCGATCATCCGGTCGAGGAAGGTTTCACCCGGGTTAACGCTGCACTGGATCACCAGCCAGTCGGAGAGAATGCGCGTCCCACCCGTCACGGAGGCGAAATCGCCGCCAGATTCACGGATCACCGGCGCGGACTCCCCGGTAATGGCGCTTTCATCCACCGAGGCTCCCCCTTCGATGACTTCACCGTCGCAAGGGATAATGTCACCGGCCTCCACCAGCACCACATCGCCTTTGCGCAGTTCATCAGCCGGAACGTGGTCCATCTGCGCGCCGTATTTCGGTTCACGTAGCTTGCGCGCGAAGGCGGTTTTTTTCACCCCTTTCAGGCTGTTGGCCTGGGCTTTACTCCGGCCTTCCGCCAGCGCTTCCGCAAAGTTGGCGAACAGCACGGTAAACCACAGCCACAGGCTGATGGCGCCGGTAAACATCGCATTTCCAGGCATGTGGCCCGTTCCCATGGCAATCGCCAGGGCGGTGGTCAGGACGCTTCCCGCCCAGACAATAAACATCACCGGGTTGTGCCACTGCACGCGCGGGCTCAGCTTTTTCACCGCATCCATGAGCGCCTGGCGAACTAATGACGGTTCGAACAGGGCCAGTTGTTTACGACTCATGACAATTTCTCCGCAAAATCAGCGTAAAGAGAGGTATTCCGCGACCGGGCCTAACGCGAGGGCGGGGATAAAGGTCAGGGCGCCGACCAGCAACACGGTGCCCGTCAGCAGGCCGATAAACAGCGCGCCGTGGGTCGGTAATGTCCCGGTAGTGGTCGGTTGGATTTTTTTGTTCACCAGCGATCCGGCTATCGCCAACACCGGCACAATGATCCCGAAGCGACCCACAAACATGCAGAACGCCAGCAGACAGTTCCAGAACGGAGAGTTGGCGCTTAAGCCCGCAAAGGCGCTGCCGTTGTTGTTGGCGGCAGAGGAGACGGCATACAGCACTTCGCTGAAACCGTGAATGCCAGGGTTAAAGATGCCGCTGCGTCCGGCTTCGGTCATCAGCGCCAGCGCGGTGCCGAGCAGCACGAGAGCCGGGGTGACCAGAATCGCCAGCGCGGTTAATTTCATCTCGCGAACATCAATTTTTTTACCGAGGTATTCCGGGGTGCGGCCAATCATCAAACCGGCAATAAACACCGCCAGCAGCACGAACAGCAGCATGCCGTAAAGACCCGAACCCACGCCGCCAAACACCACTTCGCCAATCTGCATCAGCCACATCGGGATCATGCCACCCAGCGCCGTAAAGGAATCATGCATGGCGTTGACTGCCCCGCACGAGGCCGCCGTGGTGACCACCGCATACAGGCTGCTGGCGAGAATGCCAAAGCGGCTCTCTTTACCTTCCATGTTGATATTGCTGTTAGCCCCAAGCTGCATGAAATGGCTGTTGCCGCTCCATTCAGCCCACATCACCAGCGCCACGCAGACCACAAAGATCAGCGACATGGTCCAGAGCAGGGTGCGGCCCTGACGGCGATCGTTAACCACATCACCAAAGGCAAAGCAGAGCGCGGCGGGGATCAGGAAAATCGCCAGCATCTGCACAAAATTGGTCAAGGCTGTAGGGTTTTCAAACGGATGCGACGAGTTGGCGTTGAAGAAGCCACCCCCGTTCGTTCCGAGCATTTTGATGGCTTCCTGTGACGCTACCGGCCCCATCGGCAGGAGCTGTTTTGCGCCTTCCAGTGAGGTATAGGGCGCGTAAGGCATCAGGTTTTGCAGGGTGCCCTGCTGGATAAAGAACAGCGCGATCAGCAGCGCAATCGGCAGCAGGATCCACAGCGTGATGCGGGTCAGATCCACCCACGCGTTACCCAGGGTATTGATTTTCTGACGCGCAAACGCACGCGTCAGCGCGAAGATCACCGCGATACCGCTGGCGGCTGAGAGGAAGTTTTGCACGGTTAACCCGACCATCTGGCTGAAGTAGCTGAGCGTGGTTTCACCGGAATAGGACTGCCAGTTAGTGTTGGTGACAAAGCTCACCGCCGTGTTCAGCGCAAGATGCCAGGACAGGCCCGGTAACTGTTGCGGATTCAGCGGCAGGATGCCCTGCAACATCAGCATGGCAAAAAGCGCAATGAGCCCAACGATATTCAGCAGCAGAATGGCGATCAGATACTGACGCCAGTTCATCTCCCGATCGTCTATTCCCAGTACGCGCCAGATCCCTTTTTCAACGCTTCCCGTGCCGGGCAAAGGGACATTGTTGATCAATCGTGCCAGTCCCGATCCCAGTGGTCTTGCCAGAATGAACAGTACCACTAAGAAGCTGGCAATAAGCAGAAACGCCTGAGCAGCCATCAGAAGGCCTCCGCATTTATCAGGGCATAGACCAGATAACCCAATAACAGGAACACCAGCACGATGCCGGCAATAAGACCTGCACTCACAATCCACCTCCGGGTGACTTTTGTTGTTGTGCTAACGGTAGGATTTCCGGCGCAAAGATTTCGCAAAAATGGGGAGGGCGGGTGTAAAAAAAGTATAAAAATGGCAAAGCCCACAATTTAACTATTGATAAGTAAACTGTTAACTTTTTTGTAACTTAATTACGGCGTGAGTGTAAATTTTTGCTAAACGGACGAAAATAAGTGGTCGGATGAGTAGTAAAATTACAAACAAAGCGATATTATTTTAGCCAGGTCACAGATTTTGAATTTTCCGGATGACGTTTCCGGCCAACTATAGGGGAGAAAAATATGGATCTTTATAAAGAGTATCCGGCTCATATCGTGTTCTTGCGCCGCGCTTTCGCCGTAGTGGCTGGCGTGCTGGCTCTGCCGGTGATGCTGTTCTGGAAAGATCGTGCACGTTTTTATAGCTATCTGCACCGCGTCTGGGCGAAAACCAGCGAGAAGCCGGTGTGGATGGATCAGGCCGAGAAAGCGACCTGCGATTTCTACTGATACTAAGACTACACACAGCAATAAAAAAACCGCCACATTACTGTTGGCGGTTTTTTTTATCCCTCGGGATTCGCGGTCCGTTGGGTGGTTTTCAAGCCCTCGTCAGAGGGTTACAAGAATATCTTGGGTTCTTAAGTAATTAAACTGCAACTCCCTAAATATATTCTTAAAAATCATTTCAGTGGATTACCTTTTACGCGAGGGCCAACTACTATGCAGCGTCCCTTTCCGCCATCTCGCACATGGGCACCGGTCCCGGGGAAGGCGTCACCACAACCGTAAGTCAGGCTCTCGTCAGGGCTTGTGTCCACCGACTTATCACCGGTGGTGAACGGTGGAGCGGTTAGCAGCAGGGACCGCATAATGAAACGCTATTTTTGCATCGCGTTCATTGTCGCCAGCGTACTCGTTGTAAAGAGCGATGAACCTAATGGGTTTGTCGCGTTAACCACGATAGCGCAGGACAAGTAGCGCTAAGGCCGCCTCAGGCGGCCTTTTTTATTTCATCCCGTCTACACTTCATGGCAAAGTAGTTCAATGCATGCTTTTTCCTTTTACGGCATGCCCTTACGGACATAATGGATAATTGCCTGGAGTTTTATGCCCACCCATCTGGTTTGGTTTCGCGCGGACCTGCGCGTACATGACAACATCGCCCTTGCGGCAGCATGCCGCGCCAAAGACGCTAACGTATTGGCACTGTTTATGGCCACGCCCGAGCAGTGGCGGCAGCACGATATGGCCCCCCGGCAGGCGGCCTTGCTCCGGGCGTATCTGAACGATCTGCAGCACTCGCTCGCTGGAAAAGGCATACCGCTTCTCTATAAAGAGGTGAGTGATTTTGCCGCACAGCTTCAGACGGTGCAGGAGATATGTAAGCAGCACAACGTCACGCATCTTTTTTACAACTATCAGTACGAATTCAACGAGCAGCAGCGCGACCGCCAGCTGGAGAAGATGCTGGAAGGGGTGGTCTGCGAAGGGTTTGATGACAGCGTGATGCTGGCGCCGGGCAGCGTGATGACCGGCAACCACGAGATGTATAAAGTTTTTACGCCGTTCAAAAATGCCTTTATCAAACGTCTGAAAGAGGCGCTGCCGGAGTGCGTTGCCGCGCCTGCCGTGCGAGGCGAAGCCATAAAAGAGCTGTCTGAGCTGACGTTTGATTACCCTCAGCAGCCGTTTGATGAAGCGCTGTTCCCCGCCGATGAAAAAGCGGCCATCGCCCAACTGCGCCAGTTCTGCAAGCAGGACGCGGCTAGTTACGACGCGCGTCGGGATTTTCCCGCTATCGAGGGTACCAGCCGCCTGTCGGCCTGTCTGGCGCTGGGCGCGATCTCACCGCGCCAGTGTTTGCACCGTCTGCTGGCGGAGCAGCCGCAGGCGCTAGAGGGCGGCGCAGGGTCCGTCTGGCTGAATGAACTTGTCTGGCGCGAGTTTTATCGCCATCTGATGACGTATCATCCCGCTCTCTGTAAGCATCGTCCGTTCATTCCCTGGACCGACAACGTAAAATGGCAGCACGATGAGGCACTTTTACAGGCCTGGCAAAAAGGGGAAACGGGTTATCCGATAGTCGATGCCGCCATGCGTCAGCTCAATGAGACGGGGTGGATGCACAACCGCCTGCGAATGATTACCGCCAGCTTTCTGGTGAAGGATCTGCTTATCGACTGGCGTATCGGAGAGCGCTATTTTCTCTCTCAGCTGATCGATGGCGATCTTGCCGCGAATAACGGCGGCTGGCAGTGGGCGGCCTCTACGGGCACCGATGCGGCTCCCTATTTCCGGATTTTTAATCCAACCACTCAGGGACAAAAATTTGATGCGGACGGCGAGTTTATCCGCCGCTGGGTCCCTGAACTTAAAGAGATACCGGCTAAAGCGATCCACGAACCGTGGGCATGGGCGGATAAGCAGCGTGTAAAACTGAATTATCCTCGTCCGATTGTCGACCATAAACAGGCGCGTGTCGCCACGCTGGCGGCGTACGAAGCTGCCCGCAAAGCATAAGAGAGTGATGATGAAAAACAGCGAACTGGAAAGCCTGATTAACGAAAAACTGAACAGTACCTCTTTCAGCGATTACGGCCCGAACGGGCTCCAGGTTGAAGGCCGTGAGACGGTGCAAAAAATTATCACCGGCGTGACGGCAAGCCAGGCTCTGCTGGACGAGGCCGTCCGTCAGAACGCCGACGCGGTGATTGTTCATCACGGTTACTTCTGGAAAAACGAATCGCCGATTATTCGCGGGATGAAGCGCAATCGTCTGAAAACGCTGCTGGCTAATGACATCAACCTGTACGGCTACCATCTGCCGCTGGATGCACACCCGGAGCTCGGAAACAACGTCCAGCTCGCACAGCTTCTGGGGATTACCGTGATGGGTGAAATTGAACCGCTGGTGCCTTGGGGCGAGCTGGCGATGCCGGTTCCGGGGCTGGAGCTGGCATCGTGGATTGAAGCGCGCCTGGCCCGTCGCCCGCTGTGGAGCGGTGATACCGGTCCGGATACGGTGAAGCGTGTCGCATGGTGTACCGGTGGCGGACAGGGCTTTATCGACAGCGCCGCGCGCTTCGGCGTCGATGCTTTTATCACCGGCGAGGTTTCCGAGCAGACCATTCATTCGGCGCGTGAACAGGGGCTGCATTTTTACGCGGCTGGCCATCACGCCACCGAGCGCGGCGGCATTCGCGCCCTCAGCGAGTGGCTGACGGAAAATACCGATCTGGATGTGACCTTTATTGATATCCCTAACCCGGCCTGACGAGAGGTAGTTAAGTGCAGCGAGCGCGTTGTTATCTTCTGGGTGAGACCGCCGTGGTTCTGGAGCTTGAACCACCGGTGACGCTTGCCACGCAAAAGCGTATCTGGCGGCTGACCCAGCGTCTGGCCGAACTACCGGAGGTGGTTGAAGCCATTCCGGGGATGAATAACATCACCGTGGTGCTGCGTAGCCCGCACACGCTGGCCCTCGATGCCATCGAACGTTTGCAGCGCTGGTGGGAAGAGAGTGAGGCGCTGGAGCCGGAATCGCGCGCCATTGAGATCCCGGTCGTTTATGGCGGTACGGGTGGGCCGGATCTGGGCGTGGTGGCAGACCACTGCGGATTAACTGAAAAGCAGGTAGTTGAGCTGCACAGCTCGGTTGACTACGTGGTCTGGTTCCTGGGGTTTCAGCCCGGATTCCCGTATCTGGGCGGGTTATCTCCCCGGCTGCATACGCCACGCCGTGCCGAGCCGCGCCTGAGCGTGCCGGCGGGGACGGTGGCTATCGGCGGCGAGCAGACCGGCGTTTATCCGCTGACATCGCCTGGCGGCTGGCAGCTTATTGGGCATACCGCGACACCGTTATTTGAACCCGGGCTGGAGACGCCAATACTCCTGCGTCCCGGCGATACCCTTCGCTTTATCCCGCAGAAGGAGGGGGTATGTTAACGCTTATTCGCGCCGGGCTTTACACCTCCGTACAGGATGCCGGCCGCTTTGGTCTGCGCCAGTCGGGCGTGAGCTACTGCGGTGCGCTTGACCGTCCTTCGCTGGAGATTGCCAACCTGCTTGTGGGCAACCCAGGCAGCACGGCGGCGCTAGAAATTACGCTGGGTCAGTGTGTGATTGAGTTTGGTCAGGAGACCTGGTTCGCGTTAACCGGCGCAGGGTGTGATGCGACGCTGGATGGCAAAGCGGTGTGGACCGGCTGGCGGCTAAGAGCGAAAGCCGGGCAGCGCCTGACGCTCAAACGTCCGCTGCACGGCGTGCGTAGCTATCTCGCGGTGGCGGGGGGCATCGACGTGCCGGAGGTGCTGGGCTCGTCCAGTACCGATCAGAAGGCCGGGATCGGCGGTCACGAAGGACGTTTGTTGCGCGACGGCGATCGGCTGGCAATCAAACCCTCCGCGCGCCATTTCTCGACCACACAGGGCGTAAAACAGCTGCTGTGGGGAAACCAGATCCGCGCCTTACCGGGGCCCGAATATCATGAGTTTGACGAGGCGTCTAAAGAGTCCTTCTGGCGCGCGCCGTGGAAGATCAGCCCGCAGAGTAACCGCATGGGCTACCGCCTGCAGGGTCAGCCGCTGACCCGCACGACGGACCGGGAACTGCTCTCCCACGGTTTATTGCCGGGGGTTATTCAGGTGCCGGGGAACGGTCAGCCCATCGTGTTAATGAACGATGCGCAAACGACCGGCGGCTATCCGCGCATTGCCTGCATCATTGAAGCGGATCGCTACCATCTGGCGCAAATACCTCTCGGCCAGCCGATTCACTTCGTGCAGTGTTCGCTGGAGGAGGCGCTGAAGGCCCGGCAGGATCAGCAGCGTTATCTCGAACAGCTGGCGTGGAGGCTTGATGGCAAAGATTGATTTGAACGCCGATCTGGGCGAGGGAAGCTGCGCTGATGCGGAACTGATGACCCTGGTCACCTCGGTCAATATCGCCTGCGGCTTTCACGCGGGCGATGCCCAAACCATGCTGGAGAGCGTGCGTAATGCCATTAAAAACGGCGTCGCGATTGGGGCTCACCCCAGCTTTCCCGATCGGGAAAACTTTGGCCGTACGGCGATGGATCTGCCCCCTGAGACGGTCTACGCTCAGGTGCTCTACCAGATCGGCGCGCTGGGGGCGATGGTGCGCGCCCAGAACGGCGTGATGCGCCACGTGAAGCCGCACGGCATGCTCTACAACCAGGCGGCGAAAGATGCGGATCTGGCGGACGCCATTGCCCGCGCGGTGCGGGACTGTAATCCGCAGCTGATTCTGGTAGGCCTTGCGGGCAGCCAGCTGATTCGTGCCGGAGAACGGCTGGGCCTGACCACCCGTCAGGAAGTGTTTGCCGATCGGGGATACCAGCCGGACGGAAGCCTGGTGCCGCGGACGCAGGCCGGGGCGCTGATTACCGACGAAGCTAAAGCGCTGGCGCAGACGCTGGAGATGGTGCGCGCCGGGCGGGTGATCGCCGTGGACGGAACACCGGCAAACGTGCAGGCCGATACGGTATGTTTACACGGCGATGGCGAGCATGCGCTCCAGTTCGCGCGCCGCTTGCGGGCAGCGTTCTCTGAAGAGGGTATCCTCGTCAGCGCCGAATAATGACGATAAGGACACAAAGATGCCTGAAGGTCCGGAAATCCGCCGCGCGGCGGATAGCCTGGAGGCGGCGATAAAGGGCAAACCCCTGACGGATGTCTGGTTTGCTTTTCCTCAACTGAAACCGTTTGAATCACAGCTGGTGGGCCAGACTGTGACCCATATTGAAACGCGCGGCAAGGCCCTGCTTACGCACTTTTCCCATAACCTGACGTTATATAGCCATAATCAGCTTTACGGCGTCTGGCGAGTGGTGGAGGCGGGCGAGCAGCCGCAAACTACCCGCGTGCTCCGCGTCAGGCTGCAAACGGCGGATAAAGCGATCCTGCTCTATAGCGCGTCGGATATCGAAATGTTAACGCCGGAGCAGCTGCTGACGCACCCGTTTTTGCAGCGGGTTGGGCCAGACGTGCTGGACATGCGCCTGACGGCAAGCGACGTGAAGGCCCGGCTGCTATCCCCCAAATTCCGCAATCGGCAGTTTTCCAGCCTGTTCCTTGACCAGGCCTTTCTGGCCGGGCTTGGCAACTACCTGCGGGTGGAAATCCTCTGGGAAGTCGGGCTGGCGCCGCAGCATAAAGCGTCTCAGCTGAGCGATGAACAGCTGGAGGCGTTATCCCACGCGCTGCTGGATATTCCGAGGCTCTCGTACAAAACGCGAGGCGTGGTGGATGAGAACACGCATCACGGGGCGCTGTTCCGGTTCAAGGTGTTTCATCGGGCGGGGAAAAAGTGCGAGCGGTGCGGCGGGATTATTGACAGGATTATGCTCTCTTCGAGACCCTTTTACTGGTGCCCGCACTGCCAGAAATAAAAGTAAAACGGCAACTTTCGTTGCCGTTTTTAAGGTTTTCACCCTCTCCCTGTGGGAGAGGGCCGGGGTGAGGGCATCAGGCCGCACCCAACGTCTTTTAACGCTTCAGGTCAGACTTAAAATCACGCTGCTCGTAGCCGGTATACAGCTGACGAGGACGGGCGATTTTCATGCCTTCGCTGTGCATTTCGTTCCAGTGCGCAATCCAGCCCACGGTACGCGCCATGGCGAAGATCACGGTGAACATGGAAGACGGAATGCCCATCGCTTTCAGAATAATGCCAGAGTAGAAATCGACGTTCGGGTAGAGTTTCTTCTCGATGAAGTACGGGTCGTTCAGCGCGATGTGTTCCAGCTCCATCGCCACTTCCAGCAGATCATCTTTGGTACCCAGCTCTTTCAGCACTTCGTGGCAGGTCTCGCGCATGACGGTGGCGCGCGGGTCGTAGTTTTTGTAAACACGGTGACCGAAGCCCATCAGGCGGAAGGAGTCATTCTTGTCTTTCGCGCGACGCACGAACTCAGGAATGTGCTCAACGGTGCTGATCTCTTCCAGCATCTTCAGTGCCGCTTCGTTCGCGCCGCCGTGCGCCGGTCCCCACAGGGAGGCGATGCCCGCAGCGATACAGGCGAACGGGTTCGCGCCTGAAGAGCCCGCGGTACGGACGGTAGAGGTAGAGGCGTTCTGTTCGTGGTCAGCGTGCAGGATCAGAATACGGTCCATCGCGCGTTCCAGCACCGGGTTCACTTCGTACTCTTCGCACGGCGTGGAGAACATCATGCGCAGGAAGTTACCTGCGTAGGAGAGGTCGTTGCGCGGATACACAAACGGCTGGCCGATGGAGTATTTGTAGCACATCGCCGCCATGGTAGGCATTTTGGACAGCAGGCGGAACGCCGCGATATCGCGGTGACGCGGGTTATTCACGTCAAGGGAGTCGTGGTAGAACGCCGCCAGCGCACCGGTGATACCGCACATCACCGCCATCGGGTGAGAGTCACGGCGGAACGCATGGAACAGACGGGTAATCTGCTCATGGATCATGGTGTGACGGGTCACGGTGGTTTTGAATTCATCGTACTGTGCCTGCGTCGGTTTTTCGCCGTTCAGCAGGATGTAGCACACTTCCAGATAGTTGGATTCGGTGGCTAACTGATCGATGGGGAAGCCGCGATGGAGCAGGATACCTTCGTCACCGTCAATGTAGGTGATTTTGGATTCGCAAGATGCGGTAGAGGTAAATCCAGGGTCAAAGGTGAATACACCTTTAGAGCCCAGCGTACGGATATCAATAACATCCTGACCGAGCGTGCCTTTTAGCACATCCAGTTCAATAGCAGTGTCACCATTTAGGGTGAGCGTTGCCTTTGTATCAGCCATTTACGGTCTCCTTAGCGCCTTATGCTTAAGACTGCGCTTTACCGGATTTGCTTTCAGCTGTTAATCACCGTTACCAGATTGTTATTTGGCTTACCGCTCAGCTCACGAGGACAAACCAGGGTACAGAGCTATGGCGCCTTGCAGGTAAACGAATGAAATATCAGTGAAACAACAGCAAATCAGCGTTTTTGCAGTCCGAATTATTCAAACCTGTATATCACTAATAACTGTCCTGATAACTTCGGTCAATACCATCACACTGTTACATAACTATTTGTCAGGTGAAAGAGAGACCTCATAACTTTTGCGCATTATATGCCTTTTCTGATGACGTTTGTAACAATATTGTTTAACATTTGTCAAATCAGATGATTAAAAATTAAAAAGATGTTGTTATCGTGACCCTGATCACTGTTCCAGAGAAAACCCGACAAACTGTATGTAGGTTAATTGTAATGATTTTGTGAACGGCCTATACTGCCGCCAGGTCTCCGGAACACCCTGCAATCCCGAGCCACCCAGCGTTGTAACGTGTCGTTTAAGCATCTGGAAGCAGTGTTTTGCATGACGCGCAGTTATAGAAAAGGAACGCTGCTTGACCCGCATCGCAGTCCGGAGGAAGGAAACAATAAGAACAGCATGTGGGCGTTATTCATGATAAGAAATGTGAAAAAACAAAGACCTGTCAATCTGGATCTCAAAACGATCCGGTTCCCTGTAACAGCAATAGCGTCCATTCTGCACCGTGTTTCAGGTGTGATTACGTTTGTGGCGGTCGGTATTTTACTGTGGTTACTGGGCACCAGCCTCTCTTCCCCTGAAGGATTCCTCCAGGCCTCTGCCATCATGAACAGCTTCTTCGTGAAATTCATCATGTGGGGCATTCTCACCGCACTGGCGTACCACGTCGTCGTCGGTGTTCGCCATATGCTGATGGACTTTGGCTACCTGGAAGAGACTTTCGAAGCCGGGAAACGCTCCGCTAACATTTCATTTGTGATTACTGTCGTGCTTTCACTTCTCGCAGGAGTTCTCGTATGGTAAGCAACGCCTCCGCATTAGGACGCAACGGCGTACATGACTTCATCCTGGTTCGTGCTACCGCCATCGTTCTCACTCTTTACATCATCTATATGATCGGTTTCTTCGCGACCAGCGGCACGCTGACGTGGGAAATCTGGAGTGGGTTCTTCGGATCCGCCTTCACCAAAGTGTTCACCCTGCTGGCTCTGTTCTCCATACTTATTCATGCCTGGATTGGCATGTGGCAGGTGTTGACCGATTACGTTAAACCGCTGGCGATTCGCCTCCCACTGCAGCTGGCCATTGTTGTTGCACTGGTGGTTTACGTTATTTATGGATTCGTTGTGGTGTGGGGTGTGTAATGAAACTGCCAGTCAGAGAATTTGATGCTGTTGTAATTGGTGCCGGTGGCGCAGGTATGCGTGCCGCACTGCAAATTTCCCAGAGCGGCCAGACCTGTGCGCTGCTCTCTAAAGTTTTCCCGACCCGTTCCCACACTGTGTCTGCGCAGGGCGGTATCACCGTTGCGCTGGGTAACTCCCATGAAGATAACTGGGAATGGCACATGTACGACACGGTAAAAGGTTCCGACTACATCGGCGACCAGGATGCCATCGAATATATGTGTAAAACCGGCCCGGAAGCGATTCTGGAGCTGGACCACATGGGTCTGCCGTTCTCCCGTCTGGAAAATGGCACCATCTATCAGCGTCCGTTTGGCGGCCAGTCGAAAAACTTCGGCGGCGAGCAGGCGGCACGCACCGCGGCGGCGGCTGACCGTACCGGTCACGCACTGCTGCACACCCTTTATCAGCAGAACCTGAAAAACCACACCACCATCTTCTCCGAGTGGTACGCGCTGGATCTGGTGAAAAACGCCGATGGCGCCATCGTCGGCTGTACCGCGCTGTGTATCGAAACCGGTGAAGTGGTTTACTTCAAAGCCCGCGCTACCGTGCTGGCTACCGGCGGCGCAGGCCGTATCTATCAGTCCACCACCAACGCCCACATCAACACCGGTGACGGCGTCGGTATGGCTATCCGCGCGGGCGTGCCGGTGCAGGATATGGAGATGTGGCAGTTCCACCCAACCGGTATCGCCGGTGCGGGCGTTCTGGTAACAGAAGGCTGCCGCGGTGAAGGTGGCTATCTGCTGAACAAACACGGCGAACGCTTCATGGAGCGTTATGCCCCGAATGCGAAAGACCTGGCGGGTCGTGACGTGGTGGCGCGTTCCATCATGATCGAAATCCGTGAAGGCCGCGGCTGTGACGGCCCATGGGGTCCACACGCCAAGCTGAAGCTCGACCATCTGGGTAAAGAAGTTCTGGAGTCCCGTCTGCCGGGCATCCTGGAACTGTCCCGCACCTTCGCACACGTCGACCCGGTGAAAGAGCCGATTCCGGTTATCCCAACCTGCCACTACATGATGGGCGGTATTCCGACCAAAGTGACCGGTCAGGCGCTGACCGTAAACGAGCAGGGCGAAGACGTGGTCATTCCTGGCCTGTTCGCGGTAGGCGAAATTGCCTGCGTATCCGTACACGGTGCAAACCGCCTGGGCGGTAACTCCCTGCTGGATCTGGTGGTGTTTGGTCGTGCTGTAGGTCTGCATCTGCAGGAGTCCATTGCCGAGCAGGGCGCGCTGCGTGACGCGACCGACGACGAAATTGATGCCTCTCTTGAGCGCCTCAACCGCTGGAACGGTAACCGCAACGGCGAAGATCCGGTGGAAATCCGTAAAGCGCTGCAGGAATGTATGCAGCACAACTTCTCGGTATTCCGCGAAGGCGACGCGATGGCCAAAGGTCTTGAGCAGCTGAAAGCGATACGCGAGCGTCTGAAAAATGCCCGTCTGGACGACACCTCCAGCGAATTCAACACCCAGCGCGTTGAGTGCCTGGAGCTGGATAACCTGATGGAAACCGCGTTCGCAACGGCGATGTCGGCAAACTTCCGTACCGAAAGCCGTGGCGCGCATAGCCGCTTCGACTTCCCGGATCGTGATGACGAAAACTGGCTGTGCCATTCCCTGTATCTGCCAGAGTCGGAATCCATGACGCGTCGTAGCGTCAACATGGAACCGAAACTGCGTCCGGCGTTCCCGCCGAAGATTCGTACTTACTAATGCGGAGACAGGATAATGAAACTCGAATTCTCAGTTTATCGTTATAACCCGGATGTTGATGACGCTCCGCGTATGCAGGACTACACCCTGGAAGCGGAAGAAGGTCGCGACATGATGCTGCTGGATGCGTTAATCCAGCTGAAAGAAAAAGATCCTACGCTGTCGTTCCGCCGCTCCTGCCGTGAAGGGGTTTGTGGCTCTGACGGTGTGAACATGAACGGCAAAAATGGCCTGGCCTGCATCACGCCAATTTCAGCGTTGCAGCGTCCTGGTCAGAAAATTGTTATCCGTCCTCTGCCAGGCCTGCCGGTCGTGCGTGATTTGGTGGTAGACATGGGGCAATTCTATGCACAATATGAGAAGATTAAGCCTTACTTATTGAATAATGGGCAAAATCCACCCGCTCGCGAGCACTTACAGTCTCCTGAGCAGCGTGAAAAACTCGATGGGTTGTACGAGTGTATTCTCTGCGCATGCTGTTCAACGTCCTGCCCGTCGTTCTGGTGGAACCCGGACAAGTTTATCGGCCCGGCCGGTCTGCTGGCTGCCTATCGCTTCCTGATCGATAGCCGCGACACCGAAACCGACAGCCGTCTGGAAGGGCTGAGTGACGCTTTCAGCGTATTCCGCTGCCATAGCATCATGAACTGCGTCAGTGTGTGTCCGAAGGGGCTGAACCCGACGCGCGCCATCGGCCATATTAAGTCGATGCTGCTGCAGCGCAGTGCGTAAGTAGTGAGAGGGGAGCGCTGTTCCCCTCACCCTAACCCTCTCCCAAAGGGAGAGGGAACAGATTGCAGAAACCTTTAAAAACTGCCCTGAAGTTTAGACAGTTTCTAAAGGTTCCTTCGCGGGCCAAATGAAAAGAGCTCGCAGGTGAACCCCGGCACGTACACGTGGTGTGCGTGGTAGTTTCTACGGCGAAAGTAAGCATAAAAATGCTTAAGGGATCACGATGCAGAACGGCGCAATGAAAGCCTGGCTGGACTCTTCTTTCCTTTCTGGTGCGAACCAGAGCTGGATTGAACAGCTCTATGAAGACTTCTTAACCGATCCTGACTCAGTGGACGCTAACTGGCGTTCCATGTTCCAGCAGTTGCCTGGCACAGGGGTCAAACCGGATCAATTCCATTCCAAAACACGTGATTATTTCCGTCGTCTGGCGAAGGATGCCTCACGTTACTCTTCTGCGATTTCCGACCCTGACACCAATGCGAAGCAGGTAAAAGTCCTGCAGCTCATCAACGCTTATCGCTTCCGCGGTCACCAGCATGCGAATCTCGATCCGCTGGGACTGTGGCAGCAAGACCGTGTGGCCGATCTCGATCCGGCATATCACGATCTGACCGAGGCCGATTTCCAGGAAAGCTTTAACGTAGGTTCCTTTGCCATCGGCAAAGACACGATGAAGCTGGGCGATCTGATTGACGCGCTCAAGCAAACCTACTGCGGCTCCATCGGCGCGGAATACATGCACATTACCTCTACCGAAGAGAAACGCTGGATCCAGCAGCGCATCGAATCCGTAGCGGGCCACGCGACCTTCTCGGCTGACGAGAAAAAACGCTTCCTGAACGAACTGACCGCAGCTGAAGGGCTTGAGCGCTATCTGGGCGCGAAATTCCCGGGCGCAAAACGCTTCTCGCTGGAAGGCGGCGACGCGCTGGTGCCGATGCTAAAAGAGCTGATTCGTCACGCAGGCAAGAGCGGCACCCGTGAAGTGGTACTGGGCATGGCGCACCGTGGTCGTCTGAACGTGCTGGTCAACGTGCTGGGTAAAAAACCTCAGGACCTGTTCGACGAGTTCGCGGGCAAACATAAAGAACACCTCGGCACCGGCGACGTGAAGTACCACATGGGCTTCTCGTCGGATATCGAAACCGAAGGCGGTCTGGTTCACCTGGCGCTGGCGTTTAACCCGTCACACCTGGAAATCGTTAGCCCGGTGGTTATCGGTTCCGTGCGTGCGCGTCTGGATCGTCTGGACGAGCCGAGCAGCAATAAAGTACTGCCAATTACCATCCACGGTGATGCGGCGGTAACAGGGCAGGGCGTGGTTCAGGAAACCCTGAACATGTCGAAAGCGCGTGGTTATGAAGTGGGCGGTACCGTTCGCATCGTGATCAACAACCAGGTGGGCTTCACCACCTCTAACCCGCTGGACGCGCGTTCTACCCCGTACTGCACCGACATCGGTAAGATGGTGCAGGCGCCAATCTTCCACGTTAACGCGGATGACCCGGAAGCCGTTGCTTTCGTTACCCGTCTGGCGCTGGATTTCCGTAATACCTTTAAACGCGATGTGTTCATTGACCTCTTCTGCTACCGCCGTCACGGCCACAACGAAGCGGACGAGCCAAGTGCAACCCAGCCGTTGATGTATCAGAAAATCAAAAAACACCCGACCCCGCGCAAAATCTATGCTGACAAGCTGGAGAGCGACAAAGTGACGACGCTGGAAGATGCGACCGAAATGGTCAACCTCTACCGCGACGCGCTGGATGCGGGTGAATGCGTGGTCAAAGAGCTGCGCCCGATGAACATGCACTCCTTTACCTGGTCGCCGTACCTCAACCACGAGTGGGATGAGAGCTACCCGAACAAGGTTGAGATGAAGCGCCTGCAGGAGCTGGCTAAACGCATCAGCACCGTACCGGACGCTATCGAGATGCAGTCTCGCGTGGCGAAAATCTACGCTGACCGTCAGTCCATGGCGGCAGGCGAGAAGCTGTTCGACTGGGGCGGCGCGGAAACGCTGGCTTACGCAACGCTGGTTGACGAAGGCATTCCTGTTCGCCTGTCCGGTGAAGATGCGGGCCGTGGGACCTTCTTCCACCGTCACGCGGTTGTTCACAACCAGTCCAACGGTTCAACCTACACCCCGCTGCAGCACGTGCACAACGGTCAGGGCCAGTTCAAGGTCTGGGACTCCGTGCTGTCTGAAGAAGCGGTTCTGGCCTTCGAATACGGTTACGCCACCGCTGAACCACGTACCCTGACCATCTGGGAAGCGCAGTTCGGTGACTTCGCCAACGGTGCGCAGGTGGTGATCGACCAGTTCATCTCCTCCGGCGAGCAGAAGTGGGGCCGTATGTGTGGCCTGGTAATGCTGCTGCCGCACGGTTATGAAGGTCAGGGTCCGGAGCACTCCTCCGCGCGTCTGGAACGTTATCTGCAGCTCTGCGCCGAGCAGAACATGCAGGTCTGCGTGCCGTCCACCCCGGCTCAGGTCTACCACATGCTGCGTCGCCAGGCGCTGCGCGGTATGCGCCGTCCGCTGGTGGTGATGTCGCCGAAATCCCTGCTGCGTCACCCGCTGGCCGTGTCCAGCCTGGACGAACTGGCGAATGGCACCTTCCTGCCAGCCATCGGTGAGATTGACGAGCTGGATCCGCAGGGCGTGAAGCGCGTGGTGATGTGTTCTGGTAAGGTTTATTACGACCTGCTGGAACAGCGCCGCAAGAACGATCAGAAAGATGTCGCCATCGTGCGTATCGAACAGCTTTATCCGTTCCCGCATCAGGCGATGCAGGAAGTGCTGAAACAATATGCTCACGTACATGATTTTGTCTGGTGCCAGGAAGAGCCGCTCAACCAGGGCGCATGGTACTGCAGCCAGCATCATTTCCGTGAAGTGATTCCATTTGGGTCAGCCCTGCGTTATGCAGGTCGCCCGGCCTCCGCCTCTCCGGCGGTAGGGTATATGTCCGTTCACCAGAAGCAGCAACAAGATCTGGTCAATGACGCGCTGAACGTCGATTAATTAAAGGATACAAAATGAGTAGCGTAGATATTCTTGTTCCCGACCTGCCTGAATCAGTAGCAGATGCGACCGTCGCTACCTGGCACAAAAAACCAGGCGATGCCGTTAAGCGCGATGAAGTGCTGGTAGAAATCGAAACTGACAAAGTGGTACTGGAAGTACCGGCTTCGGCGGATGGCGTTCTGGACGCGGTGCTGGAAGATGAAGGTACCACCGTCACCTCTCGTCAGATCCTGGGTCGCCTGCGTGAAGGCAACAGCGCGGGCAAAGAGTCCAGCGCGAAATCTGAAGAGAAAGCCTCTACGCCGGCTCAGCGCCAGCAGGCTTCTCTGGAAGAACAGTCTAACGACGCTCTCAGCCCGGCGATCCGTCGCCTGCTGGCTGAACACAGCCTCGACCCGGCTGCCATCAAAGGCACCGGTGTGGGCGGTCGTCTGACCCGCGAAGACATCGACAAACACCTGGCGAAAGCGCCAGCTCAGGCAGAAGCTAAAGCCCCTGCGGCAGCACCAGCAGCACAGCCTGCTCTGGGTGCCCGCAGCGAAAAACGCGTGCCGATGACCCGCCTGCGCAAGCGCGTGGCCGAGCGTCTGCTGGAAGCGAAAAACTCCACCGCGATGCTGACCACCTTCAACGAAGTGAACATGAAGCCAATCATGGACCTGCGCAAGCAGTACGGTGACGCGTTTGAAAAACGTCACGGTATCCGTCTGGGCTTTATGTCCTTCTACGTGAAGGCGGTAGTTGAAGCGCTGAAACGCTACCCGGAAGTGAACGCGTCTATCGATGGCGATGACGTGGTTTACCACAACTATTTCGACGTCAGCATGGCGGTTTCTACTCCACGCGGCCTGGTCACCCCGGTTCTGCGTGATGTGGATACCCTGGGTATGGCTGACATCGAGAAAAATATTAAAGAGCTGGCTGTAAAAGGCCGCGACGGCAAGCTGACCGTAGACGACCTGACCGGCGGTAACTTCACCATTACCAACGGCGGCGTATTCGGCTCGCTGATGTCTACCCCGATCATTAACCCGCCGCAGAGCGCGATCCTGGGTATGCATGCCATCAAAGATCGCCCTATGGCGGTAGACGGTAAAGTTGAGATCCTGCCAATGATGTACCTGGCGCTCTCTTACGATCACCGCCTGATCGACGGCCGCGAGTCCGTGGGCTTCCTGGTCGCGATTAAAGAGCTGCTGGAAGATCCAACCCGTCTGCTGCTGGACGTCTAGTTTTGCAGTCTTGCCCGGCGGCGTATGGCTGCCGGGCCAATAAAAGCACGACCTAACGATTACCTGAAGGATGGATAGAACACATGAACTTACATGAATATCAGGCCAAACAGCTGTTTGCCCGGTATGGCTTACCGGCTCCGGTGGGTTATGCCTGTACTACCCCGCGTGAAGCAGAAGAAGCCGCATCTAAAATCGGTTCCGGCCCTTGGGTAGTTAAGTGTCAGGTTCACGCTGGTGGCCGTGGTAAAGCGGGCGGTGTGAAGGTTGTTAAGAGCAAAGAAGAGATTCGTGCGTTTGCTGAACATTGGCTCGGCAAGCGTCTGGTAACCTACCAGACAGATGCGAACGGCCAGCCGGTTAACCAGATCCTGGTTGAAGCGGCGACCGACATCGCGAAAGAACTGTACCTGGGCGCGGTGGTTGACCGTAGCTCCCGTCGCGTGGTGTTCATGGCGTCTACCGAAGGCGGCGTGGAAATCGAAAAAGTGGCGGAAGAAACCCCGCACCTGATCCACAAAGTGGCAATCGATCCGCTGGCAGGCCCAATGCCTTACCAGGGTCGCGAGCTGGCGTTCAAACTGGGTCTGGAAGGCAAGCTGGTTCAGCAGTTCACCAAGATCTTCATGGGTCTGGCGAACATCTTCCTGGAGCGCGATCTGGCGCTGATCGAGATCAACCCGCTGGTGATCACCACCCAGGGCGACCTCATCTGCCTCGACGGCAAGCTGGGCGCTGACGGCAACGCGCTGTTCCGCCAGTCCGATCTGCGCGAAATGCGCGACCAGTCTCAGGAAGATCCCCGTGAAGCACAGGCTGCACAGTGGGAGCTGAACTACGTAGCGCTGGACGGCAACATCGGCTGCATGGTTAACGGTGCGGGCCTGGCAATGGGCACCATGGACATCGTTAAGCTGCACGGCGGTGAGCCAGCAAACTTCCTCGACGTAGGCGGTGGCGCAACCAAAGAGCGCGTAACCGAAGCGTTCAAAATCATCCTCTCTGACGATAACGTGAAGGCGGTTCTGGTTAACATCTTCGGCGGCATCGTGCGTTGCGACCTGATTGCCGACGGCATCATCGGTGCGGTAGAAGAAGTGGGTGTTAACGTACCGGTGGTTGTGCGTCTGGAAGGTAACAACGCTGAACTCGGCGCGAAAAAACTGGCTGACAGCGGCCTGAATATTATTGCAGCGAAAAGTCTGACGGATGCAGCTCAGCAGGTTGTTGCCGCAGTGGAGGGGAAATAATGTCAGTTTTAATTAATAAAGATACCAAGGTTATCTGCCAGGGCTTCACCGGTAGCCAGGGGACTTTCCACTCCGAACAGGCGATTGCCTACGGCACGCAGATGGTTGGCGGCGTAACGCCAGGTAAAGGCGGCACCACGCATCTGGGCCTGCCGGTGTTCAACACCGTGCGTGAAGCGGTAGAAGCGACGGGCGCCACCGCGACCGTGATCTACGTTCCGGCACCGTTCTGTAAAGACTCCATTCTGGAAGCGATCGACGCAGGCATCAAACTGATCATCACCATCACCGAAGGCATCCCGACGCTGGATATGCTGACCGTGAAGGTGAAGCTGGATGAAGCTGGCGTGCGTATGATCGGCCCGAACTGCCCAGGCGTTATCACTCCGGGCGAATGCAAAATCGGCATCATGCCGGGCCACATTCACAAGCCAGGTAAAGTGGGCATCGTGTCCCGTTCCGGTACCCTGACCTATGAAGCAGTGAAGCAGACCACCGATTACGGTTTCGGCCAGTCCACCTGTGTGGGCATCGGCGGTGACCCAATCCCAGGCTCTAACTTCATCGACATCCTGAAGCTGTTCCAGGAAGATCCACAGACCGAAGCGATCGTGATGATCGGTGAGATCGGTGGTAGCGCGGAAGAAGAAGCGGCTGCTTATATCAAAGAGCATGTGACCAAGCCAGTTGTCGGCTACATCGCGGGTGTGACCGCGCCGAAAGGCAAGCGTATGGGTCACGCAGGCGCGATCATCGCCGGTGGTAAGGGTACGGCTGATGAGAAATTCGCAGCTCTGGAAGCCGCAGGCGTGAAAACCGTTCGCAGCCTGGCGGATATCGGCGAAGCACTGAAATCCATCATTAAGTAAGTCCTCTCTGCTCCCCGAAAGGGGGGCGTTGAAGTATAAAAATGTCCGTTTCGACATGGTTGGCCGCTGTAAAGCGGCCTTTTTTATTGCCTGCGTTTAGCGACAAGCGTGAACTTGTAATCGTCGGTATTGAACACGTTACGGCTGTATTCAAATACCCGTCCGTCCTTCAGAAACCCGCGGGAGACTTTTTCCAGGATCGGCTTTGCGGGATCGAGCGACAGCGCGACAATCGCCTCTTCTGAAGGCATGATCGGCACCAGCTCCTGCTCGCTGCGATCGATAACCAGCTTTTTGATCTGCTCAACGTAGTGGTATTTCGAATTCTCCATCACTTCCCAGGTGAGGTCGGGGAACATCGCCAGCGGCATCCACGTTTCTTCCAGATTCACCGGTTTTTGTTTGATAAAGCGGACTCGTTTGACGTGCCAGACTTTATCGTCTGGGTTGATCGCCAGCCTTGCTGCGAGCCTCTCATCGGCTTTTACCACTTCGAAGACGCTGACGTCGCTGTGCGTATCGACGTTTCGGTCCGCCAGCTTTTCGTAAAAGCCGGTGAGCTGGTAAATGTCGTAGTTAACGCGTTCTTCTTTTACGTAGGTGCCGCTGCCCTGAATGCTCTCGACGATCTGCTCTTCCGTAAGCAGCTTCAGCGCCTGTCTCACCGTTACACGGCTAACGTTGAACGCCTCCTGAAGGCTGGATTCCGTCGGTAACGCATCGCCGGGTTTTAACTCACCCGCATTGATTTTCTCGCGAAGCGCATCGGCTATCTGACGGTACATCGGTTTGTTACCCATAGAATCTGCCTTTCTAATACCTTTTCACGGAATTATGCCTTCAGCGTAAAATTTGTAAATAATACAATTTAAATACAAATTTACGTTGTTAGTGAAAGTGATCACATAAATGTATTGTGTTGCCTGCCACAATTGCCGCCAGACAATAACAACTTACGTGTGAGGATCTTATGAACCTGACGACTCTGACCCACCCCAGCGCTGTCTGCGTGCAGGCGCACTATGCCAGCCGTGATGAGGCCATTCACCAGCTTACGATGAGACTGGTTGCGCTGGGCAAAATTACCGATGGCGATGCATTTCTGACGGAGGTCTACCGTCGTGAATCACTGGGGCCAACCGCACTGGGGGAAGGACTGGCTGTCCCGCATGGTAAATCGAGCGCGGTGAACGAAGCGGCTTTTGCGGTTGCTACGCTGAGCGAACCGCTGGAGTGGGAGGGGGTGGACGGCCCTGAAAAGGTTGAGATGATCGTCCTACTGGCTATCCCGCCTGCTGAAGCGGGTTCCACACATATCCAGGTGCTGACGGCGCTGACGTCTCGCCTTGCCGATGATGCCCTCCGGGAGCGTGTTATGGCTGCAGCGACGGCGGAGGATCTGCTTGATGCGTTGAACGGTGTCTCGCAGGAAGACGAGGTTGCCACACTGGTGAATGCACCAACCGTCATCTGCGTCACCGCCTGTCCGGCCGGGATTGCCCATACCTATATGGCAGCAGAGTACCTGGAAAAAGCGGGACGTAAACTGGGCGTCAACGTGGTGGTCGAAAAGCAGGGGGCGAACGGCATTGAGGGGCGCATCACCGCGCAGCAGTTGCAGGAGGCCAAAGCGTGCATCTTTGCGGCGGAAGTGGCGATCAAAGAGAGCGAACGTTTTCAGGGGATCCCCGCCATCTCCGTACCCGTCGCGGAACCCCTGCGCCGTGCTGAAGCGCTCATCGAGCGCGCGCTGGCGCTACACCCTTCTACCGATACGCATCATGCGCATGGCGATACGGGAATGAAAAAGAGCGTTAAAACTGAGCTCAAGCAGGCGCTTCTCAGCGGTATCTCGTTTGCGGTGCCGCTGATCGTCGCCGGCGGAACGGTGCTGGCCGTGTCGGTACTGCTGGCGCAAATTCTGGGCCTGCAGCACCTGTTCGACCAGGAAAACTCATGGCTGTGGATGTACCGCAAGCTTGGCGGCGGCATGCTCGGCATTTTGATGGTCCCTGTTCTGGCGGCCTATACCGCTTACTCGCTGGCGGATAAACCCGCGCTGACGCCGGGCTTTGCGGCCGGTCTGGCTGCCAACATGATCGGCTCCGGTTTTCTGGGAGCTATCATCGGCGGGCTGATCGCGGGTTACCTGATGCGCTGGGTGAAAAACCACATTCGCCTGAGTAGCCGCTTCAACGGCTTTTTAACCTTTTATCTCTATCCGGTAATTGGCGTGCTGGGTGCGGGCAGCCTGATGCTGTTTGTGATCGGTGAGCCGGTAGCCTGGCTTAATACTACGCTCACCGCCTGGCTTAATGGACTGTCCGGCGCGAATGCGCTGCTCCTGGGGGCGATTCTCGGGTTTATGTGCTCATTCGATTTAGGTGGCCCGGTCAACAAAGCCTCTTACGCGTTCTGTCTGGGAGCGATGGCTAACGGGGTATACGGTCCCTATGCCATCTTTGCTTCCGTCAAAATGGTGTCGGCCTTCACCGTCACGGCGTCAACGTTGTTGGCACCGAAACTGTTTAAACCATTTGAAATTGAAACCGGTAAATCCACCTGGCTGCTCGGCCTCGCGGGCATCACCGAAGGGGCGATTCCGATGGCGATTGAAGATCCGCTTCGCGTCATTGGTTCATTTGTGCTCGGCTCCATGGTAACAGGCGCGATTGTCGGCGCGATGGGGATCGGGTTGTCTACGCCGGGGGCCGGTATTTTCTCTCTCTTTTTGCTTCACGATGCCGGATTGAGCGGTGTGGTTGCGGCGGCGGGCTGGTTTGGCGCGGCGCTGGTGGGTACCGCTATCTCCACCTTTATTCTGCTGCTCTGGCGACGCCAGGCGGTGAAAAAGGGCAACTACGTCACTGAAGACGCCTTACCGTAACAACGCACAAACAGGAAACGAAGATGAAAGCTGTATCTCGCGTTCATATCACGCCGCATATGCACTGGGACCGTGAGTGGTACTTCACCACTGAAGAGTCGCGTATTCTTCTGGTCAATAATATGGAAGAGATCCTGACCCGTCTGGAGCAGGACGATGAATATAAATATTACGTCCTCGATGGACAGACGGCGGTGCTGGAGGATTATTTTGCCGTCGTACCCGAAAACCGCTCGCGGGTGAAAGCGCTTGTCGAGCGCGGAAAGCTGATTATCGGCCCCTGGTATACCCAGACCGATACCACGATTGTCAGCGGCGAGTCGATTGTCCGCAACCTGATGTACGGCATGCGCGACTGCATGGCCTTTGGAGAGCCGATGAAGATCGGCTATCTGCCGGATTCGTTTGGTATGTCCGGCCAGCTTCCGCACATCTATAACGGATTTGGCATTACCCGCACCATGTTCTGGCGCGGCTGTTCTGAACGACACGGGACCGACAAAACCGAGTTTCTCTGGCAGAGCCAGGACGGCAGTGAAGTGACGGCGCAGGTGCTGCCGCTGGGCTACGCGATTGGTAAGTACTTACCGGAGGACGAAACAGGGCTGCGAAAACGGCTCGACAGCTACTTCGACGTTCTGGAAAAGGCCTCCGTCACCAAAGAGATTTTGCTGCCCAACGGCCACGACCAGATGCCGCTGCAGCAGAATATTTTTGCGGTGATGGATAAGCTTCGTGACATCTATCCCCAACGTGAATTCGTGATGAGTCGGTTCGAAGAGGTGTTTGATTATATCGACGCGCACCGCGATGAGCTGGCAACGCTAAAAGGGGAGTTTATCGACGGGAAATACATGCGCGTTCACCGGACCATCGGCTCCACGCGCATGGATATCAAAATCGCCCACGCGCGTATTGAGAACAAAATTGTCAATATCCTCGAGCCGCTGGCGGCGCTTGCCTGGACGCTGGGATTCGACTATCACCACGGCCTGCTGGAGAAAATGTGGAAAGAGATCCTCAAAAACCACGCTCATGACAGCATCGGCTGCTGCTGCAGCGATAAGGTGCACCGCGAGATTGTCTCCCGCTTTGAACTGGCGGAGGACATGGCTGACAACCTGGTGCGTTTCTATATGCGCAAGATTGTTGACAACATGCCGCAAAGCGACGCCGATAAGCTGGTGATGTTCAACCTGATGCCCTGGCCGCGTGAAGAGGTGATGAACACCACGATTCGACTGCGGGCCAGCCAGTTCAGACTGCGGGATGAAAAAGGCAACGAGATCCCCTATTTCATCCGCAGCGCGCGCGAACTCGACCCTGGCCTTATTGACCGGCAGATTGTTCACTACGGCAATTACGACCCGTTTATGGAGTTTGATATTCAGCTCAACCAGATACTGCCGGCGATGGGCTACCGTACGCTGTTTATCGAAGCAAACGTGGCCGGGCAGGTGCTCTCTTCGGTAAAAAATACCGAATCCTTACTTGAAAACGCCTTCTGGCAGATAGACTTAAATGACGACGGCACGTTGCGCCTGCGCGACAAAGAAACCGGGCTTGTTTATGACCGTGTGCTGGAAATCGAAGAGAGCTCGGATGATGGCGATGAGTATGACTACTCGCCTTCGCGGGAAGAGTGGAGACTCACTTCCGCTCAGGGCGAGCATGAGGTTGAGGTCACGCATGAAGGCTGGCAGAGCAGGGCGGTTATCCGCCATCGAATCGCCGTTCCGGCGAACCTGGCCGAACGCGCGGCGCGCCAGCGAAACGGCTATCTCGACGCTGAATTTGAGATTACGCTAAGCCATAACAGCAGACGCATTGACGTGGCGGTGTGCCTGGATAATCAGGCCGACGACCACCGCGTTCGCGTGCTGATCCCAACGCCGTTTATGACAGAGGAAGTGTTAGCGGATACCCAGTTTGGCACGATCTCTCGCCCGGTGCAGGACGCGGCGATGGAAAACTGGCGGGAGGAGGGGTGGAAAGAGGCGCCGGTTCCCGTCTGGAATTTGCTCAACTACGCCGTCCTGCGGGAAAAACGACACGGGCTTGCGTTATTCACCGAGGGGCTGCGCGAGTTTGAAGTGGTGGGTGATGAACAAAAAGCATTTGCTCTGACCTTGCTGCGCGGCGTGGGGGTACTCGGCAAAGAAGATCTGCTCCTGCGCCCCGGCAGACCATCCGGTATCAAAATGCCGGTCCCGGACTCTCAGGTGCGTGGTCCGCTAAGATGTCGCTTTAGCCTCTTCAGCTTCAGCGGCTCGCCGGAAAACGCGGGTGTCGCGCAGCAGGCTCAATCGTGGTTAACGCCGGTGCAGTGTTATAACAAGATCCCCTGGGATGCGATGAAACTGAATCGCGCGTCGTTTACCACGCCGGAAAGCTACAGCCTGTTAGCGCTTTCGCCAACGGGATGCGTGCTCAGTACGCTCAAAAAGGCTGAAGATCGTGATGAACTCATTCTCCGCCTGTTCAACCCTTCGGCGTCCAGCGCATGTGACACAACGTTATCTATGAATCCGACGGTGAAACGGTGGCGCGAAACGGACATGAACGAACGGATAATGGATCGAAGTGAAGAAAAGGGCATTGTCGGGGCATTCAGGCCGGGGCAGTCGCGAACCTTTAGTATTCTTATCGCCTGAGCACCGTGATACGAAAAAGGCTGCAGCCAGGGCAGCCTTTTTTCATTAAGTAGTCACTCAGTGGTGTTAACTTATGAGGTATTAAAAGTAAATCAAATGTAATTTCGAAGGGTTGCATAAACGCAATGGAAAAATAACCTGGCCCGACTACGCTTTAATGTTAGTCCCTCGTGGATAAATTGCTTTCTTTCGCGTTAATTAAAATCACTTCTGTTTATATTTTTTCCCGTCTTCGATAACTAATCTCATCTTTGCATGCACATATCATTAACATGGTTTTTACCATTCTCACCACAATCAAACATGGTTAACATTGATGATCGTTTTTGATTTAAATCAATGTTTAATCCTTGGAAAAACCCATCAAAAGGCGGTAAATTGTCCCCGATCAAAATGGCCGAAAAGTGGTAATTTTGCTATAAATTGATCGCCGTCGAAAAACGTAAATGTGATTCAATAAAAACCTGTTTATTGTAAGGGTTTTGCAGCGTATTATATTTGCGGGATCAATTTGAGTTTTTTATTAACGTATTTGTAACCTCACGTCATCGTTTTTATCCTCTTTCAGGGTAATAACGACGACAAGGATGCGAATAATTTGTATTGGGGCATGCGTGTGGATCTCTCTCTGACGGGGTTCACTCTCGGAGTCTTCATGCGATGAGCAAGGAGTCATGATGTTAGATATAGTCGAACTGTCGCGCTTACAGTTTGCCTTGACCGCGATGTACCACTTCCTGTTTGTGCCGCTGACGCTCGGTATGGCGTTCCTGCTGGCCATTATGGAAACGGTATACGTTCTCTCCGGCAAACAGATTTATAAAGATATGACCAAGTTCTGGGGCAAGTTGTTTGGTATCAACTTCGCACTGGGCGTGGCAACCGGTTTGACCATGGAGTTCCAGTTCGGGACTAACTGGTCTTACTATTCCCACTATGTAGGGGATATCTTCGGTGCGCCGCTGGCCATTGAAGGTCTGATGGCATTCTTCCTCGAATCCACCTTTGTAGGTCTGTTCTTCTTCGGTTGGGACCGTCTGGGTAAAGTCCAGCATATGGCGGTAACCTGGCTGGTGGCATTAGGTTCGAACCTGTCCGCGCTGTGGATCCTGGTGGCGAACGGCTGGATGCAGAACCCAATCGCGTCTGATTTCAACTTCGAAACCATGCGTATGGAGATGGTCAGCTTTGCCGAGCTGGTCCTGAACCCGGTTGCGCAGGTTAAATTCGTTCACACCGTAGCATCTGGCTACGTGTGCGGCGCAATGTTCGTACTGGGTATCAGCTCCTACTACATGCTGCGCGGTCGTGACTTCGCGTTTGCTAAGCGCTCCTTTGCTATCGCTGCAAGCTTCGGTATGGCTGCAATCCTCTCTGTTATCGTTCTGGGTGATGAATCCGGTTACGAAATGGGTGACGTGCAGAAAACCAAACTGGCTGCAATCGAGGCCGAATGGGAAACCCAGCCGGCACCTGCTGCCTTTACGCTGTTCGGTATTCCCGATCAGGATGCGCAGGAAAACCGCTTCGCTATTCAAATCCCTTATGCGCTGGGTATCATCGCCACCCGTTCTGTTGATAAGCAGGTGACAGGCCTGAAAGAGCTGATGGTTCAGCACGAAGAGCGTATCCGTAACGGTATGAAAGCCTACTCGCTGCTGGAACAGCTGCGTGCCGGTTCTACCGACCAGACCGTCCGCGACCAGTTTAACGACGTGAAGAAAGATCTGGGTTATGGCCTGCTGCTGAAGCGTTATACCCCGAACGTTTCTGATGCGACGGAAGCGCAGATCCAGATGGCAACCAAAGACTCGATTCCACGCGTTGCGCCTCTGTACTTCGCATTCCGTATCATGGTGGGCTGCGGCATCATCATGCTGCTGATCATTGCGGCGTCCTTCTGGTCCGTGATTCGCAACCGCATCGGCGAGAAAAAATGGCTGCTGCGCACCGCGCTGTACGGTATTCCACTGCCGTGGATCGCAATTGAGTCCGGCTGGTTTGTTGCGGAGTACGGCCGTCAGCCATGGGCGATTGGTGAGGTACTGCCAACGGCGGTAGCGAACTCGTCCCTGACAGCGGGCGACCTGATCTTCTCCATGCTGCTGATTTGTGGTCTGTACACCCTGTTCCTGGTGGCTGAACTGTTCCTGATGTTCAAGTTCGCGCGCCTTGGCCCAAGCAGCCTGAAAACCGGTCGCTATCACTACGAGCAGTCCACCGCGACTACTCAGCCGGCACGCTAAGACAGGAGTCATCAAATGATCGATTATGAAGTATTGCGTTTTATCTGGTGGCTGCTGGTTGGCGTTCTGCTGATCGGTTTTGCCGTCACGGATGGTTTCGACATGGGGGTGGGGATGCTCACCCGTTTCCTCGGTCGTAATGACACCGAGCGTCGAATCATGATCAACTCCATCGCCCCTCACTGGGACGGTAACCAGGTGTGGCTGATCACCGCTGGCGGCGCGCTGTTCGCTGCCTGGCCGATGGTCTACGCGGCTGCGTTCTCCGGCTTTTACGTGGCGATGATTCTGGTGCTGGCCTCTTTATTCTTCCGTCCGGTTGGTTTCGACTACCGTTCCAAGATTGAAGACACCCGCTGGCGCAACATGTGGGACTGGGGCATCTTTATCGGTAGCTTCGTTCCGCCGCTGGTGATCGGCGTGGCGTTCGGTAACCTGCTTCAGGGCGTACCGTTCCACCTGGACGAATATATGCGTCTTTACTACACCGGTAACTTCTTCCAGCTGCTGAATCCGTTTGGTCTGCTGGCCGGTGTGGTGAGCGTGGCGATGATCATCACCCAGGGCGCAACCTATCTGCAGATGCGTACGGTTGGTGAACTGCACCTGCGTTCTCGCGCGACGGCTCAGGTCGCTGCGCTGGTGACGCTGGTCTGCTTCGCACTGGCCGGTGTGTGGGTAGTGTACGGCATTGATGGTTATGTGGTGACCTCTGCAATTAACCACTCGGCACCGTCTAACCCGCTGACCAAAGAAGTGGCGCGTCAGGCTGGCGCATGGCTGGTGAACTTCAATAACACCCCTGCGCTGTGGGCGATCCCGGCTCTGGGCGTATTGCTGCCGCTGCTGACCGTGTTGACGTCTCGTCTGGAGAAAGGCGCGCTGGCGTTCGTGTTCTCTTCGCTGACCCTGGCATGCATTATCCTGACGGCGGGTATTGCGATGTTCCCATTCGTCATGCCATCCAGCACCATGCTGAATGCTAGCCTGACCATGTGGGATGCCACGTCCAGCCAGCTGACGCTGAACCTGATGACGTATGTTGCTTGCGTGTTCGTACCGATTATCCTGCTCTACACCACCTGGTGTTACTGGAAAATGTTCGGTCGTATCACGAAAGAACATATCGAAAGCAACACCCACTCTATGTACTAAGTAAGGAGCTGAATATGTGGTATTTCGCATGGATTTTAGGGACGCTTCTTGCCTGTGCATTTGGTGTCATCACTGCCCTGGCGCTTGAGCACGTCGAAGCGACCAAAGCGGGTGAAGAAAAACACTGATGAATATTATCGCAACGTTATATGCGGTAATGGATAAGCGCCCGTTACGGGCGCTTTCTTTAGTGATGGCATTACTGCTGGCAGGTTGTATCTTCTGGGACCCTTCGCGCTTTGCAGCGAAAACCAGCGAGCTTGAAATCTGGCACGGCTTCCTCATTATGTGGGCGGTGTGTGCAGGTGTGATCCACGGCGTGGGCTTTCGTCCGAAAGCCGTTCACTGGCAGGGAATTTTTTGCCCGCTGATTGCCGATCTGGTGCTTCTCGCCGGTTTGATTTTCTTCTTCTTCTGAATAAGAAATGTCCGTTAACGTTATGGGCTTACCCGAGCCCATAAAAATTTACTCTCCGTTTACTTTCCCCCATTCCCAACCCTCTTTCCCGCGCGTATAGTAGCGAAGTTTAAAAGCTTTAACTTTTGTTGCATTACCGGGATGTAAAGTGAATACAACGCTGTTTCGATGGCCGGTTCGTGTCTATTACGAAGATACCGATGCCGGTGGTGTGGTTTACCACGCCAGCTACGTTGCTTTTTATGAACGGGCACGCACAGAGATGCTGCGCCATCATCACTTTAGTCAACAGGTGCTGTTGGCTGAGCGAGTTGCCTTCGTGGTACGCAAGATGACGCTTGAGTATTTTGCGCCTGCCAGACTCGACGATATGCTCGAAGTCCAAACTGAAATTACATCAATGCGCGGGACCTCACTGGTTTTCACGCAGCGGATAGTCAACGCAGAGAATACTGTACTGAACTCAGCTGAAGTGCTGATTGTTTGTGTTGATCCAACCATAATGAAGCCTCGTGCGCTTCCTAAGTCTATTGTCGCGGAGTTTAAGCAGTGACTGACATGAATATCCTTGATTTGTTCCTGAAGGCAAGCCTTCTGGTTAAACTTATCATGTTGATTTTGATTGGTTTTTCAATCGCATCCTGGGCCATCATCATCCAGAGAACGCGTATCCTCAATGCCGCTGGCCGTGAAGCTGAAGCATTTGAAGATAAGTTCTGGTCGGGTATTGAGCTTTCTCGTCTGTATCAGGAAAGCCAGGGACGCCGTGAAAACCTTACAGGCTCCGAGCAAATTTTTTATAGCGGTTTCAAAGAGTTTGCTCGTCTGCATCGTGCAAACAATCATGCGCCGGAAGCGGTTGTAGAAGGTGCCTCGCGTGCGATGCGTATCTCTATGAACCGTGAGCTGGAAAATCTCGAAACCCATATTCCATTCCTCGGCACTGTCGGCTCCATCAGCCCGTATATCGGCCTGTTTGGTACCGTGTGGGGGATCATGCACGCCTTTATCGCGCTGGGCGCGGTGAAGCAGGCGACGTTGCAGATGGTTGCACCGGGTATCGCTGAAGCACTGATTGCGACCGCTATCGGTCTGTTTGCGGCAATTCCTGCGGTTATGGCTTACAACCGTCTGAACCAGCGCGTGAACAAACTGGAACTGAACTACGACAACTTTATGGAAGAGTTCACTGCGATTCTGCACCGTCAGGCGTTTACCAGCACCGAGAGCAACAAGGGGTAAACCATGGCCAGATCGCGTGGACGAGGTCGTCGCGAGCTCAAGTCCGAAATCAATATCGTTCCACTGCTGGACGTCCTGCTGGTACTGCTGCTGATCTTCATGGCGACAGCGCCAATCATTACCCAGAGCGTGGAAGTGGATCTACCGGATGCGACAGAATCACAGGCGGTGAGCACCAATGACGATCCTCCGGTTATCATTGAGGTTTCCGGCGTAGGGCAATACAGCGTCGTGGTAGAGAAAGATCGTATGGATCAGCTGCCGCCTGAGCAGGTTATTGCTGAAGCGCAGCGTCGTCTGGAGTCAAATCCGAAAACGGTCTTCTTAATCGGTGGCGCGAAAGACGTACCCTACGATGAAATTATTAAAGCGCTGAACTTGCTACATAGTGCGGGTGTTAAGTCAGTTGGCTTAATGACCCAACCTATTTGATCATCCGCGTAGTTTTTGGGAACCGATAGTGTCAAAGGCAACCGAACAGAACGACAAGCTTAAGCGAGCGATAATCGTCTCCGCAGTGCTGCACGTGATTCTCTTTGCAGCGCTGATCTGGAGTTCGTTCGACGAGCATATTGATGCATCAGCCGGCGGCGGTGGAGGGTCTTCCATTGACGCCGTGATGGTGGATCCCGGTGCGGTAGTACAGAACTATAATCGCGAACAGCAGCAGAAGGCGAGTGCCAAACGGGCTGAAGAGCAGCGTGAAAAACAGGCGCAACAGCAGGCGGAAGAACTGCGTGAAAAGCAGGCCGCCGAGCAGGAGCGTCTGAAGCAGCTTGAGAAAGAGCGTTTGCAGGCGCAGGAAGCCGCGAAAGAGCAGGCTCAGCAGCAGAAACAAGCCGAAGAGGCCGCGAAGAAAGCACAGGAACAGCAAAAGCAGGCGGAAGAGGCGGCAGCAAAAGCCGCAGCGGACGCGAAAGCACAGGCTGATGCCCAGGCAAAATTAGCGGCAGAAGCGGCGAAGAAAGCCGCTGCTGATGCTCAGAAGAAAGCTGAAGCAGAAGCGGCGAAGAAAGCCGCGGCTGATGCCCAGAAGAAAGCTGAAGCGGAAGCCGCGAAGAAAGCCGAAGCGGAAGCCGCGAAAAAAGCCGCTCAGGAAGCAGAGAAGAAAGCTGCTGCTGAGGCCGCGAAGAAAGCGGCTGCTGCTGAGAAAGCGGCTGCAGAAAAAGCTGCCGCCGCTGAAAAAGCCGCCGCCGATAAAAAAGCTGCTGCTGAGAAGGCTGCTGCCGATAAGAAAGCTGCTGCTGAGAAGGCTGCTGCCGATAAGAAAGCTGCAGCTGAGAAGGCCGCTGCCGATAAGAAAGCTGCTGCTGATAAAGCGGCTGCCAAAAAGGCCGCTGCTGCTGAAAAAGCTGCCGCCGCCGCAGGGGTTGACGATCTGCTGGGCGATTTGAGCTCAGGTAAGAATGCACCGAAAACGGGCGGTGGGGCGAAAGGAAACAACGCAGCGCCGACGGGAAGTGGTAACACTAAGAGTAACGGTGCGACAGGGGCTGAAATCAACGGTTATGCCGCGCAGATTAAATCCGCTATTGAAAGCCGATTCTATGATGCGTCTTCCTATACCGGTAAAACGTGTACGTTGCGTATAAAACTGGCTCCGGACGGCATGCTGCTGGATATTAAGTCTGAAGGTGGCGACCCGGCTTTATGTACTGCGGCACTGGCTGCAGCGCGTCAGGCGAAGATGCCTAAACCGCCGTCTCAGGCAGTTTACGAAGTCTTCAAAAATGCGCCGCTGGACTTCAAACCTTAAGTTACATTTTCCCCGTGCAAACGGGGAAAAATAGACCAGGTTTAGTCACAGGGTTCTGGTAGTTTTGTCTATTTGAGTTTGTTAACATTCTGCTAAATTATCGTGGGTAAGGTTACCCGGATAAGGGAGATATGATGAAGCAGGCATTACGTGTAGCATTTAGTTTTTTAATGCTGTGGGCAGCAGTACTGCACGCAGAAGTACGTATCGAGATCACCCAGGGGGTGGACTCGGCACGCCCAATCGGTGTTGTTCCGTTCCAGTGGGCCGGTCCTGGCGCTGCACCTGAAGATGCCGGTGGCATCGTGGCGGCTGACCTGCGTAACAGCGGTAAATTCAACCCGTTAGATCGTTCTCGTCTGCCGCAGCAGCCGGGCAGCGCGCAGGAAGTACAGCCTGCAGCATGGTCTGCACTGGGTATTGATGCCGTGGTTGTGGGTCAGGTTACGCCTAACCCGGACGGCTCTTACAACGTGGCCTGGCAGCTGGTGGATACCGGCGGTGCACCGGGTACCGTTCTGGCACAGAACTCTTACAAGGTCACTAAGCAGTACCTGCGCTACGCGGCACACGCTGCCAGCGATGCGGTATTTGAAAAACTGACCGGCATTAAAGGGGCGTTCCGTACCCGTATTGCTTATGTGGTACAGACCAACGGTGGTCAGTTCCCGTATGAGCTGCGCGTATCTGACTACGACGGCTACAACCAGTTCCTGGTGAAACGTTCTTCTCAGCCGCTGATGTCTCCAGCCTGGTCTCCGGACGGTTCTAAACTGGCCTATGTAACCTTCGAAAGCGGCCGTTCAGCGCTGGTTATCCAGACGCTGGCAAACGGTGCTGTTCGTCAGGTGGCCTCTTTCCCACGTCACAACGGTGCGCCTTCCTTCTCTCCGGACGGGTCCAAACTGGCGTTTGCGCTGTCAAAAACCGGTAGCCTGAACCTGTACGTGATGGACATTGGCTCTGGCCAGATTCGTCAGGTGACCGACGGTCGCAGCAACAACACCGAACCTTCATGGTTCCCGGACAGTCAAAACCTGGCGTTTACCTCTGACCAGGCTGGCCGTCCACAAATTTACAAAGTCAACATCAGCGGCGGTGCTCCGCAGCGTATTACCTGGGAAGGTTCGCAGAACCAGAACGCAGACGTGAGCAGCGACGGTAAATTTATGGTAATGGTGAGCTCCAACGGTGGGCAGCAGCACATTGCCAAACAAGATCTGGTAGCGGGTGGCGTTCAAGTTCTGTCGTCAACGTTCCTGGATGAAACGCCAAGTCTGGCACCTAACGGCACGATGGTAATCTACAGCTCTTCTCAGGGGATGGGATCTGTGCTGAATCTGGTTTCTACAGATGGGCGTTTCAAAGCGCGTATTCCGGCAACTGATGGACAGGTAAAATCACCTGCCTGGTCGCCGTATCTGTAAATAATAATTAATTGATTACTAAAGGAATCATAGAAATGCAACTGAACAAAGTGCTGAAGGGGCTGATGATCGCTCTGCCTGTAATGGCAATCGCAGCGTGTTCTTCTAACAAGAACGCCAGCAATGACCAGAGCGGCGAAGGCATGATGGGTGCCGGCACCGGTATGGACGCGAACGGCAATGGCAACATGTCTTCTGAAGAGCAAGCGCGTCTTCAGATGCAGCAGCTGCAGCAGAACAACATCGTTTACTTCGATCTGGATAAATACGACATCCGTTCTGACTTCGCTGCGATGCTGGATGCTCACGCTAACTTCCTGCGTAGCAACCCATCTTACAAAGTCACCGTAGAAGGTCACGCGGACGAACGTGGTACTCCAGAGTACAACATCTCCCTGGGTGAACGTCGTGCTAACGCTGTTAAAATGTACCTGCAGGGTAAAGGCGTTTCTGCTGACCAGATCTCCATCGTTTCTTACGGTAAAGAAAAACCTGCAGTACTTGGTCACGACGAAGCGGCTTACTCCAAAAACCGTCGTGCCGTACTGGTTTACTAAGAGAATTGCATGAGCAGTAACTTCAGACATCATCTGTTGAGTCTGTCGTTACTGGTTGGAATAGCGGCCCCCTGGGCCGCTTTTGCTCAGGCACCAATCAGTAGTGTCGGCTCAGGCTCGGTAGAAGACCGGGTCACTCAACTCGAGCGTATTTCTAACGCTCACAGCCAGCTTTTAACCCAACTCCAGCAACAACTTTCCGATAACCAAAACGATATTGACTCTCTCCGCGGCCAGATTCAGGAAAGCCAGTATCAGTTGAACCAGGTTGTGGAACGTCAGAAGCAGATTTTGCTGCAGATGGATAGCCTGAGCAGCGGTGGTGCAGCAGCACAAGCACAGCCAGCCGCGGGCGATCAGACCGGTGCGGCGACATCAGCTCCGGCTGCGGATGCTTCTGCTTCAACAGGTGCGCCTGTACAGAGCGGTGACGCGAATACGGACTACAACGCGGCCATTGCCCTGGTGCAGGATCAATCTCGTCAGGATGACGCGCTTGCTGCGTTTCAGAACTTTGTTAAGAAATACCCTGATTCCACTTATCAGCCAAATGCGAATTACTGGCTCGGTCAGCTGAATTACAACAAGGGTAAAAAGGACGATGCGGCGTTTTATTTTGCCTCCGTGGTAAAAAACTACCCGAAATCGCCAAAAGCGCCTGATGCGATGTACAAAGTGGGCGTCATCATGCAGGACAAAGGCGACACTGCGAAAGCTAAAGCGGTTTACCAGCAGGTAGTCTCCAAATTCCCGGGTACCGAAGGTGCTAAGCAGGCGCAAAAACGTCTGAATTCGATGGGATGATTATCGCATGACCAGAAATCGCGTTATTTCTGGTCGTGCAGCATGATTCGTAAGCAGTTAAGTGATCTTCATCGAAATTTTTGTTGCGCTGAATTCTTAAATCAGTAATATATGCCGCCGTTGCCACGGGATATCAAACAACGTGAAAACAGCGTAAAAGTGGGTCGTTAGCTCAGTTGGTAGAGCAGTTGACTTTTAATCAATTGGTCGCAGGTTCGAATCCTGCACGACCCACCACTTAAAGCAGTTCCGGCAGTACAGAGTGGGTGATTAGCTCAGTTGGTAGAGCATCTCCTTTACACGGAGGGGGTCGGCGGTTCGAGCCCGTCATCACCCACCACTCGGGTCGTTAGCTCAGTTGGTAGAGCAGTTGACTTTTAATCAATTGGTCGCAGGTTCGAATCCTGCACGACCCACCAGCCTGAATAAATTTGAAGTACATCCCGCAAGGGGTCGTTAGCTCAGTTGGTAGAGCAGTTGACTTTTAATCAATTGGTCGCAGGTTCGAATCCTGCACGACCCACCAATTTTATTGGTTCCGAGTGATAATTCAGGCAACACCCAAAAGGGTCGTTAGCTCAGTTGGTAGAGCAGTTGACTTTTAATCAATTGGTCGCAGGTTCGAATCCTGCACGACCCACCAGCCTGAATAAATTTGAAGTACATCCCGCAAGGGGTCGTTAGCTCAGTTGGTAGAGCAGTTGACTTTTAATCAATTGGTCGCAGGTTCGAATCCTGCACGACCCACCAGTGTTAAAAAGCGCCCTAAAGGCGCTTTTTTGCTATCTGCGATACAACAAATGCTCCGCACATCTATTCCCGGTGACTTTTCACTCCAGATTCGCTATCTTGTTTAGTATACAAAACACAATTGCCACGCGTTTTGCTATGTCAGGCAAAAGAAAGGCAATATTGTTAAGCCAATAAAACGAGAAGCCATAATGAGCGTGATGTTTGATCCTGAAGCCGCAATCTATCCGTTTCCGCCAAAGCCTGTCCCGCTGAGCCAGGACGAAAAGCAGTTCTACCGTGAGAAGATCAAACGTCTTCTCAAAGAACGAGATGCGGTGATGGTGGCCCATTACTACACCGACCCGGAAATTCAGCAGCTGGCGGAAGAGACCGGGGGCTGTATTTCTGACTCACTGGAGATGGCACGCTTCGGTGCAAAACATCCTGCTTCCACGCTGCTGGTTGCTGGAGTGCGTTTTATGGGCGAAACGGCAAAAATCCTGAGCCCGGAAAAAACCGTTCTGATGCCTACGCTTAACGCGGAGTGTTCACTGGATCTCGGCTGCCCGATTGACGAGTTCACGGCCTTCTGCGACGCCCACCCTGACCGGACCGTGGTGGTTTACGCCAACACCTCTGCGGCGGTAAAAGCGCGGGCAGACTGGGTTGTCACCTCCAGCATCGCCGTTGAGCTGATTGAACATCTGGATAGCCTGGGTGAGAAAATTATCTGGGCGCCTGACCGCCATCTTGGAAATTATGTCCAGAAGCAGACGGGGGCTGACGTTCTCTGCTGGCAGGGCGCCTGCATTGTGCACGACGAATTCAAAACCCAGGCGCTGGCGCGCATGAAGGCACTTTATCCTGACGCCGCTATTCTTGTTCACCCTGAATCACCGCAGTCGATTGTCGACATGGCGGACGCCGTGGGCTCAACCAGCCAGCTTATCAACGCGGCCAGGACGTTGTCTCACAAGCAGCTCATCGTGGCGACCGATCGCGGTATCTTCTACAAGATGCAGCAGGCCGTGCCGGAGAAAGAGCTTCTTGAAGCGCCAACGGCGGGTGAGGGCGCAACGTGCCGTAGCTGTGCGCATTGCCCGTGGATGGCGATGAACGGCCTGAAGGCCATTGCCGAAGGGCTCGAGACGGGCGGTGCAGCACATGAAATCCATGTGGATGCCGCCCTGCGTGAAGGTGCGTTAATTCCGCTTAACCGCATGCTGGATTTTGCGGCTACACTACGTACTTAATTCAAAACGCCCCGGGGAAAAGATGGATTTTTTTAGCACGCAGAACATTCTGGTTCATATACCGATTGGTGCAGGTGGCTATGACCTGTCATGGATTGAGGCCGTTGGCACGCTGGCGGGATTACTCTGTATCTGGCTGGCAAGCCTGGAGAAGATCAGCAACTACGCGTTCGGGCTGATTAACGTTACGCTGTTTGCGATTATATTCTTCCAGATCCAGCTGTACGCCAGTCTGCTTTTGCAGCTGTTCTTCTTTGCAGCCAATATTTACGGCTGGTACGCGTGGTCGCGTCAGAACAGCCAGCAGGAGGCAGAGCTGCAGATCCGCTGGCTGCCCTTGCCGAAAGCCATCGCCTGGTTTGTCGCCTGTCTGGTCGCCATTGGCTTAATGACCGTCTATATCAACCCGGTGTTTGCGTTCCTGACCCGCGTTGCCGTTTCGGTCATGTCAGGTTTCGGCCTGAACGTGACGATGCCCGAGCTCCAGCCGGATGCTTTCCCGTTCTGGGATTCCTGCATGATGGTGCTGTCGATTGCGGCGATGATTCTGATGACCCGTAAATACGTTGAGAACTGGCTGCTGTGGGTCATCATCAACGTGATCAGCGTGGCGATCTTCGCCTTGCAGGGCGTCTATGCGATGTCGCTGGAATATCTGCTGCTGACCTTCATCGCGCTGAACGGCAGCCGGATGTGGATTAAGAGCGCGCGTGAGCGAGGTTCTCACGCGCTTTCCAGCTAGTGGTGATGCTGATGTGAATGTCCGGACTGCGCCTCGTTAAGGTGGCAGTCCGGCCCGTTACAGGGCTGATACTCCATCTGGATGGTGACGTGGCCAATTTCGTAGTGATGTTCAAGAAAATGCTGGATGCGTTCAAGCAGCGCATCGTGGTCGTGAGGCGGGATAACCTGGACGTGCAGCGTCATGACCGGTTTTTCCCCCACCAGCCAGACGTGAACGTGATGAACGTTGCGGACTTCCGGGACTGAACGGCGCAGGTTGCGCTTCAGCTCGTCGATATCCATCGATGCCGGTGCCCCTTCAAGCAGTTCATTCACGCTCTCCTTCAGCAGCCGCCAGGCGCTGCGCAAGACCAGACACGACACCAGCACGGACAGAATAGGATCGACAGGCGTCCAGCCGGTGTAGAGGATCACCAGCGCGGCGACAATCGCCCCGACTGAGCCGAGCAAATCACCCAGAACATGCAGAGCCGCAGCGCGTACGTTGAGGTTCTTTTCCCCGCTGCCGCGGTGCAAAATCCAGAAGGCCAGGATATTCGCCAGCAGCCCCGCCACGGCAATCACCATCATGGTTACCCCGGCGATCGGCTGCGGGTGTCTGAAGCGCTGTACGGCCTCCCAGACGATGAGAACGGTAATGACCACCAGCGCAATGGCGTTTACAAACGCGGCGAGGGTTGTCAGCCTCAGCCAGCCGAAGGTATGGCGCGCATTGGGAGGACGACGCGCAAACTGTACCGCCAGCAGGGCGAAGAGCAGCGCTGCGGCATCGGTCAGCATATGTCCGGCGTCAGCCAGTAGCGCCAGAGAGCCGGAAATCAGGCCGCCAATGACCTCGATAATCATAAACGTTGCGGTAACGCCAAAGGCCAGCATCAGTCGTTTAGCGTTGTCGTTGCCGGGAGAGGGTGAGTGGGAATGGGAGTGCGCCATGTCTGCTTTCCTGATGTGTTATTGTTTTTAGTGTAGCGTTTTTAATAGGTTACTCCAAAAAGAAAGGAGAGCCAGAGCTCTCCTTTTTCTTACCGAACATCCCCATTACTGGGTGGTGCCATCGGTTTTGGTATTCGCGTCGTTTCCTACTTTGTCATTGGGGTCAGGGCATTTGCCGTCCTTACACATTGAGTTCTTATGAACCTCATCCGAACTCATATTGTCATGATTCATGGTGTCGGAACCGCTGCCGTTGGGATGCAGCATGGTGCCGCCGGTGTTGGTATTACCGGTATTGATCTGGCTGTTGTCGACATTATTCGGGGCGATATTCTGTTTCGCATCAGGTGCGGGCTGGCCTGCTGCCGCAGCGGCATTCGCATCGCCGTTGCTGTCTGATGTGCCCGTTTCCGCGGCCAGGACGCTGCCGCTGGCCAGAGTGAGTGTGGCGGTCAGGAAGAGGGTTGCCAGTTTTGTCATTTTCATCATGCTGCTCCTGTTCTTGTCGTTACGCTGGATAACATTCTCCAACAGTGCATCTTTTTCAGAGGCGAAAGATTCCGCCTTACGGACTTACGCCAGTAGGGAATCGCGTTTAAGCGTGTAAAATTGGTTGTTACAGTTAAAAAGCTTAGGTTAGATCTCGTTTTTCGCTATTTTGTGGCGATTTTTAGGCTAATTCCAGGAATTATCTGCGTGAAGTGTAAAACCGTGTTTACACTTCCTGGTCGACAAGATAGATTGAAAGGATTGCTTTCATTACTAAAGATATGGCAGAGCTGGAACGAAGATGAATTATCAGAACGACGATTTACGTATCAAAGAGATCAATGAGTTATTACCTCCTGTAGCGCTCCTTGAGAAATTCCCCGCCACTGAAAATGCCGCAAACACGGTTTCTCATGCTCGTAAAGCGATCCATAAGATCCTGAAAGGTAATGACGATCGTCTTCTGGTGGTGATTGGTCCGTGCTCCATTCACGATCCTGCAGCTGCGAAAGAGTACGCAGCCCGTCTGCTCACCCTCCGTGAAGAGCTGAAGGATGAGCTGGAAATCGTAATGCGCGTTTATTTTGAAAAACCGCGCACCACCGTGGGCTGGAAAGGGCTGATTAACGATCCGCATATGGATAACAGCTTCCAGATCAACGACGGCCTGCGCATTGCGCGCAAGCTGCTGCTGGAGATCAACGACAGCGGCCTGCCTGCTGCCGGTGAATTTCTGGACATGATTACGCCACAATACCTGGCAGACCTGATGAGCTGGGGCGCAATTGGTGCCCGCACGACTGAATCTCAGGTTCATCGTGAGCTGGCTTCCGGTCTTTCTTGCCCGGTGGGTTTCAAAAACGGCACTGACGGCACCATTAAGGTGGCTATCGACGCCATCAACGCAGCGGGTGCGCCGCACTGCTTCCTGTCTGTAACAAAATGGGGCCATTCCGCTATCGTTAACACCAGCGGGAACGGTGACTGCCATATCATTCTGCGCGGCGGCAAAGAGCCGAACTACAGCGCGAAACACGTGGCAGAAGTGAAGGTCGGGTTGGAAAAAGCCGGGCTGCCACCGCAGGTGATGATCGATTTCAGCCATGCCAACTCCAGCAAGCAGTTTAAAAAGCAGATGGAAGTGGGGGTAGACGTCTGCCAGCAGATTGCCGGCGGTGAGAAGGCGGTGATTGGGGTAATGATCGAAAGCCATCTGGTTGAAGGTAACCAGAACCTGGAAGGCAGCGAGCCGCTGGTGTATGGCAAAAGCATCACCGATGCCTGCATTGGCTGGGACGATACCGATGCTATACTGCGTCAGCTGGCGAATGCGGTAAAAGCGCGTCGCGGCTGAATTCTCAGGCACAAATAAAAAGCGCGGAAGGCTCCGCGCTTTTTTTATATCTGGCGAAAATTACTTCGCTTTACCCTGGTTCGCGACAGCCGCAGCTTTCGCCGCGATCTCTTCTGCGTTACCCAGATAGTAGTGTTTGATTGGCTTGAAGTTTTCGTCGAACTCATACACCAGCGGTACGCCAGTTGGGATGTTCAGTTCGAGGATTTCGTCTTCACCCATGTTGTCCAGGTATTTCACCAGCGCACGCAGGGAGTTACCGTGTGCGGCGATGATCACGCGCTCGCCGCTTTTCAGGCGTGGCAGAATGGTTTCGTTCCAGTAAGGCACAACGCGGTCGATGGTCAGCGCCAGGCTTTCGGTGGTTGGCAGCTCAGCGTCGGTCAGCTTCGCGTAACGCGGATCGTGGCCCGGGTAGCGCTCGTCATCTTTGGTCAGCTCTGGCGGGGTGATTGCGAAGCCGCGACGCCACTGTTTAACCTGCTCGTCGCCATATTTCTCAGCGGTTTCCGCTTTGTTCAGGCCCTGCAGCGCACCGTAGTGACGTTCGTTCAGTTTCCAGGACTTCTCAACCGGCAGCCAGGCCTGATCCAGTTCGTCCAGCACGTTCCACAGGGTGTGGATGGCACGTTTCAGCACAGAGGTGTAAGCAAAATCAAAGCTGAAGCCTTCTTCCTTCAGCAGTTTACCTGCTGCTTTTGCTTCGCTTACGCCTTTCTCAGACAGATCAACGTCGTACCAACCGGTAAAGCGGTTTTCGTTGTTCCACTGGCTTTCGCCGTGACGCACCAGGACCAGCTTAGTAATAGCCATCTCTTACTCCTCAAGCATTTTTAGAATGATAACAATTCTCATTATATTGCCGTGGCCGTGCCAGCAGCAACGCTTAACCCTAACCATAGCGAAAATAGTCTCTGAGTGTAAGATGCTTGTGAATCCAGGGTTATGATTTTGTCTGCGATCGGCGCTATTTTCAGCAAGGCGAGCAGAAAAAAGCCCTCCGGAGGGAGGGCTGGATATTAATGTGGAATAAAATGATATTCCGTCACGCTCACGTACTCTTCACCCGGGCGCAGCACGCAGTCCGGCTGTGGCCATTCAGGATGGTTCGGGCTGTCCGGCAGGAACTCGCTCTCCAGCGCCAGGCCTTGCCAGTCGCTGTACTCATCGTGTTCGCGCGCCGTGGTGCCGCCGAGGTAGTTGCCTGAGTAAAACTGCAGGGCAGGGGCAGTGGTATAAACCGTCATCTGCAGTTTCTCATCCGCAGACCAGACCTGTGCGGCAGGCTGTTTCACATCGCCTTTGGCCTGCAGCAGGAAAGCGTGGTCGTAGCCTTTCACCTTGCGCTGATCGTCATCGCTCATGAAATCCTGGGCGATGGACTTCGCGCTGCGGAAGTCAAAGCTGGTGCCGCTCACGTCTTTGAGGCCCTGATACGGAATGCCCATCTCGTCAACCGGCAGATACGCATCCGCCAGGATCTGCAGCTTATGGTTACGCACGTCGCACTGGCTACCGTCCAGGTTGAAATACGCGTGATTGGTCAGGTTGACCGGACACGGCTTGTCGACCGTCGCACGGTATTCGATGGCGATACGGTTGTCGTCGGTCAGCGTAAAGCGCGCGGACGCGACAAGGTTCCCCGGGAAGCCCTGGTCGCCATCAGGCGAATCCAGCGAGAACAGCACTTCGCCATCGTTTTGACGAACAATCTTCCAGCGGCGTTTATCAAACCCGTCCGGTCCGCCGTGTAGCTGGTTCTCACCCTGGCTTGGAAGCAGGGTGTACTGCACGCCGTCGAGCTCAAAGCGGCTCTTCGCGATGCGGTTAGCATAGCGCCCAACGGACGCGCCCAGATAGGCGGACTGATTGACGTACTGCTCAGGCGAGGCGCAGCCGAGCAGAGTCTCGCGTACGCTGCCGTCCGGCATCGGTACGCGGGCAGAAAGAAGGGTTGCCCCCCAGTCCATCACCGTAACGACCATCCCCGCGCTGTTGCGCAGGGTTAACAGGCGATACGGCAGACCATCCGGTGCAAGGGTAGGTGTTTCGTTTAGCACTGTCCGGCTCCTTGTGATGCTTTGCAAACATAGAAGGTTTCTTTGATACCCGTTTTTGCTTCGTACTGCTTCGCCACGGCGTCCTGTACGGCAGGAACCAGCTCTTCAGGCACCAGCGCAACGATACAGCCGCCAAAGCCGCCGCCCGTCATGCGCACGCCGCCTTTGTCGCCGATGGTGGCTTTAACGATGTCCACCAGGGTGTCGATCTGCGGAACGGTGATTTCAAAATCATCGCGCATGGAGGCGTGAGATTCCGCCATCAGCTCACCCATGCGTTTCAGATCGCCTTTCGCCAGCGCGGACGCGGCTTCAACGGTACGGGCATTTTCCGTCAGCACGTGACGAACGCGTTTGGCGACGACCGGATCCAGCTCGTGTGCCACTTTGTTAAATTCATTGAGCGTCACGTCGCGCAGGGCAGGCTGCTGGAAGAAGCGGGCGCCGGTTTCGCATTGCTGGCGGCGGGTGTTGTATTCGCTGCCCACCAGCGTGCGCTTAAAGTTGCTGTTAATGATGACGACAGCCGCGCCTTTTGGCAGGGGAACGGCTTTGGTACCCAGCGAGCGGCAATCAATTAACAGGGCATGCTCTTTTTTGCCGAGCGCGGAGATCAGCTGGTCCATAATGCCGCAGTTACAGCCCACGAACTGGTTTTCTGCTTCCTGACCATTCAGGGCGATTTGCGCGCCGTCCAGCGGCAGATGATAAAGCTGCTGGAACACGGTGCCCACGGCGACTTCCAGAGACGCAGAGGAGCTTAAGCCCGCACCCTGCGGCACGTTGCCGCTGATAACTAAATCGGCGCCGCCAAAGTTCTTGTTGCGCTTCTGAAGGTGTTTCACCACGCCGCGCACGTAGTTAGACCACTGCTGGCTGTCGTGCGTCACAATCGGGGCATCGAGGGAAAATGCGTCCGTCTCATTACCGTAATCCGCCGCAATCACGCGAACCTGGCGGTCGTCGCGCTTCGCGCAGCTGATGACGGTCTGGTAATCGATGGCGCACGGCAGCACGAAACCGTCGTTATAGTCGGTGTGTTCACCGATCAGGTTAACGCGGCCTGGCGCCTGGATAACGTGGGTGGCAGGGTAGCCAAATTTCTCAGCAAACAGGGATTGGGTTTTATCTTTCAGACTCATTTTTTTAGACTCCTGATTCGCGATAGTGGACGTCGCTAACGGCACGCAGACGTTCTGCCGCCTGTTCCGCCGTCAGGTCACGCTGGGTTTCCGCCAGCATTTCATAGCCCACCATAAATTTACGCACCGTTGCAGAGCGCAGCAGCGGCGGATAGAAATGGGCGTGCAGCTGCCAGTGTTGATTCTCTTCGCCGTTAAACGGGGCGCCGTGCCAGCCCATGGAGTACGGGAAGGAGCACTGGAACAGGTTGTCGTAACGGCTGGTGAGCTTTTTCAGCGCCAGGGCAAGGTCGTCGCGCTGCGCGTCGCTGAGATCGGTGATGCGCTGCACGTGTGCTTTCGGCAGCAGCAGCGTTTCAAACGGCCAGGCGGCCCAGTAAGGGACCACGGCCAGCCAGTGTTCGGTTTCCACCACGGTGCGGCTGCCGTCGGCCAGCTCACGCTGGGTATAGTCCACCAGCATCGGCGAACCGTTTTCCGCGAAATACGCTTTCTGCAGACGGTCTTCACGCTCGGCTTCGTTAGGCAGGAAGCTGTTCGCCCAGATCTGGCCGTGCGGGTGCGGGTTTGAGCAGCCCATGGCCGCGCCTTTGTTTTCGAACACCTGCACCCACGGATAGCTCTGCCCCAGCTCTGCGGTTTGCGCCTGCCAGGTGCTGACGACCTCTTTCAGCGCGTCCACGCTCAGCTCGGGCAGCGTTTTGCTGTGATCCGGCGAGAAGCAGATCACGCGACTGGTTCCGCGCGCGCTTTCGCAGCGCATCAGCGGATCGTGGCTTTCCGGCGCGTCCGGCGTGTCGGTCATCAGGGCGGCAAAATCGTTGGTGAACACGAAGGTGCCTTTGTAGTCAGGGTTTTTGTCCCCGGTGACGCGCGTATTGCCCGGACAGAGGAAGCAGTCCGGGTCATGCTGTGGCAGCGTCTGTTTTGCAGGCGTCTCCTGAGCCCCCTGCCAGGGGCGCTTGGCGCGATGCGGGGAGACCAAAATCCATTGCCCGCTTAACGGGTTAAAACGACGATGCGGATGATCGACGGGATTAAATTGCGTCATGACGGATCCTTAGTCCGGATAGCCTTGCGGGTGGCGTGACTGCCAGTGCCAGGTATCCTGTGCCATTTCATCAAGCGTGCGCGTCACACGCCAGTTGAGCTCTTTGTCGGCTTTGGTGGCATCGGCCCAGTAAGCAGGCAGGTCGCCATCACGACGCGGAGCGAAGTGGTAGTTCACCGGCTTACCGCAGGCTTTGCTGAAGGCGTTAACCACGTCCAGCACGCTGCTGCCGACCCCGGCGCCGAGGTTGTAAATATGCACACCCGGTTTGTTGGCCAGCTGCTGCATAGCCGCAACGTGACCGTCGGCCAAATCCATCACGTGGATGTAGTCGCGCACGCCGGTGCCGTCTTCGGTCGGATAGTCATTGCCAAAAATCGCCAGCGAGTCGCGGCGACCCACGGCAACCTGGGCGATATACGGCATCAGGTTGTTCGGGATGCCCTGCGGATCTTCACCCATGTCGCCGGACGGATGCGCGCCGACCGGGTTGAAGTAGCGCAGCAGCGCGATGCTCCACTCCGGCTGCGCTTTTTGCAGGTCGGTCAGGATCTGCTCCACCATCAGCTTGCTTTTGCCGTACGGGCTTTGCGGCGTACCGGTCGGGAAGCTTTCAACGTAAGGGATTTTGGGCTGATCGCCGTAAACGGTGGCGGAGGAGCTAAAAATGAAGTTTTTGACGTTGGCCGCGCGCATGGCGGAGATGAGACGCAGGGTACCGTTGACGTTGTTGTCGTAATACTCGAGCGGCTTCGCAACGGATTCACCGACCGCTTTCAGACCCGCGAAGTGGATCACCGCTTCGATGGCGTGGTCGTGAAGGATCTCGGTCATCAGCGCTTCGTTGCGGATGTCGCCTTCCACGAAAGTCGGTTGTTTACCGCCAAGGCGTTCAATCACCGGCAGCACGCTGCGCTTACTGTTGCACAGGTTGTCGAGGATGATGACGTCGTGACCGTTTTGCAGCAGTTGCACGCAGGTATGACTACCTATGTAACCGCTACCACCTGTTACCAGAACTCGCATATTTCGCTCCATTGGGCTTATGGTATGTAATAACCATAGCATAACAGAGACGCGAAAAGTGTGACATGGGATAAAATAGTGGAATCGTTTACACTCGTTTTCACACTCGCTTTTACAATGAATCCGAGCATTCTAGATCAAAGAGATAGCGATGTATTGATGCAAGTTATCTGAAAAAGAGGAGGGCAGAGCCCTCCACGGTTAATCGACGTTGCTGAGAAGGTAGCGATAGCCCTCACCGTCCGGCACAAACTCCAGCCGATGCGTGATGCAGGCGGGGGCATCTTCGGCATGATGTGAAACGAACAGCAGCTGCGTTTCACCTTCGCTAATCAGCACGTCCACAAAGCGGCGGATAAGCTGTCGATTCAGCGGATCGAGTCCCTGCAGTGGTTCGTCGAGGATCAGAAGCGTAGGGTGTTTCACCAGCGCGCGAACGATCAGGGCCAGGCGCTGCTGCCCCCACGACAGACTATGAAACGGCGCGTCAGCGACCCAGTTGTCCATGCCCAGGATATCCAGCCACTGCTGGGCCAGCTTGTGCTGTTTGTCCGACACAGCCTGATAAATGCCGATGGAATCAAAATACCCGGAAAGGATCACGTTGCGTACCGTGGTACTGACCCGATAGTCCAGATGCAGGCTGCTGCTGACGTAGCCGATATGCTTTTTAATATCCCAGATGGTTTCTCCGCTGCCGCGACGCCGACCAAACAGCGTCAGATCGTTGCTGTAGCCCTGCGAATGATCGCCGGTAATCAGGCTCAGCAACGTGGATTTTCCCGCGCCGTTAGGGCCGACAATCTGCCAGTGTTCGCCGGGATTGACCGTCCAGCTAAGACGGTTAAGGATCGGGCGATCGTCATAAGAGACGGTCCCGTCCCGCAGCACGATGCGCGGCTGGTGGGGATCGAGCGCATGGCGGGCCGAAGGGGCGTCAGGTTCCGGAAGGGTAATTCCGTCAAGTTGTTCACTGTGCGCGAGCTGGGCAATGAGCGCCTGCTTGAGCAGCGCTGTTTTTTCACCGGTCTCGGTCAGGTTACAGTCAGCCAGTACGCCTGCGTGCTGGATAAAGTCCGGAATTTCATCGAAGCGGTTAAGCACCAGCACGAGGGTATATCCCTGCTGATTAAGCGACTCCAGCAGGGCCGCCAGCTGCGCACGGGACTGCACGTCAAGGCCGTCAAACGGCTCGTCAAGGATAAGCAGCTCGGGCTCGCTCATCAGCGCCTGGCAAAGCAGCGTTTTTCGCGTCTCGCCGGTAGAAAGGTATTTAAAGCGTCGGTTCAGCAGGGCGGTGATACCGAACCGTTCTGCCAGACGCAGACAGCGGGCGGGATCTTTCACCTCATCCTGAATAATTTCCGCCGTCGTACGGCCGGTATCTTCTTCACCAGGGCTGAGTAAATCGGTGTTGTTGCGCTGCCACTCGTCGCTTACCAGCTTTTGCAGTTGTTCAAATGACAGGCGCGTCAGGCGAGTAAAGTCCCTCTGGTATTCGCCCTTGAGGAGGGGGAGCTCGCCGGCCAGCGCGCGGGCCAGCGCGGATTTACCGCTGCCGTTAGTGCCGACAAACGCCCAGCTTTCACCCGCGCGTATCGTCAAATCAGCAATCGTCAGCGTTCGGGTATCGCTAAGACGAAACGTGCCTTGCGAAATATGCAATGATGACATGATTTATCCCTGTTTTTGCAGCACCAGATATCAGGGATACGCACTGTCGGCGCGATTGTCAATGCGCTCAACACAATGTGGCGATAATGACCCGGTCCGCGTTGAAATACGCGGTGACGACAGTACCTTCTTCTAAACTGTCCGCTTCGCTAAGCGGTATCGTCGCGCAAAGCGGTTGCCCGTCAGCCAGAGTCATCAGCACTTCGCACTGCGCCTGGCCGCGTTCGATATGGCTAATGGCGCCCTGGAGCTGGTTATCGGCCGCCTTTGCGGCGTCGGGATCGCGCGTGATATTGACCCACGGCGCTTTCAGCAGCACCAGCACCTCTTTACCTTCATCCAGCTCAAGGCGCTCTGCGCTCTGCGCCGTTATGGCGGCTTTCAGACGGGTGGTGCCATCGGCAAGCAGGATCTCAATATGCTGCTGTACCTGAAGGTTGTCGCGCGCCGTCACCGTTCCAAACCACTGGTTACGGGCGCTGGTTTGTAACGAGAAGCGGGAAATGGCGGCCAGCAAGCTGTCCAGCGGAACGTTATCGTCGTCGCTCAACGCATCAAACGCCTTTTGCTGGATCTGGGCCAGCAGATCGTAAAGCTGAATAAGGCGCTGGCCATAACGCGTCACGATCGCACCGCCGCCGCCTTTGCCGCCTGTGGCTCTGTCCACCAGCGGTTGTTCGCTCAGGGTGTTCATTTCGTTGATGGCGTCCCAGGCGCTTTTGTAGCTGATGCCCGCGTTTTTCGCCCCCTGGCTAATTGAGCCCGTTTGTTCTATTTGTTTAAGCAGGGCGATACGTCGCGGATCGGCGAAAAGTTTTTGCTGAAGTCGTAAAGTGAGGAGAATTTCGGCCTGCATAACAGTGTCCTGGCAAAAAGAGCATTGTGACCCAAATGGTGCGGGGCGCAAAGGGTACCGCACAAAAGGGGATGTTTTTCTCACTTTTCAAGGTAGAATGAGCCATTCACAATATCTGGAGAAAACCATGTTAGAGTTGTTGAAAAGTCTGGTATTCGCCGTGATCATGGTACCAGTAGTGATGGCCATCATCCTCGGTGCCATCTACGGCCTGGGTGAAGTGTTCAACGTCTTTTCGAACATTGGTCACAAAGACCAGGCTAAAAAGCAGCATTGATTCCCCACAAAACGCCCGGCCAGTCCGGGCGTTTTGCTCTCAAGATTTCCCCGTTTTCGCCGATATTATTTAAGTTTACCCCTTCAGCGGTACGATTAAACGCTGGGATCTCCCTGACGTTGCCGTTATATTAAGATGTATATAACGCTACTCACAGGAGTTACAAATGGCACGTAAATGGGTACGCCTTTTCGCAGGGGCAACGCTGACGCTTTCACTTACCGGCCATGCGCTGGCGGACGAGGGTAAAATCACGGTCTTTGCCGCGGCCTCGCTGACCAACGCGCTGCAGGATATCGCGGCGGCGTATAAAAAAGAGAAAAACGTCGAGGTGGTCTCCTCATTTGCCTCTTCCTCTACGCTGGCTCGCCAGATAGAAGCGGGCGCACCGGCGGATCTGTTCATCTCGGCTGACCAGAAGTGGATGGATTACGCGGCGGAGAAGAAATCAATTGATGCGACAACCCGCGAAACGCTGCTGGGGAATAGCCTGGTTGTGGTGGCGCCAAAAGCCAGCGCGCAGGCGGACATCACCATCAACAAAGAGACCCACTGGACGAGCCTGCTGAACGGTGGCCGTCTGGCGGTGGGCGACCCGGAGCACGTTCCGGCCGGGATTTATGCCAAAGAAGCGCTGCAAAAGCTGGGTGCATGGGAGACATTGTCGCCGAAGCTGGCCCCGGCGGAAGACGTGCGCGGCGCGCTGGCGTTGGTAGAGCGGAACGAAGCCCCGCTGGGCATTGTGTATGGCTCTGATGCCGTTGCCAGTAAAGGGGTAAAAGTGGTCGCAACGTTCCCGGAAGACTCCCACAAGAAAGTGGAATATCCTGTTGCGATTGTTGATGGACATAAAAATGCGGCCGTGACGGCCTTCCGCGATTATCTGAAGGGGCCGGAAGCGTCCGCAATCTTTAAACGTTACGGATTTACGACTCACTGATGATATTGACCGATCCTGAATGGCAGGCTGTTCTGCTGAGCCTTAAAGTCTCTTCCCTGGCGGTTGCGCTGAGTTTGCCCTTTGGGATCTTCTTTGCCTGGTTACTGGTTCGCTGTCAGTTTCCCGGCAAAACGCTGCTCGACAGCGTGCTTCATCTTCCGCTCGTTTTGCCACCCGTGGTGGTCGGTTACCTGCTGCTGATTTCGATGGGGCGACGCGGTTTTATCGGCGAGAAGCTCTACGACTGGTTTGGGCTGACGTTTGCATTTAGCTGGCGAGGTGCGGTACTGGCGGCCGCAGTGATGTCATTCCCGCTGATGGTCAGAGCGATACGCCTCGCGCTGGAAGGCGTGGACATGAAGCTCGAACAGGCGGCGCGCACGCTGGGCGCCGGGCGCTGGCGTGTCTTTTTCACCATCACGCTCCCGCTAACGCTGCCTGGCATTATTGTCGGGACGGTGCTCGCCTTCGCCCGCTCGCTGGGCGAGTTTGGCGCGACGATCACCTTTGTGTCGAACATTCCCGGCGAGACGCGAACGATTCCGTCGGCCATGTATACCTTGATTCAAACGCCGGGCGGAGAAGGCGCGGCGGCGCGTCTATGCATAATTTCAATTGTGCTGGCGCTGGTATCGCTGATGGTGTCTGAATGGCTGGCGCGGCTCAGCCGCCAGCGGATGGGGAAATAAGCATGCTTGAACTCCATTTCACCCAGACGCTGGGAAACCATACCCTGACGCTTAACGAGACGCTGCCGGCAAGCGGAATCACCGCCATCTTTGGCGTGTCGGGGGCGGGAAAAACGTCGCTGATTAATGCCATCAGCGGTCTGACCCGCCCGCAGTCAGGACGGATTGTATTGAATAACCGCGTCTTAAATGACGTGGAAAATAAGGTGTTTCTTTCACCTGATAAACGCCGCATCGGCTATGTTTTCCAGGACGCGCGCTTATTCCCGCACTACAGCGTGCGCGGCAACCTGCGTTACGGCATGGCGAAAAGCATGGCCGGGCAGTTTGATAAGCTGGTGACGCTTTTAGGGATTGAGCCTCTACTCGACAGGCTGCCATCCTCGCTCTCCGGCGGAGAAAAACAGCGGGTGGCCATTGGCCGCGCGTTGCTGACCGCACCCGAACTGCTGCTGCTCGACGAGCCGCTGGCCTCGCTCGATATTCCGCGTAAACGCGAACTTCTGCCTTATCTACAGCGCCTGGCGCGCGAAATAAATATTCCGATGCTCTACGTCAGCCACTCGCTGGATGAGATCCTGCATCTGGCCGACAAGGTGCTGGTGCTGGAAGAGGGCAGCGTGAAGGCCTTCGGCAACCTGGAAGAGGTGTGGGGCAGCAGCGTAATGCACCCCTGGTTACCCAGGGAACAGCAGAGTAGCATTCTTAAAGTGAGCGTTCTGGAACACCATCCGCACTACGCGATGACCGCCCTGGCGCTGGGCGACCAGCATTTGTGGGTCAATAAGATCGACAAACCGCTACAGTCCGCGCTGCGAATTCGCATCCAGGCGTCGGACGTCTCGCTGGTGCTGCAGCCGCCGCTGCAAACCAGTATTCGAAATATTCTGCGTGCCAAAGTCGCGGAGTGTTTTGATGATAACGGGCAGGTGGAAGTGAAGCTTGAAGTCGGCAGCAGGACGCTCTGGGCGCGCATCAGCCCGTGGGCGAGGGATGAGTTAGGGATCAAACCCGGCCTGTGGCTTTACGCGCAAATTAAGAGCGTCTCGATCACCGCCTGATTACAGCAGGTGGGTGTAAATGTACTGCGCGATGCTGTCGGTGGTGTTGTCACCGATCACCACGTTGGCGCGCGCTTTTACCGCGTCGTCGGCATTGCCCATCGCCACGCCCGTACCGGCGGCTTCCAGCATGCTGATGTCGTTGTAGTTATCACCAAAGGCGATCACATCCTGCATCGACCAGCCTTTTGATTCCACATACTGCGTCAGGCGCTTGCCTTTGCTGTTGCCTTTGCGGGCAATGTCCACCTGGTCATGCCAGGACCATTCGCACTCCAGCCCCAGCGTCTGCTCCACGTGTTTTGCGAAGGTATTCAGTTTGGTAGTGTCTTCATCCGTCAGGGCAAATTTCCAGATAGCCTCAACGTCCTGGGCTGCCTGACGCAGGGAAGTTACCTGAGTAAAAACCGGACGCTGCGCTTCAGGCAGGGACAACGCCCAGTTGCTGGTGCGCACCACATGGCCGGTTGGGCGCTCGTACACCATCGCGTTATCCACGTACATCAGGCCGTGAATGGCATGCTCATCCAGCAGATCAATCAGCTGCAGCGCCTGGGGAACCGGCAGCGGGTCGGAGGCTAAAACCTTTTTTGCCTGATAATCATACAAATAAGTGCCATTACAACAAATTGCAGGTGTATCTAACGCCAGTGCCTGATAAAAAGGGTGAATGGCAACGTGATGTCGACCCGTTACGATAAGGAGTTGATATCCCGCTTCCTGTGCGCGTTTAAGCGCTTCCAGAGAAGAGGGGAGAAGGGTTTTTTGCGGCGTCAGTAAGGTACCGTCTAAATCCAGAGCAATCACACGCGAGGTCATTTGTTTTTCCGGGTTAATATTGAATTTACGTTTTGATGGGATGGTACACCGAGAGGCGAACGCTTCAAAACTCCTGTCGACAATTCAGCATTCACCGTCAAAAGTTAACTACTTTCATGCGCAGTGAGGAGTGAATATTCATGAAACAAACCGTTTATACCGCCAGTCCTGAAAGCCAGCAGATCCACGTCTGGCGTTTAAATACCGAAGGGACACTCACGCTGGTTCAGGTTGTTGATGTGCCAGGTCAGGTGCAACCGATGGTTATCAGCCCGGATAAACGTTTCTTGTACGTGGGTGTGCGCCCGGAGTTTCGCGTGCTGGCCTATCGCATCTCTCCGGACGACGGCGCGCTGACTTACACTGCCGAAGCCCCGTTGCCGGGCAGCCCAACCCATATCTCAACCGATCGTAAAGGCAACTTTGTCTTCAGCGGCTCTTATAACGCGGGTTGCGTCAGCGTAACCCGTCTTGAAGATGGCATTCCGGTCGAAACCGTGGATGTGGTGGAAGGGCTTGAAGGCTGCCACTCGGCGAATATCTCTCCGGATAACCGCACGCTGTGGGTACCTGCGCTGAAGCAGGATCGTATCTGCCTGTTCACCCTGAGCGACGATGGTCACCTGGTGGCGCAGAATCCGGCTGAAGTCACGACGGTAGAAGGTGCAGGCCCGCGTCATATGGTCTTCCATCCGAACCAGCAGTACGCCTACGTGGTTAACGAACTGAACAGCTCTGTGGACGTATGGGAACTGAAAGATCCAAACGGTCAGATTGAGTGCGTGCAGACGCTGGACATGATGCCGTCCGACTTCTCCGACACCCGCTGGGCAGCGGATATCCACATTACGCCAGATGGCCGTCATCTGTACGCCTGTGACCGTACCTCCAGCCTGATTACCGTGTTTAGCGTGTCCGAAGACGGCAGCGTGCTGGCGGTTGAAGGCTTCCAGCCGACGGAAACCCAGCCGCGCGGCTTTAATATCGATCACAGCGGCAAATACCTGATTGCGGCGGGGCAGAAATCCCACCACATCGCGCTGTATGAAATTAAAGGCGAGCAGGGTCTGCTGGAAGAGAAAGGGCGCTACGCCGTAGGCCAGGGGCCGATGTGGGTGGTGGTTAACGCTCACTAAGCGGCTTAAAACAAAAAACCTCGCGAATGCGAGGTTTTTTTATGCCCGGTAAACGCAGCGCCACCGGGCAAAACAGCTTACTGCTTCGGCTCAGCCACCACTTTGCTACCCAGACCGCGGTTGTTGTATTCCCACATGCGGTTGAAGTTAGCGTCGTTCAGGTTGCGTTGCACGTTCCCTTTATCATCCACCGCGCCGGTATTGCCGGAGAATGGACGTTTGGAGATCGCGGCATCAGCCCACGGCTTCGCCATGTTGAAGCCTTCGTTAATCACGCTGTCGCGGATCACGACCTGACCGTTGGTCGCAGAGTCCACGTCCAGGGAGCGTCCCAGCTGCGCCACGCCGTCACCGGCAGCGTTAAAGCGGCTGTTCACGGCCAGGAAGCCGTAGAAGAGGTTAGACTGGGTTGCCGGAGCAAACACGTAACCTTCCTGCTGAGTGCGTGAGTTCACCACGCGGAAATCGGTATTATCAAACACCACCGCGCCGCGACCGGACACCAGATCCACGTCACCTTCAACGTAGCTGTTGGTCACCAGGGTACGGGTCAGGCGGTTATTCTGCAGGGTGTTCTGCACGCCGCTGTTGGTCACGAAGAAGGTGTTCTGACGGCCCAGGATGTTGACGTTATTAATCTGCACCTTATCGCCATCGCTACGCAGCGCAACGGCCTGGTGGCTGCCGGCATCAACGCTGTCGCCCAGGGTATTCTGAATGGTCAGGTTCTGCAGCTGCAGACCGTTATTCTGAGACCAGAATACCGCCGAGCACATCACGCCAATGGTGGCGGAACGCTTGCTCTGACAGTTATCAAACATGTACCACGCCGGCTTGCCCGGCATATATTTACCGGCCGGGTTCACCAGGTGACGCCAGGTGTTGCTGTCGATTTCGGAATCAATCGCCAGGCCAATTTTTACGTCGATCGCTTTTTCGCCTAGACCGTAAAGCGTAATGCTGCCTGGTGCCGCCGGAACATACACGGTGCCTTCATATTCACCCGGCAGGATCGCGATGTACTGGCGAGACGCGCTGTGTTTAGTGATGGCAGCATCAACCGCAGCCTGAATAGAGGTATGCGTTACGCCCTGCGCACCCGCCGGGCCAACCACGAAGTCAGGCTGTTTAGGCAGGTTAATAGAAGACGGTGTCCACGGCGCAGCGTTAGGATCCATCGCCGAGAAGTAGTGCGCACGATCGAAGTTCTTCGCTTCATCAGCGGACAAAATCGGGCGGGAGGCGGTACCGGGCGCAACCTGCTCAGAAGGGCGCTGATCCGGTGGTGTTGAACTGCATGCGGATAAGGTCACGCCAAAGGCGAGTGCTAACGCCAGACGGGAAATCCTGGAAATGTTCAAGGTGAAGCTCCTGGGTATGCAAGTCTTTACGGGATAGACGAAATAGCCTGCTTTTTTATACTAAGTTGAGCGAAACGGGAAGATAAAAAGGGTAAAAGTTGCATTTTTAGCCTGGGGTGGCAGGTAAGTGATCACAAATAAATAACATTTTCCGTTAAGGCGGTTGACAGTAGACGGTGGATGCAAATAAATGTCTATACAACCTAAGACAAGTGGAATGCCCCATGCAGCAGATTCATCCCGACGATGTTATATGGCGAAATGCGCGACTGGCTACGATGGCGCCAGACGTACCTGCGCCTTATGGACTGAAAGAGCAACACGCCCTGGTCGTGCGCGGCCACACTATTCTGGCCGTGATCCCTCAATCTGACATTCCTTCCGGACACCCTCACTGTGTCGATCTTCAGGGACGTCTGGTCACGCCTGGCCTGATTGACTGCCATACCCACCTGGTATTTGGCGGCGACCGCGCGGCGGAGTGGGAGCAGCGTCTTAACGGTGTCTCTTATCAAACCATCAGTGCCCAGGGGGGCGGGATTAACGCTACCGTGACGGCGACGCGCAGCAGCTCAGCCGAAACCTTGCTGAAACTGGCGCAGCAGCGGCTCCAGCGTCTCATGAATGAAGGCGTGACGACCGTTGAAATCAAATCCGGATACGGGCTCAACGCCGAGGCCGAAGAGAAGATGCTGCAGGTTGCCCGCCAGCTGGGCCTCAATAATCCGATTGATATCAGCCCAACGCTGCTGGCGGCCCATGCGGTTCCGCCGGAATACCGGCAGGATCCGGATGCCTACCTCACGCTGGTCTGTGAGCAGATTCTGCCCACGCTGTGGCAAAAAGAGTTATATGAAGCAGTAGACGTGTTTTGTGAAAACGTCGGCTTTACCCCGTCGCAAACCGAGCGACTCTTCAAGGCCGCCGCCGCGCTGGGTATCCCGGTGAAAGGGCATGTCGAACAGCTGTCGAATCAGGGCGGCGCGGCGCTGGTCAGCCAGTATAAGGGCCTTTCCGCCGATCATATCGAATATCTCGACGACGCAGGCGTTCAGGCGATGGCGGAAAGCGGCACGGTTGCCGTCCTGTTGCCGGGGGCGTTCTATTTTCTGCAGGAGCGCCAGCGTCCGCCGGTTGAACAGCTCAGAAAACGCGGTGTTCCGATGGCCGTCGCCACCGACTATAACCCCGGCACCAGCCCGTTTGCGAGCCTGCACCTGGCGATGAACATGGCCTGCGTCCAGTTTGGCCTGACCCCGGAAGAGGCCTGGGCAGGCGTCACGCGCCATGCCGCGCAGGCGCTGGGCCGTGGCGCAACCCACGGACAGCTGCGGGCCGGGTTTGTCGCCGATTTTATCGTCTGGGATGCACATCATCCGGTTGAGATGGTCTACGAGCCGGGACGCAATCCGCTGTATCAACGTATTTTCCGTGGGGAGGCAGTATGAGGTTATGGCGGCCCGTCGCCGAAACCGTCTGGCAGGGGCGCGATGACAGCGCCGAGGCCAGCAGCGCAAAGCGCATTTTTCAGACGATAAAGCAGCAGGGACAGTTCACGCCGCTTTCATCCGGCATTGCGCTGATAGGTTTTGAATGTGATGAAGGGGTAAAACGCAATCAGGGTAGGCCAGGCGCCGTGCAGGCACCGGATATGCTGCGAAAAGCGCTGGCAAATATGGCAAGCCATCAGGGACATGACCGGCTGGCGGATATGGGCTCGGTGTACGTTGAAGGCCACGAGCTGGAAGCGGCACAGCAGGCGTTGAGCGATGCAGTCACGGCCTGTCAGCAGTCCGGGATGCGCACGCTGGTCTTTGGCGGCGGGCACGAAACCGCCTGGGCGCACGGTCGCGGAGTACTGGACGCCTTCCCGAACGAGCGGGTTGTCATTATCAACCTTGATGCCCATCTCGATCTGCGCAAGGCCGACCATGCGACGTCCGGCACCCCGTTTCGCCAGCTGGCGCGCTACTGCGATGAGCGCGGGCGGGAATTTCATTACGCCTGCCTTGGCGTGAGCCGGGCGGCGAACACGCAGGCTTTGTGGGATGAGGCCGAACGCCTGAACGTCACGCTGGTGGAAGACCTCCATTTCAGGCGCGATGCGCTATCCGCCCTGGAAAGGGTGCTGGCGCAGGCCGATCGTATCTATCTGACAATCGACCTGGATGTCCTGCCCGCCAGCGAAATGCCTGCCGTGTCCGCACCGGCTGCGTTAGGCATACCGGCGCTGGATCTTCTCCCGGTTATCGAACAAATCTGCCGTAGCGGTAAGCTCCAGGCCGCCGATCTGGTAGAGTTTAACCCGCAGTACGATCGGGACGGGCAGGGCGCAAAGCTTGCCGCCCGCCTGGCCTGGCAAATTGCTCACTGGTGGGCATAACACTATTCAAGGAGTCACGATGTTTTCACGCTCACCTCTGCCGCAGTCGAGCCCTCCTGCGCCTTTCTACGAAAAGGTGAAGCAGGCAATTAGCGAAAAAATTGCCGCCGGCGTCTGGCGCCCGCACGATCGCATACCTTCGGAGGCCGAGCTGGTGGCGCAGTTTGGTTTTAGCCGGATGACCGTCAACCGGGCGCTGCGCGAACTGACCGACGAAGGGCTTCTGGTGCGCCTGCAGGGCGTGGGGACGTTTGTGGCGGAACCGAAAGGACAGTCGGCCCTGTTTGAAATCCGCAGCATTGCGGACGAGATAGCCGCGCGTAATCATCAGCACCGCTGTGAGGTGCTGGTGCTCGAAGAGACCCTGGCCAGCGCCGAGCAGGCCGCAGAGCTTAACGTCAAGGAGGGAAGCCGCATTTTCCACTCCGTGATGGTGCATTTCGAAAACGATATTCCGGTGCAGATTGAAGATCGCTGCGTGAACGCTGAGCGGATACCGGACTATCTGAACCAGGATTACACCCAGACCACGCCGCATGCCTATCTTTCGCTCGTCGCACCGCTGACGGAAGGGGAGCACATTGTGGAGGCCGTGCGCGCCACGCCGCAGGAGTGCGAAAGGCTGCGCATTAAAGAGCACGATCCGTGCCTGCTGATCCGCCGTCGAACCTGGTCCTCATCGCACATTGTGTCGCATGCCCGGCTGCTTTTCCCGGGGAATCGCTACCGGCTGCAGGGCCACTTCATGTCATAAGTTTTATAAGCGTGATCGCTAACGCAATATAACAAAATTGTATCTTTTTTGTTAAATCCGGCCTTGTGTGTGCTTGTCTATACAAGTATATCTAAATGCATCATCTGTCCCCTATGAGGAGCACACAATGTCGTCAGGTAAATACCGCCAGCAGGACGTCCGCGCCGCGCGCGGCACCACGCTTACCGCCAAAAGCTGGCTCACCGAAGCCCCGCTGCGCATGTTGATGAACAACCTCGACCCTGAGGTGGCGGAAAACCCCCACGAGCTGGTGGTCTACGGCGGCATTGGCCGCGCCGCGCGCAACTGGGAATGCTATGACGCAATTGTAAAATCCCTGACCGAACTCGAACACGACGAAACCCTGCTGGTGCAGTCCGGCAAGCCGGTTGGCGTATTTAAAACGCACAAAAACGCACCGCGCGTGCTGATCGCTAACTCTAACCTCGTGCCGCACTGGGCCACCTGGGAGCACTTCAACGAACTGGACGCGAAAGGGCTGGCGATGTATGGCCAGATGACCGCGGGGAGCTGGATCTACATCGGCAGCCAGGGGATCGTGCAGGGCACCTATGAAACCTTCGTGGAGGCCGGTCGCCAGCACTATAACGGCTCGCTCAAAGGCCGCTGGGTATTGACCGCGGGTCTCGGCGGCATGGGCGGCGCGCAGCCGCTGGCCGCCACGCTTGCCGGCGCGTGCTCGCTCAACATTGAGTGCCAGCAGAGCCGCATTGATTTCCGTCTGCGCACCCGCTACGTCGATGAGCAGGCAACCGATCTGGACGATGCGCTGGCGCGCATCAAAAAATACACTTCCGAAGGCAAAGCGGTGTCGATTGCCCTGTGCGGCAACGCGGCGGACATTCTCCCGCAGCTCGTCGCCCGCGGCGTGCGTCCGGATCTGGTCACCGACCAGACCAGCGCCCATGACCCGCTGCACGGCTATCTGCCAAAAGGCTGGACGTGGGAAGAATATCAGCAAAAAGCGGAAACCGACCCGGAAGGCACGGTGCTTGCCGCGAAACGCTCCATGGCTGAGCACGTCTCCGCCATGCTGGCCTTCAGCCAGATGGGCATTCCGACCTTTGACTACGGCAACAACATCCGCCAGATGGCGAAAGAGATGGGCGTGAATAACGCGTTCGACTTCCCGGGCTTCGTTCCTGCCTATATTCGCCCGCTGTTCTGCCGCGGTATCGGCCCGTTCCGCTGGGTTGCCCTGTCCGGCGACCCGGAGGATATCTACAAAACCGACGCCAAAGTGAAGGAGATCGTCGCCGATGACGAGCATCTTCACCACTGGCTGGACATGGCCCGCGAGCGCATTAACTTCCAGGGCCTGCCGGCGCGTATCTGCTGGGTAGGGCTGGAGTGGCGTCAAAAACTCGGCCTCGCCTTCAACGAAATGGTGCGCAGCGGTGAAGTCTCCGCGCCGATCGTCATCGGCCGCGATCACCTGGACTCCGGCTCCGTCGCCAGCCCGAACCGCGAAACCGAAGCCATGCGCGACGGCTCGGATGCGGTCTCCGACTGGCCGCTGCTGAACGCTCTGTTGAATACCGCCAGCGGCGCGACCTGGGTGTCGCTGCACCACGGCGGCGGCGTGGGGATGGGCTTCTCCCAGCATTCCGGGATGGTCATCGTCTGCGACGGAACCGATGAAGCCGCCGCGCGTATCGCTCGCGTGCTGCACAACGACCCGGCCACCGGCGTGATGCGTCACGCTGATGCGGGTTACGAAATTGCCATTGACTGTGCCAAAGAGCAGGGCCTTAACCTGCCGATGATCCCTGCCACACAAGGAAAGCATTAATGAACGCATTAACACTCACTCCCGGCTCGCTGACGCTCAGGCAGCTGCGTAACGTCTGGCGCAAGCCGGTCACCCTGTCGCTGGATGAAAGCGCCCACGCCGCCATTAACGACAGCGTCGCCTGCGTCGAAGCCATCGTTGCCGAAGGGCGCACCGCCTACGGGATTAACACCGGCTTTGGCCTGCTGGCGCAGACCCGCATCGCCACACACGATCTGGAAAACCTGCAGCGTTCGCTGGTGCTGTCACATGCGGCGGGCGTGGGTCAGCCGCTGGAGGATGAGATTGTCCGTCTGATGATGGTTCTCAAAATCAACAGCCTGGCCCGCGGCTTCTCCGGCATTCGCCTGAGCGTGATTCAGGCGCTGATGGCGCTGGTCAATGCGGAAGTCTATCCGTGGATCCCGGCGAAAGGCTCTGTTGGCGCATCCGGCGATCTTGCGCCGCTGGCGCACATGTCGCTGCTGCTGCTGGGCGAAGGCAAAGCGCGCTGGCAGGGCGAGTGGCTTCCTGCGAAAGAGGCGCTGAAAAAAGCCGGGTTAAACCCGATCACGCTGGCGGCGAAAGAGGGGCTGGCGCTGCTGAACGGCACGCAAGCATCGACTGCTTTCGCGCTGCGCGGCCTGTTTGAAGCGGAAGATCTGTTTGCCTCGGCGGTGGTGTGCGGTGCGCTGACCACCGAAGCCGTGCTGGGCTCGCGTCGCCCGTTCGATGCCCGCATTCACGAGGTGCGCGGTCAGAGCGGGCAGATTGATGCCGCCGCGATGTACCGTCACGTGCTTACCGACACCAGCGAGATCGCGGATTCACACCACAACTGTGAAAAGGTGCAGGATCCGTATTCCCTGCGCTGCCAGCCGCAGGTGATGGGCGCGTGCCTGACGCAGCTGCGCCAGGCGGCGGAGGTGCTGCTGGTGGAGGCCAACGCGGTGTCCGACAACCCGCTGGTATTCGCCCAGGAAAACGAGGTGGTTTCCGGAGGCAACTTCCACGCCGAGCCGGTGGCAATGGCGGCGGATAATATCGCCCTGGCGATTGCCGAAGTTGGCGCGTTGTCCGAGCGCCGCATCGCGCTGATGATGGATAAACATATGTCCCAGCTGCCGCCGTTCCTGGTGCGTAACGGCGGGGTCAACTCGGGCTTTATGATTGCCCAGGTGACCGCGGCGGCGCTGGCGAGCGAGAACAAAGCCCTGTCGCACCCGCACAGCGTGGACAGCCTGCCAACGTCAGCGAACCAGGAAGATCACGTTTCGATGGCACCGGCTGCCGGGCGTCGTCTCTGGGAAATGGCCTCCAACACCCGCGGCGTGCTGGCGGTGGAATGGCTGGCGGCAAGTCAGGGTATCGATCTGCGTGAAGGACTAAAATCGAGCCCGCTGCTGGAGCAGGCGCGTCATGCGCTGCGCGAGCACGTATCGCACTACGATGACGACCGCTTCTTTGCGCCGGATATTGATAAGGCGATGCAGCTTCTGGAAGAGGGGCGGCTGGTGGGGCTGTTACCTTCGGTGCTGTGATTTTTACCCTCACCCTAACCCTCTCCCTGTGGGAGAGGGAATTCCCGGTTTTCTCCCTCTCCCTGTGGGAGAGGGCCGGGGTGAGGGCATCAGCCCGCACTATTATGAATACATCGCCGTAATCGACGCGCTGCCCAGCGAATGGAAATGCACGTTAAACCCCACCATCGCGCCGCTCGCCCCTTCATCGACCTCAATCTTCTCCACATCCAGCGCGTGCACCGTGAAGATATAGCGGTGGGTTTCCCCTTTTGGCGGCGCCGCGCCGCCGTAGCCCGCTTTACCAAAATCGGTGCGCGTCTGAATGGCGCCTTCAGGCAGGGCAACCAGGTCTGAACCGGAACCCTGCGGCAGGACGCGCGTGTCGGCAGGCAGGTTCGCCACAATCCAGTGCCACCAGCCGGAGCCGGTAGGTGCATCCGGGTCGTAGCAGGTCACGACAAAGCTTTTGGTTCCGGCCGGAACCTCGTCCCACGCCAGGTGCGGGGAGATATTGTCTCCCTGATACCCCATGCCGTTGAATACGTGGCGTTCCGGCAGTTTTTCACCGTCGCGCAGATCTTTACTGATGATTTTCATACGGTTTACCCTCGTTGATCGCTCGTTCAGCAAGTGTAATGCATAGGGTTACATCGTGAAATGCGCGGGAATGTTAACGGCTGTTACAACCGCGTCGGTTAATTTACGCAGCTGCTTTGGCGTAATGCTGTACGGCGGCATCAGGTAGATAAGCTTGCCGAAAGGCCGCACCCAGACGCCCTGCTCAACGAAGAAGCGCTGCAGCGCCGCCATATTCACCGGATGGGTGGTTTCAATCACGCCGATGGCGCCCAGCACGCGCACGTCTGCCACGAAATTTGCCCCCGAGGCGGCATTCAGCTCATCTTTCAGCTGCGCTTCAATCTCCGCAACCTGCGTCTGCCACTGGCCGCTTTCCAGAATGGCGAGGCTTTCGCTTGCGACGGCGCAGGCCAACGGGTTGCCCATAAACGTCGGGCCGTGCATAAAGCAGCCCGCCTCGCCGTCGCTGATGGTGTCGGCCACCTGGCGGGTCGTGAGCGTGGCGGAGAGCGTCATGGTGCCGCCGGTCAGCGCTTTACCCAGACACAGAATATCCGGCGCAATGCCTGCATGCTCGCAGGCAAACAGCTTGCCGGTGCGGCCAAAGCCGGTGGCGATCTCATCGGCAATCAGCAAAATGCCCTCGCGGTCGCACATCTTGCGAATACGCCTCAGCCATTCCGGATGGTACATCCGCATTCCGCCTGCGCCCTGCACAATCGGCTCCAGGATCACGGCGGCGATTTCATGGCGATGCGCCGCCATCAGCCGGGCGAAACCGACCATGTCCATCTCGTTCCACTCGCCGTCGAAACGGCTCTGCGGGGCCGGAGCGAACAGGTTTTCCGGCAGATAGCCCTTCCACAGGCTGTGCATCGAGTTGTCCGGATCGCACACCGACATCGCCCCGAAGGTATCCCCGTGATAGCCGTTGCGGAAGGTGAGGAACCGCTGGCGCGTTTCACCTTTCGCGTGCCAGTACTGCAGCGCCATTTTCATCGCCACTTCCACCGCCACGGAGCCGGAATCGGCCAGGAACACGCACTCCAGCGATTCAGGCGTCATCGCCACCAGGCGACGGCATAAATCCACCGCGGGCTGATGGGTGATTCCGCCAAACATCACATGCGACATCTGGTCAATCTGGGCCTTCATCGCCGCATTCAGGCGCGGGTGGTTGTACCCGTGAATGGCCGCCCACCACGAAGACATCCCGTCAACGAGCCGCTCGCCGCTGGCAAGGTGAAGCTCGCAGCCGTGGGCCGAGGCCACCGGATAGACGGGAAGGGGGCGGGTGGTAGAGGTGTAAGGGTGCCAGATATGCTGCTTGTCGAAGGCGAGATCGTCCTGGGTCATAATCGACTTGTAAACCATTTTGAAAAGTTTTAGGTTTACGAGTATAAACCGAACCGAAAATTAACAAAACCCTTTGGAGAAGCCCCATGGCTCACCACGCACGCTGGACGATGTCGCAAGTCACTGAATTATTCAACAAACCTTTCCTTGAGCTAATGTTCGAAGCCCAACAGGTGCATCGTCAGCACTTCGATCCGCGCCATGTTCAGGTCAGCACGCTGCTGTCGATCAAAACCGGTGCCTGTCCTGAAGACTGCAAATATTGCCCGCAGAGCGCGCGCTACAAAACCGGTCTCGAATCCGAACGGCTGATGGAAGTGGAGCAGGTGCTCGACTCAGCCCGCAAGGCGAAAAACGCCGGTTCAACCCGCTTCTGCATGGGCGCGGCGTGGAAGAACCCGCACGATCGCGACATGCCGTATCTGGAGCAGATGGTGAAGGGCGTGAAGGAGATGGGCCTCGAAGCCTGTATGACGCTCGGCACGCTAAACGAGGAGCAGGCGCAGCGCCTCTCCGCGGCGGGGCTGGACTACTACAACCACAACCTCGACACCTCACCGGAGTTTTACGGCAACATCATCACCACGCGTACCTATCAGGAGCGTCTGGACACGCTGGATAAGGTGCGCGACGCGGGGATCAAGGTCTGCTCGGGCGGTATTGTCGGCTTAGGTGAAACGGTGAAAGACCGCGCGGGCCTGCTGCTGCAGCTGGCAAACCTGCCGACCCCGCCGGAAAGCGTGCCGATCAACATGCTGGTGAAGGTCAAGGGGACGCCGCTGGCGGATAACGAGGACGTGGATGCGTTTGATTTTATTCGCACCATTGCGGTGGCGCGCATCATGATGCCGACCTCTTTCGTGCGCCTCTCTGCCGGTCGCGAGCAGATGAACGAGCAGACCCAGGCGATGTGCTTTATGGCCGGAGCCAACTCCATCTTCTACGGCTGCAAGCTGCTGACCACGCCGAACCCGGAAGAGGACAAAGACGTTCAGCTGTTCCGCAAGCTGGGGCTTAACCCGCATCAGACCGAAGTGCTGACGGGCGATAACGAGCAACAGCAGCAGCTGGAGCAGCAGATTTTCAACGCCGACACCGACCAGTTCTACAACGCGGCAGCCGTATGACCTGGCAGGCACGAATAAATACCGCGCTGGACGAACGCCGGGCGGCAGAGGCGTTTCGCGTTCGCAGGGTGGTGGAAAACGGCGCGGGCCGTTTTCTTACCCGTGAAGGCCAGCGGTTCTGCAATTTCTCCAGCAACGACTATCTCGGGCTGAGCCAGCATCCGGCCATTATCCGCGCCTGGCAGCAGGGGGCGGAGCGGTTTGGCGTGGGCAGCGGCGGCTCGGGACACGTCAGCGGATATACCACCGCGCATCAGGCGCTGGAAGAGGCGCTTGCCGACTGGCTCGGATACCCGCGCGCGCTGCTGTTCATCTCCGGCTTTGCCGCCAACCAGGCGGTCATTACCGCGCTCATGGGAAAAGAGGACCGGATTGTCGCCGACCGCCTGAGCCACGCCTCGCTGCTGGAGGCGGCAAATTTAAGCCCGGCGCAGCTGCGCCGCTTTGCCCATAACGATGCGGGGCAGCTTACCGCGCTGCTGGATAAACCCTGCGACGGACAGCAGCTGGCGGTCACCGAAGGCGTGTTCAGCATGGACGGCGACAGCGCGCCGCTTGCCGCGCTGCACGAGGCCGCAAAACGGCAAAACGCCTGGCTGCTGGTCGACGATGCCCACGGCATTGGCGTAATGGGCGACGAAGGTCGCGGCAGCGCGCATCAGCAAAACGTAAAGCCGGAGCTGCTGATCGTCACCTTCGGTAAGGGCTTTGGCGCCAGCGGCGCCGCAGTGCTGTGCAGCGAGTCCGTCGCCGACTATCTGCTGCAGTTTGCCCGACATTTGATCTACAGCACCAGCATGCCCCCCGCGCAGGCCGTGGCGCTGTCTGCGTCGCTGGCGGTAATACGCAGCGCGGAAGGGGACGAACGTCGCCAGCGGCTGGCAGAACATATTGCCCGCTTCCGTCAGGGATTAGCGGCGCTGCCCTTCCACAGCCCCGATTCGCAGAGCGCCATCCAGCCGGTGATTGTCGGCGAAAACGGCCGTGCGCTGGCGCTGGCACAGGCGCTGCGCGAGCGCGGCATGTGGGTGACCGCCATCCGCCCGCCAACGGTCCCGCCGGGTACCGCGCGGCTGCGCTTAACCCTGACGGCGGCGCATGAGGCTCGGGATATCCAGACGCTGCTGGAGGCGCTCCATGACGCCGGTTAATAAGCAGGCCGTCGCGGCGGCATTTGGCCGGGCCGCGCAGAGCTATTCGCAGCACGATGAGCTGCAGCGTTTGAGCGCGCAGGGGCTTCTGACCGCGCTTGGCGAGAACCGTTTTCCGCAGGTGCTGGACGCCGGCTGTGGTCCCGGCAGCAACAGCCGCTACTGGCGCGGGGCGGGAAGCCAGGTTACGGCTATTGACCTTTCAGAGCAGATGCTCGACGAGGCGCGTCAGCGGCAGGCAGCGGATCGCTATCTGCTGGCGGATATCGAGGCGATCCCGCTGGCGGATGCGCAGTTCGATCTGGTCTGGAGCCATCTTGCGGTTCAGTGGTGCAGCAGCCTGCCGCAGGCCCTGCGCGAGCTTTATCGCGTTGCGCGACCGGGGGGGAAGGTGGCCTTTACCACCCTGCTGGAAAGCTCGCTGCCGGAGCTAAATCAGGCGTGGAAAGCGGTGGATGAGCAGCCGCACGCTAACCGCTTTTTATCGCAAGAGCAGGTGACGCAGGCGCTGGCAGGCTGGCGCTATCGCAGCACGGTGCAGACCATCACCCTCAATTTTAGGGATGCGTTGAGCGCGATGCGCTCGCTGAAGGGCATCGGGGCCACGCACCTGCACGCCGGGCGGGAGAAAAAACCGCTGACCCGGGGACAGCTGCAGCGTCTGGAGCTGGCCTGGCCGCAGCAGCGGGGACATTTCCCGCTCTCTTATCAACTTTTTCATGGGATTATCGAACGTGAGTGAACGTTATTTTGTCACCGGAACGGATACGGAAGTGGGAAAAACGGTGGCCAGCTCGGCGCTGCTGCAGGCGGCGCGAAAGCTTGGGAAAAACACCGCCGGATATAAGCCGGTTGCTTCCGGCAGCGAGATGACGGCGGAAGGGTTACGCAATACCGACGCGCTGGCGCTCCAGCGTAACAGCACGCGTGAGCTTGCCTATTCAGCGGTGAATCCGTACACCTTTGCCGAGCCGACCTCGCCGCACATCATCAGCGCTGACGAAGGTCGTCCGATTGATTTCACCGTGCTGTCAGCCGGGTTAAGGACGCTGGAAAGCCAGGCCGACTGGGTGCTAGTGGAAGGCGCAGGCGGCTGGTTTACGCCGCTTTCGGAGACGCAGACGTTTGCTGACTGGGTGCAGGCCGAGCAGCTTCCGGTCATTCTGGTCGTCGGCGTCAGGCTGGGCTGCATCAATCACGCCATGTTGACCGCGCAGGCCGTACAGCAGGCCGGGCTGACGCTGGCGGGCTGGATAGCCAACGACGTGGTTGCGCCGGGGAAACGACACCAGGAGTATCTGGCGACGCTCAGGCGCGTACTTCCCGCCCCGTGCCTCGGGGAAATTCCCTGGCTTGCTGACGGCGCGGAAAATGCCGACACCGGGCGTTATCTCGATCTCAGCGTCTTGCTTCCCGCGACATCCAGTGCGCGATAAGCTCGTCATCCAGCTCGTTAACGTGGCCCTGCGCCACGTTACGCCCGCGATAGAGCATGCAGAAACGGTCCGCAACCCGGCGGATAAACGACAGCTGCTGCTCCGCTAATAGCACCGTCATACCTAACTCCCGGTTTAAGCGCACCAGCAGTTGCCCCAGCTTCTGGGCGAAGCTGTGTCCTGCGCCGTGCAGGGGCTCATCGAGGATCAGCAGGTTCGGGCGGTTCACCAGCGCATTAGCCAGCGCCAGCTGATACTGATCGTCCGGAGAGAGCGTATTGGCGCGGGCCTGTCGCAATGCGTAGAGCGCCGGAAACAGGTCGTAAACGTCACTTTTCGCCTCCGGGTCGGGTTTCCCCATCGCCCGCATGGCGATATGCAGATTCTCCTCAATCGTTAACTGGGAGAAGATCCGCCTGTCCTGCGGGACATAGCCTATCCCCGGTCCTGAGCGCTGTTCTGGCGGCAGGTTAAGCAAATCGCGCGGCGGTGCGCCCGCCTCGTGCCAGATAATGCTGCCGCTTTCAACGGGCACTCTCCCGGCGATGCAATTCATGAGGGTGGTTTTCCCCATCCCCGGTAGGCCAACGACGCCTGTACACATCCCTTGCGGAAAATCCAAATTCACGTTCCATAGCGTATGTTGGCTTCCGTAAAACTGATTCACAGCACGCAGACTCAACATCTTTCTCTCCTTAAAAATGTGTGTAGGTGAGGCTCGGGTTCGAATCTGCAAAACCCCTGCCAGAAACCGAAAAGTGTTCAAAAAAATGGCTTTTTTAGGAATAAATCACCGGAAAGCGGTTTATAAAAAACCGGATTGCACATCGACGGTGCTGGAGGTGGTGAGTTGTGGTGCAGAACTCAAAATGATGAAAATGTGAGCAAGATCCCATCGGTTGGTTATGAATGACGCAACTGTTAATCATCAAAAAATAGCTATAAAAATTTTTTACTGCCGTCTCGTGGGAAAAACCGGGAATTTGCCGAGCGCCAGTCTGTATGGGCTGGAAGCAGTTATCCACTATTCCTGTGGATAACCATGTGCATTAGAGTTAGAAAACACGCGATAAGCGAGAGAAGACGCGGCTTACGCCCAAATTGGCGCGAAACGCGGCTTTAGAAAATATCGTTTATTATTTAATTGCTTAGATAAAAGCAATTCCCGTCATGAAAGTGTCACCCGTTGCCACAAAACTATCATTACCTGGCTTGACAAATGTTAAAAAAGAAAAAGTTCTGGGGATAACCTGACCTGACTGGTGTTTTATATTGTCACAGTCTAAATTTTGGCCGTTATCCCACTCATCATTCAGGCGCTATGCTAAATATCCTGACATGCCACTGGTTTTTCATCCAGTGTTTTTTACTGGCATTCCTGGCAACAACGAGTAAAATTACTCACCTGCCGCTTATAACGTCATCAGGTTGTCGCCCATGAGTAAACCGTTCAAATTGAATTCTGCTTTCCGTCCATCTGGCGATCAGCCTGAGGCGATCCGTCGTCTGGAAGAGGGGCTGGAAGACGGACTGGCGCACCAGACGCTGCTGGGGGTAACCGGCTCGGGTAAAACCTTTACCATCGCCAACGTGATTGCGGATCTCCAGCGCCCAACGATGGTGCTGGCACCCAACAAAACCCTGGCCGCACAGCTTTACGGCGAGATGAAAGAGTTCTTCCCGGAAAATGCGGTGGAGTATTTCGTTTCCTACTACGACTACTACCAGCCAGAAGCCTACGTGCCTAGCTCTGACACCTTCATCGAGAAAGATGCCTCGGTGAACGAACATATCGAGCAGATGCGTCTGTCGGCCACGAAGGCGCTTCTGGAGCGTCGCGATGTGGTCGTCGTCGCGTCGGTTTCCGCGATCTACGGTCTGGGCGATCCGGATCTCTATCTCAAGATGATGCTGCACCTGACGCAGGGGATGATCATCGACCAGCGGGCGATTTTGCGTCGTCTGGCGGAGCTGCAGTACACCCGCAACGATCAGGCCTTCCAGCGCGGCACCTTCCGCGTACGCGGAGAGGTGATCGACATCTTCCCGGCGGAATCGGACGATATGGCGCTGCGCGTCGAGCTGTTTGACGAAGAGGTTGAACGCCTGTCGCTCTTCGACCCGCTGACCGGACACGTTGAGTCGGTGATCCAGCGCTTTACCATCTACCCGAAAACGCACTACGTGACGCCGCGCGAGCGGATCGTGCAGGCGATGGAAGAGATCAAAGTGGAGCTGGCCGAGCGCCGTAAGGTGCTGCTGGCCAACAATAAGCTGCTGGAAGAGCAGCGCCTCAGCCAGCGTACCCAGTTCGACCTTGAGATGATGAACGAGCTGGGCTACTGCTCCGGCATTGAAAACTACTCGCGCTTCCTCTCCGGGCGCGGGCCGGGCGAGCCGCCGCCGACGCTGTTTGATTACCTGCCGGCAGACGGTTTGCTGGTGATCGACGAATCCCACGTCACGATCCCGCAGATCGGAGGGATGTACCGCGGTGACCGGGCGCGTAAAGAGACGCTGGTGGAGTACGGCTTCCGCCTGCCGTCAGCGCTGGATAACCGTCCGATGAAGTTTGAAGAATTTGAGGCATTGGCGCCGCAAACCATCTACGTCTCGGCCACGCCGGGCAACTACGAGCTGGAGAAATCCGGTGAAGACGTTGTCGATCAGGTTGTACGTCCGACCGGATTGCTGGACCCGATTATCGAGGTGCGTCCGGTGGCGACGCAGGTGGACGACCTGCTCTCAGAGATCCGCGCCCGTTCCGCCATCAACGAGCGCGTGCTGGTGACCACGCTCACCAAGCGTATGGCGGAAGACCTCACCGAGTATCTCGAAGAGCACGGCGAGAAGGTGCGTTATCTGCACTCGGATATCGACACCGTGGAGCGCATGGAGATTATCCGCGACCTGCGTCTGGGCGAGTTTGACGTGCTGGTGGGGATCAACCTGTTGCGAGAAGGTCTGGATATGCCGGAAGTCTCGCTGGTGGCGATTCTGGATGCGGACAAAGAGGGCTTCCTGCGTTCTGAACGCTCCCTGATCCAGACCATCGGCCGCGCCGCGCGTAACGTCAACGGTAAAGCGATTCTGTACGGTGACAAAATCACCCCGTCGATGGCGAAAGCGATTGGCGAAACGGAGCGCCGCCGCGAGAAACAGCAGCGCTACAACGAAGAGCACGGCATTACCCCGCAGGGGCTGAACAAGAAGGTCGTGGATATTCTGGCTCTGGGTCAGAACATTGCCAAAACCAAAGCGAAGGGTCGCGGCAAGGCGCGTTCAGTGGTGGAAGAGGATACCGTCGTGCTGACGCCGAAAGCGCTGCAGCAGAAAATCCACGAGCTGGAAGGGCAGATGATGCAGCACGCGCAGAATCTGGAGTTCGAAGAGGCGGCGCAGATCCGCGACCAGCTTCATCAGCTGCGGGATCTTTTCATCGCGGCATCGTGAGTAACGCGTTGTTTTCTCCCTCTCCCGGTGGGAGAGGGCATCAGGCCGCACAAAACGAACCTAACCCAGCGCCTGAATCGCCTTCTCCAGCGCCTCGCGCAGCAGGTGACGGTCATGGCGGTATTTAATATCACTCGCTTCCAGCGGCTCCTGCACCACCACGCGGTCGCCAATACCCGACACATCCACCTTCGGCCCGACCACGACGCCGTCGATAATTTTTTTACCGACGTACTGCTCCATTAATTCAAGCTTGTCCGCCAGCGACAGGCTCGCTGCCGCCGGGCTCAGTTCACGTCCCAGGTTACCGATGTAAACCATCGGGGCAGGGGTGCGGCGCAGCGCCTGCGCCAGCTCTTTCACCAGCAGAATGGGCATCAGGCTGGTATAAAAACTGCCCGGACCGATCAGGATAAGATCCGCTTCTCCGATGGCCTCCACCGCTTCTCGCGTGGCGGGCACGCTCGGATAGGTCATTAACTCCGTGGGTGGCAGAATGAGCTGGTCAATATTCACCTCGCCGTAAACTTCATGCCCTTCGGCGTCGATTGCCATCAGGTCAACCGGTTGTTCAGACATTGGGATCAGGAATGCATCCACTTTGAGCAGGTTACGGATTAAGTTAATGGCTTCCAGAGGCCGTACGCTCAGGTGATCCAATGCCTTTAACATCAGATTTCCGAGGTTATGCCCGGAAAGTTCGCCATTGCCGCCAAAACGGTACTCAAACATCGCCGACGCGACGCTCGGCTCGGTAATTAACTGGTTCAGACAGTTGCGCATGTCTCCCCAGGCAATGCCGCCTTCGGCACGACGAATGCGCCCGGTTGAGCCGCCGTTATCGGTGGTGGTCACTATCCCTGTCAGCCTTGAGCCGAGTGACGACAAAGAGGACATAACCCGGCCTAAGCCGTGTCCTCCGCCAAGAGCGACCACTCGGTCAAGATCCGCAAAAGTGCGATTGCGCATACGTATTCCTTATCACGTTCGATCGCGTAACAGTAACCTAACTACCCCTAAAAGACGATGCCTCACCCGATGCAAAATGACGTATATCAATGTGAAAATGCGGTTTTTAGGTATTCTGTAGCGAAAATGCAGGATTGAATCGCTATATACGTAATTATATAGCGAAAGGCGATAATGGCGCCGTCAGAATTTCCGCGCTACTATCGCCCTAACCACGTTTTCAAAATTGAAAACATACACTCTAGCCCTTGTGCCTGTGTCGAAAGATATGGCGCTCTGGCCGTGGCGAATTTGCCACCAGGGTACAGAAAGAAATGACTGTGCCTCCCGATCTGGAAAGGTGTACATGGCTTCACAACTTACTGATGCTTTCGCGCGTAAGTTTTATTACTTACGTCTGTCGATTACCGATGTGTGCAACTTCCGTTGCACCTACTGCCTGCCCGATGGCTACAAACCGGGCAGCGTCACCAATAACGGCTTTCTCTCCGTGGATGAAGTGCGCCGCGTCACGCGCGCCTTCTCTGAGCTCGGCACCGAAAAAGTGCGTCTGACCGGCGGCGAACCCTCCCTACGCCGCGATTTCCCCGACATCATTGCCGCCGTGCGTGAAAACGAACGTATCCGCCAGATTGCGGTGACCACCAACGGTTACCGCATGGCGCGTGACGTGGCGAACTGGCGCGATGCGGGGCTGACGGCGATCAACGTCAGCGTCGATAGCCTGGACGCCCGTCAGTTCCACGCCATTACCGGCCAGGATAAATTTCAGCAGGTCATGGACGGCATCGACGCGGCATTTGCGGCCGGGTTCGAGAAGGTCAAAGTCAACACGGTACTGATGCGTGATGTGAACCATCATCAGCTCGATACATTCCTGGCGTGGATCCAGTCCCGCCCCATTCAGCTGCGTTTCATTGAGCTGATGGAAACCGGCGAGGGGAGCGAACTGTTCCGTCGCCATCACATCTCCGGCATGGTGCTGCGCGACGAGCTGCTGAAACGCGGCTGGAACCACCAAATCCGCCAGCGCAGCGACGGCCCGGCGCAGGTCTTCTGTCACCCGGATTATGAGGGTGAGATTGGGCTTATCATGCCCTATGAGAAAGACTTCTGCGCCAGCTGCAACCGCCTGCGCGTCTCCTCCGTTGGCAAGCTCCACCTTTGCCTGTTCGGCGACGGCGGCGTGGATCTTCGCGATCTGCTGGAAGACGATGCGCAGCAGGCCGCGCTTGAAGCACGCATTTCTGACGCGCTGACGCATAAAAAACAGACCCACTTCCTGCATCAGGGCAATACCGGCATCACTCAGAACCTGTCTTACATCGGCGGGTAATCAGGCTTAAGAAGGAATCAGAAGATGAGTCAGGTCAGCGCAGAATTTATCCCGACACGCATTGCTATCCTTACCGTTTCCGACCGCCGTGGCGAAGAGGATGATACCTCTGGCCACTGGCTGCGCGAGGCGGCTCATGACGCGGGGCATCATATCGTCGATAAAGCGATCGTGAAGGAGAACCGCTACGCCATTCGCGCTCAGGTTTCGCAGTGGATTGCCAGCGATGAGGTACAGGTGGTGCTGATCACCGGCGGCACCGGCTTTACCACAGGCGATCAGGCCCCCGAAGCGCTGATACCGCTGTTCGACCGCGAGGTGGAAGGCTTCGGCGAAGTGTTCCGCATGCTCTCCTTTGAAGAGATTGGTACTTCCACGCTGCAGTCGCGCGCCGTTGCCGGAGTGGCGAACAGAACCCTGATTTTCGCCATGCCGGGTTCGACCAAAGCCTGCCGCACCGCGTGGGAAAACATCATCGCCCCGCAGCTGGACGCCCGTACCCGTCCGTGTAATTTCCATCCCCATTTAAAGAAATAAGCTATGTCACAACTGACCCACATTAACGCCGCTGGTGAAGCGCATATGGTGGACGTCTCCGCCAAAGCGGAAACGGTGCGCGAGGCGCGCGCGGAAGCGTTCGTCACCATGCTGCCGGAGACGCTGGCGATGATTATCGACGGCAGCCACCATAAGGGCGACGTCTTTGCCACCGCCCGCATCGCCGGTATTCAGGCCGCCAAGCGGACCTGGGATCTCATTCCGCTGTGCCATCCGCTGATGCTGAGCAAGGTGGAAGTGAACCTGCAGACGCAGCCGGAGCATAATCGCGTGCGAATTGAGTCACTCTGCCGCTTAACCGGCAAAACCGGCGTGGAGATGGAGGCGCTGACGGCGGCCTCAGTCGCCGCGCTGACCATCTACGACATGTGCAAAGCGGTGCAGAAAGATATGGTGATTGGCCCGGTTCGCTTGCTGGCAAAAAGCGGCGGCAAATCCGGTGATTTTAAGGTGGACAGCTATGATTAAGGTGCTCTTTTTTGCGCAGGTGCGCGAGCTGGTGAATACCGATAGCCTGACGCTGGACGCGTCCTTCGAAAACGTCGCGGCCCTGCGCGCGCATCTGGCGGCACAAAGCGACCGCTGGGCGCTGGCGCTCGACGAAGGCAAGCTGCTGGCCGCCGTTAACCAGACGCTGGTGGAATTCAATCACCCGCTGGCTGAAGGGGATGAGGTGGCCTTCTTCCCGCCGGTTACGGGGGGCTAAGATGGCTGAAACCCGAATTCTGGTCAGTCCCGAGCGTTTTAACGTAGGGACAGAGTACAGCTGGCTGGCGGAGCGTGATGAAGACGGCGCGGTCGTCACTTTCACCGGCAAGGTGCGCAACCACAACCTCGGTGACAGCGTGAAGGCGCTGACGCTGGAGCACTATCCGGGGATGACCGAGAAATCGCTGGCGGAGATTGTCGACGAAGCGAGGGGCCGCTGGCCGCTCGGGCGAGTCACGGTGATTCACCGCATCGGCGAGATGTGGCCTGGCGAGGAGATTGTCTTCGTCGGGGTGACCAGCGCGCACCGCAGCAGCGCGTTTGCGGCAGGGGAGTTCATTATGGATTACCTCAAAACCAAAGCGCCGTTCTGGAAGCGCGAGGCCACGCCGGAAGGTGACCGCTGGGTAGAATCTCGCGACAGCGATAAACAAGCCGCCAGCCGTTGGTAGTCGGTTTACGTGGATGTGTTAATCTTAACGTGTGTGTCTACTTAATCTTAATCAGGAGTGAATCATGGACCGATTTCCGCGTTCCGATTCAATAGTACAGCAGACCCGTAGCGGCCTGCAGACGTATATGGCTCAGGTGTACGGCTGGATGACGGTTGGCCTGCTGCTTACCGCGTTTATCGCGTGGTATGCGGCGAACACGCCTGAACTGATGATGTTTATCTTCTCGAGCAAAATCACCTTCTTTGGGCTGATTATTGCGCAGCTGGCGCTGGTGTTTGTGCTGTCCGGTCTGGTGCAAAAGCTGAGTGCCGGAATGGCGACCACGCTGTTTATGCTCTATTCGGCGCTAACCGGGCTGACGCTTTCCAGCATTTTCATCGTTTACACCTACTCCTCCATCGCCAGCACCTTCGTGGTCACCGGCGGGATGTTCGGTGCGATGAGCCTGTACGGTTACACCACCAAACGCGATCTGAGCGGCTTCGGCAGCATGCTGTTTATGGGGCTGATTGGGATTGTGCTGGCGTCGCTGGTGAACCTGTGGCTGAAGAGCGAAGCGCTGATGTGGGCCGTGACCTACATCGGGGTGGTGATCTTTGTTGGGTTGACGGCGTATGACACCCAGAAGCTGAAAAACATCGGCGAGCAGATCGACGTACGCGACAGTTCAAACCTGCGCAAATACGCGATCCTGGGCGCGCTAACGCTGTATCTGGACTTCATCAACCTGTTCCTGATGCTGCTGCGGATTTTCGGCAACCGTCGTTAAGGTTATTTTGCCGGGTGGCGGTGCGGTCTGATTCCCTCACCCTGACCCTCTCCCACGGGAGAGGGAACAAACACTAAAAACGGCAACAAGGTTGCCGTTTTGCTTTTATTTCGCTAACGCCTTCTCGTTCTTCGCTCTCAGCTTCTTCGCCCGACTCTCCAGCACCAGATAACACACCGTTGCCAGCGCCAGCGGCAGGAAGTAATACAGCATGCGGTACGCCAGCAGGGCCGCGATAATCGTTCCCTGAGAGACATGCTCCCCGGCCAGCAGGGCGATAAATACCGCTTCCAGCACGCCGATACCCGCCGGAATATGCACAATTACGCCCGCAATACTGCTCACCAGCAGCACGCCCAGCACGAAGAAGTAATTCACGTCCTCGCCAATCAGCAGCCAGATAATGGCCCCCATTGCCATCCAGTTGGCGCTGGAGACGGCCATCTGCAGCACCGCAAACTTCCACGAGGGCAGCACCAGCTTTTGCCCTTTGATGGTCATATGGCGGCGTTTGGCAAACGCGCAGGCCCACAGATAAACGGCGATAATCAGTAGCAGTACGATGCCCATAATGCGCAGCGTGGCCTCATCGATATACCAGTGCGCGGGTAGCTGCACCACGCCGATAGTGAAGATCACGCCGCCGAGCAGAATATAGCCCAGCCAGTTGGTGGTGATGCTTAACGAGAAAATGCGCGTGATGGTCCCGCCCGGCAGGCCGAGCCGCGAATAAAGGCGATAGCGCATGCCAATGCCGCCGACCCAGGTACTCAGCGTCAGGTTAAAGGCGTAGCAGATAAATGACACCAGCATTACCTGACGTTTGGCCAGCTTGTGGCCGCAGTAGGCGCGGCCCAGCAGGTCATAGCAGCCGTACATCAGGTAGCTGACAATAACCAGCCCCACAGCGCCCAGCAGCACCATCCGGTTATAGTTGCGGATGACCTTCCACACCTCTTCCCAGTCAACTTTCTGTGCGTAGACCACCAGCAGAACCGCGACCGCAATAAAAAACAGCCAGGTGAGGATTTTTTTTGCCAGCCGCCAGCGCGGATGCGATTTCGACATCAGGGTTTGCCTCCATCTTCCGCTTCAACGCGGTCCTGGGTTTCCATTTCGGGTTGTACCGGCGGATCCACCTGCGCCAGCTTCGGCGTATGCGCCGGCAGCCACCCGACCATCGCCGGGAAGTGGCGCAGGAAGTGGAACACCACCACGCCGATGCCAACGTTCCACCAGCTGCGTTTCGGCACCATGGATTCATCGACACGCACGCAGTCTTTGTCGATAAGCCCCTGAAGGTTATCGCGCAGGGTCTGATTAAACTGACGATCGTGGATGATCAGGTTCGCTTCCAGATTAAGCGATAAGCTCAGCGGATCGAGGTTACTGGAACCGACGGTTGCCCAGTGGTCATCCATTACAGCGACTTTGCCGTGCAGCGGACGGCGGCGATATTCATATATCTGCACGCCGCTTTTCACCAGATAGCGATAGAGTAAACGCGCGCCAACCTTCACAATCGGCATATCCGGCTCGCCCTGCACAATCAGCTTCACGCGAACCCCGCGTCGGGCCGCATTGCGCATGGCGTGCAGCAGGCGATAGCCCGGGAAAAAGTAGGCGTTAGCAATAATCACTTCGCGCTTCGCGTTGGCGAGCATCTTGAGATAATGACGTTCAATGTCGTCCCGGTGCTCGCCGTTATCCCGCCAGACGAAAAGGGCCTGCGCTTCGCCGGGCTTGCGGTTCTCTTCCGGGCGATGGCGGCGTTTCCACCAGCGGCGAACGGCCTCTTTACCCGGCAGGTTCTCCAGCTCAAATAGCAGGATGTCCTGCACCACGGGGCCTTCAATACGGATCGCGTAATCCTGCTTTGCTTCCGGACCGTAGTCGGACATATGCTCAGCGGAGTAGTTAATGCCGCCGACAAACGCCACCGTCTCATCCACCACCACAATTTTGCGGTGCATCCGACGGAAAAGGTTGGTGCGCATACCGAACAGGCGAGGGCCGGGATCGTAGTAACGGAACACCACGCCTGCGGAGGTCAGTTCATTGACGAACGCATCGCTGAGGTCCGGCGAGCCATAGCCATCAAGCAATACTTCAATTTTGACGCCGCGCCGGGCGGCGCGCAGCAGCACGCTGTGCAGCTGTTTGCCGACGTTATCTTCGAACCAGATAAAGGTTTCAAGGATCACCTTCTGCTGAGCGTTATCAATCGCCTTAAACACGGCCGGGTAGTACTCGTCCCCATTGACCAGCAGCGTGATCCGGTTGCCTTCCTGCCAGGAACATTTCATAGGTGGATCTCCGCGCTGAGCGGGGCGTGGTCGGAAAGATGTCGCCAGTTAAGGAGCGCCAGGGCGGTCGGGCTGCTGGCGTGGGCATTTTTTACGTAGATGCGGTCAAGCCGAAGCAGCGGGAAACGGACCGGGAAGGTGCGCGCAGGCCTGCCGTTGGCGCGCGTAAAAATCTCCTCCAGCCCGGCATCTACCTTCAGCGGATGGTTTGCCCGCTGTCGCCAGTCGTTGAAGTCGCCCGCTACCACCACCGGTTCACCTTCGGGAAGCGCATTGGTCCATTCGGCCAGCATTTTCAGCTGCGCCTGACGATGGGCTTCGCGAAGGCCCAGATGAACGCAGCCGACATGGACAGGTCGCTCGAGGTCGGGCGGCGTAATGCGGCAGTAAAGCAGGCCGCGTTTTTCACTTTCCCCGACGGAAACGTCGCGGTTTTCGTAATGTTCAATGGGATAACGGGACAGTACCGCGTTTCCGTGATGCCCTTCCGGGTAGACCGCGTTGCGACCGTAGGCGTAATCACTCCACATGGTGTCGGCCAGAAATTCATAGTGCGGCGTGTCGGGCCAGTTCTCAAAGTGGAGCGGATGCACTTCGTGTGCGCCCATCACCTCCTGCAGGCAGACAATATCCGCGCTGACGGTGCGAACCGCGTCGCGCAGCTCCGGTAAAATGAAGCGGCGATTAAATGCTGTGAAGCCCTTATGAATGTTTATCGTCAGCACCTTAAGCGAGAAATGCTGCATTTTTTGAGTCATAAGCTCCTTCCTGAGTGACTATCCCAATGAAAATAAAGTGTAGTCGGCGTCACAAAAAGATGCGGCGTTACGGAATTTTCCGTAAAGTGCGGTAGTCTGATTAAGCAGAGAAAAATCCTTCAGGAGAGAAGCCATGAAGTGGCAACAACGTGTTCGTGTCGCAACTGGCCTGAGTTGCTGGCAGATAATGTTGCATTTACTGGTCGTGGCCGTACTGGTGATGGGCTGGATGAGCGGCACGCTGGTGCGTGTAGGCCTGGGGCTATGCGTCCTTTATGGCGTCACCGTGCTGTCGATGCTGTTCTTACAGCGCCACCATGAAGCGCGCTGGCGCGAGGTGGGTGATGTGCTCGAAGAGCTCACCACCACCTGGTATTTTGGCGCGGCGATGATTGTGCTTTGGCTGCTGTCGCGCGTGCTGCAAAACAACCTGCTGCTGGCCCTGGCGGGTCTGGCTATCCTCGCAGGGCCTGCGGTGGTCTCGCTGCTGACCAAAGAGAAAAAGCTACGCAATGTTGCGTCTAAACATCGCGTACGCCACTGAGCCCGTCGTGGCCGCTATGACCAGTAGCGGCCACAAACTTCCCCAGACAATATCCAGACTCGCATCCTTCAGATAGATTTGCTTGGTGATGTCCGTAAAGTGCCGAATCGGGTTTACCCACGTCAGATCCTGTAGCCATACCGGCATGTTCTCGACGGGCGAAACATAACCCGAGAGCAAAATTGCGGGCATCATAAAGACGAACACCCCGATAAACGCCTGCTGCTGCGTCGAGCAGAGCGCCGAGATCAGCAGCCCAAACCCCACCAGCGACAGCCCGTAAATCACCATCGTGAAGTAAAACAGCGCCAGCGAACCGGCGAACGGGATCTGATAGGCCCAAATCCCCACTCCCAGCACGATGGTGGCCTGGAACGTCGCGACGATCAGCGCCGGGACCGCTTTGCCGACGAAAATTTGCCAGGTGGCGAGCGGGGAGACCAGCAGCTGATCCAGCGTGCCCTGTTCGCGCTCGCGGGCGACGGACAGGGAAGTCACGATCATCACCCCGATAGTGGTGATCATGGCGATCAGCGACGGCACCACGAACCATTTGTAGTCCAGATTCGGGTTGTACCAGTTACGCACCACCAGCTCGCTGTTGTTGGGCTTCGGTTTGCCCTCCATCAGCTCCTGCTGGTAATCTTTGACCACCTGTTGCAGGTAGTTGGCCGCTATCTGGGCGCTGTTGGAGTTACGCCCGTCGAGGATCAGCTGCATCGGCGCGGTCTGGAAGGTATCCAGATTGCGGGAGAAATCCGCCGGAAAGCGCACCAGCAGCAGCGCTTTTTGCGTGTCGATAGTGGGCTCAATCTCCTGCGGGCTTTTCAGCAGCAGGATGTGGGTAAAGGCTTTTGCACGGGCAAAGCGCTGCGTCAGCTCGACGGAATGTTTGCCGTTGTCTTCGTTGTATATGGCAATGGTGGCGTTGGTCACCTCAAGGGTGGCGGCAAACGGGAACAGTAAAACCTGGATCAGCACCGGCAAGACCAGAATGGCGCGGGTTTGCGGCTCGCGCAGCAGGGATTGCAGCTCTTTGCGGATCAACGTCCATAATCGGTGAAACATGTTCGCTCCTTAATCCAGTCGCCTTTTGGTTTTCATCCACGTCAACCCAATAAACATCAATGCTGACGCCATTAAAAACAGCGTGTTGACGATTAGCACCACCGGAATATTCCCCGCCAGGAACAGGCTTTGGAGCGTGCTCACAAAGTAGCGCGCAGGAATGACATAGGTCACGGCGCGGATCACCGCAGGCATACTATCTATCTGGAAGATAAACCCGGACAGCATAATCGACGGTAAAAAGGCGGCATTGAGGGCCACCTGCGCGGCGTTGAACTGGTTGCGGGTGATGGTGGAGATGAGCAGCCCCATGCCCAGCGTGCTGAGTAAAAACAGGCTGGTGATAAAAAACAGCACCACCAGCGAGCCGCGATACGGCACGCCGAGGATAAAGACTGAGACAAGCATACAGAGCAGCATCGCCAGCATGCCGAGGAAGTAGTAGGGAATAAGCTTGCACAGCAGCAGCTCGACGCGCGTCACTTCGGTAGAAAGCAGCGCCTCCATGGTCCCGCGCTCCCACTCGCGGGCGATGACCAGCGAGGTCAGGATCGCGCCGATTACCGTCATGATGATGGTCACCGCACCCGGAATGATAAAGTGCTGGCTGATGGCGGCGGGGTTAAACCAGTAGCGCGTCTGCACATCGATCAGCGGTTCAAACTCCTCACCCCGGTCTTCCGCGCGCTGCATCTGCCAGAGCTGCCAGATCCCCTCCGCGTAACCCTGCACGAAGTTGGCGGTGTTCGGCTCGCTGCCGTCGGTAATCACCTGGATCGGCGCATCGGTTTCAGCGCGCGCCATATTGGCGGCGAAATCCACAGGAATGACGATCAGACCGCGAATTTTCCCGGCCTGCATTTTCTGGATCAATTCCTGCCGGTTGTCGCTGATGGTGGCGTCAATGTAGGGCGATCCGGTCATGGCGTGAGTGAAGTCCAGCGCCTCTTCGCTCTGCTGCTCCAGCAAAATCCCGACCCGCAGCTTGCTGGAGTCCAGGTTAATGCCGTAGCCAAAGATAAACAGCAGCAGCAGGGGGATGACTACCGCAATCAGCCAGCTGCTGGGGTCACGCACGATCTGCCGCGTCTCTTTAATGCACAGCGCGCGCACCCGGCGCCAGGAAATGGCATTACTGCGCATGGGCATTCTCCTTATCCCAGTCGTGGATGAGGGTGATAAACGCCTGCTCCATGGTCGGATCCGGAACCTCAGCGTCGGCGGCCTGGTTTTTCAGGTCGTCCGGGGTACCGTGGGCAATCAGCTTGCCGCGATACACCAGCCCGATGCGGTCGCAGTACTCCGCCTCGTCCATGAAGTGGGTGGTCACCATCACGGTCACCCCTTTTTCCACCATGCTGTTGATATGCAGCCAGAACTCGCGGCGAGTGAGGGGATCAACGCCGGAAGTGGGTTCATCCAGAAACAGAATATCCGGCTCGTGCATCAGCGAGCAGGCCAGGGCCAGCCGCTGCTTAAAGCCGAGCGGCAGCTCGTCGGTGGCGTGGGAGGCAATGCTGGTTAACCCGAAGGCGTCACTCATACGGCGGATTTTCTCGTTCTGCGCCCGCCCGCGCAGGCCGTACACGCCGGAGAAAAAGCGCAGATTCTGCTCGACCGTCAGGTTGCCGTAAAGGGAGAACTTCTGCGCCATATACCCGAGATGCTGGCGCGCCTTGCCGGAGCTGACCTTCAGGTCCATATCCAGCACCAGCGCCTTGCCGGACGTCGGCACCAGCAGGCCGCACATCATCTTAAAGGTGGTCGATTTTCCCGCGCCGTTCGGCCCGAGCAGGCCAAAAATCTCGCCGCGTTTAACCGCGAAATTGACGTTGTCGGTGGCGGCGAAATCCCCAAATTTCTTGGTGAGGGATTTGGCTTCGATCACCGTTTCGCCCGGCGTGCCGTCCACCGTATGCAGGATAGCGCCAAGCGGCGACTCTGACGTCCCCGCGCCGCCCAGCAGGTCGATAAACGCGTCCTCAAAGCGCGGCGCGGTCTCTTCCATCTCGATCGTCGGCATGCCGGGCGCCCGGCGAATATCGTCGACGGTGGCCTCTTTTTTGAGGATCACCCGTACCGAGCGGCCCTGGATCATCCCGTCGCTGACCTGCGGCAGCCTGAGCACCCGCTGCAGCAGGCTGCGGTTGGACTCCTGCGGGCTGTGCAGCAGGAAGCTGCGCCCGGCCATGCTCTGCGTCAGCGTCGTCGGCTCGCCCTGATACAGCAGTTCGCCCTCGTTCATCAGCAGCACGTCCCGGCACTGTTCCGCTTCGTCGAGGTAGGAGGTGCTCCAGAGGATCAGCATGCCGTCGCCCGCCAGCTCGTGCACCATCTGCCACAGCTCGCGGCGCGAAATCGGGTCAACGCCGACGCCGGGCTCGTCCAGCAGCAGCACTTTCGGCTCGCCGACCAGCGTGCAGGCCAGCCCCAGCTTCTGCTTCATCCCGCCGGAGAGCTTGCCCGCCAGCCGGTCGGTAAACGGGCCGAGGGAGGTAAACTCCAGCAGTCGGGCGAAGGTTTTCTCCCGGGTTTCACCGGTGACGCTGCGCAGGTCGGCGTACAGGTTCAGGTTTTCCATCACCGTCAGGTCTTCATACAGGCCAAACTTCTGCGGCATATAGCCGAGCATGGCGTGAAGGGCTCCGTCATCCTCGATCGGGTCAAGGCCGAGCACGCGGGCGCTGCCTTCATCCGGCTTCAGCAGCCCGGCCAGCATCCGCATCAGCGTGGTTTTCCCGGCGCCGTCCGGGCCGACCAGCCCGGTCACATAGCCTTTCCGGATGGTGCAGTTCAGCGGAGCAACCGCGGGCTTATCCATCCCCTTAAAGCGTTTAACCAGATTGTTGAGCTGAATAACCGCGTCATTCATGTCGTTCCCCGTTGTTCACTTTTACGGTGACGGGCATGCCCTGACGCAGCGCGTCGTCCGCATCGGTCACGATGATGCGCAGGCGATACACGAGGTCGGTGCGCAGGTCCGGTGTTTCAACGGTTTTCGGCGTGAATTCGGCAGTAGGGGAGACAAAGCCCACCTTGCCGTGATACGGCTTGTCCGGGCGGCCGTCGGTATAGAGCAGCAGCTCGCGGCCCGGCTGCATCTGGCCGAGGTTCGGCTCGTCAACGTAGGCGCGCACCCACACCGGGCGGGTCAGGGAGAGCGTTAAGACGGTGCTGCCGGCGCTGAGCATGCTTCCCGGCTCCACGGCGCGGGTCATCAGCATGCCGTCAGACGGCGCGATCAGGGTGGTGTCGTGCAGATCCAGCTCTGCCTGAGCCAGCTGCGCCTGCGCCTGTTCAAGGCTGGCCTTCGCCTGGGCGATATCCTGCGGGCGGTTACCGGTGTGGTACTGGCTTAATTTATCCTGCGCGGACTTCAGCGTGGCCTGCGCCTGGTCGCGGGACGAGCGCGCATTTTCCAGATCGTTGGCGGAAATGGTGCGGCTTTTCCACAGCCCCTGCTGGCGCGCGTAGAAGTTCTGCGCGTAGTCATAGGCGGCTTGCGCCTGCTTAACGGCAGCGGCGGCCTGGGCGATCTCTTCGTCGCGATAGCCTGCCAGCATCAGGTCATACTGCGCCTGTGCGACGGACACGCCCGCTTTGGCCTGCAGCAGCGCATTCTCATAGGGCGCTTTATCCAGCATCCCCAGCGTCTGCCCGGTTTTAATGGCATCGCCTTCGTCCACGCTCAGCGAGGCGAGACGTCCGCCCACGCGGAAGCTCATGTTCACCGTGCGAATATCCACGTTACCGTACAGAGTCAGGCCTTTATCCTGATGGCTCTGATACCACAGCCATCCACCGACTCCGGCGGCAAGCAAAACAACAACCACCAGAATGATGGCGACAGGTTTTTTCATGACTTCAGGCTCCTTTGCGTTAAGCCTTGCAGGATCAGATCGACGTGACAGGCGATCACCTTGCTAATCTGCGCGGCTTTATCCTCATCAAATTGTGTCCAGCCGGTGCGTAACAGGATGGTTTCCCTGCCCAGACGGAAGGCAAGGATTTCACCCAGCAGGGCGTGGGTATGCAAAATTGTCTCGGTATCACCGGCATCCCGACCGGTATAGGCGGCGATCAGCCGGGTCAGGTGCGAGTGCATTGGCTCAATCACCCGATCGTGTACACGCTGGTAGGCGACGGTCGGGGAGAGCTGCTCGCGGGAGATAAACTTGCTCAGATTGAGCGTATCGTCGTGCGTCAGCAGGCGGATCATGTTGTGGCAGGCATTGAGAATAAGCTGGCGGACGGCGGCGCGATCGGGCGACGGCTGGCCGAGCAGCGCGGTGGCTTCCTCAACGTGCGGGTGAAACTGCGTGCCGATAAAATCGGCGATCCACTCGGCGCAGGCGAGGTACAAATCCTCTTTTGAGCCAAAATAGTAGGTAATCGCCGCAATGTTCTGCCCGGCCAGCGCGGCAATATCGCGCGTGGTCGCATGCAGCCCGTACTCACCAAACTGCGCCAGCGCGGCGGCGATAAGCTGATTTTTGGCCTGTTCACCTTTGGTTGTTGTGGGTGTCGTATTCATGGCGGCATTAAGAATTAATCAATCGATTGATTAAGATTATGCCTGAATCACGCTAACGTCGAGGGAACGCGGAGGGATATTTTATGCGCTACGTCACAAAAGCTGCTACACTCCGCCCCTTCGCGACATTGTGGTTTTTGTCCTCCCCTATTCGTTATATCTCCCTGAAAACTACACCTGTGATGGTCGGGGCGGTTCGGAGTTTTTATGTCTTTTGATTCCCTTGGCCTGAACCCGGAAATTCTGCGCGCGATCGTAGAGCAGGGCTACGTTGAGCCAACCCCAATCCAGCAGCAGGCGATCCCCGCCGTTCTTCAGGGCCGTGACCTGATGGCCAGCGCCCAGACCGGTACCGGCAAAACCGCGGGCTTTACCCTGCCGCTGCTGGAACTACTGGTAAAAAACCAGCCGCATGCCAAAGGCCGTCGTCCTGTCCGTGCCCTGATCCTCACCCCAACCCGCGAGCTGGCGGCGCAGATTGGTGATAACGTGCGTGACTATAGCCGCTATCTCAACATTCGTTCGCTGGTGGTTTTCGGCGGGGTAAGCATCAACCCGCAGATGATGAAGCTGCGCGGCGGCGTGGACGTGCTGATAGCAACGCCGGGCCGTCTGCTGGATCTCGAACACCAGAACGCGGTGAAGCTTGATAGCATCGAAATTCTGGTGCTGGACGAAGCCGACCGCATGCTCGACATGGGCTTTATTCACGATATTCGTCGCGTGTTGGCCAAGCTGCCTGCGCGTCGTCAGAACCTGCTCTTCTCCGCGACCTTCTCCGACGAGATCAAGGCGCTGGCGGAAAAGCTGCTGCATAACCCGCTGGAAGTGGAGGTGGCGCGCCGCAACACCGCCTCCGAACAGGTGACGCAGCACGTCCACTTTGTGGATAAAAAGCGCAAGCGGGAACTGCTCTCCCAGATGATCGGCCAGGGCAACTGGCAGCAGGTGCTGGTCTTTACCCGCACCAAGCACGGCGCGAACCACCTGGCGGAACAGCTGAATAAAGACGGCATCCGCAGCGCCGCCATTCACGGTAACAAGAGCCAGGGCGCGCGTACCCGTGCGCTGGCGGACTTCAAGTCCGGCGACATCCGCGTGCTGGTGGCGACCGACATCGCCGCCCGTGGCCTGGATATTGAAGAGCTGCCGCACGTGGTGAACTACGAGCTGCCAAACGTGCCGGAAGATTACGTGCATCGTATCGGTCGTACCGGCCGCGCGGCGGCAACCGGTGAAGCGCTTTCTCTGGTCTGCGTGGACGAGCATAAGCTGCTGCGCGACATCGAGCGCCTGCTGAAGAAAGAGATCCCGCGCATCGAAACCCCGGGCTACGAAGTGGACCCGTCTATCAAAGCCGAGCCGATTCAGAACGGTCGTCAGGGTGGTCGCGGTCAGGGCGGCGGCGGTCGCGGTCAGCAGCCGCGTCGTGCCGAAGGCGGCGCGCCGAAATCATCCGGCAAACCGCCTCGTCGTAACAACGACAGCAAACCAGCGGGTGAAAGCCCGTGGCGCAGCGGCGAAGGGAAACCGGCAGGGGAAGGGCAGCGTCGACGCCGCCCGCGCAAGCCTGCTAACCCGCAGTAATCTGGAAGCCCGGTCGTAAAGCCGGGCTTTTCTTTTTGCGGCAGCGAAGAGAAAGTGCCACAATAGTGGCTGTTTATACAGTGTTTCAGGTTTTCCGATGGCTTTAACCGCTGCGCTCAAGGCGCAAATTGGCGCATGGTATAAGGCGCTACAACAGCAGATCCCCGACTTTATCCCCCGAGCGCCGCAGCGGCAGATGATTGCCGACGTGGCAAAAACGCTCGCCGGGGACGACGGGCGACATCTGGCGATTGAAGCCCCGACCGGCGTCGGGAAAACCCTGTCGTATCTCATTCCCGGCATTGCGATTGCGCGAGAAGAGGACAAAACGCTGGTGGTCAGCACCGCCAACGTGGCGCTGCAGGATCAGATCTTCAGCAAAGATTTACCGCTGCTGCGCAAAATCATCCCCGACCTGCGGTTTACGGCCGCCTTTGGTCGCGGGCGCTACGTGTGCCCGCGTAACCTGGCGGCGCTGGCCAGCAGCGAGCCGAATCAGCAGGATCTGCTTGCGTTTCTGGACGACGAGCTGACGCCAAACAATAAGGCCGAGCAGGAGCAGTGTGCAAAACTCAAAGCCGAGCTCGACGGCTATAAGTGGGACGGCTTGCGGGATCACACCAGCCAGGCCATCAGCGACGACCTGTGGCGCAGGCTCAGCACCGACAAAGCCAGCTGCCTGAACCGCAACTGTCACTACTACCGGGAGTGCCCGTTCTTTGTCGCCCGACGCGAAATTCAGGAAGCCGAAGTGGTTGTGGCAAACCACGCGCTGGTAATGGCGGCGCTGGAGAGCGAAGCGGTGCTGCCGGAGCCCAAAAACCTGCTGCTGGTGCTCGACGAAGGACACCATCTGCCGGACGTAGCGCGCGACGCGCTGGAGATGAGCGCCGAAATTACCGCCCCCTGGTTCCGCCTGCAGCTGGATCTTTTCTGCAAGCTGGTGGCGACCTGCATGGATCAATTCCGTCCGAAAACCACGCCGCCGCTGGCGGTGCCGGAGCGGCTGAGCGACCACTGTGAAGAGGTCTATAGCCTCATTTCATCGCTGAACAACATCCTGAATCTTTATCTTCCGGCAACCCAGGAAGCTGAACACCGCTTTGCGATGGGTGAGCTACCGGAAGAGGTGATGGAGATCTGCCAGCAGCTGGCGAAGCATCTGGAAAAGCTGCGCGGGCTGGCGGAGATGTTCTTAAACGATCTCAGCGAGAAAACGGGCTCGCATGACGTTGTGCGTCTGCACCGCGTTCTGCTGCAGATGAACCGCGCGCTGGGCATGTTCGAAGCGCAGAGCAAGCTCTGGCGGCTGGCCTCGATGGCGCAGGCGTCCGGCGCACCGGTCACCAAATGGGCCACCCGCGAAGTGCGGGACGGGCAGGTCCATCTCTTTTTCCACTGCGTGGGCATCCGCGTGGCCGATCAGCTGGAAAAGCTGATCTGGCGCAGCGTGCCGCACGTGGTTGTCACCTCCGCCACGCTGCGCTCCCTGAACAGTTTTTCTCGTTTGCAGGAGATGAGCGGGCTAAAAGAGAAAGCGGGGGACCGTTTCGTGGCGCTGGACTCGCCGTTTAACCACTGCGAGCAGGGCAAGCTGGTCATTCCGCGCATGAAATTCGAGCCGCTTATCGACAACGAAGAGCAGCACATTGCGGAGATGGCGGCCTACTTCCGCGAGCAGGTCGAGAGTAAAAAATACCCCGGTATGCTGGTGCTGTTTGCCAGCGGGCGGGCGATGCAGCGCTTCCTGGAACACGTCACCGATTTGCGTTTACTCCTGCTGGTGCAGGGCGATCAGCCGCGCTACCGGCTGGTGGAAACCCACCGTAAGCGCATTGATAACGGCGAGCGCAGCGTTCTGGTGGGTTTGCAGTCGTTTGCTGAAGGTCTGGATCTGAAAGGGGACTACCTGACGCAGGTGCATATCCATAAAATCGCCTTCCCGCCTATCGACAGCCCGGTGGTGATCACCGAAGGCGAATGGCTGAAAAGCCTCAACCGCTATCCGTTTGAGGTGCAGAGTTTACCTGCGGCGTCGTTTAACCTGATTCAGCAGGTCGGGCGTCTGATTCGTAGCCACGGCTGCTGGGGGGAGGTGGTGATTTATGACAAACGCCTGCTCACCAAAAATTACGGCCAACGGCTTCTGAACGCGCTGCCGATCTTCCCGATCGAACAGCCGGAGGTGCCTGAGGTAAAAAAACAGCCGGTCAAACTCACCGCCGTGCGTAAGAAAAGCGTCCGTGCTAAGGGGCGCAGACCTACTGATAAATAAAAGTTACCTGCACCACGCTGCTGAAGGTTCCTGCCGTGACCGGCAATGAGGTAGCGTAATAGCGGGCGGCCAGCGGGAAATCCGCCGTATGATCGTCCTGGTTGATCAACACGCTGAAGCTGGCGTCCGGGGCTAGCGAGATCTGATCCTGCGGGTCGGCAAGTTCCAGCGCCAGTCCTTTCGCGGTTCCGCTGCTGGCGAATTTAGTCGGATGAATGCTGTCTGGCTGACCGTGAAAGGTGGCCGTGGCCAGCACGGCAGTGGTTGGGCATTTCGACAGGGTTAAGTCGAATGATCTCCATTGTCCGGTATCGCCCACATCCTTAAAATCGCCGGTGTTCGCTTTGCCCAGATTGACCGTCAGGTTCTGGCTGGCGCTGTCCACCTGGCAGGCGTTGGCGTAAATGTTTCCGCGAATATCGAGTTGAATCTCCTCCGCCAGGCTCTGGCTGGCTACTCCAAGCAGTAAAAGGGCTAATAAGGTTTTCATTTGTAGGCCACCGTAATGGTTGCGACGGCATTCGCCGTTCCGGGGGTCACCTCCGCGCTGGTTTGTTCGTAAGAGACGCTGAAGGGATATTGCGACTGAATATTGGCATAGGTGGTAAAGGTGCTCATATATTGCCCGAAAGCAGGTATCTGACCGTTAAAGAGCATTTTCACCCCGACGCCGGTCGCTACGCCGCTTTCCGGCGTTAATTTGATCACGCCGGGAAAATTCGTTTCATAGCCATTGGCGCTGGCGATCATCATTTCCGGCTCAACATCCCGATCGCAGAGCATGCCGATATTGAATACCGACTGGGAAACCACGGTTCCTGCCCCGGTAAAGCGGCTCACCGGAAAATCACCCAGTATGATAGTCAGGGATTTGGGTGAAACGGTGCAGGTGACTTCTTTAACCACCACGTTACCTGAGTAGGAGATGGTGTTTGGTTCACCTACGGCGTCAAGCCGTCTGACAGCGAGGTTGAATTGCGTATTACTCGTCGTCAGTGAACCAGACGCTACAGTCTCACTGGTTTTCACCAGCTCCAGCGTGGCGTCAAAATTAAATGGATATGACCCATTGGTCATTGTATCTGACACCAGTCCTAAGGGCGTTATAGCCGAACAGACCTGGTCTGCAGCCCCTCTTACGCGCACTCCTTTAGTATTTCGTATCGACACACCGATTCCGGCAACGCCTGTTTCATAGACGCCAGGGATCCCGGGTATCTCGTTACCAAAGCCGTTATAGCATGCAATGATGGGTTGGCCTGCATCCGGTGCGTAATCACAGTTTCCTGTTGCGTGGACGGAACGTTCTGTTCCTGGAATGGTCGACCCCACGGGCAGGCTGGTGGGCACTGAAATAGACGCTAACGATAGCAGCGCTGGTAAATTTGGTGAGACACAGTCGGCCTTTGCATGCGGCATAAAGAGGGCTGCCGTCGCCAGAACGACAAGTAAGAAAAACGATTTTGCTATCTGCATTATGATCGGTCCGGTGTTAATCAGTGACACTGCGCGGCAGCGTTAATAATGTTGGTGTCATCCTTCTCCTGCATCAGGGCGTAATCGGCGACGCAATGCTCGCTCGCCTCCTTGCCCCAGGAAACGAAAAGGCGTCCGTGCTGCGGCAGGCCGGTGAGATACACCAGGCCGTCGTTGCCGACGATAAATTCACTGCTCTTATCTTCCGTGGTGACCGTTGCGCCGAAGGGCAGTGGTTTGTCTTTCCAGGCCAGCGTCATTAAGACGCGTTTGCCCACGCGGGTATCAAAGCTGGCGCGAACTACCGCGCCGCGTGACGGTGTGACCGTCTGCGAGGCGTGCGTGACGTCGGCATCTTCTGGCAGTGTCTCCGTGTCCAGTGAAATGGGGTTGTGACGCCACGGCGTGACAAACGGCACCAGCGTATAGCCTCGAGAGTCCGTTTCCACGCCCGTCTGGTTGGCAACGTGCGTGCCATGTGTGCCCGGCGCTTTAATCAGCACCACGGTTTCGCCCAGGGTCTGGCCGAAGGTGACGCCGTCAGAGTGGGCGACGATGCCGCCCTGGATCCCTGCGTTCACAGTGTGCTGATGGCTGTCCTGGCTTACGCCGCCGCGCACTTCACCGTAGGTGCCTTTGTAATCCGCATTCATACTGGTGGAACTGTTGTTATTGGCGCTTTCCAGCCCCTGCTGAACGTTCCAGCTCAGCTTGTCCCCCTCCAGCGCGGTACCATTCAGGCCCAGGTTGTGAGTGGTGCCGTCTTTACTGTTGTTCAGGCTGTAGTTTGCCCAGGTGTCAGGCAGCCAGCGGTCGAGCGGAACCGACACGTTGAGGCCGATTTGTCGGTCATAGCTGATGGATTTACCGTCCTCGTCAGTGTCGTCGCTGTTTTTATTGACGCTGTAGCTCAGGCTATAGCTCACACCGTGCCAGCTGTTGTTGTAGTTAACGCTCAGTGAGGTCATATCCTGACTCTGGCTCCAGTAACGCTCTTTCACCAGGCTTAGCGTCACCGAACCCCACTTATCGCCCAGCGTCTGGTCGATGGTGGCCTCCGCCCGCGCGCGGCGCGGCTGTGGAGCAGACCAGTCGTTTGCACGGGTCCAGGACTCCATAGTGTCCTGCAGGGTGTAAAAGCCTTTGCTGTAGTAGCGATAGCCCGCCAGCGAGAAGCTAGTGCCGGTCGCGGTAAAATTTTTGCTGTAGCGCAGACGAAGGGATTGCCCTTTGCTGGTTTTGCGCTTTTTCAGTAACGCTTTGGCGCGGGTAACGTCTACGGAGAACGCGCCGAGATCGCCAAAGTTTTTCCCCGCCCCGAGCGCGGTGGAGTGGTAATGCGAACTCTGCTGTGTACCGCCATAAACGGTGACGCCATGTGACAGGCCATAGATGGCGCTGCCCTGGGCGAAAGGGGTCTTCTCAACCTCTTTATCGTATGAACGGTAACGCCCTGCCGCGACGCTGTACTTCAGGTGTTTTTCCCGCTGCAGCACCGGCACGGAGGCAAACGGCACCACGAAATGACTCTCGCTGCCGTCGGTCTCTTTTACCGTGACGTTCAGATCGCCGCTGCTGCCGGTGGGGTAGAGATCGTTAATCTCAAACGCACCGGGGGCCACGGTGTTTTGATAGATAACGTAGCCATTCTGGCGAACCACCACCTGGGCGTTACTGTGCGCCGTGCCGCGAACCACCGGGGCATACCCGCGCTCGCTGTCCGGCAGCATGTCGCTTTCGGTAGCCAGCTGTGCACCAGTGTAAGAGACACTGTCGAAAACGTCGGCCTGGGTGCTGCTCTGACCCACGGTCATCTCGCTCTTCAGCCCCACTATATCGCGCTGGGCATAGGTATAGACCGGGGTCAGCTTGCCGTCGTCCTGACCGCCATCCGAATTGTGATTCCAGGTGCTGTAATTACGCACGCGCCAGGCACCGGTGTTAAAGCCGGGGCGCAGGTTAATAAACTGGCTGCTTTTGTCCGCTTCCCCTTGCTGGCGGGCGTGGCTTTGGCTGGCGTTAACGCTATAGTTCAGGATGCCCGCGGTGATCCCTTCGTCATACTCTTTCGGATCGATATAGCCGCGAGGCACCTGGCCCAGCGCCGACTGGGGAATACTCAGCAATAGTTGCTGGTTTTTGATGCGGAAAGTCGCCGAGGCCGAAGGGATAGCGCTCAGATCCGCGCATTCCCCTTTTACCGCCAGCTTTGGATAATCTTTGGTTTTGATACCCAGATGCGTTAATTCATCCAGGCTCAGGCAAGGCTGCAGAGAATTATCTCCCTGCGCATCTTTTTGTAATGTAAAAAGGACGTCACGTGTGTCGACTTTATTGTTATTGACGAACATCGTGACCTGATATTTACCCGGTGCCTGACCGGGACCGTTTTCATATACAGAGAGATCGGTCTTTGCCTGCTCTGGATTATCAATATCCAGCAGGGCAGGGTTAAAATAATCATCAGCGTGGGCCTGCAGCGCGCAGCATGTCACCGCTATCCCACAAAAAGTGGGCAGCATTTCACTCAGTCGACGGAATAGCGGCTTAGTTGTGCTGTACATGATTATCCAGGCGTCAAATAGAGTATTAACGAACGGATGCAGACCAGGTTTTACTGATGCTTCCGTAATCGTTAATGACCGACCAGTTTACGGTGTTACCGTTCATATTTGCAGGAAGGGCAAAGCGGGTAGAGGTATCAGGCACAGCCCAGGTCGCTTTTGCCACTTTTTGGCCGTTCAGCGTTACGCTCTGGAAATTCATATAGAAAGGCGTGGGGTTGTTTACCACCAGATCGTTGCCTTCGCGGTGCCATTCCAGTTTATCTGCCACTTCTTCGGGTTTGCCTTTAATCGATGCAGGGCGATACAGCAATTTAATACGGGTATTGATGGCTATTTGTAATGTATTAACGCCCTGTTCATGGCTTGAAGAAGGAATGGCTTTAATATTTAACCAGTATAACGACTCGCGATCTTCTGGCATATTTTCGCCGGTGCGCACCACGCGCAGCACGTTATCTTCTTTAGCGTTCAGACGGAACAGGGGCGGGGTAATCAGAAACGGTGCTTTACCGCCTTTTTTCAAACCGGTATCCACCCAGGATTGTACCAGATAGTTAATATCATCCGGATTGGAAATCCCAATCGAAGACTCTTTTTTCTCTCCCTGATAAACCAGTCGGGTGCCATTAATTATTACACCTGCATGGGCTGTTACTGCGGTCAGTAAAAGTGCGCTTAATAAATAACTGTGTCGCATAAATCTGTCTCAAAGAAAGAGGAGATATTAACCTTCGCGTGAAGGTGAATATCTCCTTATTGAACGTATCAGTTATAAATAACGGTAAAAGTAGACGCTGAGTTAGCCTGCCCGGCAGTGATCGATGCCTGAGTCTGAATATAACGTGCGCCAAACTCCAGATTATTTACCGTCGTGCCAGCAGCTAAAGGATACTGCTTCGAAGGCGTATATAAACTGACGGGCTGTTCGGAAGAATCAACCAGCTGAATCGCCACGCCGGTTGCCGTCGTCGCACCCGGGGTCAAGGCCAGCGTGGTATTATTATCCGCGTCGGGCGTACCACCGAAATTGATGGCTGCAGACGTGACCGTTTCCGGGCAGTCTTTTAACTGAATATCAAATTTCGTTAAGGTGCTGGTAGAGCCTGCGCCGGTAAATGTTGTTTTGGAGACTTTGCCCAGCGCAACATTCAGCGGACTGCTTAAGCCGTTAACCACCTGACAGGCGGAATCGATAATTTCACCTGTGAAGTTAATTTGCCCTTCACCGGTGGATGCTGCGAAAGAAGATGCAGAGCATCCCAAAGCGGCAGCAATGAATAAACCTAAAGTTACTTTTTTCATATTTAAACCTGTATGTTTCTCCTTTCGACCTCTGCATCCCGCATTATTCGAAGTTATGTCTCAACTACTCACCGCTGAGTATTTAATCAGAAAATTCAGGCCGGGAAAGGTCCCGCGCGGCTTCCAAATAATTCAATTAATTCTTGCAAAATAATTTTTCTTACTAAAACAATTGATTATAAAAAACCGCAGGGTGGGCAAAAAAACTAACAGCGGCGACATCATCAGGGCTATATTGTTAACAAGATAAGGCTGTCAGGAGGAATGTCGTGGATTATCGCAAAATTATCAAAGAGGTAGGGCGCGGGAAAAACCATGCCCGCGACCTGGACCATGAAACCGCGCGTGCGCTTTATACCCGCATGCTTAACGGCGAGGTACCTGAGCTGGAGCTGGGCGGTATTCTTATTGCGCTGCGTATTAAAGGCGAAGGTGAAGCGGAGATGCGCGGCTTCTATGATGCCATGCAGGCGCAAACGCTGCGCTTAACGCCGCCGGTGGCTAAACCGATGCCAATCGTCATCCCGAGCTACAACGGTGCGCGCAAGCAGGCAAATTTAACCCCGCTGCTCGCTATCTTATTACACAAGCTGGGGTTCCCGGTGGTGGTGCACGGCGTCAGCGAAGATCCCACCCGCGTGCTGACGGAGACCATTTTCGGGATGCTGGGCGTTGAGCCCACGCGTCATGCAGGTCAGGCGCAGGCGAAGCTGGATGGCCATCAGCCTGTTTATATCCCGGTCGGCACGCTCTGCCCGCCGCTGGAAAAGCAGCTCGATATGCGCTGGCGCATGGGCGTGCGCAACAGCGCGCACACGCTGGCGAAACTGGCCACGCCGTTTGGCGAAGATGCCGCTCTGCGTCTTTCCAGCGTCTCGCACCCGGAATACGTGGCGCGCGTGGGGCAATTCTTTGAGGCAATTGGCGGAAGAGCGTTGCTGATGCACGGCACGGAAGGCGAGGTTTATGCCAACCCGCAGCGCTGCCCGCAGGTGATGCTGATTGATTCTGCAGGTACGCGCGCCATTCTGGAACGCGGGGAAGAGAATACCGGTGTGATACTGCCTGAGGCAAAAGATCCCCATACTACAGCCCACTGGATTGAGCAGTGTCTTGCCGGAAATGTTCCTGTTCCGCATTCAATCAAGCTGCAGATGGCCTGCTGTTTGCTGGCAACCGGAGAAGTGGAATCCATTCAGGCCGGGCTTGAACGCGTGGCGCAGGCGTTTTAGACAAAAAAAAGCCCGTCCAGTGGCGGACGGGCAAGCAAGGGTAACAAACAACAGGGTCAATGAGGGTTGGAGCAGCTCACCAGAGGGTTTGGCGAGGGAACAGCATTCGTTCAGGCGATTATTTGTAGATAACCGCGGTACCGCTCAGCTTGTTATTGCCGTTAGCGGAAGTAATGGTGTATCCGCTTGCACCGGCAGCAGCGGCTTTCTCAGCCAGTTTGGCTTCCAGACCGTCCAGCGTGGTGGCGCCATCAGCACTTACCACACCAACTTTGTTCATGTTCTGTGCCTGAGTAGTAGAGACAGGCTCTACGGCGAAAGCGCCGAAAGACAGAGCGGACAGGGCAACAGCAGCTACAGCATATTTGATGGTTTTCATAATTAATCTCTCGCAGGTGTTTCTGTTAAGGGGACGATGTTCCGTCGATGTGATAAGTATCACGGTTTTTTGCGAGTGATAAAATCGAAGAGAATTGACGTGGTTGCTCAAAAAAATTGAATGACAAATAACTTATTGAATATTAATAAATTCAAAGCACCCCTTTACACTTCTTGCGGAAGCGCTTTACAGAAGCGCTACGAAGGGCACGTTTTGCTACGCGTCTGGCTAAAAACCGTGAGCGTAAAGGAACGCGTGCTCTCGGTTAGCTTCGGTAAAGCAAAGTCAACGTAACTGGCTGTCTTTCGAACCTCTGCGATTATATCCCGAGCATGATGCATTTTTTGAATCTTTATGCTGCTGGCAGGCAATGCAAAGCCGTACGCCGGGAATGGCTTTTCGGCGCGCCTCCGGAATAGGGTCTCCGCATTCTTCGCATTCCGTTAAGCTTTCGCCGCGCGGAATTTCACCGCGGGCACGCGCAACCGCATCTTCAATTGTACTGTTGATCTGTTCGTTAACAGCGTCGTCATTTGCCCAGCCGGAAGCCATAGCGTCCTCCTGAAATCGGTTTAGGCCATACGTTTACTATGGGGTTAAAAAATAAACAATCAAGGCGAAGGGAGAAGAGAACTGCACCCGTTGGGCAGATGCAGTCTTGTGGAGGAGACAGGTTATTTATAGATGGTCGCAGTGCCGTACATATGGTTATCTCCGCCAGCGGAGTTCACCACAAATCCTTTTGCACCTTCCTGACGGGCTTTTTCGGCGAGTTTAGCCTGTAGGTCGTCAAGGTTACTGGCACGGCTTACCGAAACGGTGCCTGCTGGACGCAGCTGGCTGGTATCGTTACTCTCGGTCAGCGACTGAACGGACATGGCAGAAAATGAAGCGGTCGCCAGAACGCCGGCGATAACAGCAAGGGTCAGGTACTTTTTCATAATCACATCCTCATGAGGAAACAACAGGTGATTCCCTTTAAGTTTAGAAGCCTGACGAGTGTGACTTAGCGCAAATATTTGATGATGATCTGCTTATTTTTTGAACGATGTAAATTGACAATTCGCTGACGGATCATAGACATAAAGGTGTTTGATTTGTGGCGAGTTTTTGAGCGCCGCAGAGAAAGATTTACCGTTGGGCCAGCAAAGGGTATCTTACGCCGCTGTTTAAAGGAGAATGCCATGACTGCCCAAAAGCCGGGATTGCACCCGCGAAATCGCCACCGCAGCCGCTACGACATGAACGCGTTATGCCTGAGCTGCCCGCCGCTGCAGGACTATCTTGTTCAGACCCCAGCGGGTGAGCCCTCGGTCAACTTTGCCGACCCGCAGGCGGTTAAAATGCTGAACAAAGCCCTGCTGGCGCATTTCTACGGTGTGGCTCACTGGGATATTCCGGAAGGCTTTCTCTGTCCCCCTGTGCCGGGCCGCGCGGATTACGTTCATCACCTTGCCGACCTTCTTGCCGAAGGCAATGAGGGTGTTGTTCCGCCGCAGGCCACCATTCTGGATATTGGCACCGGGGCGAATCTGATTTACCCGCTGATCGGGGCGCATGAATATCAGTGGCGCTTTACCGGAAGCGAAATCGGTGACGAGGCCTTTGCCAGCGCCCAGGCGATTATCAGCGCTAACCCGGGAATGAGCCGCGCCATTCGCCTGCGTCGTCAGAAAGATGCAGGGTCGATCTTCAACGGCATTATTCACAAAAACGAAAGCTATGACGCCACGATGTGCAACCCGCCGTTCCATGATTCGGCGGCATCGGCCCGTGCGGGCAGCGAGCGCAAGCGCCGTAACCTGGGTCAGGCTGAAGATGCTGCGCTGAACTTCGGTGGTCAGCAGCAGGAGCTCTGGTGTGAAGGGGGCGAAGTGGCGTTTATTCTGCGCATGATTGCGGAAAGCAAACAGTTTGGCCGTCAGGTGAAGTGGTTCACGACGCTGGTTTCCCGCGGGGATAACCTGCCGCCGCTCTACCGCGCGCTGACCGAAGCGGGCGCCGTAAAAGTGGTGAAAAAAGAGATGGCGCAGGGCCAGAAACAGAGCCGCTTTATCGCCTGGTCGTTTATGGACAATAACAAACGTCGCAAATAGCACCCTGTCGTAGGCCGGGTAAGGCGAAGCCGCCACCCGGCTCGGTTACAGCGTCGGCTCCTGCGGCGGGAGCGGCGATGCGGGTGGCGGCAATACCTGATACGTCTGCACGGGCATCCGCACGTTCGCCAGATCGAAGTGTTTCTTCACCATGCTGTCGAGGGCAAAGCGCACCGTCCACTGCTTCAGCGGCTGGGTGGTGAACGACACGCGCAGGGTAAACGCCGTGTTCGTCAGCCCGACGATGCCGGCAAATGACGGCTCTCCGATCACCAGCCCGCGAATATCTTCCATCAGCATCAGTTCTTCTACCGCATCGCGCAGCGCCTGCTTCGCTTTGTCCGCATCCTCGTGGCGATCCACATCGTAGTTCGCCACAACGGAACCAATCCCGCGCACAAAGTTGGCGAAGGTGGTGATCGAAGACCAGGGGATGATGTGGTAGGCCCCGGTGTCCTGACGCACGCCAACCGAACGGATGGACATTCTCTCCACGGTGCCGGTTAACGGTCCGATGGTCACCAGATCGCCCGTGTTCATCCCGTTCTCAAACTGGATAAAGATGCCGGTAATAATATCCTTCACCAGCGTTTGCGACCCGAAGGAGATCGCCAGCCCAAGGGCACCGGCACCCGCCAGCAGCGGGGCAATATTCACGCCGATTTCCGACAGCACGATCATGATGGTGATGGTGCTGATAATCACCGCCAGCGCGTTGCGGAACAGGGTTAACAGCGTTCGTGCCCGGGCGCTGGGCAGCGGCCTGCCGTGAATATCCGATACCAGGCGGTTCTCAATAAGGCTCGCCAGCAGCGTCCAGCCAACGGCGGAGAAGAACAAAATCAGCGCGATGCGAATCAGGATATCGACCGTTTTTTCACCCGCACCGTTGTGCAGCCAGTTCCAGAAATCAAACAGGCTCCACGCATTCAGGAGCAGCATAATCGCCACGCAGACGGTGAGAATGCGCGCCACTTTGAGCGATACCGACATCCAGCCGTTTACCCGCTTTTGCAGTTCCGGGTAACTCCGCTGGACCTGCGGCGACAGGGTGATGGTCTTCGAGATCCAGCGCGACAGCAGCCCCGACACAAACGCCGCGATGCCGATAATGGCCAGGCTTTTGAACGTCGCCCCCATCATAAATTTCAGGCTATTGCCCGGGTCGAACAGCGAGAAGAAGCACAGCACGATGAAGTAAGCGCTTGCCAGCCAGTGCCACACCAGGGCGAACGCGCGAATAAAGAGGCTAAAAAACGAGAGGGAGCGATCGGCCAGATTCAGCAGACTTTGGGTTATGGTTTTTTTATTGTGGAAGATCAGATACAGCGACCAGACGGTAATGCAGATCATGATTAGGACGTTTGCCAGCGCGCCAAACTGGACGTTCACCTGGTTAGAGATGATTGGCACGGCAACCAGCAGGCCGTAGCCAATCAGCCCGCTGAGCACGCTCAGACGCAGCGCCCAGTACTTCGCGCTCGCATCCCGAATGGAGAAAGGACGCAGCTCCGGCACGTGCGGACAAAAGAGTAACCGCAGCAGCGCCTTGAAGAACTCAATCAGGGCAAAGGCATTCAGGAAAAGCGACTGCTGGAAGGCGATGGTTTTGTTGCCTGCATTCAGCCTGTCGGCCAGCATCTGGCCTAAAAACAGCGTCAACGCCAGCAGCAGTAAATCGATGATAAACGCAGAGGCTATCATCAACGGCAGATGCAGCCAGCTGCTTTTATGCTGATTCTTCCTGCGTCCCCATTGCCCCATTTTGCGGTACAGCGGCCACGCGCACAGGCGCACCAGCCAGTAAAAAAGAAATACCGCACCCGCCAGCATCAGGAACTGCGTGGCGGCGGCGGTAAACGTTTGCGGATTAAATGCCTTATGCGGTGAGCCAATCAGGTTGCGGTAAAGCTGAGCGAAGCGCGAGGAGAGCGCTTCCCCATAGTGGCGGCTCACGTCGGTGACGTTTTCCAGCACCGTTTTTTGCTCCTCAACCTGCGGAGGGGTGAGGGTTGGCACCGACTCCTGCGGCGGCGTGGCGGCGGCTTTGCGCAGCTGGCCAATGAGCTCCTGCCGGGAGGTGTCGTTTTCAAGGACGTCGGCAAGCGCACCGTAGGCGGCTTTTTTCTGTTCAACATCGGGTTCCGGAGGCGGCGTACTTTGCTGGGTAGCGGTGTTTCCGGTGGTCACTCCGGGGATCGCGACGGCGAACGATGGCGCACTAAACAGGCTAATCAGCAACAACAGGATCCACGGCACGGCGTCCTCCGGTGAAAATGTCGAACAAAATGATAAGTATAGAAGTCGGGGCGAGGAGGGGGATTTTTGGGAACAATCTGGCGTAAAAAAGCCGGGCAAGCCCGGCTTAGCGTAAAGCGATGGATCAGGAGACGTGCTGCAGGAACTCCTGCAAACGCTGGCTCGGCGGGTTCGCAATCAATTCCTGTGGATTACCGTCTTCCGCGATACGGCCTTTATCAATAAAGATCAGGCGGGACGCCACTTTTTCAGCAAAGCCGATTTCGTGGGTTACGATCACCATCGTCATCCCTTCTTCCGCCAGATCCTGCATGACTTTCAGCACCTCGTGACGCAGCTCCGGGTCAAGCGCAGAGGTTGGCTCATCAAACAGCATCATTTTCGGTTTGACCGCCAGCGCGCGGGCAATCGCCACGCGCTGCTGTTGACCGCCGGACAGCTCGGAAGGGTAGTGGTGCGCACGTTCTGCCAGGCCGACTTTCGCCAGCAGATCTTTTGCCAGCGCTTCCGCTGCCGCTTTGCTGGCACCGCGCACGCGCAGCGGGCCAAACATCACGTTTTCCAGCGCCGTCAGGTGCGGGAACAGGTAGAACTGCTGGAAGACCATGCCCGCTTCCTGACGAATCAGACGGTCGTCCACTTTCGGGTCGTTTACCTTCAGGCCGTCGACGATCAGATCGCCGCTGGTAATCTCTTCCAGCTTGTTGATGCAGCGCAGCAGGGTGGATTTACCGGAGCCGGAAGGCCCGATAATCACTACCACTTCACCCTGTTTGATGTTCAGATCGATATTGTGCAGCACCTGGGTTGGGCCAAAGTGCTTGGAAACGTTTTTAAATTCAATCACAGGATTTTCATCCTTCTTTCAAGACGACGCAGAACGAAGCTCAGAACCAGAGTAATGATCAGGTAGACAACGGCTACCGCACTCCAGATTTCCAGCGCGCGGAAGTTGCCAGCAATGATCTCTTGCCCCTGACGGGTCAGCTCGGCCACGCCGATAACAATGAACAGCGACGTATCTTTAATGCTGATGATCCACTGGTTACCGAGCGGCGGCAGCATGCGACGCAGCGCCAGCGGCAGAATAACGTGGCGGATCGTTTCGCGACGAGAAAGACCTAGCGCCAGACCGGCTTCACTGAAACCTTTATGAATCGACAGCACCGCACCGCGGGTGATTTCCGCAATGTAGGCGCCTGAGTTGATCATAATGGTGACGACGGCTGCGCTGAACGGGTCGATGCGCAGGTCGGTGAACGCCATAGGCAGGGCGAAGTAGATGAACATGACCTGCACGACAATAGGCGTGCCGCGGATCACTTCGATGAAAACCAGTGCGATGTGGTTTGCGATCCAGCCGCCGTAGGTGCGGGCGAAACCGGCGACAAGACCGATAATCAACCCACCAACCAGACCCAGGACCGAAATCCACAGGGTCATTTTAGCGCCTTCAAGCAAGATAGGAATGGCAGGCCAGATGGCGCTCCAGTCAAACTGCATGATAATTTCCTGTTACTGTTACCGTGTTTCAAAAATAGCAGGGGCGAAAGGTCGCCCCCGAGTGAACGTCATTTTTACGTCTTATTATTTAGGCTCGGTGCCGAACCATTTTTTGTAGATTTCGTTATAGGTGCCGTTCTCTTTCAGCGTTTTCAGCGCGCCGTTAACTTTCGTGCGCAGATCGTCGCTGCCTTTCGGGAACGCGATACCGTACTGCTGCGCTTCCAGAGACTCGCCAACGGCTTTGAACTTGCCGTTACCGGCTGTCTTGATGAAGTACAGGATGTTAGGCGTGTCGTGCAGAACAGCGTCAGCACGGTTGGTGCCGAGTTCCATGTACGCGTTGTCGATGTTCGGGAACTGACGCAGGTCTTTGGTTTTGATATTTGCTTTCGCGTAATCAACAGAACCGGTTCCGCTCTTCACAGCCACCACTTTGCCGTCGAGATCTTTCACGCTTTTTACGTCGTTATTATCGGCTTTGACCATCACCAGCAGGCCGCTTTTGTAGTAGCCGTCAGAGAAGTCGATCGCTTTTTTACGTTCATCGGTAATGGTGATGCCTGCCAGTGCCAGATCAACGTTTTTGGTTTGCAGTGCCGGGATGATGCCGCTGAAGTCCATAGGCTTCAGGGTGTAATCCAGCTTGAGTTCTTTTGCGATAGCGGCCCACAGATCCACATCAAAACCAACGTATTTATCACCCTGTTTGAATTCAAACGGAACGAACGCCGTGTCGGTCGCCACAACCAGTTTGTCGGCAGCCTGAGAGGACACTGCAAAAGCCAGGGTAAGTGCAGCCAGTGAAACTTTTAATACAGACTTCATAGCATTTCCTTTTATATCCACGGGGCGATCCCCTGCGAGAACAGGTGGCACAATGAAAAAATCGTGCCAACTTTACAAGCTATTGTTTTGCAAAGGGGATGATGTCATGCATTGCACAATAAATGGGGCAATGAGGCTTTGTTGCACCAAAGTGGAGCACCGTTTTGGTGCGCTTCGTTTGGCTTAACTGACGGGGAGATATTTAGCGTAAATTCTGACGAAAAAACAATCTTCCGTTAACGGTTGTGTGAGGTGATTATTACATTTCGTTCACTTTTGCAGGTGTACAGACAAAAACTGTGCACCACAGATGTGCAAAACCCTCACCGGAGGGCGAGGGTTTGATAGAAAATTCGTATGAATTATTCGATGTTAGATTCGATAAACCATAGGAACTGGTCCAGGTCGCGGGAGGCGGCGGTGAAAATATCTGCGGTATCTTCGTCTTTGGCTTCGCCAATCGCTTTGCGCACGTCATTGGCCACAATCGCGTAGCGGTCCGCCAGCTCTTTCAGGTGATCCTGAACGGTATGGATATCCAGCGGATAACTCTTCAGTGGCGTTTTGCTGTTGATCACCTGCGTGGTACCCAGCGCCACGCCGCCTAGCTGAACGGCACGTTCAGCCATCGTATCGAGGTGGGTCACCAGTGCTGTGCGGAAGCCATCCAGCATTTCATGAACGGCAATAAAGTTTGCACCGCGCATATTCCAGTGGGCCTGTTTGGTGATCAGCGAAAGATCGATGAACTGGATCACCTGGCGATTCAGCAACTCAATGGTCGCTTTTTTGTCGCTATCCGATACATCGTTACGGGTATAAAGCAGATTAGACGCTTTCGTTTTCACCAGTTTAGCGGTACTCATAATCTCATATCCTCTTGATGTTTATGTCCCAGGTAATTACGGAACTAAGTATAGCACCGGATTTTTTCTCTGCGGTTTGGCTGTGCCTATCGGTTTAATAGCGAGAAGTGGCTTGAGAATTTAATTAATTGAAATTAAAGAGTTATTTTTAACTTGATACAGATCAATCTTAATTGCTGGATAGGCGTGTAAACGCAGAGGGCTATTTCGAAAATAGCGCAAAGAATGTAAAAAATTATAACGTCTGTCTTTTTGGCCTTTATTCTGCATGGCATGGAAGCCATGCAGAATATATGGCCTTAGCTGATATCCACTTTCTCAACTTTAGGTTCCGGGCGCATGGTGAGCGTCGAGCCCATTGATGCCGCGATAATCGAGCAGAGCGCCAGCGTCTGGGTCAATGTCAGAGTTTCGCCGAGAAACACCATCCCGGAAATGGCGGCTAGCGCAGGCTCCATGCTCATCAGCGTGCCAAATATGCGCGTCGGCAGACGCGTAAGGGCAATCATCTCCAGAGAGTAGGGGAGTGCGGTAGAGAGAATCGCGACCGCCAGCCCGATGGGCATGACCGACCATTGCCAGATAGATTCGGTCGCCTGCGCCATGCCGATGGGCACAAAGACGATGGCAGCGATCAGGGACCCCAGCGCGACGGTCGCCGGACCGTGCTCTTCTCCTGCACGCTGGCCCGTGAGGATATAGACTGCCCAGCAGGCGCCAGCACCCAGCGCCAGGGCTGCGCCCGTCAGATCGATCTCAGCGACGCTCTGGCCCAGCGGCAGCAGGAACCATAAGCCCAGAACGGCTAACACGACCCAGATAAAATCGACCGGACGTCGCGAGGAGAAAAGCGCCACCGCCAGCGGGCCGGTAAACTCCAGCGCGACGGCGATCCCCAGCGGTATCGTCTGAATAGAGAGGTAGAACAGATAGTTCATTGCCCCAAGGGAGAGTCCATAAAACAGCAGGGGTAAACGCTGCTCCTTTTTGAAGCGCAGACGCCAGGGTTTGAAAATGACCACCAGTATCGCCGTGCCCAGCACGATACGCAGGGCTGTCACCCCTGGTGCCCCTACCAGCGGAAAAAGAGATTTTGCAAGCGAAGCACCGCTTTGAATGGACAACATGGCAATGAGTATGACTGCGACCGGCAACCAGACCGACGACGTGCGGGATAACCCAGGCATCCTTTCTCCTGTCAGCTTATGTCAAATGAGGTAAAGGTTGCAGTGTAAAGGAAATAAGCGGCAACGGTTGAGGCGCTGTTGAAAAAAAACCTCGTGAAATCCGTAAAATGGTTAAGCGCTGGTGGATTTATCGCCTGATAGATTAGGAATAATCTGGATGAATGTAACGGCGCTTGCGCGCACTATGCGCATTTAGTAGTGAAAATTGCATGTGATTTGAAAGAGATAGCTGACGCTGGAAACGTTCTGTTACAGGAAAGGTTTCATTAGACATCACGAATCACAAAGAGTTTCGCAAATTTTTTTGATATATTTAAAACTTACGGACTTACTTGAAGCACATTTGAGGTGGTTATGAAAAAAATTGCATGTCTTTCAGCACTGGCCGCTGTACTGGCTGTTTCCGCAGGTACCGCTGTAGCTGCTACTTCTACTGTTACTGGTGGTTACGCTCAGAGCGACTATCAGGGCGTGATGAACAAAGCTAACGGTTTCAACCTGAAGTATCGCTACGAACAGGATAACAATCCACTGGGCGTGATCGGTTCTTTCACCTACACCGAGAAAGATCGTTCTGAAAACGGCGCATACAACAAAGGCCAGTACTACGGCATCACCGCTGGTCCAGCCTACCGTCTGAACGACTGGGCGAGCATCTACGGTGTTGTAGGTGTTGGTTACGGTAAATTCCAGCAGACTGAAAACCAGAGCGAAAGCCGCACTGCAAGCAACAGCGACTATGGCTTCTCCTATGGCGCAGGCCTGCAGTTCAACCCAATCCAGGACGTTGCTCTGGACTTCTCCTATGAGCAGAGCCGTATCCGCAACGTTGACGTTGGCACCTGGATCGCGGGCGTAGGTTACCGCTTCTAATCACTTCGGTGATTAAATAAAAAATCCGCCCAATGTGGCGGATTTTTTTTGTCTTTTTTCCTCTCCCCGTGGGGTGAGGGCCAGGGTGAGGGCATCGGACCGCTACTTACTCTTTATATCAAAAATATCCGTACCCAGATGGTTGTAGTCAACTTTCTGTAACTTGAAGTTGGTAACGTACACTGGGGGAGCTTTCTTGTTAGAGACAAACGGGTAAGCCGTTTTTATCTGCTCGGCTGTAATTCCCGTCCACTGCGAGAAGAACTGCAGGAAATCATTTGCCGAACGGCGCGCTTTAATCACGCGATGCGTTTTATCGTCGCTCGACAGCACCATAAACGGCACCTGGAAGTTCTGCTGGAACTTGTCATCGTGCGCCAGATACTGCACCTCTTTACCACGCTCTTTAAACGCCAGCCCGTGATCCGAGAAATAGACCATCGAGAAGCTGTCGCCCGTATTGCGTAGCTGATCGTACAGCTTGCTCAGCAGGTCGTCGGTTTGCGTCATGGTGTAGAGATAGCAAGAGGTCTCTTTGGACTGCACGAATTCAGCGTACTTCCCGCCAGTCCGATCGCAGGCCTGAGGGTGCGACCCCATCAGGTGCAGGACGATCAGCTGAGGCTGGGTGCGCGGGGTGGCGAAGACCTGTGCTGTCATTTTCAACAGCGCTTCGTCTTTGGTGTTTTTGTTGGCTTCGAAGTCGCCATTTTTCAGGAACTGCACTTCGTCAGCGCGTTTGGCGATACTGGCGATGGCCGTATCGTATTCGCCAATTTGCCCCTGATTAGAGAACCACCACGTCTGAAAACCCGCGCGGTTTGCCAGGGTGACGAAATTATCCTGATACTGGGGTTTGCCGTCGACAACCCGGTTAAGCGTCAGGCCGAGCGATTTCTGCGTCGAGCCGCTGGCCGCGACGTAATCGGTAAACAGCGTGCCTTTGACCGAACTGGCAAACGGTGTGTTATCCCAGTGTCCGCCGAAGGCTCCCATTGCATCGCGACGGGCACTTTCGCCAATCACCACCACATAGGTGTGATATTTCGGCTTAACGGCCAGCACGTTCCAGGTGTCTTTCATATTGGAAAGCTCAGCCATGCGCGCCTGCTCGTCGAGAACCTCTTTATTATTGACAACGACGTCCTTCACGAAGCGGAAAACCGGATAGCCGATATTGCTGAGCCTTAGCTTACCGTCCCAGGGAATATTCTGGATGGGGGCGACAAACGCCACGGCAACGCTGAACACCAGACAGAGTATTTCGATCTTACCCCAGGATTTTTTCTCGCCCGACTGACGGCGGATGGCGATAACGCCCAACGCGAAGATAAAGAGCCCGACCACGTAGCTGTACCACGGGAAAATCGTCAGGATCTCTGTTGACTCTTCCAGATTGGTCGAGTGCAGCGCCAGCAGGGTATTAAAGTTTGGCGCGCCGTAAGCCTGACCAAACGGGAAATAGAGTGCAGCGACCAGCGAACAGATCCCGATTAACGCTTTTTGCACGCGCGGTGCGGCTCGCCACAGCAAATGCAGAACGCAGGTAAAGGCCACCGCGTAGAGCAGACTAAAGGGATAACCCAGCGCAAAGTTAATCAGTAATGACTGCAAAAAGTAAAAACCCGTCCACGGGCTTAAGGCCCGGCTGCGGGTAACAACGGTATCTATCAGGGTTACATTCATAGGTCACTATCATGGATGAAAACGCCATGTGCTCACCCTGGCGTCAAGGGTCATAACCTGCCTGACAGTGCGTGGAGAGGGAATGAGGGTCCGCTTCAGCGAGCCGCAAATTGTGCAGGGCTGCAAGAAGATAGTGCGAGCGCTAAATAATATCAACAGTTGCTAAGCAGATGTTTTGCGAAGGGGATTGCAAATCCGTAAAAAAGATCGGGAATAAGGCGGCTGGAAGCCAGTTTACAGCGAGATTGTGACGGGAAAATGAAGCGGCGTACCGCAACGCCGCTTAGTGGGAAGGTTTGTCGTCCTGATGCGGTTTGTTGTTAAACATATCGCACAGCATGTTCAACAGCATTAAGCGCACTTTAAAGGGAGAGTGGGTAAACACGGTCATGCACCTCTTGAATTCGTTCATAAGACCTCCTGAGTTTTGATCCCTTCGATCCGTGAAGGGTGACTGCATTACATACAGATATAGCACAGGCTATATTGTATAGCTATGGCTATTTCGTTAATTTTTTGTGCTTGCGGAGCTATGGTTTACAATGTGCGCTCTCGAAACCGGGCGCTGGAAGCGTCACCCCACTGAGGAAGTACAATGAACCGTCGCGCAGGTCATCCGACAATCAGGAAAACGACGCAACTGGTGAATGTTGAAGAACATGTCGAAGGTTTTCGCCAGGTCCGTGAAGCGCACCGGCGTGAACTGATTGATGACTATGTTGAACTCATTTCCGATCTGATTCGTGAGGTTGGTGAAGCGCGCCAGGTCGATATGGCCGCCAGGCTGGGGGTTTCACAGCCAACTGTCGCTAAAATGTTAAAACGCCTGGCCTCCGTGGGCTTAATTGAAATGATCCCCTGGCGCGGTGTTTTTCTGACGCCGGAAGGGGAGAAGCTCGCGCAGGAGAGCCGCGAGCGCCACCAGCTTGTCGAGAATTTTTTACTGGTGCTGGGCGTCAGCCCGGAGATTGCCCGCCGGGATGCGGAAGGAATGGAACACCACGTGAGCGAAGAGACGCTGGTGAAGTTTCGCGAATTTACCCTTAAATATGGTCCCTCCGCTGAATGAAAATCCCTGGACTGCAGGCCCTGGCACGCGATCGTTTCTTCCATCTCTTATTACTCATTGGCGCAGGGTTAAGCCTCTTTGTGCCGTTTGCGCCACACGCCTGGCCCGCCGCGATTGACTGGCGAACCATCATTACCCTGAGCGGCCTGATGATGCTCACCAAAGGGGTCGAGCTGAGCGGCTATTTTGACGTTCTGGGCCGCAAAATGGTGCGCCGCTTTGCCACCGAGCGCAGGCTGTCCCTGTTTATGGTGTTCTCCGCCGCGGTGCTGTCGACGTTTCTGACCAACGATGTGGCGCTGTTTATCATCGTGCCCCTCACGCTCACGCTGCGTAAGCTTTGCGAGATCCCGGTCAGCCGCTTGATCATCTTTGAAGCGCTGGCCGTCAATGCGGGCTCGCTTCTGACGCCAATCGGCAACCCGCAAAATATCCTTCTCTGGGGACGGTCCGGTCTGTCGTTTGCCGCCTTTACCTGGCAGATGGCCCCTCTGGCGCTGGTGATGATGCTGTCGCTGATGGCGGTGTGCTGGTTTGCGTTTCCGGATAAAAAGCTGCAGTACCACAGCGGCACAACCGGCCCGCAGTGGCAGCCGCGCCTGGTGTGGAGCTGTCTCGGGTTATACATCGTCTTTCTGTTCGCGCTGGAGCTGAAGTATGAGCTGGCGGGCGTCCTGCTCGTTGCCGCGGGCTTTGTCGTCCTGGCGCGTCGCGTGCTGGTGAGCGTGGACTGGACGCTGCTGCTGGTCTTTATGGCGATGTTTATTGATGTGCATCTCCTTATCCAGCTTCCGGTGCTGCAGAACGTTCTGCACAGCGTCAGCACGCTGTCTCAGCCGGGACTGTGGCTGACGGCGATTGGCCTGTCGCAGTTTATCAGCAACGTGCCGTCCACCATTCTGCTGCTCAACTATGTTCCGCCCGATACGCTTCTGGCCTGGGCGGTGAACATCGGCGGGTTTGGGCTGCTGCCCGGCTCGCTGGCAAACCTGATTGCGCTGCGTATGGCCAACGACCGTCGCATCTGGTGGCGTTTCCACGTCTGGTCGGTTCCGATGCTGGTTTGGGCCGCGGCGATCGGTTTCGGACTATTCCTTCTCATATAGTGCGCAATTTGTCAGTTTTTCCTGGCAAACGTATAGCAACGTCCTAGCTTTAGTGAACGGCATAGTGTGATGCCGCTCACTGACAGGACCGTTGCTGAACTATGGCTGAAGATCAAAACCCGCCTGCTGACGAGCAGGACAAAAACAATAATGAGCGTAAGCGCCCGGGCAAGAAACCGTTAATTATCCTCGGCGTTGTCGTGGTGGTGATGGTCGTCGTGGCGCTGGTCTGGTGGTTTTTAACCCGTAACGAAGAGACGACCGACGACGCCTTTACCGACGGCGACGTGGTGACGATTGCCCCCAAAACGGCGGGCTACGTTACCGAGCTGCGCGTGCGCGACAACCAGCGCGTGAAAAAGGGCGATCTGCTGGTGGTTATCGATCCGCGTGACACCACCGCGCAGCGCGATCAGGCTCAGGCCCAGCTTGGGCTGGCTATCGCGCAGCTGCATCAGGCCCAGGCGCAACTGGCGCTTTCAAAAGTCCAGTATCCAGCCCAGCGTGACGAAGCCAAAGCGCAGGTGCTGAAAGCGCAGGCCGATCTGGCGAACGCGCAGGCAGAGTACCGTCGCCAGCGCGGCGTCGACCCGCGCGCGACCACCCAGCAAAGTATCGATTCCGCGAACGCTCAGCTGCGCAGCGCACAGGCGGGGCTGGCCAGCGCTCAGGCGCAGCTGGAAGTGGCAGAGCAGGTCCAGCTGCAAATCCGCCAGCAGGAAACCAACGTTGAAGCGCGCGAGCGTCAGGTCGATCAGGCGAAAGCGCAGCTGGAAACGGCCAATCTGAACCTCTCTTACACCGAAGTCCGCGCCCCGTTCGACGGGTTTGTCACCAAACGCAACGTGCAGCCCGGCACGCTGGTGCAGGCGGGAACGGCGCTGTTCTCGCTGGTTTCCCCGAACGTGTGGGTGGTGGCGAACTTTAAAGAGTCGCAGCTTGAGCGCATGAAGCCCGGCGATAAGGTCAACGTGTCCGTCGACGCCTGGCCGGATATGGCGCTCGAGGGCCACGTAGACAGTATCCAGCAGGGCAGCGGCTCGCGCTTCTCCGCCTTCCCGGCAGAAAATGCCACCGGTAACTTCGTCAAAATTGTGCAGCGCGTGCCGGTCAAAATCGTGATTGATAAAGGCCTGGATCCAAACAAACCGCTGCCGCTGGGGCTGTCGGTTGCACCGAAGGTGACGGTGGAATGACGGATCACAGCCACGACAGCTGGAAGCCCGCCAGCAATCCGTGGGCGGTGGCGATTGTCGTTACCCTGGCGGTATTCATGGAGATTCTGGATACCACCATCGTCAACGTGGCTCTCCCCCACGTGGCGGGCTCGCTCTCGTCCAGCTATGACGAATCCACATGGGTGTTAACCAGCTATCTGGTGGCGAACGGCATCGTGCTGCCCATCTCGGCGTTTCTGAGCCGGGTGTTTGGCCGCAAGCAGTTCTTCCTGATCTGCATCGTCATGTTTACCGTCTGCTCGTTCCTGTGCGGGATTGCCACCGAGCTGTGGCAGATCATCCTGTTCCGCGTGATGCAGGGCTTTTTTGGCGGCGGGCTGCAGCCCACGCAGCAGTCGGTGCTGCTCGACTACTTCAAACCCGAAGACCGGGGCAAAGCGTTTGGTCTCTCCTCCATTGCGATTATCGTTGCGCCGGTGCTCGGCCCGACGCTGGGCGGCTGGATCACCGACAACTACTCCTGGCGCTGGGTGTTCTTTATCAATATTCCGGTGGGGATTGTTACGGTGCTGGCGATCTACCAGCTGCTGGAAGATCCGCCGTGGGAGAGCAAATCAAAAGAGAAGCTGACTATCGACTGGACGGGGATCGGCCTGATCGCGCTGGGGCTGGGCTGTCTACAGGTGATGCTCGACCGGGGAGAAGATGAGGACTGGTTCTACTCGAACTTTATCCGCACCTTCGGCGTGTTGACGCTTGTCGGCATTATCGGCGCCATCTACTGGCTGGTATATGCCAGAAAGCCGGTGGTGGATCTGCACTGCATGAAGGACCGCAACTTTGCCATCTCCAGTCTGCTGATGGCGGGAATGGCGATGATTTTGTACGGCAGTTCCGTGGTGATCCCGCAGCTGGCGCAGCAGGATTTGGGCTACACCGCTACCTGGTCGGGGCTGGTGCTGTCGCCCGGCGCGGTGCTGATTGTATTGACTATCCCGCTGGTGCTGAAGCTGATGCCGGTGGTGCAGACGCGCTGGATTATCGCCTTTGGCTTTACCTGTCTGGCGGTGTCGTTCTTCTGGTCGCGCACGCTGACGCCGGATATCGACTTCGAAACGCTGGTGCTGTTCCGCAGCGCCCAGTCGATAGGGCTGGGGTTCCTGTTTGTGCCGCTCACGACTATTGCGTTTATCTCGATACCGAGGCGGCTGAATGCCGATGCGGCGGCGCTGTTTACCATGTTCCGCAACGTCGCGGGTTCGGTTGGGATATCGCTTTCGACGGCGGCCATTACCGAACGCGCCCAGGCGCACAGCGCGCATCTGGCGTATCACGCCTCGCCGCTTAACGAGCAGTTCCAGCAGGCGATACGCGAAAGCGCCCAGGCGATCCAGAACTTCACCACCCAGGTAGGGGACCCCACCGGGATTGCCACTGGACGCATGTATCAGACCATGATTGAGCAGTCGCGCTTCCTTGCCTACATCGACGTCTTCACCATTCTGAGCGCGGTGGCCTTGTTACTGATTCCGTTTTGTTTGTTGCTCTCGCCGGTTAAGAGCGAGGGGAGTGCAGGAGCACATTGATGATACACAGACGTTTACACCCCCTGATGATAATGATGCTGCTGGCAGGCTGCGCCGTCGGGCCGGATTACCAGCAGCCTGCGCCGACCGCCGTCACGCACTGGAACGATAAGGGCGACAGCGCGGTGAAGTCGCAAACTACCTCAGCCGCGACCAATCCGCGCTGGTGGAAGACCTTCGGCTCGCCGCAGCTCGACAGCCTGGTTGAGCGCGCCATTGCCGGAAACCTGACGCTGCAGCAGACGGTGCTGCGCATCGCCGGGGCCCGCGAGCAGATTAACCAGGCGGGCGGGGCGTTTTACCCGTCGGTTAACGGTAATTTGCAGGCAACGCGCCAGCAGCTTGGCCTGGAAGGAGAGCTGAAATCCCACGGCGTGTATGACCAGCTTGATAATGTCGATCCTGAACTGCGGGGCGCGTTAGGGCCGCTGACGCAGCCGATTAATCTCTACCAGGGCAGCTTCGACGCCCAGTGGGAAATCGACCTGTGGGGCAAGGTGCGTCGTCAGGTGGAAGCCGCCGAAGCGCAGCAGAAAGCCGCCATCGAGCAGCGTAACGACGCGCTGGTGTCGCTGGAGGCCGAAGTGGCGCGCGCGTGGCTTCAGCTGCGCGGGGCGCAGAGCATTATCGCCACGCTGAACACCCAGATTAAAAGCGCGCAGCAGACGCTGGATCTCACCGAAAGCCGCCAGCGCGGCGGGCTGTCGCCGCAGATGGACGTGGAAAACGCCCGGGCGCAGTTAGGCAACCTTGAGGCACAGCTTCCGCAATATCAGGCGCAGGAGCGGCAGGCGATGAACGGCCTGGCGATCCTGCTCGGCAAGCCGCCGGGGGCGCTGGATGCGGAATTGCAAAGCGTGCAGCCGATGCCTGCCTTGCCGGATATTGTGCAAACGGGCATTCCGTCCACGCTGGCGCGCCGTCGGCCGGACGTGCGCGAAGCGGAGGCGAACCTCCACGCCGCCACGGCGCAAATCGGCGTCTCGGTGGCGGAGCTGTTCCCGAGCTTTACGCTCTCCGGGCAGTTTGGCCTGCGCAACAGCGAAACCAACTGGCTGACCGACTGGAGCAGCCACTTCTACAGCTTTGGCCCGCAGGTCTCTATTCCCATCTTCCAGGGCGGTCGGCTGGTCTCCAGCGTCAAGGTGGCGCGCGCGCAGCAGGGAGCGGCGGTGCTGGACTATCGCCAGACGGTGCTGACCGCGCTCGGGGATGTGGAAAACGCGCTGGTGAGCTATCGCACCGACCAGCAGCGTGAAGCGGGTCTCGCAAAAACGATCGACGCCTTGCAAAACGCCTTTGATTTAGCGAGCGACAGCTACCGGCAGGGGATCGCCAGCTTTATCGACGTGCTGGACGCCCAGCGTCAGCTGGCGCAGGCCCAGCAGCAGCGCGCACAGGCGCAGGTGCAGAGCGCGCTTGATCTGGTGGCGCTCTACAAGGCCCTCGGCGGCGGCTGGGAGCCGTATCAGCAGGTGCAGTTACCGGACTACGGCGTCTTTGGCGACGCCCCGCGCGGATAAATTCAGAGGATTGGGCAAGAAACGGACAGGAACACCACATTCGCGATGGCTGAGGGGCGGGTATAACTATCGGGTACCCAATCGACATGCGAGGAATAACTTATGCGTTATCAAAAACTGGGCAACACCGGTCTGTTTGTTTCTGAACTGTGCCTCGGCACCATGACCTTCGGCGGCGAGGGCGGCATGTGGGGCAAGATTGGCCAGCTCCAGCAAAGTGAAGCCGAGCAGCTGGTGGGCCGCGCGCTGGATGCCGGGATCAACTTTATCGACACCGCGGACGTTTACTCGGAAGGACGCTCGGAGGAGATCACCGGTCAGGCGCTGAAAAACCTGAAAATCCCTCGCGAGAACGTGGTGGTCGCCACCAAAGTGTTCGGCGAAACGGGAACGGCAGGGGTGAACTCGCGCGGCAGCTCGCGCTATCACATCATCAGCAGCGTGAAGGAGAGCCTGCGCCGCCTGCAGCTCGATCATATCGATCTCTACCAGCTTCACGGCTTCGATCCCGCAACGCCGGTTGAAGAAATGCTTTACGCGCTGGATAACCTGGTGCAGCACGGCCACGTGCGCTACATCGGCGTCTCGAACTGGGCGGCGTGGCAGATTGCCAAAGCGCTCGGTATTTCTGAACGTCTTGGGCTGGCGCGTTTCGCATCATTGCAGGCGTATTACACCATTGCCGGACGCGATCTGGAGCGCGAGCTGGTACCGATGATGCAGAGCGAAGGCGTTGGGCTGATGGTCTGGAGCCCGCTGGCAGGCGGTCTGCTGAGCGGAAAATATGGCCGCGACGGGCAGAGCGAAGCCGGTGGTCGCCGTCTGGAGTTCGACTTCCCGCCGGTGAACAAAGATCGTGCCTTCGACTGCGTGGACGTGATGCGCGCTATCGCCGAAAGCAAAGGCGTCTCCGTCGCACAAATCGCGCTGGCGTGGCTGCTGCACCAGAAAGCGGTGACCAGCGTCATCATTGGCGCGAAACGCGTTGAACAGCTGGACGACAATATCGCCGCGACCGGGATCCGCTTAAGCGAAGACGAACTCAAGCAGCTTGATGCGGTGAGCGCGCTGCCGCGCGAATACCCGGGCTGGATGCTGGAGCGGCAGGGGGAATATCGCCGCAATCAGCTCGCGCAACAATAACCTTCCTCGCCCCGGCAGTGCATCGCTTATCGGGGCTTTTTTTCCCGCATTGCTCACAAAAAACGATCCTCCTCTTTGATCCAAATTTAATCTTCGCCTATATGACTAGTCATGAAATTTTAAATGACTAGTCATATAGGGAGAGACCATGAACAATTCACTGCCAGCCAACTTTTTATGGGGCAACTCGGTGTCCAGCATGCAGACGGAAGGGGCCTGGAACGAGGGTGGGAAAGGCATGTCGGTGTATGACATTCGCGAAGCCGGGGAAAACATCTCCGACTGGAAAGTCGCGACCGACTCCTACCACCGCTATCGGGAAGATTTCGACCTGATGCAGGATCTGGGCATGAACTGCTACCGCTTCCAGATCTCATGGAGCCGCGTCTGCCCGCAGGGCGACGGCGATTTTAACGACGAAGGTATCGCGTTTTACGACCGCTTTATTGACGATCTGATCGCTCGCGGCATCGAGCCGATGGTTTGTCTGTATCACTTTGATATGCCGCTGGCGCTGGCGCAGGAGTACAACGGCTTCAACGACCGCCGCGTGATGGAGGCCTTTATCCGCTACGGCAAAAAGATGATCGACTGCTATGGCGACCGCGTGAAGTACTGGCTGACCTTCAACGAGCAGAACATCTTCCATATGCCGGAAGCCTTCCGCATTTCAGGCTATATGCAAGGCGACAAAACCCTGCGCGAGCTGTACGAGCTGCAGCATCATGCGATGGTGGCGCACATGGCGCTGACCGAGTATCTGCATCAGACCAGACCCGGCCAGCTGATGGGCGGCATGCTGGCGCACCAGCTGATCTATCCGGCCACCTGCAAACCGCGTGATATCTTCTGCGCCCAGCAGTACGACGAGTTCCTCAACCAGAACCTGCTGCGCGTCTTCGCAGGGCAGGGCTACAGCCCGGCGGTGATGGCGGTGGTGGAGCAGGAAGGCTTTGGCGATATCTACCGCGCCGAGGATTTAGCGCTGCTGGCGCGCACCAGAAACGACTATATGGCCTTCAGCTACTACGCCAGCAAAACGCTGGACAGCGATGCGATCCCGGAAGGCACGCCGGTGAACTATTACCTGCTGCACGGCGAGAAAAACAATCCGTACCTGAAGGCCACCGAGTGGAACTGGCAGATCGATCCGCTGGGCTTTCGCACCATCATCACCCGCTACGCCAACGACTGGCGGATGCCGGTCTTCCCGATCGAAAACGGCATCGGGGTGATTGAATCCTGGGACGGCGTCAATCCGATCGAGGACACCTACCGCATCGACTACCACCGGGCGCATATCAATGCCATGAAGGAGGCGATGTTCGAGGACGGGGCAGAGGTGATCGGCTACCTCGGCTGGGGTTTAATCGACATTCTCAGCTCCCAGGGCGACATGCGTAAGCGCTACGGCGTGGTCTATGTCAACCGGGAAAACCACGACCTGAAAGACCTGAAGCGCGTGCCGAAGAAGAGCTACGCGTGGTTAAAACAGGTTATCCATACCAACGGACGCGAGATGTAAGCCGTACGCTGCCGGGCCGTTTTTGTGACTGATTGATGGGAACACTCCGCTATGTCTGAAACAAAAATAACACCGCACATGCAGTCTTTTGTCGATAAATTTGTTGAGTTCTCGGCGCGCCTGGCAAACCAGGTGCACCTGCGCTCCCTGCGCGACGCCTTCGCCACGGTGATGCCCATTTTCATCCTCGCCGGCCTGGCGGTGCTGGTGAACAACGTGGTATTTCCGTGGATTTTTCACGGCGACACGCTCGCGCAGTTTAAGGTGTGGGGCGAGGCGATTATCAACGGCACGCTGAACATTGCCGCGCTGCTGCTGGCCCCGATGGTTGCCTGGTCGCTGGCGCGCAACAAAGATTTCGACAATCCGGTCTCGGCAGTGGTTATCGCCGTCAGCAGCTTCATCATCATGATGCCGATGCGCCTGCAGATTACGCCCGTCGGCAGCGACGCTGCGGTGAACGTCACCCAGGTGCTAACGTTCGCCAATATTGGCTCAACCGGGATTTTTGCCGGGGTGCTGATCGGGCTGATCTCAACAGAAGTGTTTATCGCTATTTCGCGCCTGAAGGCGCTTAACATTTCACTCGGTGAAAACGTGCCTCCGGCGGTGAGCAAATCTTTTACCGCGCTGATCCCGACGATCCTCACGCTCTCCCTGTTTGCGGTGCTGGCGGCAGTGCTGGCAAACGTGCTGCACACGGACCTGATCCATCTCATTACGACCTTTATCCAGCAGCCGCTGCGGCTGATCAACACCAGCCTGCCGGGGACGATTTTTATCTACAGCTTCGGTAACTTCCTGTTCACGCTCGGTATTCATCAATCTGTTGTCAACAGCGTGGTGCTGGAGCCGTTCCTGCTGATCAACACCAACGAGAATATGCTGGCCTTCGCCAACGGTCAGCCCATCCCGCATATCATCAACAACATCTTCGTGCCGACGTTTGGCATGGTGGGCGGCACGGGCAGCACGATCTCGCTGCTGATCGCCATCTTTATCTTCTCCCGTCAAAAGTCGGCGAAGCAGGTGGCGCGTCTGTCGCTGGCGCCCGGTCTGTTCAACATCAACGAGCCGGTGATTTTCGGGCTGCCGATCGTGTTTAACCTGCCGCTGATGATCCCGTTCGTGCTGCTGCCCGCCATCGGCATTTACTTCGCCTGGCTCTGTACCACGCTGGGGTTAATGTCGCGCTGCGTGGTGATGATCCCGTGGACCACGCCGCCCATTCTCAGCGCCTGGCTTGCCACGGCGGGGGACTGGCGGGCGGTGGTGGTGCAGTTGGCAATCATCGTATTTGGTGTATTCTTCTATCTGCCTTTCCTCAAGATTGCCGAGAGAGTGGCGTTGAAAAACAGCGGGATAGAAAACTAACTGAAAGGAAGGACGATGGCGGCGAAGTACATCACCATAGCGCGGGAAATTAAGAAACGCATTATCAGCCAGCAGTACGCCGCCAATGAACCCCTGCCGGACCAGTTTGCGCTGGCGGCGGAGTTCAACTCCAGCCGGATGACTATTCAGCAGGCTATGCGCCAGCTGATCGTCGAAGGTCTGGTCTATACCCGCCAGGGGCAGGGCACGTTCATCCGCAAAAACTTCCTCCAGCTTTCGCAGTGGGATCTCTCCGGCAGCGACTACTTTGGCGCGACCAAAACCTGGGAGCATCTGGGCACGGTGACCAGCCGGGTGGTGCATTTCGAGCTGCGCTTCCCGAACGAAAAAGAGCAGGCGTCGCTGATGATTAATGCCGATGCGCCGATCTATGACTTCATTCGCCTGCGTTTGCTGAACGGTGAACCTATGTCGCTGGATTCCACGGTGATGCCGATGAATCTGGTGCCGGGCCTGACGAAAAACCATCTTGAAGGGTCGGTGTTTCAGTACGTTCAGGAGACCCTGGGGCTGAAAATTATGGGGTCGTATCGGGTGGTGCGGGCGCTTAAGCCCAGCGCGCTGGACAGGGAGCATCTGGTCTGCGAGGAAACCGATCCGGTGCTGGAGGTGGAGCAGGTCATTTATCTGGAAGATGGCACGCCGCTGGAGTATGCCCACTGCCACTATCGGTACGACCACGGCGGGATCGTGATCGTGAATAACGGGTAAAAAAAAGCGGGCAACGAGGCCCGCTTTTTTAATGCTTCGCTATCAGTTCAAACGCACCGGCATACCGGAGCGGTTCTGCACGGCCTGGTCAACAATCGCCGTTTCGACGTCTGGCTGAGAAGTCACCGCCTGTACCGCGCTGTTCAGCGTAACAGGGACGATTTCGTTGTTGTTGATCTGGTCTTCGCTGGTGGATAGCGGGTTGTGCACTTCGATGTAGCGGCTGCCGTCTGGCTCAGAGGTCGCCTTCACCGGTTCGTTGATGAACTGCACGCGCGTACCGACCGGCACGTTTTCGAACAGGAATTTGATGTCGTCGTTACGCAGGCGCACGCAGCCGTGGCTTACGCGCAGGCCGATACCGAAGTTGGCGTTGGTACCGTGGATAGCGTACAGGCGGCCAATGTACAGCGCGTACAGACCCATTGGATTATCCGGGCCTGCCGGTACAACGGCTGGCAGCGGTTCACCAGCGGCGATGTATTCCGCGTGCATTTTGGCGGTCGGCGTCCAGGTTGGGCCAGCTTTCTTACGCTCAACTTTGGTGGTCCAGTTCATTGGGGTGTCTTTACCAAGCTGGCCGATACCGATTGGCAGCACGATAACGGTGTTGGTGCCTTTCGGGTAGTAATACAGACGCATTTCGGCGCTGTTAATCACGATACCTTCATGAACGGTATCCGGCAGGATCAACTGCTGAGGAATATTCAGCACGGTACCCGCTTTAGGCAGATACGGGTCAACGCCCGGGTTCGCTTCCAGCATGTTAGACAGGCCCAGCTGGTACTGCGCAGCGAAATACTCCAGTGGCTGAGAGTTACCTTCTGGTACCGTCACAACCTGGTTCTGGCCTACCAGACGGCTACCGTCTGTTGGCAGGGGATACGTCACCGCAGACGCGGTCTTACAAAAACCTACTACGGCTAACGCCGCCGCTAAAAGCGTTGTTAATTTCATGTTCATGTTGTGCGAGGTATCTAAGCCATTCTGGCGATGAGTTGATAAGTCTGAATCTGTGATGGGAGCGCATTATATGTGCATTCCTGCTCACTGGGAATTCAGATGTGTACGAAATCACATTTTTTTCGATTTTGTTAAAGTTTAGTGGATTGCCGCAACACGGGATCTCAATTCGGAATTGTGGCATAATGCCGTGTTTATCACACTTTTCGCAGGAATCTCCCCGTGTTAGTTACCAGCAACGTCACTATGCAGTTTGGCAGTAAGCCGCTGTTCGAAAACATTTCCGTCAAATTTGGCGGCGGCAACCGTTACGGCCTGATTGGTGCCAACGGTAGCGGAAAATCCACCTTTATGAAGATCCTCGGCGGTGACCTGGAGCCGACGCTCGGCAACGTATCGCTCGACCCTAACGAGCGTATCGGTAAGCTGCGTCAGGATCAGTTCGCCTTCGAAGAGTTCACCGTGCTCGACACCGTGATCATGGGGCATGGGGAACTGTGGGAAGTGAAGCAGGAGCGCGATCGCATCTACGCCCTGGCCGAAATGAGCGAAGAAGACGGCTATAAAGTGGCCGATCTGGAAACGCAGTACGGCGAGATGGACGGCTACTCTGCAGAAGCGCGCGCGGGCGAGCTGCTGCTGGGAGTGGGCATTCCGGTTGAACAACATTACGGTCCGATGAGCGAAGTGGCGCCAGGCTGGAAGCTGCGCGTGCTGCTGGCACAGGCGCTGTTCTCTAACCCGGACATCCTGCTGCTCGACGAACCGACGAACAACCTGGACATCGACACCATCCGCTGGCTGGAGCAGACGCTGAACGATCGCGACAGCACCATGATCATCATTTCGCACGACCGTCACTTCCTGAACATGGTCTGTACGCACATGGCGGATCTGGACTACGGCGAGCTGCGCGTTTACCCGGGCAACTACGACGAGTACATGACGGCGGCCACCCAGGCGCGTGAACGTCTGCTGGCGGATAACGCCAAGAAGAAAGCGCAGATTGCTGACCTGCAGTCCTTCGTCAGCCGCTTTAGCGCCAACGCCTCTAAGTCGCGTCAGGCGACCTCGCGTGCCCGTCAGATCGACAAAATCAAGCTGGACGAAGTCAAAGCCTCCAGCCGTCAGAACCCCTTCATCCGCTTCGAGCAGGACAAAAAGCTGTTCCGTAACGCGCTGGAAGTGGAAGCCCTGGCAAAAGGCTTTGAGAACGGTCCGCTGTTTAAAAAGTTCAACCTGCTGCTGGAAGTGGGCGAGAAGATTGCCATCCTCGGCGCCAACGGCGTGGGTAAATCCACCATGCTGAAAACGCTGGTCGGCGAACTGCAGCCGGACAACGGCACCGTGAAGTGGTCTGAAAACGCGCAGATTGGCTACTACGCGCAGGATCATGAGTACGAGTTCGAAAACGACCTCACCGTCTTCGACTGGATGAGCCAGTGGAAGCAGGAAGGCGACGACGAGCAGGCGGTGCGCAGCATCCTGGGCCGTCTGCTGTTCAGCCAGGACGACATCAAAAAGCCGGCTAAAGTGCTCTCCGGTGGTGAGAAGGGCCGCATGCTGTTCGGCAAGCTGATGATGGAAAAACCAAACATCCTGGTGATGGACGAACCGACTAACCACCTGGACATGGAATCTATCGAATCCCTGAACATGGCGCTGGAGATGTATCAGGGTACCCTGATCTTCGTTTCTCACGACCGTGAGTTCGTCAGCTCGCTGGCGACCCGCGTGATCGAAATTACGCCAGAGCGCGTGGTGGACTTCACCGGTAACTACGAAGATTACCTGCGCAGTAAAGGTATCGACGGCTAATTTCCCGTCGTCTTTCACGCTGCAGATGCGTTGGCTTCACCTGTTCACCCCGGTCACTTACTTATGTAAGCTCCCGGGGATTCACAGGTTTGCCGCCTTCCTGCAGCGCGAAATACTTAGGGAAAGGGGTCGTGCCTTTATTCCCTCTCCCTGTGGGAGAGGGTTAGGGTGAGGGCATCAGGCCGTACTACACCACCCACTCGCCCCCTTCAACCCCATTCACCAGCAGCGTACGTTTTTCCCCCGCAGGTAACGACACTTTCAGTACCTTCCACGCCGGACGATAATCCCCGCGCGCGTTGACCTTCAGGTTGATGGTTTCGCCGTCGCACACCATTTCCCACTCTACCCACAGCGCATTGCCGTTCTGGTAGCCCCAGCTTTCGCCGTCGTCTTCAAACAGCATTCCGGTGGTCGTGCCGACGCCCTTCACCGGGAACAGCTTCAGCTCGCGGGTGCTGTCTTTTTCAGCGGACACGTGGGTAATGCGTTCGCTCAGCGGCAGAGCGGCACCGGCGCGCACCAGCAGCGGCAGTTTTTCCAGCGGCGCGTCGAGGACGATCGACTGGCCGCCAGCAAACCACGCGTGGGTGTAAAAATCATACCAGCCGGTGTCGTTATCCGGCAGCCAGACGCGGCGCTCGCGCTGCCCGGCTTCGACGACGCTGGCCACCAGTAGGTCGCGGCCCAGCAGGAAGTCATCGCACTCCTCAAATGTCTGCGCATCGTGCTCGTGATCGAGGAAGGTCGGGCGCAGCATCGGCTCGTCGTCGGCGTGCGCCTGCCAGAGCAGGGTATAGAGGTACGGCAGCAGGCGGTAGCGCAGCTCAACCGCGCCGCGAATGGCTGGCGTGACGCCCGGGTACATCCACGGCTCGTTCACCGTGTGGTCATCGTTCCACGAGTGAATGGTAAAGCGCGGATGCATCACGCCGTTCTGCACCCAGCGCACGAACAGCTCGGCGTCCGGTTTGTCGCCAGAGAAACCGCCGACGTCGTGACCGACGTTGAACAGGCCGGACAGGCTCATGCCCAGCCCCATGCGGATGTTATAGCGCAGGGTGTCCCAGCTGGTGCGGTTGTCGCCGCTCCAGGTCTGAACGTAGCGCTGCATCCCGGCGCAGCCGGAGCGGGAGATGAGATACGGACGTTTTTCCGGCGCGAAACGCTGCTGCGCTTCCAGCGAGGCGCGCATCATCAGCAGCGGCATCACCGGGCGAATGTGCTTGATGGCGATCTCCTTGCCGAAGCCAAAGCAGCGCGCTTCTCCGTCCCACACTTCATATTCGTTGTTGTCGTTCCAGGTAGAGTCGATGCCCATCTCCAGCAGCTGCGTGGTCACGCCGTTCTGCCACCACTGCACCGTCTGCGGGTTGGTAAAGTCGAGGTGCGAGCCTTCGTCATCCCAGAAGCTGGAACGTTCAGGTGCATCGGTTTCTGAATCGCGAATGAACAGGCCGCTCTCCGCCACTTCGTTATAGCGCGGATGGTCCTGCAGCAGGCACGGCTTGATGTTTGCCGCCAGCTTCAGCCCAGCGTCGTGGAAGGCCTGGCTCATCACCTTCGGCTGCGGCACCTTGTCATAGTTCCAGTTAAAGACGTAGCGCTTGCCGTTGATGGAGGTATAGCCGGAGGAGAGCTGGAACGAGTCGCACGGAATGGCGTGCTCTTCGCACAGGCGGATGAAGTTCATCAGCTGGTTCTGGGCGTCCGGCGCGTCGGTGTAGTGCATGGTCGAGCCGCTGTAGCCCAGGCTCCATTTCGGTCCGAACAGTGTTTTCCCGGTCAGGCGCACGAAGGCTTTGGTGACGTCCAGCACGCGCTTGCCGGTAAAGATGTAGTAATCGATATCGCCCGCTTCCGCCTGCCAGCGGCGATAGGCGGTGTGGTAGTTGTCGATTTCGTTACCCAGATCCAGCCAGCAGCTGCTCAGGTTGTCATAGAACAGGCCGTAGCTGACATCGTCGCGGCGGGCGATAGTGAACGGAATATGCTTGTAGAGCGGGTCGGTGCTGGCCGCGTTGTACCCCATTGCGTCGAGGTTACGCATCTCATAGCGCTTACCGTTGCGCTGCAGATCGCCCGCTTTTTCGCCAAGGCCGTAGAAACGCTCGTCCTTGCGGCGGCTCAGGTAGTGCCCCACGCCGTCGCCGTGGACGTTCAGCAGGTAGGCGCTGGTTGGACGGTCGTTGACCAGCGGCTGCCACTCGCCCGCTTCATTGCGGTAGTGCCACTCCAGCCACAGCGGCTGGTGGACCGTCACGCGCAGCTGTTCGGTTGCTACGGTGAGCGTCTCACCCTGCTGCGTCAGGGTCCAGGCCGGGCAGGAAAAACCGCTGATGTCGTCACGACGGCGGCCTTCCCACGGCACGCCTTGTTCCGGGGCGATGCTCCAGGTGCGGTCCAGCGCCAGCTCGCCTTTACGCTTAATCAGCACGCGGAACAGGTTCTCTTCCAGCACATACAGGCACAGGCGGTGCTGGTTATCGACCAGCAGTTCCAGATGGTTTGCCGACTGCGTATCAAGGGTCCAATTTTTCAGGGTTTTCATATGCAATACATCCACTATCAGGCGCGCTTGGCGCGACGTTCAGCAATAAATGCTACCAGGAAGACAGCGCCAATCAGGTCAAAGAAGCCCATGGCAATAAAGAGCGGGTTAAAGCCGATTTTGTCGGCAGTCACGCCGATTAACAGCGAGAACAGGAAGCTGGCGATCCACGCCGCAGAGCCGCGCATGCCGTTTACGGTCGCCATCTGGCCTTTGTCGAACGACTCAACGACCAGGGCGCTCAGCATGCAGGAGATAATCTGGTGCCCGAAGCCGCCGATGGAGATCAGCACGATGGTGATGTACGGGTCGCGGGTAATGGCCACGATGCCCAGAGAGATCATCAGGAACGCGCCCGTCACGGAGCTGGCAACGACCGAGTTAACGCGCGAGCAGCCGAACAGACGGGTATACAGACGCGTCAGGTAGCCGCTCGCCACGCTGCCGAGGTCGGCGGCGAGGAACGGCAGCCAGGCAAACATCGCAATCTGCTTCAGATCCATGCCGTGCTCTTTGGCGAGGTACAGCGGCACCCAGAAGCTCAGCACCGCCCAGGCCGGTTCCGCCATAAAGGCCGGGATGGCGATACCGTAGAAGCGTTTGTTTTTCGAGACGGTTTTCAGCGCGGTCAGGAAGGGCAGTTTGACCGCAGGCGGTTCGTTATCCTGCTTGATGAACGCCAGTTCGTCCTTGCTCAGGTTCGGGTGCTGCTCCGGGTTGTGGTAGAACGCCCACCACAGGATCACCCACAGCAGCGCCAGCACGCCGGTAAACATAAACGCGCCCTGCCAGCCGAACGAGGCGTGAGCAAAGTAGATGATAGGCGGAGCCAGCATCGCGCCGATGGAGAAGCCCACGCCCGCCCAGCCGGCGGCAACGGGTCGCTCTGATTTCGGGAACCATTCGCCGATGGTTTTGGCGTTCGCAGGGGTAGCGGCGGCCTCAGAGGCACCCATAAAGAAGCGCAGAATAGCGAGGTGCAGCCAGCTTCCGGCGCCCGCGTGGAAAATACACATCAGCGCCCAGATCCCGGCGCAGACCATAAAGCCGATCTTCAGGCCGATGACGTCAATCAGCCAGCCGCACAGGGGCTGGAAAATGGTATAGGCGATCTGGAACGCGCCGACGATCCAGGAGTATTGCTCGGTGGTGATCCCGAGGCTCTCTTTCAGTTCCGGGGCGAGGATCCCGAGTGAGTTTCGGGTGATGTAGTTAACGGTGACGCCAAGTAAGAACAGCACCAGCACGTACCAGCGCAGGTTCTTGATGACGCGACGGGTTTTACTTGTCGCTACGGTGTTATTGATGTCCTGACTCATTTTACTCTCCACAAGACGGACGGTAAGGGGACGGAGGTTCAGGTGTCACACGGATTTTTATGCCTTTGATTTCTATCCGTTTAAAATTCTTAAGTTGGTATACAACTAGTATGGAAGTTGTGTGACAAGTTCACCTTAAGGAAGAAAATGAGTGGGCAAAAGTGGATTTTGTGCAAAATTTCTCATAACTGACGTAAACCCTCTGGCATGATGGTGTTTATGTCAGCTATTGCCTGACCAATACGCTATGAAAATTTTTTCATTTCGCAAATGGAGCCAGATCACAAAATGGACAAAAGGCTAAAAATCACCGAAATCGCCGCCCGTACGCAGCTCTCGATCAGCACCGTGTCGCGGGTGCTGGCGGGAAAAGCGAATACCAGCGAAAAGGCGCGCACGAAGGTACTGGCATGCGCGCGGGAGCTGGGGGTGATGGACGGCATGGCGGCAGGGCGTCTGCTGCTTAACAGCCTGGTGGTTTTTGCCCCGCAGCGGGCGTTTGACGAGCGGTCCGACATCTTTTACTACCGCGTGATCCAGAGCGTGAGTAAAGGCCTTGCGTCCCACGATGTGCGCCTTCGCTACTGCGCGCTGGAGGAGAACGACAGCGACGCCCAGCTGTTTCTGGCACGCATGAACGAAGCTGACACCCAGGCGGCAATCCTTCTTGGCATTGACGATCCCCATATCCACGATCTGGCGGTGGACGTGGGTAAACCCTGCATGCTGATTAACTGCCGTGACCGGCACATGCGTCTGCCTGCCGTCGCGCCGGATCATCGCGCGATTGGCGAACGGGCGGCGGAATATCTGTTCGAGATGGGACACCGTGAGGTAATGAATGTGCTGTGCCTGCGCCGCTACACCATGGAGCTGCGCCTGGCGGGGATCCGCGACGCGTGGCAATCTCACAACCTGAAATTCAACGATAAACGCGATCTGCTGGTGGTGCCCAGCTTCAGCGCGCGCGAAACGGAACAGATGGTCAGCGGCTGGCTCAGCGAAATGCAGGGGAAGGATTTACCTACCGCGTTCCTGGTCGGCGGCGACTTTATGGCGGCGGGCACCATTAGCGCCTTACAAAACCACGGCCTGCGCGTGCCGCAGGACGTGTCGGTGATGAGCATCGACGGATTTAACCTGGCGGCGATTCAGGATGTTCCATTAACGGCGGTGCACGTTCCGCGCGATGAGCTGGGAACCGAAGCGGTATATATGCTCCAGCAGCGGCTCATGCGCCCGGACGCACCGGTGGGGACGTTACTGCTTAACGGCACGCTGGCCGTGCGGGAATCGGTACGGCGGATACGTCAGGGGAAACGACGCACCGCCGTGGAGCGGGAAGGGCTGTACGACAGTTAAACCATGCCCAGCGCGCGCTTGCCGTGGATGTTCAGGTCGGCCAAGGTAAAGCGGTCCTGCCAGGTCTTTTCATAATCCTCACGCGGGAAGTCTCCCGGCGACGCGCCGGTTTCCAGCGCTTCCTTGACCTTTTTGGCGTAGGCGAGGTTCTTCTCGCACATCGGCGCGGCAGGGATGTACATCACGTTGCCCCAGCCCTGCTGATTTTCCACCGGCGCGACGGAGTGGATCACATCGCAGTGCCACCACACGGAATCGCCCGCGTCGAGTGCCGGAATGCTGGTCAGCGCCTCGATCAGCAGCGGGTGCCACTTCTCGGAAACCGGCAGCACGCGCCCCGGCGCTACGCCGCACAGCTCGTCTTCCGGCACGTCGTCCAGCAGCGGCCGCAGCAGAATGTAGGCCATCGCCTCCGGGATGGGCACTACGTGCAGTAAGCCCTGTCCTGGGATCATATCCGACAGCGCCGTCCAGCCCTGGAAGGTGCGGAACACCGAGCATTTGGTGGTGTTATCGACGGTGTACTCTTCCACTTCGGTACGGTGCGCGGCGTTCCACGGATCGTATTTCTCGACGTTACCGTCAAACACGCGTGCGAAGACCTGCTGGTAAGCCGGCAGCAGCCAGCGCTCCAGCGCGCCGGAGTCGGTATGCGCCCCAAGCCCTTTCGAGGTCGTTCCAGGCGGACGGCGGCGGATACGATCCGGGTAAATCACGCTCACGTCCGGGTCGAACCACTGTTTGCCGTTGCTCTCGAACGTCCATAAACGGTTCAGGAACGACTGCACCTGCGCCATCTCTTCGCTCTGGCGCGCCTGCATCTGCGCCTGCGACCAGTAAATCGGGTAAATCTCCGGACGAGAGGCCGTCAGGGTGCCGAAGAAGTTATCGCCCGGGCCTTTGTAGACCTCGTCAAACCTGTTCAGATCGAGGTAGTCGAGCATCGACTGATCCCACGCCAGCGCCTGCTCGCGCGGGAAATGACCTTTAATCACCGCGCAGCCGCGGCGTTTAACGGCCTCGCGCTGTGCGTCGGTAATCGTGCCGTTTTTCACATCCGCAAACGGAATCACCGGCCAGACGGATTCGCCTTTGTTCTTAAGCGCGTTGATTTCCGCCACGCGGGTGGCAATTTTGTCGCTGAGCTTATTAAACACCGCCTGCACGTCGCCGATCTGCGCGCGCAGCTCACGTTTTAACTGACGGATTGCCGCTTTGTGATCCGCTGGCAAAGTTTCACTGGTAAAGGTCATAACTGCCTCGCATCTTTCATTCGAAAGTAAAAATGTCTACAAGTGATACTTTAAGTTAAAAATAAGTTAATGCAAGTTTAAAAACTTGACGCAAGCCACAGGACGGAAAAAGAGCGACAGGCCGGAGCGACGCTCCGGCGAGGAAAAGATCAGACGTCGAACGGGGAATGGTTGTCGAGCACGGCCTGGATGACGTTCAGCGCGCCCTGATGGTTGTTGTCGTCGGTGCTGTAGCGGCTGATTTCTTTGATGCTCTCTGCCGCGTTGCCCATCGCAAAGGAATATTTCACCAGCTTCAGCATCTCGGCATCGTTGCCGCTGTCGCCAATGGCCACGCACTCCTGCGGGGAGATTTTCCAGCGTTTCAGCAGACGGCTGATGCCGTTGGCTTTGTGCAGGCCGGGGATAATCAAATCGACAAAACCAAAGCCGCTGGTGACCGGCTTCATGATGCCGTCCAGGGAGACGTGCAGTTTATCCACCAGCGTCGGGATATCGCTGTCCGGCAGGTTAAGGGAGAACTTAAACAGCACGTCATCAATTTCGCGGTAATCGCTGATGCGCTTTAAGCGGTGGTAGTGCTTTGACATCAGCGCCACGAATTCTTCAGGAGCCTGGTCGCTGACCCAGGCGCTCTCCAGCCCGCAGGCCACGAAGTTCAGCCCTTTGTCTTTCAGCAGTTCGCCAATCACGATCTGCGATTCATGACGCGTCAGCTCGCCGTGGAAAATCTGTTCGCCGCGATCGAACACCAGCGCGCCGTTTTCCGCCACGAAGGAGATCCGGTCTTTCAGCGTCGGAAAGAAGGAGATGAGCTGGTAATACTGGTTGCCGCTGGCGACAACGAATTCAATGTCGCGGGATTTAAGCTGTTCAAACTGTGCCTGGAAGCGGTCACGATCGTACTGCTTGGCATCATCAAGGAAAGTTCCGTCCATATCGGTGACGATAACTTTAACGGTCATACTGTGCTCCTGGGTCACTGCGTTTTGAAACATTCTAATAACAAGGTGACGGGGAGCACAAATTTAATTTCGAATGAAAGTCAGAAAGCCGGGTGGCGGCTTCGCCTTACCCGGCCTACGGGGAGACAATGTAGGCCCGGTAAGCGAAGCGCCACCGGGCGTTTTTTTACAGCGTGTGCTCAGTACGGGCGATAATATCGTCCTGCGCATCCGGCGACAGGGCGGTGAAGAACGCCGAGTAGCCCGCCACGCGCACCACCAGGTCACGATACTGGTCAGGATGTTTCTTCGCTTCCAGCAGCGTTTCGCGCGAGACGATGTTGTACTGGATATGCCAGCCTTTATGCACCTCGAAGAAGGTGCGCAGCAGCACCATCAGCTTCTGGCGATCGCTGTCGTTTTCCAGCGTCGACGGGTTCAGCTTCTGGTTCAGCAGCACGCCGCCGAGAATCGCTTCCGTCGGCAGTTTACCCACCGAGCCAATTACCGCCGTCGGGCCGAGGTGGTCCGTACCGGAGGCCGGGCTTGCTCCTTCCGCCAGCGGGGTGTGCGCCTTACGTCCGTCCGGGGTGGCCATCGTTGCCGCGCCGAACGGCACGTTTGCGGAGATGGAAGAGGTGCCCGCGTAGTAGTTACCGCCAATCGGGCCGCGACCGTAGCGCGGGTTGTGGTACTGCTTCAGCTCTTCGATGTAGGTCTGATAGGCGCGCGTCAGCAGCATGTCCACGCTGTCGTCGTCGTTGCCGTACTTCGGCGCGCCGTTGATCAGGCGCTGACGCAGCTGCTCGTGGGTCAGCCCGTCGAAGTCATCCGCCAGCGCCGCCGCCAGCTGCTGCTGACCAATAGTGCCCTGTTCGAACACCAGCTTCTTCACCGCCGCCAGGCTGTTGCCGAGGTTGGCGATGCCCACCTGCAGGCCGGAGACCCAGTCGTACTTCGCGCCGCCCTGCTTGATGCTTTTCGCGCGTTCGATGCAGTCGTCCACCAGCGCCGAGCAGAGAATGTCGTGGACGTTCTCTTCCAGCATGGTGTCCACCACGTACTCAATCTCGATGGACTTGCGGGTGTAGTAGCGGATCTGGCTGTCCCACGCCGCCATCACCTCGTCGAAATTGTCGAAGTTACCGGCGGAGAGCGCTTTCTCCTGCGGCAGGAACACCTTGCCGCTGGTGGCGTCGCGCCCGCCTTCCAGCGCGGCCAGCATCACGCGGGCGAAGTTGATAAAGCTCATGCCGGTGCAGCGATAGCCCCACTTGCCGCCCACCGCGGTTTCGATGCAGCCGATGGCCGCGTAGTCGTAGGCGTCGTCACGTTCAACGCCGAGCTTGATGAATTCCGGAATGACGATTTCATCGTTGTTGAACGCGGGCATCCCGAAGCCGCAGCGGATCACCTGCACGCAGGCGTCGAGGAAGTCGTTGCTCATGCCCGCGTGGTAGCGCACGCTCAGGTTCGGCTGGGTGGAGCGCAGACGGCCGCAGGATTCCAGAATCGCGTAGGAGAGCGGGTTCACCGCGTCCATCGGCTCACCGTTGACCAGCTTCTGGCCGCCGATGGTGACGTTCTGGTACAGCGGGCTACCGGCGGAAGCCTTGGAGTGCGAGCCGGAGCGGATTTTGTTCACTTCCAGCAGCTTCAGCCAGCAGCTGTGCAGCAGCTCGATGGCGTGCTCGCGATTCAGGCTCTGGTTCAGCTCCACGTCGCGGCGGTAGTACGGATACAGGTACTGGTCCATACGCGCGAAGGAGACGGAGTGGCCGTTGGACTCAATCTGCAGGATCAGCTGAATGAAGTAGCACAGCTGCAGCGCCTGCCAGAAGGTTTTTGGCGGCTCGTGGGCAATCACGTCGCAGTTTTCCGCCATCGCCAGCAGCTCGTCGCGGCGGCTTTCGCGGGTTTCAGTGGACGCCATTTCACGCGCCAGATTGGCAAAGCGTTTGATGTGCAGGCTTACGGCTTCCAGCACGATATCGATCGCCTTCAGGAACTGATCGCCGTGCAGGTCTTCCAGCACCGTCAGGTTGATGCGCGAGCGGCGCTCGGCCACTTTGGCGCGCAGGCCATCGAGACCTTTCTCCAGCACCAGCGGGAAGTTCACCGCCAGGTGCGCGTCGCCGGAAGTCATGTTGCCTTCGGCTTTGATAATGCCGGTTTCCAGCAGGCCTTTCTGCTCGTCGGTGAACATGCCGTAGCAGCGATCCTGCACCGTCTGGCCGCGCCACCACGGACAGATGTCGTGCAGCACGCGCTTGTTCTCTTCGCTCACCGCAAAGCCCGCGCCCGGGCGGTCCGCCAGATCGTCGATCTCTTTCTCAATCCAGGAGACGGTGTATTCCGGAAAAATCGGCGCGGCGCGCACTTCGCTTCCCTGGTTACCGATAATCAGCTCGTCGTGTTTGATCCAGATGGTACGCTCGGCCAGGTGATGCGCCAGCGCCAGGGCGCGACGGATCGGGATCGGCTTGTCCATGTGCTGCTGGTACATTTCGGTGTAATGCTGGGCGCGCTCGGTACAGACCGGCGGCTTGACGATATGCACCAGGGCAGTTTTGTGCGCCTTGATGCGCTCGCTGAGGGTGTTGAGATTCAGGGTCGTCATAGGTTTATCCTCGTAAGGTCGCGGTTAACCCTTTCTGGCAGGCGTACTGCTGCGCGAAGTCCAGCAGGGCAGGGTTATCCAGCGGTTTGTCAGGGGCAGAGTAGGGTTGGCCGAGCAGGGTGTATTTGTTCATGCCCAGCGTGTGATACGGCAGAAAATGAATATCGTCGACGCCGAGTTCGTCGGCGGCGAAGTTGGTAATGGCGGTGATGGACGCTTCGTCAGCGTTAAAGCCCTGGATCAGCGGCACGCGGATGGTGATTTTTTTCCCGGCGGCGGCAAGGCGTTTCAGGTTATCCAGGATTCGCTTAGCCGAACCGTCCGTCCACTGTTTAAACACCTCACCGTCGACGTGCTTCAGGTCGGCGAGGAACAGATCGACGTACGGTAAAGACGGCTCGATGTAGTGCCACGGCACGTGAAGGCAGGTTTCCACGGCGGTGTGGATCCCCTGTTCATGGCTGGCTTTAAACAGGGCGTGCGCCAGCTCAGGGTTCATAAACGGCTCGCCGCCGGAGAGGGTGATCCCACCGCCGCTGCGGTCGTAGAAGGGTTTATCGCGCAGTACGGTCGCCATGATCTCCCCGACGTGCTGTTCTTCACCGCAGACGCTCAGCGCCTGCGTAGGACAGCAGTCGGTGAGGGCATTAAGCGTCTCTTCACTCAGCTTTTCGCGGTGGATAACCAGACCGTTCAGCGCGCGTTCGATGCAGCCCGGTGCCGCCTGCTGGCACAGGTCGCAGCCGTCCAGGCACAGGCGCGCATCAAACAGCATGTCCCGGCTGCGGGAGCGGCTTTCCGGGTTCTGACACCAGCGACAGCCCAGCGAGCAGCCTTTCAGGAACACCACGGTTCGAATGCCGGGGCCGTCGTGGGTAGAGTAACGCTGAATATTAAAGATCATGATTTCGCCTCTCGTATTGCATATGAAGATTAAATGACTTTCGAATGAAAGTTATCTTGATGCAGGTCAACTACTGAGCAGGTTTTGTCGTGATAGGGTAAGTGCAGGCTAAATTTGAGGGTGACATCATGGAACTTTATCTCGACACATCTGACGTTGCGGCAGTCAAAAAGCTGGCGCGTATCTTCCCGCTGGCGGGCGTGACCACTAACCCAAGCATTGTGGCGGCAGGTAAAACGCCGCTGGACGAGCTGCTGCCAGCGCTGCACGACGCGCTGGGCGGCAAAGGCCGTCTCTTCGCGCAGGTGATGGCGACCACCGCCGAAGGGATGGTGGAGGACGCGCGTAAGCTGCGCGCCATCATCAACGACCTGGTGGTAAAAGTGCCGGTGACCGCCGAAGGGCTGGCGGCGATCAAGATGCTGAAAGCGGAAGGGATCCCGACGCTGGGTACGGCGGTTTACGGTGCCGCACAGGGGATGCTCTCGGCGTTGGCGGGGGCTGAGTATGTGGCGCCTTACGTTAACCGCGTGGACGCGCAGGGCGGGGACGGGATCCAGACCGTGGTTGAACTGCAACAGCTGCTGACGCTGCACACCCCGCAGTCAAAAGTGCTGGCCGCGAGCTTTAAAACCCCGCGCCAGGCGCTGGACTGCCTGCTGGCAGGCTGCGAGTCCATCACGCTGCCGCTGGACGTGGCGCAGCAGTTTATCACCTCTCCGGCCGTGGATGCGGCGATTGTGAAATTTGAGCAGGACTGGCAGGGGGCGTTTGGACGGACGACTATTTGACGCTATTGCCGGGTGGCGCTTGCGCTTGCCCGGCCTACGGTTTTCTCCCTCTCCCTGTGGGAGAGGGCCGGGGTGAGGGCATCAGGCCGCAGCAGGGTTTAACCTCCGCACACCTCACACCCAGGATTACGCATCAGCTTCATCTCGCGGAACTGGCAGGTCATCGCGTCATACATCACGATTTTCCCCGCTGCGGGCGTGCCGTAGTGTGCCAGCACTTTGATTGCTTCCATTGCCTGCAGGGAGCCAATCACGCCGACGAGCGGCGCCATCACGCCCGCCTCGACGCAGGTCAGGGCGTTCTCGCCAAACAGACGGCTCAGGCAGCGGTAGCAGGGTTCACCATCCGCGTACGTAAAGACGCTGATTTGCCCCTCCATGCGGATTGCCGCGCCGGAGACCAGCGGGGTTTTGTGGGCAAAACAGCCCGCGTTCAGCTGGTTACGGACGGTGACGTTATCGGTGCAGTCCAGCACCAGGTCATGCTGCGCAATCTGCGCCGACAGCGCGCCGTCATCCAGCATAGCGTCAATCAGGGTGAACTGAACGTGGGGGTTGATGCGCGCCAGCGCCGAGCGGGCAGAGTCCACTTTCGGCTGGCCAACCGTCGCATCGCTGTGCAGCGTCTGACGCTGGAGGTTAGACACCGACACGGTATCAAAATCCAGCAGCGTCATTCTGCCCACGCCCGCAGCCGCAAGATACTGCGCGGCGGCGCAGCCCAGACCGCCGAGCCCCACAACCAGCACGCTTGCTGCCTTAAGCGCTTCCTGACCTTCGAAATCAAACCCGCGCAGCACAATCTGGCGGTTGTAGCGCATCATCTCCGGGTCGCTCAGCTCCACCGTCATGTCAGCCTCCGAACAGGTGGTTAAAACGCTCGATCTCAACCCACTCGCCTGCTTCCACATTGCCGCGCTCGCGCTCCAGGACGATAAAGCAGTTGCCCTGGCTGAAGGAGCTGAAAATGTGCGAGCCCTGGTGCCCGGTGGTGCTCACTTCCAGCTCGCCGTCCGCGTTGCGCGCCAGAATGCCGCGCTGGAAATCGAGGCGGCCCGGCGATTTTTTCAGGCGCGTGGCGGCACGCACGCGCTGGCGTTCCGGCAGCGGGCTGGCGCTGTTGCCTGAAAGCTTCGCCAGCAGCGGGATCACCAGCTGGTAGAAGGTGAGTGCCGCCGAGACCGGGTTACCCGGCAGGCCGCAGAACCAGCTGTGCTGGAGCTTGCCAAACGCGAACGGTTTTCCCGGCTTGATGGCCAGCTTCCAGAAGGCGATTTCACCCAGCTCTTCAAGGATGGTTTTGGTGTAATCCGCTTCGCCCACGGAGACGCCGCCGGAGCTGATAACCACGTCGGCTGCGTTATCCGCCTCGATAAACGCGGCGCGCAGTTTTTCCTGATCGTCAGGAATAATGCCGAGGTTAATCACCTCGCAGCCCAGCTGCTCCAGCATCAGGTGTACCGCCAGGCGGTTGGTATCGTAAATCTGACCGTCCTGCAGCGGCTGGCCCGGAAGCTGAAGTTCGTCGCCGGTGGAGAAAACGGCCACGCGCACTTTACGGATAACGTCGATTTCAGCCACGCCGAGCGACGCCAGCACCGGCAGCTCACCTGCCGTCAGCTTCTGCCCGGCAGAAAAGACCGTCGCGCCAAGGGTGATATCTTCGCCCGTGCGGCGGATGTTCTGACCCGCTTTAACGTTCGCGGTAAAACGCACGCCGTCGTCGGTCTGTTCGGTCTCTTCCTGCATTACCACGGCGTCGCAGCCGGCCGGAACCGGTGCGCCGGTCATGATGCGCACGCAGGTACCCGCAGGCCATTCACCGCTAAACGGCTGGCCCGCAAAGGCTTTACCCGCCACCGGCAGGGCGTTACCCGTCTGGAGATCCGCCAGGCGCACCGCGTAACCGTCCATCGCGGAGTTATCAAACCCCGGCACGTTAAGCGGAGAGACAATATCGCGCGCGGCAATACGGCCAAAACAGCGCACAAGCGGCAGCGTTTCAACCTCATGCAGTGGGGTAATGCGGTCAAGCATCTGCGTGAGTGCCGTCTCAAGCGGCATCAGTCCGGCGGTAAAATCCATGGTGGGCTCCTGCGGAGTAACAACGAAAGCGCTCATTATGGCAGAAAAGTGCGGCTAACTGTATGACCCGATGGGTGTACGCTTTACATCACAGTTACGTCTTTCTATATTCAAAAATCATCTGAAGTTTCATCGACGATAATGATATTTATAGAAAAAGCCGCAAATCAGGCTAACGGGTGATGCGAATGGTTAATGCGGTAATCGCAATTCATGGTGGCGCCGGGGCAATCACCCGAGCACAGCTCAGTCCCGAGCAGGAAAAGCGCTATATCGACGCGCTGTATGCCATTGTGGAAACGGGCCAGAGAATGCTGGAAGCGGGCGAAAGCGCGCTAGATGTGGTCACCGAGGCGGTGCGCCTGCTGGAAGAGTGCCCGTTATTTAATGCAGGGATCGGTTCGGTCTTTACCCGGGATGAAACGCACGAGCTGGATGCCTGCGTGATGGACGGCGTCACCCTGAAAGCGGGCGCCGTGGCGGGCGTGAGTCATCTGCGCAATCCGGTGCTGGCCGCGCGTCTGGTGATGGAAGCGAGTCCGCACGTGCTGCTGACGGGGGCCGGGGCAGAGGCGTTTGCCTTCGAGCACGGGATGGAACCGGTATCGCCGGATCTTTTTTCCACAGAGGAGCGCTACCAGCAGCTGCTGGAGGCCCGTTCGGCGGGCATGACGCAGCTTGACCACAATGCGCCGCTGGATGAAACCACCAAAATGGGCACGGTCGGCGCGGTGGCGCTGGATAAGGCCGGAAACCTCGCGGCGGCGACGTCAACGGGCGGCATGACCAACAAGCTGCCCGGACGCGTCGGCGATAGCCCGCTGCCGGGCGCCGGCTGCTACGCCAATAACGCGACGGCGGCGGTGTCGTGTACCGGAACCGGCGAAGTGTTTATTCGCGCCCTCGCGGCCTACGACATCACCGCGCTGATGGATTACGGCGGTTTAAGCCTCAGCGAAGCCTGCGAGCGCGTGGTGATGGAGAAACTGCCCGCCCTGGGCGGCGTCGGCGGGCTCATCGCGGTGGATCGTGAGGGCAACGTGGCTCTGCCGTTCAACAGCGAAGGCATGTATCGTGCCTGGGGTTATGCCGGTGATGAACCAAGCACGGGCATCTATCGTGAATAAGGGGGCAGCGCGTGCCGCACAGTGAAAAACTGGACAACCGCGAAGTGCTGGCTGTCCATCAGCTCAATATTGCGTTTCAGGAAGAGCGGCAGTTCATCCCCGCAGTACAGAATTTATCGTTCACGCTCAGGCGCGGCGAGACGCTGGCGATTGTTGGCGAGTCCGGTTCCGGAAAATCGGTCACCGCCCTGGCGCTGATGCGCCTGCTGGAACAGACGGGCGGGCAAATCAGCAGCGAGAAAATGCTCCTGCGCCGCCGCAACCGTCAGGTCATTGATTTAAATGAACTAAGCGGTTCGCAGATGCAGGGCGTGCGCGGGGCGGACATTGCGATGATCTTCCAGGAGCCGATGACCTCCCTGAACCCGGTTTTCCCGGTCGGGGAACAAATCGCCGAGTCTATCCGCCTGCATCAGGGGCTGAGCGGCGATGAAGCGCTCAACGAGGCCCGACGGATGCTGGAGCTGGTGCGCATTCCGGAGGCGCAGGCCATTCTGGGGCGCTACCCGCATCAGCTTTCTGGCGGCATGCGCCAGCGGGTGATGATTGCCATGGCGCTCTCCTGCCGTCCGGCGGTGCTGATTGCCGATGAACCGACGACGGCGCTGGACGTGACGATTCAGGCGCAGATCCTGCAGCTCATTAAAGTGCTGCAGCAGGAGATGGAGATGGGGGTGATTTTCATCACCCACGATATGGGTGTGGTCGCCGATATCGCCGATCGGGTGCTGGTGATGCACAAGGGCAGCGCGGTGGAAACCGGCCCGGTTGAGCAGATTTTTCACGCGCCAGTGCATCCTTACACAAAAGCGCTGCTGGCGGCGGTTCCGCGCCTGGGGGCGATGAACGGCAGCGATTTGCCGCGCCGTTTCCCGCTGATTTCTCCTGAGGCGTCTGAGCTACAGGAGGAGGAGCGCGAGCAGGACACCGTGGTGCCGGGTAAGCCCATTCTGGAAGTGCGCGATCTGGTCACCCGTTTTCCGCTGCGCAGCGGCGTATTAAACCGCGTTAAGCGCGAAGTGCACGCGGTGGAAAACGTCAGTTTCGATCTCTGGCCCGGCGAAACGCTGGCGCTGGTGGGGGAGTCCGGCTGCGGTAAATCCACCACCGGGCGCGCGTTGCTCCGTCTGGTGGAATCACAGGAAGGCAGCATTACCTTTAACGGCGAGCGCATTGATACCCTTCCGGACAGCAAGCTGCAGGCGGTGCGGCGGGATATTCAGTTTATTTTCCAGGATCCGTATGCCTCCCTCGATCCGCGCCATACGGTGGGGTATTCGATCATGGAGCCGCTGCGGGTACATAACCTGCTCGACGGCGAAGCGGCCCAGCGTCGCGTGGCCTGGCTGCTGGAGCGCGTCGGCCTGAAGCCGGAGCACGCCTGGCGTTATCCGCACGAGTTTTCCGGCGGACAGCGGCAGCGTATCTGCATCGCCCGGGCGCTGGCGCTGAACCCGAAAGTGGTGATTGCCGATGAGTCCGTCTCGGCGCTGGATGTCTCTATCCGGGCGCAAATCATCAACCTGTTGCTGGATTTACAGCGGGATATGGGCATTGCCTTTCTGTTTATCTCGCACGACATGGCGGTGGTCGAGCGCATCAGCCATCGCGTAGCGGTGATGTTTATGGGGCAGATCGTGGAGATTGGGCCGCGAAGAGCGGTGTTTGAAAACCCGCAGCACCCGTATACCCGCAAGCTTATCGCGGCGGTCCCGGTAGCCGATCCCGCGCATCGTCACGGCCAGCGGGTGCTGCTGCAGGATGAAATGCCGGGCAATATTCATAAACGCGGCGAGGCCGTGGAGCGCGTGACGCTGCGCGAGGTCGGGCCGGGTCATTTCGTCGCTCCCCCGCGTCAGGACAACGCTTTTTCGCGGTTATAACTTACAACAGGCAGGAGAACACAATGGTTACATTTGTAGCGCGTAGATGGTTGTTAGCCGCGAGCGTGACGGCAGCCCTGGCCGCTGCCCCCGCGTTCGCTGCCAAAGATGTGGTGGTCGCCGTCGGCTCCAACTTCACCACGCTCGATCCGTATGACGCCAACGACACGCTCTCTCAGGCGGTGGCGAAATCGTTCTATCAGGGCCTGTTTGGCCTCGATAAAGAGATGAAGCTCAAAAACGTGCTGGCGGAGGGGTACACCGTGTCCGACGACGGTCTGGTGTATACCATCAAGCTCAGGACCGGCGTGAAGTTCCAGGACGGGACAGACTTCAATGCGGAGGCGGTGAAGGTTAACCTGGACCGCGCCAGCAATCCGGAAAATAGCCTCAAGCGCTATAACCTGTATAAAAATATCGCCAGCACCGAGGTGGTCGACCCGGCGACGGTCAAAATCACCCTGAAAGAGCCGTTCTCCGCGTTTATCAATATCCTGGCGCATCCGGCAACGGCGATGATTTCTCCTGCCGCGCTGAAGAAATACGGCACGGAGATCGGCTTTCACCCTGTTGGCACCGGTCCTTACGAACTGCTCACCTGGAACCAGACCGATTTTGTGAAGGTGAAGAAATTCGCCGGATACTGGCAGCAGGGGCTGCCGAAGCTGGACACCATCACCTGGCGTCCGGTGGTGGACAACAACACCCGCGCGGCGATGCTGCAAACCGGCGAGGCGCAGTTTGCCTTCCCGATCCCATATGAGCAGGCCGCCATTTTGCAGAAAAACAGCAAGCTGGAGCTGGTCGCCAGCCCGTCGATCATGCAGCGCTACATCAGCATGAACGTCACGCAAAAGCCGTTTGATAACCCGAAGGTTCGTGAGGCCATCAACTACGCCATTAACCGTCAGGCGCTGGTGAAGGTCGCTTTTGCGGGCTATGCCACCCCGGCCACCGGCGTGTTGCCGCCGGCTATCGCGTATGCGCAAAGCTATCAGCCGTGGCCGTACGATCCGGCCAAAGCGCGCGAGCTGCTGAAAGAGGCGGGCTTCCCGAACGGCTTCAGCACCACGCTGTGGTCCTCGCACAATCACAGCACCGCCCAGAAGGTGCTGCAGTTTACCCAGCAGCAGCTGGCGCAGGTGGGTATCAAGGTGCAGGTCACCGCAATGGATGCCGGACAGCGTGCGGCAGAAGTGGAGGGGAAAGGGCAGAAAGAGAGCGGCGTGCGGATGTTCTACACCGGCTGGACGGCCTCGACCGGTGAAGCCGACTGGGCGCTGTCGCCGCTGTTTGCCTCGCAGAACTGGCCGCCAACCCTGTTCAACACTGCGTTTTACAGCAACCCGCAGGTGGACAAAGACCTGGCAGATGCCCTGAAAACCACCAAACCGGAAGAGAAAGCGCGCCTCTACAAAGACGCGCAGGATATTATCTGGAAAGAGTCACCGTGGGTGCCGCTGGTGGTGGAGAAACTGGTGTCAGCCCATAACAAAGCGTTGACCGGGTTCTACATCATGCCGGACACGGGCTTTAGCTTTGACGATGCGGATTTAAAATAAACCTCATGCTGAATTATGTTTGTAAACGCCTGCTGGGGCTTATTCCGACGCTGCTGATTGTGGCGGTCCTGGTGTTTTTGTTTGTCCATATGCTGCCGGGCGATCCGGCGCGTCTGGTCGCCGGGCCTGAGGCGGATGCTACCGTCATTGACCTGGTGCGTAAGCAGCTTGGCCTCGACCAGCCGCTGTATATGCAGTTTATCCACTATATCTGTAACGTTCTGCAGGGTGATTTTGGTATTTCGATGGTGTCGCGCCGTCCGGTGTCGGAGGAGATTGCCAGCCGCTTTATGCCGACGTTCTGGTTAACGATAGCCAGCATGAGCTGGGCGGTCGTGTTTGGGCTTGGCGCCGGGATTATCGCGGCCGTCTGGCGCAACCGCTGGCCGGACAAGCTCGGCATGGCGCTGGCGGTGACCGGCATCTCCTTCCCGGCGTTCGCGCTGGGGATGCTGCTGATGCAGATCTTCTCCGTCGAGCTGGGCTGGCTGCCGACCGTCGGGGCCGATACCTGGAAGCATTACATCCTGCCTTCCATGACGCTGGGGGCTGCCGTTTCGGCGGTGATGGCCCGCTTTACCCGCGCCTCGTTCGTTGACGTGCTGAGCGAAGATTATATTCGCACCGCGCGGGCGAAAGGGGTCAGCGAGAAGTGGGTCATTCTCAAGCACGGATTCCGCAATGCGATGATCCCGGTGGTGACGATGATGGGGCTGCAGTTTGGCTTCCTGCTCGGCGGCTCAATCGTCGTGGAAAAGGTCTTCAACTGGCCGGGGCTGGGACGCCTGCTGGTCGATTCCGTCGAGATGCGCGACTACCCGGTGATTCAGGCGGAAGTCCTGCTTTTCTCACTGGAGTTTATTCTTATCAACTTAGTGGTGGACGTGCTCTACGCTGCCATTAACCCGGCCATCAGGTACAAGTAAGATGCGATTGTTGAACTGGCGACGTCAGGCTGTTTTAAACGCGATGCCGGGGCTAAAACCGGACCACGTCCGCACCCCGTGGTCTGAATTCTGGCGGCGTTTTCGCCGTCAGCCGGTCGCGATGACCGCGGGGCTGTTTGTGCTGCTGCTGATTGCGGTGGCGGTGATTGCGCCGTGGGTGGCGCCGTTTGATGCGGAAAACTATTTTGACTACGACCGTCTGAACGACGGACCGTCGATGCTGCACTGGTTCGGCGTGGACTCCCTCGGGCGCGATATCTTTAGCCGCGTGCTGGTCGGGGCGCAAATCTCGCTTGCCGCCGGGGTGTTCGCGGTGCTGATCGGCGCGGCCATCGGTACCGTGCTGGGGCTCGTTGCCGGATATTACGAAGGCTGGTGGGACCGCATCATCATGCGCATCTGCGACGTGCTGTTTGCCTTCCCCGGCATTCTGCTGGCGATTGCCGTGGTGGCGATCATGGGCAGCGGCATGGCGAACGTCATCATTGCGGTCGCGGTGTTTTCGATTCCGGCGTTCGCGCGCCTGGTGCGCGGCAACACGCTGGTGCTGAAACAGCAGACCTTTATCGAATCGGCCCGCAGCATGGGGGCCAGCGATGCCACCATCCTGTTCAGCCATATTCTGCCGGGTACGGTATCGTCCATCGTAGTCTATTTTACCATGCGTATCGGCGTGTCGATTATCTCGGCGGCCAGCCTGTCGTTTCTGGGGCTAGGCGCGCAGCCTCCGACGCCGGAGTGGGGCGCGATGCTGAACGAGGCGAGGGCGGATATGGTGATTGCGCCGCACGTGGCGATCTTCCCGAGTCTGGCGATTTTCCTGACCGTGCTGGCGTTTAACCTGCTGGGGGACGGACTGCGCGACGCGCTGGATCCGAGGATTAAGGGGTAGGCTTTTGCTTGCCCCTCACCCCGGCCCTCTCCCCAAAGGGGCGAGGGTGAAAAACCGCACCGAGCAGTCCCCTCTCACCAGTGGGGAGAGGGGTAGGGTGAGGGGGGAAAGGAGATTAAACCCGGCTACCCCACAGGTCATACTCGTCCGCGTTTTCAACCTTCACGCGAATAATATCACCCGGTTTGACGTTGGTTTCGCCGTTCAGGTACACCGCGCCGTCGATCTCAGGGGCGTCCGCCATGCTGCGGCCAATCGCGCCTTCTTCGTCCACTTCGTCAACGATCACCATGATCTCGCGGCCCACTTTTTCCTGCAGACGCTCGGCAGAGATTTGCTGCTGCAGCTGCATGAAGCGGTTCCAGCGCTCTTCTTTCACCTCTTCCGGCACCTGGTCCGCCAGCTCGTTGGCGGTTGCGCCTTCTACCGGGCTGTACTTGAAGCAGCCTACGCGGTCCAGACGCGCTTCTTTCAGGAAGTCGAGCAGCATCTGGAAGTCTTCTTCGGTTTCACCCGGGAAGCCGACGATGAAGGTGGAGCGCAGGGTTAGATCCGGGCAGATTTCACGCCACTGCTTGATGCGCGCCAGCTGGCGATCAACGGAGCCAGGACGCTTCATCAACTTCAGGATACGCGGGCTGGCGTGCTGCAGCGGGATATCCAGGTACGGCAGAATTTTGCCTTCCGCCATCAGCGGGATCACGTCGTCAACGTGCGGGTACGGATAGACGTAGTGCAGACGCGTCCAGATACCGAGCTTAGACAGCTGTTCGCACAGGCCGACCATGCTGGTTTTCACCGGCTCGCCGTTGTGGAAACCAGAGCGGTGTTTAACGTCAACGCCGTAGGCCGAGGTGTCCTGGGAGATGACCAGCAGCTCCTTCACGCCCGCGTCGGCCAGACGTTTAGCTTCCGCCAGCACTTCGCCAATTGGACGGCTCACCAGATCGCCACGCATGGACGGGATGATGCAGAAGGTGCAGCGATGGTTGCAGCCTTCGGAAATTTTTAAGTAAGCGTAGTGGCGCGGCGTCAGCTTCACGCCCTGTTCCGGCACCAGGCTCAGGAACGGGTTGTGCTTTGGTTTTGGCACGTAGTGATGAACATGTTCCAGCACCTGCTCGTAGCTGTGCGGGCCGGTGATCTCCAGCACCTTCGGGTGCACTTCGCGGATCTGGTCTTCTTTCGCGCCCAGACAGCCGGTAACAATCACTTTGCCGTTTTCCGTCAGGGCTTCACCGATGGCTTCCAGTGACTCCTGAACCGCGCTGTCGATAAAACCGCAGGTGTTCACGATCACCATATCGGCGTTGTCGTAGCTTGGCACCACGTCATAGCCCTCGGTGCGCAGTTCGGTCAGGATGCGTTCGGAATCCACGAGGTTTTTCGGGCAGCCCAGGGAGACGAAGCCGATTTTCGGCTGGTGCATAACATTGCTCATAGGTTAAAAAATGTTCGATTTTTGGAATGGTCAGGGCAGGGATTCTACAGAGTTTGGGGGGAAATTTGTACTGAAGAATTGTGCTCGCGGCAGGTTTTCGGTGCCAACCGATTCTTCTGATTAATAAACGATGTTTTGATTAGAACTAATGCCTATTTAATGTATGGTTATTGCTTGTAAAATGGCCTAGTGGATTATTTTTATAACAAGTAGAGGGACTTATGCAACAGTACAAAAGAGAATTTTCTGAACTAAGGCGGTCACTATGGCATCTGTAAACAGAGGCTGTATTGTTCACGGTAAAAATGTTGGGCTAGACGGGGATAAAACCTCTACAGGCTCACGATGCATAGCCGCACGCCCTGGTATGTCTGTCATGGGAAAGTGGAAACTCTATATCGGCGATAAGACCACACCTTGCCCGAAATGTGGGAAAATCGGAGTCATTGTTAGTGGAGATCACCGACAAACGAACGGCGAAGCGGTCGCCGTTGATGGTTCAATCATCCATTGTGACTGTCCAAGTGGATCGAACTTCCTGATCGCCCCTGGCACTGTGGAGATCAGCGATCCGTTCGGTATGTCAGAACCTTCAGTAAACAAAGCTGTTGCCGTTACTGCCCTTAGTGCTCTACCCGTTTTTGCAAAATCATGTTTGCGAGGTGAAGGCTGCACTGACGCAGGGACTGATCAGGAATCTGTTGATAATTTCGGTCATGTTGGCTACTACCGAGCACTTCCTCAACTGGAACAAACAGAATCGGAACCCGTCCAACACGCGCAGGCTGCAAAGAAACTCAAACCAGCCGAACCGACTCCACCACCAGAAGATAACCGCCCGTGGTATAAGCGCCTTTTCAGTTCCTCGGATGCCCCAAAAGCGTCTGCGACGGCAGGGATGGCAACAGCAAGGGTCGCGACTACAGCAGGGATCGCCACTGATGCAGCAATTGAGGCCGGATACGCAGCAGTGCAGAAAATCGGAGGAAATCTTTCAACGGCTGGTCGCTGGATAGCCCCGAGTCCTCCAACCGTTTTTCTATTTGGCATTTTCTACTCGCCAAAGCTCAACAGTGGCGAACAGGACTACATTGATAAAATGCGCCTTGAGCAGGCCGCACGGAATAAAGAAGATGTTCCGACCCGTGTTCGCTTTCGCTGGGAAGCTGACCAGTTCGGCACCATGAGGCCGAAAGGCTTCCACGTCAGCGCCAGAGGTGGACAGGACAAAGTGCCTGTGCGCATGCTTCAGAAGAACACCACTACCGGGAACTATGAGTTCTGGGAGGATGGCGCAGATAAGCCGACAATCGTTTGGACTCCTGACGATCCGGGATATTCTTCCCCGACCAACACAGGCAACCAGAACAATGTCTATATTCCTCCGAATGTACTGGTTTACCCGGAAAGTGAAATCAACAGCCCGTGGTCAACAGTTACCCCTGCACCGGGAGAACGTTCATTCCGGGATTATATCCTGGTGCATCCAGCAGGGACTTTTGATCCGATTTACGTCTATCTTAATGCGGATCACAAATACCACACAGCGCCAAAAGGGACCCCACCATTACCAGCATTCCCTGATGCGAAAAGAGCACCACGTAAGACAGCTATTCAAGGTGGCGGACAACTTCGGGCAAGATGGAAAGATGCCAAAGGTAAAATTTATGAATGGGACTCTCAACATGGAACAGTCGAAGTTTATGACCGTTCGGGCCGTAACCATTTAGGCGAGTTCAATCACATAACAGGTGAGCAAACCAAGCCAGCAGATCCAACCAGAAAGGTAGAAAAGTGATGATAATCTATTCTGTGGAACTTTTTGATAAACAAAGCGAAGAATTGGTTTTAGAGGTTGAGATCCCTAAGAGCAAACTGAAAGGAGTTGCTGCTGTCATGGGGTGGGGGCCGGATGACGAAGATGCATTTGTCAAAGGCATCGCAGGGTTCAATGTTAGCCAAAAACAGGCATTGGATTTAGAAAATTTACTCGGCGAAAAATTCTATTCGGAAGACGTTATCGTGCAAATCGCTGGCGGGGAAACATCTTGAAGCGGTCATTCAGTGACTACACAGAAAACGAGTTCTGGAGTTCGTCCGTAAACTCTTCAACGTTGCGGACATTTTAGAAAGTGAAGATATAAAAACATACTGGAGTTTAAGCGCCTGACCGAGCACCCTGACGGGTCTGACCTTATCTACTGCCCCCAAGATGACCGTGAAGATAATCCTGAAGGGGTGGTTAAAGAGGTTAAAGCATGGCGTAAAGCCAACGGTAAACCCGGCTTTCGTGAAGAATGAATTTGCGGGAGACAGCATTAAATATTGATTCGAGCGCCGGGTTTTTATCCCGGCTTTTTTTTCGCCTAAGCCAGTCATACTGGGGATTAGAAAAAAGGCAGCAATGTATTATTTTAGACTTTTGGACAGCCTAGAGAGACGAAGCCGATTTTCGGCTGGTGCGTAACATTGCTCATAGGTTAAAAATTCATCAATTATGGAGTTATCTGGGCGGGATTTTACAGCGTATCGCGGGGGATTTATACACTCTTTGCAAGGCGGATGGGCCGGGCAGACGTTGTAACATTGTAAATAATGTTAATCAGTTAATAAAAATTGATCCCAGGCATTAAACTGTACAAAAAATGTACTTATCCTGACTGTGCACAATGGCTGACAGAGGAGGAAAGATCATGACCGTTGACAGACTTAGACGCGATCTGCTTAACAAGCTGATCAACGCCCGAATCGACCTGGCCGCGTACCTGCAGTTGAGGAAGGCAAAAGGGTATATGTCAGTCAGCGAAAGCGAACATCTGCGTGATAACCTGTTTGAACTTTGCAATTTCATGCGTGAAAAAGCACCGACCCTGCAGGCGAAATACGGCGAAAGCGAAGAAATCGCGCTGCGCCGCGCTGCCGAAGTGCTCTCCATTGCAGGGGTGTGTCTGATGAACGGACGCCACGACTGCCCGAACTTTATCGCTGTTAACGCGGAGAAGCTTGAAAACTGCCTGACCACGCTCTCTCTATGCATCATGTGCCTGAACGAGCACAAACAGCTTGAACAGCACTGATTCCGGGGGAGGCGACTCCCCCTTCTGATTAAGCTTTTGTAAAAGTGGTAACGCGCCCGGACGCAGTGGCTAATCTTTATGCCATGTGCCGATAAAGGAGCGCGTTATGCCTCGATCCTCGCTAATTTCCCTGCCTGCGCTGTTTATTCCGTTTTCGCTTCTTGCTGCCCCGGAGGCGGTCAAGGTCGAGGTGCTGCAAAACAAACTTGATCACCCCTGGTCTCTGGCGTTTCTGCCGGATAATAACGGGCTGCTGGTGACCCTGAAGGGCGGTCAGCTCAAACGCTGGCAGGCCGGAAAAGGGCTCTCCGATCCAATTGTCGGCGTGCCGAAGGTCTGGGCAAACGGTCAGGGAGGATTGCTGGACGTGGTCCTCGCCCCGGATTTTGAAAAATCACGCCGCATCTGGCTGAGCTTCGCTGAAGCCGGGAGGGACGGCAAAGCCGGAACGGCGGTGGGCTATGGCCGCCTGAGCGACGACTATTCCCGCATCGAGGGATTCCAGGTGGTGTTCCGCCAGATGCCGAAACTCTCCACCGGGAACCATTTTGGCGGGCGGCTGGTGTTCGACGGCAAAGGCTCGCTCTTTATCGGACTTGGCGAGAACAACCAGCGTCCGACGGCGCAGGACCTGGACAAGCTGCAGGGTAAAGTGGTGCGCCTCACCGAAGACGGAAAAGTGCCGCCGGATAACCCGTTTGTGAATACCCCCGGCGCACGACCCGAAATCTGGTCTTACGGCATTCGTAACCCGCAGGGGATGGCGATGAATCCCTGGAGCGACGCGCTGTGGCTGAACGAGCACGGCCCGCGCGGCGGAGATGAGATCAACATCCCGGAGAAAGGAAAGAACTACGGCTGGCCGCTGGCGACGCACGGTATTAATTACAGCGGTCTGAAAATTCCGGAAGCCAAAGGCGAGCACGTTGAGGGAACCGAAAAACCGCTGTTCGTCTGGAAAGTGTCACCTGCCGTGAGCGGTATGGCCTTTTACAACAGCGACGTCTTCCCGCAGTGGAAAAACAAGCTGTTTATCGGCGCGCTGAAGGAAAAGGACGTTATCGTGCTGAGCGTGGACGGAAATAAGGTCACGGAGGACGGACGAATTCTGGGCGACCGGGATAAACGTATTCGCGATGTGCGGGTGGGGCCGGACGGCTATTTATATGTGCTGACCGACGAGACGGACGGGCAGCTGTTAAAAGTCAGCCCGTCCGGTGCGTAATCAGGTGACCGGGATCATCACCACGTTGCGGTACGCCGGGCGATCGCTCAGCTGTTTTAGCCAGCGCTCAAGATGAGGGCGCGGCGTCCACTTCAGGCCCATGTTGGTCAGGTTCCAGACGAACGGCGCCACGGCGATATCGCCTGTGCCGAACACCTCGCCGGAGAACCAGGCGTGCTTCGCCAGCTCGTCATCCATCATCGCAAACAGGTTTTCGCAGGTATCCTGCGCGGCGTGAATCGCGGGATAATCGCGTTCGGCTTCCGGCGTGCGGATAAGTCCCATCAGGATCACGCGGTGGGTCGGGGATAGCGTCTGATTCGCCCAGTCCATCCACTTTTCGCCCTGAGCACGACGGGTCGGGCTTTCCACCCACAGGCGGCCCTGACCGTACTGGGCGGCGAGGTAGCGGACAATGGTGTTGGACTCCCAAAGCGTCGCGTCGGTTTCATCATCGCGCAGCAGCGGCACCAGGCCGTTCGGGTTCATGGCCAGATAGTCGGCCTCTTTGTTCACGCCGAACGACATGCCGGCCATGATTTGGTTGAACGGTAAATCCAGCTCCTCGAGCGTCCAGAGCACTTTCTTAACGTTGGTCGAGTTGTTCCTGCCCCAAAGCGTAATCATATTTACTCCTGATGAGTTGTGAATCCGGGTCAGCGTTCGCCATGGTGAGATAAACCTAACAATTACGCAACAGAAGACAAAAAAATCGTCTGAATCAAAGCGTATATGAATGTTATTGCATAAACTTTAATAACTTTACCCTCGTTGGGTTTCTTTAACCGTTTTAGTGCGCTATTACTCATCGCTTCTTGCGACACGGTGATGTGACGTAATTTTTGAATGGACACTCGGGTGGCATTTATGACGCGTAAAATGACTTCTCTGCGCAGCCTTGCGACAGGCTCTGCGCTCCTTTTCCTGTTTGCACCAACTCTCTATGCAGCTGAACAGGCTGCGCCCGAAGCGCCGCCTGTGGATGCGCGCGCCTGGATCCTGATGGATTATTCCAGCGGTAAAGTGCTGGCGGAAGGGAATGCGGATGAGAAACTCGATCCGGCAAGCCTGACCAAAATCATGACCAGCTACGTGGTGGGCCAGGCGCTGAAAGCGGGCAAGATCAAACTGGACGATATGGTCACCATCGGTAAAGATGCCTGGGCCACCGGCAACCCGGCGCTGCGCGGCTCTTCGGTGATGTTCCTGAAGCCGGGGGATCAGGTCTCCGTTTCCGATCTGAACAAAGGGGTAATTATTCAGTCGGGAAATGATGCGTGCATCGCGCTGGCCGATTACGTTGCCGGCAGCCAGGATTCTTTCATTGGCTTGATGAATGGCTACGCGCAGAAACTGGGCTTAACCAACACCACGTTCAAAACGGTTCACGGTCTGGATTCGCCGGGACAGTTCAGTACCGCGCGCGACATGGCGCTGCTGGGGAAAGCGCTGATCCACGACGTGCCGGATGAATACGCCATCCATAAAGAGAAAGAGTTTACCTTCAATAAAATCCGCCAGCCGAACCGCAACCGCCTGCTGTGGAGCAGCAACGTTAACGTGGACGGAATGAAAACCGGCACCACGGCGGGCGCGGGCTATAACCTGGTGGCCTCCGCGACCCAGGGCGACATGCGCCTGATTTCTGTGGTGCTGGGCACCAAAACCGACCGTATTCGCTTTAATGAGTCAGAAAAACTGCTGACGTGGGGCTTCCGCTTCTATGAAACCGTGACGCCGATTAAACCGGATGCCACGTTCGTCAGCCAGCGCGTCTGGTTTGGCGACAAGAGCGAAGTGAACCTGGGCGCGGGTGAGGCGGGCTCGGTGACCATTCCGCGCGGTCAGCTGAAAAACCTGAAGGCCAGCTATACCCTGACCGACCCGCAGCTCACGGCTCCGCTGAAAAAAGGCCAGGTGGTCGGGACGATTGATTTCCAGCTAAACGGGAAGTCGATTGAACAGCGTCCGCTGATTGTAATGGAAGCGGTGGAAGAGGGCGGCTTCTTCAGCCGGATGTGGGATTTCGTGATGATGAAATTCCACGGCTGGTTCGGCAGCTGGTTTAGCTAAACCTGATGGGTTTTCTCCCTCTCCCTGTGGGAGAGGGCCGGGGTGACGACATCAGACGTCACCCCTCTTAATACATTAACTTCACCTGCTGCGCCTTCGCGTGGGCCACAATCTCATCGTCCGGGCGGCAGTCGCTGACGATGGCGTCAAACTGCGCCAGCTCGCCCATTCTTGCCGAACGCACCTTGCCAAACTTGCTGTGATCGACCACCAGCACATGGTACTGCGCGGCGCTTAACGCCCAGTGTTTCACCGGCAGCTCTTCCAGGTTAAAGCAGGTCGCACCCTGACGCACGTTGACGCCTGCGGCGGAATAAAACGCGATATCCGGGCAGAGATTGCTGAGCGTGTCCTGCAGGTTGAGCGGCTTAAAGATGGCGTTGCTGGCGTGAAACTCGCCGCCGCAGAGGATCACCCGGCACTCCGGTTTCTCCTGAAGCGCCAGAAAGGTGTTCAGGGAGTAGCATACGGCGGTAAAAGGGATACTGCTGTCGATGGCTTCGATAATCCACGGCGTGGTGGTTCCGCAGTCAAAAAACAGCGTCTGGTGCGGCTGTACCAGTGAGGCCGCAAGCCGGGCGGCTTTGCGCTTCTCTTCCACCAGGCGCGTCTTCTGGTCGCTGATCAGGTAATGGCTGGCGCTACGCGGCTCAAGCACAATATATCCGCCCAGCAGCACGACGGGCGCGCTTTCGCTGTTCAGATCCCGACGAATGGTCATCTCTGAGACGCCGAGGAGGTTGGCGGCTTCCTTAAGATGCAGCTTATCGCTGCGCTTCAGCGCCTGTAGCAGCTGAGCAATGCGGTCATCGCGACGTGTTTCCATAGTTCCTCGGGATAAAAAAGTGAACCCCCGCAGGGCGGGGGTTCAAGTGTAACCTGTCAGGTTGGGGTTAGTCACGTATCCAGCCTTTGCGGATCGGGATAGCGAAAATGGCGCGATAGAGCGAAGACAGCGTGCGGTAAAGCGCTTCACCGAAGAGGCTCCACAGGATAGCCGCGCTCACGCAGCCGATCAGCCCGACCAGGAAACCGCCCACCATATCCAGCGGCCAGTGAACGCCCAGGTAAACGCGCGACCAGGCGATAGCCAGGGCCGCCACCATCAGGACCGCACCGGACCACAGGCGATGCCAGAACAGGAAAGCCAGCGCGAAGGTGAAGATCACCGTTCCGTGATCGCTCGGGAACGAGTCATCCGGCGCGTGGTGCAGGAAGGTATAGCCGACGCGATCGACAAAAGGACGATCGTGCGGGAACGCATGGCCGAGAATGTAGCTGACCAGGACGCTTACCCCGAGCGCCATCGCGACTTTAATCACCAGTTGGCGCTGCGCCTTCACCTGGCTGCGGGGACCCCACAGCCAGAGAATCGCAGCCAGTGCAGGCACGATACCGATCAGATCTTTTGCCAGGAAGGTGGCAAAATCGATCGTCCACTCAGGCGAGGCTGGCGTGGCGTTGATCAGATAAAACAGCTGATAATTCAGATTCTCTAACATAGCGTTATCACTCTTTAGCAAACCGGGTGGAAATAAGTCCGTAGACAACCACCTGAGAAAACCAGACCCACAACCCGGCCCACAGGTTGTGAGAGAAAAAATGCGCCCCGCGCATGACCTGGCCGTAGCCCATCGCCAGACCTAACACCACGCCCAGCGCGACGAAGCACCAGGCGAGACGCGGACGCTCGCGCCAGAAGGCAAAAAACAGGCCCATCACCATAAAGCCGCTGGAGGCATGACCGCCGGGAAAACAGCGCCCCGGACCGCTGTCAGCAGGGACGGCGCTGAACAGGGGATAAGACATAGCCTTACCGCCATATTCCACCAAATCCCACGGGCAGCTGTGATGGCTCACGCTTTTCAGCACGCCTACCACCAGCGCGCCAACGCCCATCAGCAGCGCCGCCGTCACCAGCCTTGCGTTGCGCTTCCAGGCGCCGTAAAACAGCGCCACGGCACCTAAGCCGATGGCGATGTACTTCGCCAGGCGGTGGTTCAGCAGATCCAGCAGGTGGTCTTTCTGCAGCGGAAAGCTCTGCGTGGCCGCGTCATACCAAAAGCCGGTGATCCATCTGTCGAGCGCTTCACTGCGCGATAGCCACGTAAACACCACGGCAAGGGCAATCAGTACGAAAAGCTGATAACCATAAAAGCGGGTCGGTAAGCGGTAAAGTCGTTTTGTCTTATTTGTCTGTAAGTTAGACAATTCTGAACGGCTGGAGGTGAGTGCCATAATTTGGGGTCGTTGACGAGTAATCGCGCTATCATAAAAGTGTCAACTTAAGGAAACCTTAAACGAAGACGATATGTGCTTTATTTCTGTTTATCCTCGATAAATCACTATCTCGGTCTGCGGCATTTCATTAAACTCGTCGCGATTTTGTCATTATAAAGAGATTGCATGTTAAACCGTTCTTCTTCTGGTTCACGTCTGGGTCGTCAGGCGTTGCTTTTCCCTCTGTGTCTGGTGCTCTACGAATTCTCTACCTATATCGGCAACGATATGATCCAGCCCGGGATGCTGGCCGTTGTGGCGCAGTACAACGCGGGTATTGAGTGGGTGCCGACCTCCATGACCGCCTATCTGGCCGGCGGCATGTTTTTACAGTGGCTGTTAGGCCCGCTGTCGGATCGTATTGGCCGTCGTCCGGTGATGCTGACGGGCGTGGTGTGGTTTATCGTCACCTGTCTCGCCACGCTGCTGGCGCAAAACATTGAACAATTTACCCTGCTGCGCTTCCTGCAAGGGGTGAGCCTGTGCTTTATCGGCGCCGTGGGGTATGCCGCCATTCAGGAATCGTTTGAAGAGGCGGTGTGCATCAAAATTACCGCGCTGATGGCGAACGTGGCGCTGATCGCTCCCTTACTCGGGCCGCTGGTGGGTGCCGCGTGGGTGCATATGGCGCCATGGGAAGGGATGTTTGTCCTGTTTGCCGTTCTCGCCGCCATCGCGTTCTTTGGCCTGCACCGGGCGATGCCGGAAACGGCCACTCGCATTGGCGAGAAACTCTCGCTGAAAGAGCTGGGTCGGGATTACAAAGAAGTGCTGAAGAACGGCCGCTTTGTGGCGGGCGCGCTGGCAACCGGGTTCGTTAGCCTGCCGCTGCTGGCGTGGATCGCGCAGTCGCCGGTCATTATCATCAGCGGTGAAAAACTCAGCAGCTACGAGTATGGCCTGCTGCAGGTGCCGATCTTTGGCGCGCTGATTATCGGGAACCTGGTGCTGGCACGCCTGACGTCACGCCGCACCGTGCGTTCACTGATTATCATGGGCGGCTGGCCGATTGCGGCAGGGTTGATTCTGGCTGCGGTGGCGACCGTCGCGTCATCCCACGCTTATCTGTGGATGACGGCGGGGCTGAGCATCTACGCCTTCGGGATTGGCGTGGCCAACGCCGGGCTGGTGCGCCTGACGCTGTTTGCCAGCGAGATGAGTAAAGGCACGGTCTCAGCGGCGATGGGGATGCTGCAGATGCTGATTTTTACCGTCGGTATCGAGGTGAGCAAGCATGCCTATGCGATGGGCGGCAACGGGCTGTTCAGCCTGTTTAACCTCGCCAACGGCGTGCTGTGGGTTGGACTGATGGTGGTGTTCCTGAAAGACAAACGCGTCGGGAACGCCCTGCAACCTTAACCTGTTTATTCCCTCTCCCCGTGGGAGAGGGCCAGGGTGAGGGCATCAGACCGCACGCGGTCAATTAAACGGTGCCTCCCCGTTCAACACCTTCTCAATCACGTTTAAAACGCCTTCATCGTTATTATGCGGCGCTTCAAAACGCGCGGCCGCTTTGATGTGCGGTCTGGCATTCGCCATCGCAAAGCTGAACCCGGACTGGCGCAGCATTTCCACGTCGTTGCCGCTGTCGCCGAAGGCCACCACTTCGCTATCGTCTATGCCCCAGCGCTTTTGCAGGATCCGCAGGCCGTTAGCTTTGTGCACGCCGGGGATAATAAGATCGATACTGCCGTGACCGGTCGTGACGGGTACCATGATGTCACTCAGCTTTTCATGCAGCAGCGCCTGAATACGCGGAATTTCATCGTCAGACACGTTAAGCCCGAACTTGAAGAAAATATCGTTCAGGTTGTCGAAATCGCTGACCATTTCGAGGCGATGGTAATACTTCGCCGCGATATCCTTAAAGCCCTCGTCATAGCATTTCAGCGTGTACGCGCTGCTTTTCCCGCAGGCGATAATCTCAATGCCTGGAACCTCGTTTAACACGTTCGCGACGGTCTCGAAATGGGCTTTCGACAGTTCGCCGTTAAAGACATCTTCACCTTCGCTTACGACCCAGCCGCCGTTTTCGGCGACGAACGCAATTTCATGCGCTATCTCCGGAAAAAAAGAGATCAGCTGGTAGTACTGGTTGCCGCTGGCGACCACGAAGCGAATGCCTTGCGCCTTCATGCGGGCGTACTGCGCCAGAAAGCGCGGGCGATTGTAGGTCTTAGCATCGCTCAGAAATGTACCATCCATGTCGACGGCGATCAGTTTAACGCTCATATCCCTTCTCCAGTGTCGTTTGATTCGTTTCCGGCTTTGCCACCGCGCGCGCCACCAGCGCCGCGATGATAACCAACCCTAACACCACCAGCATGGCGCTGCGCAGCCCGTAGTGCTCGCCGAGGAAGCCGAGCAGCGGCGGCCCGACCAGGAAGGCGAGATAGCCCGTGGTTGCCACCACGCTGACGCGCGTCGGGGCATCCGGGCCGGTATCGCTGGCGGCTGAAATGGTCAGCGGGAAGCCGAGCGACGCGCCCAGCCCCCAGAGGATCACCGAGACCCCGGCAATCCAGTCCACGTCGACAAAGATGATCATCGCTATACCCAGGCCGCCCAGCAGGGCGCTGGCGCGCACCACCGCCACGCGGCTGTAGCGGTCGATAAACCAGCCGCCGGTGAAGCGACCCACGGTCATCCCCAGCGTAAACCCGGCGTAAATCAGCGAGCCGGAGGTTGGGCTAAAGCCGTGACCGTCTACCATCAGCAGCGGCAGCCAGTCGTTGGCGGAACCTTCCGCGAACGCCATCGCTAACACCACCACGCCGATCAGCATCAGCTGGAAGTCGCGGTAGAAGGGCAGTCCTTTTTCAGCCGAGTGCTGTTCGTCAGCGGAGTTCTTACCGGTGCCGTCCGGGATCGCCCGGATGCCGGTCAGAATCGGAATGATGCACACCAGCGCCGCCAGCAGGATATGCAGGTTCGCGCTCACGCCGGTGGCCGTCAGCGCCATCCCCACGCCCGCACCGGCCAGCGTGCCGAGGCTGTAAAAACCGTGCATCATCGGCAGCACGGTTTTATTCATTTCGCGCTCGACCGCCGCCCCTTCCACGTTGATGGCAACTTCCGCCGAACCGAAGCTGCCGCCGAATACCGTCAGGCCCAGGGCGAACAGCACCGGCGAGGCAAACCACAGCGCCACGCTTAATATTCCCATCCCGAACACGGCAAAGCACATGGTGGTGCGGATCACCGCTCGCGTACCAAAGCGCTTTACCAGCCACGCGGAGCAGAGGATGCCGCTCATGGAGCCTATCGACAGGCCGAACAGTACGATGCCCATCTCGGCGGTAGAAACGGACAAAATATCGCGAATGGCGGGGGTGCGCGTGGCCCAGGAGGCCATCAGCAGGCCGGGAATGAAGAAGAACATAAACAGCGCCCACAGGCGTCGCTGCAGGGCTTTACGGGGAGAGGTCAGCGTCATCGGGATAGCACCAGAAGTACAACAATAGCGACAACACTAGCAAGTTTGTGTACATTTGTACACAAACCACGTGAGGAATTTATGAGCAGACCACCGAACGATCCGCATCGCCGGGAGAAGATCCTGCAGGCAACGCTCGATACCATCGCCGAACACGGCATTCACGCCGTCACGCACCGTAAAATCGCCACCTGCGCGGGCGTGCCGCTGGGGTCGATGACCTACTATTTCGACGGCATGGAGCCGCTGCTGGAGGAGGCCTTCACGTGGTTTACCCGGCAGATGTCGCAGCAGTACCGGGATTTCTTCGCCGGCGTCACCGGGCCGGAAATGGCGTGCGAATCCATCACCACCCTCATCCACAGCTCCCAGGTGACCACGCCGCACAACATGGCGCTGATGTATCAGCTCTACGCCTTTATGCACCGCAGCGCGGCGCTGAAAACGGTGATGCAGGACTGGATGAAGATGAGCCAGACCACGCTGGAGCAGTGGTTCGACCCGGTTACCACCCGCGCGCTGGACGCGTTTATCGAAGGGATGACGCTGCACTACGTGACCGACCGGGCGCCGTTAACCCGGGAGGAGATTCGGGCGATGGTGGGGAGAATTGCGGGCGAGGGGAACCCTTAGGTAACACTCGCCCTGCCACTTTTATCTGTGATCGATTTTTTTCCCGCTGGCGTCCACGACGGCTTCGCCATCCTCTTTCGTAAACGCCCCTTTCTGCGCGTCCGGCAGAATGTCGAGGACAACTTCAGACGGGCGGCACAGGCGGGTACCCAGCGGCGTTACCACGATCGGACGGTTAATCAGGATCGGGTATTGCAGCATAAAATCGATAAGCTGGTCGTCGTTGAAGCTATCTTCGGCAAGGCCCAGCTGTTCATAGGGCTCCACGTTTTTACGCAGCAGGTCCCGCACTGAAATGCCCATCTCGGCAATCAGGGTGGTCAGCTCATCGCGCGACGGCGGGGTTTCCAGATAGAGGATAATCTCTGGCTCCGTGCCGCTGTTGCGGATCATCTCCAGCGTGTTGCGCGAGGTACCGCAGGCGGGGTTGTGGTAGATAGTGATGTGGCTCATATCAGTGGCTCATTACAGTGTGAAGGAGAGACGTAGCGCCAGCGCGGCGAGCGTCACAAACAGGACCGGCAGCGTCATAATGATGCCCGTCCGGAAATAGTAGCCCCAGGTAATCGTCATGTTTTTCTGCGCCAGCACGTGGAGCCAGAGCAGGGTGGCGAGGCTGCCGATAGGCGTGATTTTCGGCCCCAGATCGCAGCCAATCACGTTGGCGTAAATCATTGCCTCCTTAATCAACCCCGTTGCCGTGCTGCCCTCAATGGAGAGCGCGCCAATCAGCACCGTGGGCATATTGTTCATTATGGATGACAGGAAAGCGGTGATGAACCCGGTACCCAGCGTGGTAGCCCACAGTCCGTGCCCGGCCAGGCTATTCAGTACGCCTGAGAGATATTCCGTCAGCCCGGCATTGCGCAGGCCATACACCACCAGATACATCCCCAGCGAGAAGATAACGATCTGCCACGGCGCGCCGCGCAGCACTTTTCCGGTGTTTATCGCATGTCCGCGTTTTGCGACGGTAAATAAAATCAGCGCGCCGACGGTCGCAATGGCACTGACCGGAATGCCGAGAGGTTCAAGCACAAAGAAACCGACGAGCAGAAGGAGCAGGACGATCCAGCCCGTTCTGAAGGTCGGAAGGTCGTGAATGGCCCGCGCGGGCTCCTGAAGTTTCGCCAGGTCATATTCCGGGGGAATTTCCTTGCGGAAGAACAGATGCAGCATGACCAGCGTTGCGGCAATGGCGGCGATATCTACCGGGATCATCACCGAGGCGTATTCGCTGAACCCCAGCTTAAAGAAGTCTGCCGACACGATGTTGACCAGGTTGGAGACAATCAGCGGCAGGCTGGCGGTATCGGCGATGAAGCCCGCCGCCATCACAAACGCCAGCGTGGCCTGTTTGCTGAACCCCAGCGCCAGCAGCATGGCGATAACGATAGGGGTCAGGATCAGCGCCGCGCCGTCATTGGCAAATAGCGCCGCCACGGCTGCACCCAGCAGCACAATATACGTAAACAGCAATCGCCCACGACCGTTTCCCCAGCGGGCAACGTGCAGCGCCGCCCACTCGAAAAAGCCGGACTCATCCAGCAGCAGGCTGATGATAATGACGGCAATGAACGTCGCCGTAGCGTTCCAGACGATATTCCACACCACCGGAATATCGTTAATGTGAATCACGCCGCTAATCAGCGCCAGTACGGCGCCAATGCTGGCGCTCCAGCCAATACTGAGCCCTTTGGGCTGCCAGATGACCAGTACCAGCGTAAACAGAAAAATAGCCCCAGCCAGAAACATCGCTTACTCCGTGATATCTGTTTTTGTGAATGTGTTTTACCTAGCACGAGCCTGAGAGTCGGTTTTTCAGCTTCATGCGCGTCTCTTCCCGCAGGCAGTTCCAGCTGGTGTCGATAACGGCTGCCGCCCATGCAGGCATGTTGGGAGAGAGACGGTAATGGACCCATTTCCCCTCGCGACGATCGATAACCAGCCCGGACTCGCGCAGCAGCGCCATGTGGCGGGAAACCTTCGGCTGCGACTCTTCGGTCGCGGAGCAGAGATCGCAGACGCACAGCTCGCCCGCTTCACGGAGCAGCATGACGATGGCGAGCCGCGTTTCGTCGGAGAGGGTTTTGAAGAGCTGGAGCGGGTGGAGCATGGGATTTCCTGCAGGTGTGATTTTTATATGCGTTTAATCATATGTGTTTTGGTGGCAAGGGAGAAGAAAAGATTCGAAGAAGGGGAATTTCAGGCAACAAAAAACCCATCAACCTTGAACCAAAACGGCGGGGTTGATGGGCTCCACAAATTGGGGACATCAAAGAAAAGCAGTGGCACTAGTTATGACTGCCCCCTGATAAAAAAGTTCTGCGCGTAACAAAAATATTTTCCGCCACGCGCATTCTTAGGAGTTATCCGAGTCCAGGCCAGATGATGATGATCAGCGTACCCGCCAGCGTCAGCAGCACGTTAGCGATGGCGTACGTGCCCGCATACCCCAGAGCCGGGATGTTGCTGCGCGCGGTATCGCTGATGATTTCCATCGCAGGCGCACAGGTACGCGCGCCCATCATTGCCCCGAAAAGCAGGGCGCGGTTCATGCGCAGCACGTAGGCGCCGAACAGGAAGCAGATCACCACCGGCACCAGGCTGACGATAAGTCCGGAAACCAGCATCTGCCAGCCGACGGCGCCCAGGCTGTGGCCGATGCCGCTGCCCGCGCTTAAGCCCACGCCTGCCATAAAGACCATCAGACCGAACTCTTTCACCATGTTCAGCGCGCCCTGCGGAATGTAGCCGAAGGTCGGGTGGTTGGCTCGCAGGAAGCCCAGCATGATCCCGGCGAACAGCAGCCCGGCGGCGTTACCGATGCCGAAGCTAAAATTGCTGAACTGGAAGGTAATCATCCCGATCATCAGGCCAACAATAAAGAAGGCGCAGAAGGCCAGCAGGTCGGTGACCTGGCTGTGAATGGAGATAAAGCCGATGCGGTCGGCCACGGTTTTCACGCGTCGCGCGTCGCCGCTGACCTGGAGCACGTCGCCTTTGTTGAGCACAACGTTGTCGTCGATCGGCATCTCAATCTGGCTGCGGATCACGCGGTTGAGGAAGCAGCCGTGGTCGGTCAGCTTCAGCTGGGCCAGGCGGCGGCCCACGGCGTTATGGTTTTTTACCACGATCTCTTCGGTGACGATGCGCATGTCGAGCAGGTCGCGGTCGAACACCTCTTTGCCGTTACGGAAGCTCGGGTCGAGACGGGCGTGGGCGTCCGGGTAACCCACCAGCGCGATGTCGTCGCCCATCTGCAGCACCGCGTCGCCGTCCGGGTTCGCCAGAATGCCGTTGCGGCGGATGCGCTCGATATAGCAGCCCGTCTGGCGGTAAATCCCCAGCTCGCGCAGGTTTTTGCCGTCTGCCCATGCCACCAGCTCTGGCCCGACGCGATAGGCGCGGATCACCGGGAGATAGACTTTACGTTTGGAATCGGTATCCAGGCCGCGCTCGCGCGCGATTTGCTGGGCGCTGGTCTGCAGATCCTGGTGCTGCAGTTTTGGCAGGTAGCGCGCGCCAACGATCAGGCTCACCAGACCGATCAGATAGGTCAGGGCATAGCCCAGGCTAAGGTGGTCAAGGGCGGTAGAGAGCTGCGCGCCGGCCATGCCGGAATGGCGAAGGGTATCACCGGCACCCACCAGCACGGGGGTGGAGGTCATGGAGCCTGCCAGCATACCGGCCGTTAGCCCGATATCCCAGCCAAACAGTTTACCCAGCCCTAACGCGATCAGCAGCGCGCTGCCGACCATCACCAGCGCCAGCATCAGATAATTTTTGCCGTCGCGGAAAAAAATTGAAAAAAAGTTCGGTCCTGCCTCCACGCCAACACAAAAAATAAACAGCATAAAGCCTAAGTTGAGCGCGTCCGTGTTAATGCTGAAGTGCTGCTGGCCTAATAATAAGGAAACCACTAAAACGCCAATGGAATTACCAAGTTGAACTGAACCCAGGCGCAATTTACCCAGGCAAAGGCCCAGCGCCAGTACCACAAATAATAACAGGATGTAATTCCCATTTAACAAGTCTGCGACGTTTATATTCACGGAGGCTAACTTCTTGTTTACCAGTAAGTTGTTGAATGAAAGGACTATTTGGGCTACTGTTTTCTGAGCCAGGGAACGCGTTCAACCCTCCCTGTTACCTAATTTATTCCCTAAAACATTAGCTGGCCGATAGTTTAATCGTATTAGCTACTGACAGCTACCTATTATCGCATCACCCATTGCGTACTTTGGCATGGATTGCCGCATTGCTTTATCTGACTGGGCGTCTACCCGACGAAGGTGTATTTGATAGAGATAAGTCAGGAGGATAGTTTGAACATTAAACGAAACTGGGCGGGGGTGATCAGCTGCTTTTTGCTGTTTACCGTCGTGTGCATGTCGCTCGCTTTTAATGTGAAAGGGGCATTCAGGGCTGCCGGACATCCGGAGCTGGGGCTGCTCTTTTTTACCCTGCCGGGAGCGGCTGCCAGTTTTCTTTCCCGTAAAGGGGAGGTGGTCAAGCCGCTTATTGGCGCAATGCTGGCGGCACCGCTGTGTCTGCTGCTGATGCGCATGCTGTATGTATCAACGCGAAGTTTCTGGCAGGAGCTGGCGTGGTTGCTGAGCGGCGTCTTCTGGTGCGCCCTCGGCGCGCTGTGCTATTTGTTTGTGTGCAGCCTGATTAAGCATCAACGGCACCACAAATAAAAACGCCCTCCGGGTGAGGGCGTCTTCGCATTACTGGGCGGCAAACAGGCCCAGATGCTCTTTGGCGTAGGCTTCGAAGTCAGTGCAACCGCCGATGTGTTTCTGATCGAGGAAGATCTGCGGTACGGTTTCAACCGGCTTGCCGACGGTTTTTTCGAGATCCGCTTTGGTGATGCCTTCCGCGTGGATGTCCACGTAGCGGAAGTTGAAGTCATCGCGCTCTTCGGTCAGTTTCTCAGCCAGCTCTTTCGCGCGCACACAGTAAGGGCACCCTGGACGACCAAAAATTACTGCAAACATTTCTCTCTCCTCAAAAAACAAGCCTGACGGCGAATAGGACATATAGTGCCCGATAACCTGTCGCCATTAAAGAAGGTTTCGCCTGTCGCTTTGATACAGTAAGGCTATGTTTCGCCAATTACACCGCTCAAATCATTGCCTATACTGGCTGCCATACGGTTTAAGCAAGACAAAGAGAGACAAGATGACGCCAACCATAGACCTGCTCACATCCCACCGTTCCATTCGCCACTTCACCGACGAGCCGATTACCGAGGCGCAGCGCGAAGCGATTATTAACAGCGCCAGGGCGACCTCCAGCTCCAGCTTCCTGCAGTGCAGCTCGATTATCCGCATCACCGACCCGGCCATGCGTGAACAGCTGGTCGCGCTGACCGGCGGACAGAAGCATGTGGCCCAGGCCGCGGAGTTCTGGGTGTTCTGCGCCGACTTTAACCGCCACCTGCAAATTTGCCCTGAAGCGCAGCTGGGGCTGGCCGAACAGCTGCTGCTGGGCGTGGTGGATACCGCACTGATGGCGCAAAACGCCTTTACGGCGGCGGAGTCGCTGGGTTTGGGCGGTGTCTACATCGGCGGCCTGCGTAATAACATCGAAAGCGTGACCGAGCTGCTGAAGCTGCCAAAACACGTCCTGCCGCTGTTCGGCCTGTGCCTCGGCTGGCCTGCGGATAACCCGGATCTGAAGCCGCGCATTCCTGCCGCCATGCTGGTGCACGAAAACCACTACCAGCCGGTCGATCGGGACGTTCTGAATCAATATGACGAAGAACTGGCGAACTACTACCTGACGCGCGGCAGCAATAATCGTCGCGATACCTGGACTGACCATATTCGTCGCACCATCATTAAAGAAAACCGCCCGTTTATTCTTGATTACCTGCACAAACAGGGCTGGGCGACGCGATAGTCCATTCCGCCTGCGCCTGCCTGCGTATATGATATGCAGGCTTTTTCCATGTCTTCAGAGAGGTGCAGGGTGAAAATTGCCATATTGTCCCGGGATGGAACGCTCTATTCATGTAAGCGTCTGCGAGAAGCGGCGGCGAAACGCGGGCATCAGGTTGAGATCCTCGACCCGATGTCCTGCTATATGAACATTGACCCGGCCGCCTCGTCGATTCACTACAAAGGCCGCAAGCTGCCGCACTTTGATGCGGTGATCCCCCGCATCGGCTCCCAGATCACCTATTACGGCACCGCCGCGCTGCGCCAGTTTGAGATGCTGGGCAGCTATCCGCTTAACGAATCCGTTGCTATTTCCCGCGCCCGCGACAAGCTGCGCTCGCTGCAGCTCCTCGCCCGTCAGGGGATCGATCTTCCGGTCACGGGGATTGCCCATTCACCTGACGACACCAGCGATCTTATCGACATGGTGGGCGGCGCGCCTTTGGTGATTAAGCTGGTGGAAGGCACGCAGGGCATTGGCGTGGTGCTGGCGGAAACGCGTCAGGCGGCGGAGAGCGTGATTGACGCCTTTAGGGGCCTCAATGCGCACATCCTGGTGCAGGAGTACATCGAAGAGGCGAAAGGGCGCGATATTCGCTGCTTCGTGGTCGGCAATGAGGTGGTGGCGGCCATCGAGCGCCAGGCGAAAGAGGGCGACTTCCGCTCTAACCTTCACCGCGGCGGCGTGGCACGGGTAGCTGATATCAGCGATCGCGAACGGGAAATTGCCGTAAAAGCGGCGCAAACCCTGGGGCTGGACGTGGCGGGTGTAGATCTTCTGCGGGCGACGCGCGGGCCGCTGGTCATGGAGGTGAACGCCTCGCCGGGGCTGGAAGGCGTGGAAAAAACCACAGGTGTCGATATTGCGGGTAAAATGATCGCATGGATCGAGCGTCATGCCACGCCGGGCTACTGTCTGAAAACGGGCGGTTAAATGGTATTGAACGCACTTTTTGCGTAATCTATGCAAAGTTTTTATTTAAGAGGCTGCACAGCGATGGATTTACAGGTCGTACCTACACTGGATACGTTACGTCAATGGCTTGATGATGCCGGAATTACGTTCTTCGAATGCGATTCCTGCCAGGCGCTGCATCTGCCTCATATGCAGAATTTCGACGGCATTTTCGATGCCAAAATCGATCTCATTAACGACGTGATCCTTTTCTCCGCGCTGGCAGAAGTGAAGCCCTCCGCGCTGCTGGCGCTGGCTTCCGACCTGTCGGCAATCAATGCCAGTTCTTTGACGGTGAAGGCATTTCTCGACATACAGGATGATAATCTGCCAAAACTGGTCGTTTGCCAGTCTTTATTCTCCGGGGCAGGGCTGTCGTTCAAGCAGTTCTCCTGGTTTATGCGCTTGAGCGAAGAGCAAATTTCCATGGTTATGATGGAAGCCAATGCACACCATCTGCTGTATAGCGCGGAAGATGATGCAGAGAATAATGATGCATCTCCCAATTTTCTTCACTAAGCCTGTCTGACTTTTGCGCAGTCGCTGCCATAGCGGCTGCAGAAGGCCATTTTTTCTGCTGCTTTTAACCTTTCTTTAAAGAATTTTTCACCTCCCTGAAGGCCGTTTCGGCTTATCACGTAGACATAACCTGCATAAAAAATTGATAAAAGGCGTTTTTTCGTCTGGGCTATAGCCGGAGACACGGGCTACAGTTATTCTTGCGATGCTTAAAAAAGCGAGCGGAAGCTGCCGGGTAAAGAGGTTTCTTTTTATTTCGAGCAGAGCGACAAACTATGCATGATTATTGCATATCTTCAGATTGCACAGTTTTAGTTCGTTTGTTAACGAGCTTTCAGAAGGAATAACACTATGATCGCCTTGAATAAAAAATGGTTATCGGGTCTGGTTGCGGGTGCTCTGATGGCCGTCTCTGCCGGCACGCTCGCTGCGGAACAAAAAACGCTGCACGTTTACAACTGGTCTGACTATATTGCGCCGGACACGGTGGCAAATTTTGAAAAAGAGACCGGCATTAAAGTGGTCTACGACGTGTTCGATTCCAACGAAGTGCTGGAAGGAAAGCTGATGGCGGGCAGCACCGGGTTTGACCTCGTGGTGCCTTCCGCAAGCTTCCTCGAGCGCCAGCTGACGGCAGGCGTCTTCCAGCCGCTGGACAAGAGCAAGTTACCGAACTGGAAAAACCTCGATCCGGAAGTGCTGAAGCTGGTGGCGAAGCATGACCCGGACAACAAATACGCCATGCCTTACCTGTGGGCGACCACCGGTATCGGCTACAACGTGGATAAAGTCAAAGCGGCGCTGGGCCCGGACGTCAAGCTGGACAGCTGGGAAGTGGTGCTGAAGCCGGAAAACCTTGAGAAGCTGAAAAGCTGCGGTGTCTCCTTCCTGGATGCGCCGGAAGAGATTTTCGCCACCGTGCTGAACTACCTGGGCAAAGACCCGAACAGCAGTAAAGCCGATGATTACACCGGCCCGGCGACCGATCTGCTGCTGAAGCTGCGTCCAAACATTCGTTACTTCCACTCGTCCCAGTACATCAACGACCTGGCGAACGGCGACATCTGCGTCGCGATCGGCTGGGCAGGGGACGTGTGGCAGGCGGCTAACCGCGCGAAAGAGGCGAAAAACGGCGTGAACGTCTCTTACTTCATTCCGAAAGAGGGGGCGCTGGCCTTCTTCGACGTCTTCGCGATGCCGGCTGATGCGAAAAACAAAGACGAAGCCTATCAGTTCCTCAACTACCTGATGCGTCCTGAGGTTATCGCCCACATCAGCGACCACGTTTACTACGCGAACGGTAACAAGGCCTCCGTGCCGCTGGTGAGCGAAGAGATCCGCAATAACCCGGCTATCTATCCGCCAGCGGATGTGTTCGCCAAGCTCTTCACCCTGAAAGTCCAGGATCCAAAAATTGACCGCGTGCGTACCCGCGCGTGGACCAAGGTGAAAAGCGGTAAATAACCCGTTGTTGTAGGCCGGGGAAGCGAAGCGCCCCGGCAACAGGCGCACCGTTCTGGTGCGCCTGCACCATGTTTTGATTTCTGCCGGAGAACACCCCGTGAATGACGCGATCCCCCGCCCGCAGGCGAAAGTCCGTAAAGCGCTGACCCCGCTTCTTGAAATTCGTAACCTCACCAAATCTTTCGATGGCCAGCATGCCGTGGACGACGTCAGCCTGACTATCTATAAAGGCGAAATTTTTGCCCTTCTGGGGGCTTCTGGCTGCGGTAAATCGACCCTGCTGCGTATGCTGGCCGGTTTTGAACAGCCCACCGCCGGGCAAATCATGCTCGATGGCGTGGATCTCTCCAGCGTGCCGCCGTATCAGCGCCCGATTAACATGATGTTCCAGTCCTACGCTCTGTTCCCGCACATGACGGTGGAGCAGAACATCGCCTTTGGCCTGAAGCAGGACAAGCTGCCGAAGGCCGAAATTACCGCGCGCGTGGCCGAAATGCTGAGCCTGGTGCACATGCAGGAGTTTGCGAAGCGCAAACCGCACCAGCTCTCCGGCGGCCAGCGCCAGCGCGTGGCCCTGGCCCGCAGTCTGGCAAAACGCCCGAAACTGCTGCTGCTCGACGAACCGATGGGCGCGCTGGATAAAAAGCTGCGCGACCGTATGCAGCTCGAAGTGGTGGATATCCTCGAGCGCGTGGGGGTGACCTGCGTGATGGTCACCCACGACCAGGAAGAGGCGATGACCATGGCCGGACGTATCGCGATCATGAACCGCGGGAAGTTCGTGCAGATTGGCGAGCCGGAAGAGATTTATGAGCATCCGACCACCCGCTACAGCGCGGAGTTCATCGGCTCGGTCAACGTCTTCGAAGGGCTGCTGAAAGATCGTCAGGAAGATGGCCTGGTCATCGAATCGCCGGGGCTGCAGCATCCGCTTAAGGTCGATCCGGATAACTCGGTGGTGGACAACGTGCCGGTCTACGTCGCGCTGCGTCCGGAGAAGATCATGCTCTGTGAGGATCCGCCTGCCGATGGCTATAACTTTGCCGTCGGCGAAGTGGTGCACATTGCCTATCTTGGCGATCTGTCCATCTATCACGTGCGCCTGAAAAGCGGGCAGATGCTCAGCGCGCAGCTACAGAACGAACATCGCTATCGCAAGGGGCAGCCGACCTGGGGTGACGAAGTGCGCCTGTGCTGGGATGCTGACAGCTGCGTCGTGCTGACGGTATAAGGAGCGATCATGAGCACACTTGAACCTCCAGCACGCGCAGAAAAGCCGGGCGCCTTTGCCGGTTTTCTGACGCGCATGCAGATGAAACACGGCCGCAAGCTGGTGATCGCCATGCCGTACGTGTGGCTGATCCTGCTGTTCCTGCTGCCGTTTCTGATTGTTTTCAAGATAAGCCTGGCGGAGATGGCGCGGGCGATCCCGCCCTATACCAACCTGCTGGACTGGGCCGACGGGCAGCTTACGCTGACGCTTAATCTCGGCAACTTCCTGCAGCTCACCGACGACCCGCTCTATTTCGAAGCCTATCTGCAGTCGCTGCAGGTGGCGGCGATCTCGACGCTCTGCTGTCTGGTGATGGGCTACCCGCTGGCGTGGGCGGTGGCGCACAGCAAGCCGTCGACGCGCAACATCCTGCTGCTGCTGGTGATCCTGCCGTCGTGGACCTCGTTCCTGATCCGCGTTTACGCCTGGATGGGGATCCTGAAAAACAACGGCGTGCTGAATAACTTTCTCATGTGGCTCGGGGTTATCGATCAGCCGCTGACGATCCTGCACACCAACCTCGCGGTCTATATCGGTATTGTGTACGCCTACCTGCCGTTTATGGTGCTGCCGATCTATACGGCCCTGACGCGCATTGATTATTCGCTGGTGGAAGCGTCGCTCGATCTCGGCGCGCGTCCGCTGAAGACCTTCTTCAGCGTGATCGTCCCGCTGACCAAAGGCGGCATTATCGCCGGGTCAATGCTGGTCTTTATCCCGGCGGTAGGTGAGTTCGTGATCCCGGAGCTGCTCGGCGGCCCGGACAGCATCATGATTGGCCGCGTGCTGTGGCAGGAGTTCTTCAATAACCGCGACTGGCCGGTGGCCTCTGCGGTGGCGATTGTCATGTTGCTGCTGCTGATCGTGCCGATCATGTGGTTCCACAAGCATCAGCAGAAACAGATGGGAGATCACGGATGAACAACTTACCGGTAGTGCGCTCCCCGTGGCGAATAGCGATCCTGGTTATTGGCTTTACCTTCCTGTATGCGCCGATGCTGATGCTGGTGATCTACTCCTTCAACAGTTCTAAGCTGGTAACGGTCTGGGCGGGCTGGTCGACGCGCTGGTACAGCGAGCTGTTCCACGATGATGCGATGATGAGCGCGGTGGGGCTGAGCCTGACCATTGCGGCGCTGGCGGCGACCATGGCGTCCGTGCTGGGGACGATCGCCGCGCTGGTGATGGTGCGTTTCGGCCGTTTTCGCGGTTCGAATGGATTTGCCTTTATGATCACCGCCCCGCTGGTGATGCCGGACGTGATCACCGGTCTGTCGCTGCTGCTGCTGTTCGTAGCCCTGGCGCACGCCATCGGCTGGCCGGCGGATCGCGGCATGCTCACCATCTGGCTGGCGCACGTCACCTTCTGTACCGCGTACGTGGCGGTGGTGATCTCCTCGCGCCTGCGCGAGCTGGATCGCTCCATTGAAGAGGCGGCGATGGATCTTGGCGCGACGCCGCTGAAGGTTTTTTTCATCATTACCCTGCCGATGATTATGCCGGCGGTGATCTCCGGCTGGCTGCTGGCGTTCACGCTCTCCCTTGACGATCTGGTTATCGCCAGCTTTGTCTCCGGACCGGGCGCGACGACGCTGCCGATGCTGGTCTTCTCCAGCGTGCGCATGGGGGTCAACCCGGAGATCAACGCCCTGGCCTCTATCATCCTCGGCGTGGTCGGAATTGTCGGATTTATCGCCTGGTATTTGATGGCGCGCGCGGAAAAACAGCGCGTGCGCGATATCCAGCGTGCAAGACGCGGCTGAAGGATTTAAAATTTCCAGTGATGTGCCGCGCATGACGCGGCACTGTTTTTCAGGGAAGTAAAACATTGGGATTATTAAAAAAATCACGTATTACGCACGCGCGTCCTAACGTACCTGCACTGGTTCAGGTGGCGGCGCTCGCCATTATTATGATCCGCTGCCTGGACGTGCTGATGATTCTGAACACACTGGGCGTGCGCGGCATCGGTGAATTCATTCACCGCAGCGTGCAGACGTGGAATCTGACGCTGGTCTTTTTGAGCAGCCTGGTGCTGGTGTTTATCGAGATCTACTGCGCGTTTTCGCTGGTCAAAGGGCGCAACTGGGCGCGCTGGGTCTATCTGCTGACGCAAATTACCGCCGCCAGCTATCTGTGGGCCGCCTCGCTGGGATACGGCTACCCGGAGCTGTTCAGCATTGCCGGGGAATCCAAGCGCGAGATCCTGCGCGCGCTGTTTATGCAAAAACTGCCGGACATGCTGGTTCTGTTCCTGCTGTTTGTTCCCGCCTCCAGTCGGCGGTTCTTCCGCCTGCAATAATGTGTATAATCGCAGCCCTCGTGATTCTTAAGGTTTTCATATGCAGTGCGCACTCTATGACGCCGGACGCTGCCGCTCCTGTCAGTGGATAGAACAGCCGGTCTCTCAACAACTCACCGCCAAAATGGCCGACCTGCAACAGCTGCTGGCAGCACACGCGGTGGGCGAGTGGTGCGCACCCGTCAGCGGCCCGGATCAGGGCTTTCGTAATAAAGCCAAAATGGTGGTCAGCGGCAGCGTTGAAAAGCCGCTGCTGGGGATGCTGCACCGCGACGGCACGCCGGAAGATTTAACCGACTGCCCGCTGTATCCCGCCTCGTTTGAACCCGTCTTTGCCGCGCTGAAACCGTTTATCGCGCGGGCAGGGTTAACGCCTTACAGCGTGGCCCGCAGGCGCGGCGAGCTGAAATACCTTCTGCTGACGGAAAGCCAGATTGACGGCGGCATGATGCTGCGCTTCGTGCTGCGCTCCGAAGCCAAGCTGGAGCAGCTGCGCGCGGCGCTGCCGTGGCTGCAGGAACAGCTGCCGCAGCTGAAGGTCATTACCGCAAATATTCAGCCGGTGCATATGGCGATCATGGAAGGGGAGAAAGAGATTTTCTTCACCGACCAGCACGCGCTGGCCGAAAACTTCAACGGCGTGCCGCTGTGGATCCGCCCGCAAAGCTTCTTCCAGACTAACCCGACCGTGGCAATCAGCCTGTACGCCACCGCCCGCGACTGGGTGCGTGCGTTAAACATCCAGCATATGTGGGATCTGTTCTGCGGCGTGGGCGGCTTTGGCCTGCACTGCGCGACGCCAGAAATGCAGCTCACCGGCATTGAGATCTCTGCCGAAGCGATTGCCTGCGCGAAACAGTCCGCCGCCGGGCTGGGGTTAACGAATCTGCACTTCAAGGCGCTCGACTCCACGCAGTTCGCGACCGGCCAGGGAAACGTGCCGGAGCTGGTGCTGGTCAACCCGCCGCGTCGCGGCATCGGCAAGGCGCTGTGCGACTATCTGAGCCAGATGGCGCCCGAGTACATCGTCTATTCCAGCTGTAACGCCCAGACCATGGCGAAAGACATTGCCAGCCTGCCGGGCTACCGCATTGAACGCGTTCAGCTTTTCGATATGTTCCCGCATACCGCCCATTACGAAGTATTGACGCTGCTCGTGAAGTCTTAAACAAAATGTGAACTCTTCATTCCTGCGAAATCAGGTAAGCTTACGTCATAAGAGATGAATAAAGGCTTACCCATGAAGCAGATCCTGCTGGTGGAAGACGACCACGATATCGCGGCGCTTCTGCGACTCAATTTAGAAGACGAAGGCTACGCCATCACCCACGAGCCCGACGGAGGCAAGGCCTTACTGCGTCTTGAAAAACAGCCGTGGGATGCGGTGATCCTCGACCTGATGCTGCCCAGCGTTGACGGTCTGGAGATTTGCCGCCGTATCCGTCAGATGACGCGCTACCTGCCGGTGATCATCATCAGCGCCCGCAGCAGCGAAACCGACCGCATCACAGGGCTGGAAACCGGCGCCGATGATTATCTGGCTAAGCCGTTTTCGGTGCAGGAACTCATTGCGCGCATCAAAGCGCTGTTCCGCCGCCAGCAGGCGATGGGGCAGGCGCAAACCGACGGTCAAATTCAGGCCCACGGTCTGACCATCGATCCGCTGGCGCGCAGCGTGCTGCTTCACGGCCAGGTGGTGGATCTCACCCCGCGTGAATTCGAGCTGCTGTACTTTTTTGCCCGTCATCCCGGCGAGGTGTTTTCCCGTCTGGCGCTGCTGGAGCAGGTCTGGGGCTACCAGCACGAAGGCTACGAGCACACCGTCAATACCCATATCAACCGCCTGCGCATCAAGATTGAGAAGGACGCCGCCGAGCCGGAGATTATTCGCACCGTCTGGGGCAAGGGTTATAAATTTGCGGAGCCAAATCATGATGCGCCGCTTTAGCCTGAGCCAGCGCCTGACGCTGCTGTTCATCCTGCTGATGATGCTCTGCGCCACCGTCGCCTGCGCGGTACAGCTCTACAGCAGTACGCAGTACGGTAACGCGATGGTGCAGCGGCTGTCGGGCGGGCTGGCGCAGCAGATTGTTCAGCGGGAACCGATTCTGGACGGGCAGGGCAGGGTCGACCGAACGGCACTCAAGCCGCTGTTCGATCGGCTGATGACCTTTAATCCGAGCGTTGAGCTGTACGTCGTCTCCCCGGACGGCGATATCCTCGCCGATGCCGCACCGCCGGGCCATATTCAGCGGCAAAAAATCGACCTGGCGCCGGTGCAGAGCTTCCTGAGCGGCGCGCCCATGCCGGTATTGGGCGACGATCCTCGCAGTCAAAATAAAAAGGTCTTTAGCGCCACGCCGCTGCGGCAGGACGGCGAGTTAAAAGGCTACCTGTACATCATTTTACAAGGCGAGGAGTCCAACACCCTGGCGGAAATGGCCTGGCACAAGGCGCTGTGGAGCACGGTGCTGTGGTCAATGCTGTGGGTCGCGCTGTTTGGCCTGCTGGCAGGTTTACTGGTCTGGTACTGGGTCACGCGCCCGGTAAAACAGCTGACGGTCGAAGTCGCCGGGCTGGAGCAGGACAGCATCAGTGCTATCAGGCAGCTGGCGGCACAGCCGTCGGACGCGGCGGCAAAGGATGAAGTGGCGATCCTGCGCAACAGTTTTATCGAGCTGGCGCGCAAAATCACCCGCCAGTGGGACCAGCTGGCCGACAGCGATCGCCAGCGCCGGGAATTTATCGCCAATATCTCGCACGACTTACGCACGCCGCTGACCTCGCTGCTGGGCTATCTGGAAACCCTGTCGCTGAAGTCCGCCACGCTGACGCCGCAGGAGCACCAGCAGTATCTCACCACCGCGCTGCGTCAGGGGCAAAAAGTCCGTCATCTTTCGCAGCAGCTGTTCGAGCTGGCGCGCCTTGAGCACGGCGGCATTAAGCCGCAGCGCGAGCGTTTCGCGATGGGGGAGCTGATTTCCGACGTGGCGCAGAAGTTTGAGCTCACCGCCCGCACGCGCGAGGTGAATCTGCATATTGACGTGCCGGGACCGCTGCCGCTGATTAACGCCGACGTGTCGATGATCGAACGCGTGGTGACCAACCTGCTCGATAACGCGATGCGCCATACGCCATCTGGCGGGGAAATTCGTCTGGCGGTCTGGCAGGAGAATGAACGGCTTCAGGTTGAAGTGGCTGACAGCGGAACGGGCGTGGATGCCGCGCTGCGCGACGATCTGTTCCAGCGGCCATCGGCGTTGAATACCCAGGCATCGCGGGAGAATCGCGGCGGGCTGGGGCTGTTAATCGTGAAACGTATGCTGGAGCTGCACGGCGGCGGGATCAGGCTGATGGAGTCGGTGAGCGGGGCGCGGTTCAGGTTCTTTGTGCCGTTGTGAGAAATTGCCGGGTGGCTAGGCCTACAGACTACCACCCCCGTAGGCCGAGCCACCCGGCAAAAAATCTTACTGCGGGAACCACTGCTCGCTGATTTTCTGATACGTCCCGTCCGCTTTAATCGCCTTCAGCGCACCGTTCAGTTTTTCCAGCAGGGCTTTGTTATCCGGACGTACCGCGATGCCGAGGCCCGTGCCGAAGTACTGCGGATCGGTCACTTTTTCCGTTGCGGTGCCCAGCTGAGGGTTGGTTTTCAGCCACTCGTTCACCACCGCGGTATCGCCGAACACGCCGTCGATGCGGCCATTTTTCAGGTCGATAATCGCGTTCTGGTAGCTGTCATAGGCCACGGTTTTCACTTCTGGATGTTTGTCCTGAAGATATTTCTGGTGCGTGGTGCCGTTTTCCATCCCGATGCGTTTGCCTTTCAGCTGATCGAAAGAGGTATAAGCGCCTTTCTTCGCAATCACTACCGCCGAGTTGGCGTAGTACGGGTCGGTGAACGCCACCTGTTTGCTGCGCTCAGGGGTGATGTCCATCCCGGAGATCACCGCGTCGTATTTTTTGAACTTCAGCGACGGGATCAGGCTGTCGAAGGCATGGTTGGTAAAGGTGCAGTCGGCCTGCATTTGTTTGCACAGCGCTTTCGCCAGATCGATATCGAAACCGACGATCTGGTTGCTGGCATCCAGCGATTCGAACGGCGGATAGGTGGCGGACACGCCAAAATTGATTTTATCCGCAGCGGATGCCCCAGCGGCGAAGGTGGCAAGTAATGCGGCCAGAACTAACTTTTTCATTGTAATGCTCCCGTCTGTCTTATTGATGCGCCGTGTCTGCGGCCTGGATGTACAATGCCATTTAATGAATTTATATGCAATAAAAATGATTAAGTATTATTTATGTGGCAAAAAAAAGCGGATAACCCATCGGGTTACCCGCTTCATGAATTTAGTTTTATGCACTCGAGTGGTTAATTTCTGCGCTCAAACGCCAGCGCTTTACGCTCGATCAGGCGCATCATCAGCGTCAACAGGCCGTTAACCACCAGATAGACCACGCCTGCCGCACCGAACACCATCACGTCATAGGTGCGCCCGTACAGCAGCTGTCCGTGACCCATTACCTCCATCAGGGTGATGGTGTAGGCCAGAGAGGTACTCTTGAACACCAGCACCACTTCGTTGGAGTAAGAGGAGAGCGCGCGCTTAAAGGCGTATGGCAGCAGGATCGCCAGCGTGTCTTTCTTGCTCATGCCCAGCGCTCCGCAGGACTGCCATTGTCCTTCCGGAATGGCGCGGATCGCCCCGTAGAACAGCTGGGTGGTATAGGCCGCACTGTTCAGCGAAAGGGCAATCAGGGCACACAGCCACGGTTCAGAAAGCAGATGCCAGATAACCGGATACTCCTGCAGCGACGGAAACTGGCCCGGGCCGTAGTAAATCAGGAAGATCTGCACCAGCAGCGGCGTACCGGTAAACAGGGTGATGTAGCCGCGCACAATCCACACCAGCACCGGCGTTTTCAGCGTCAGGATGATGGTGAAGATGAGCGCCAGGATCAGCGCCACGATAATGGACGCCACGGTCAGCGTCAGGCTGGTGTGCAGCCCTTTCATCAACTCGGGGAAATATTCAAGCATCAGCCTGGTCTCCGTTCAAAGCGCGTCGCACGCAGGTCAATACGCTTGAGGATGTACTGACTAAGCAACGTGATCACCAGGTAGATAGCCGCCGCCACAATGTACCAGGTAAAGGGCTCCTGGGTACGGGTGGCGATGCTTTTGGTTTGCAGCATCAAATCGTTAACGCTGATCAGGCTCACCAGCGCGGTATCTTTCAGCAGCACCAGCCACTGGTTGCCGAGGCCCGGCAGGGCATGGCGCCACATCTGCGGCATGACCAGACGGAAGAAGATGGCTGATTTCGACAGGCCTAACGCCTGGCCGGACTCCCACTGCCCCTGCGGAACGGCCTTCAGCGCACCGCGCAGGGTTTGCGACGCGTACGCGGAGTAGAGCAGGGAGAGGGCAATCACGCCGCACAGGAACGGGCTGACGTCGAAGTTTTCAATCTGCATCTGCACCGGGATCTGCGCAAAGCCAAGATTGATCGTGAAGCCGTCAGACAGCGTGAGCAGCAGCTGTGAGGAACCGAAATAGATAAACAGGACCACCAGAATTTCCGGAAGCCCACGCAGCACGGTGACCAGCGCGGAGCCTGTCCAGGCGACGGGGAACCATTTCGCGGATTCCCACACCGCAAAGAACATCGCCAGCACGAGGCCGATAATCAGTGCGCAAACGGCAAGGCCGACGGTCATCCCGGCGGCGCTTGCTAAAGGAAAAATTTCATTCATCAGGTATTACTTCTGGAACCATTTTTTGTAGATGGTTTCGTAGGTGCCGTCTTTCTTCACTTTTTCCAGCGCAGCGTTGAATTTCTGCTGCAGCTCAGTGTTGCCCTGACGAACGGCAATCCCCAGACCGGTACCGAAGTAATCCTTATCGGTCACTTTGTCGCCCACTGGCGCCAGCTTGTCGTTGGCTTTCAGCCATTCGGTCACGACAGCGGTATCGCCAAATACGCCGTCGATACGGCCATTTTGCAGATCCAGCTTCGCGTTCTGGTAGCTGTCGTACGGAACGGTGGTGATTTCCGGATGTTTATCCATGATGAATTTCTGGTGCGTGGTGCCGTTCTGCACGCCGACTTTTTTGCCTTTCAGCTGATCGACAGAGGTGAATTTACCTTTTTGACCAATGAACAGGGCGGAGTTGTCGTAGTAAGGCGTAGAGAACAGAACCTGCTTTTCACGCTCCGGGGTGATGTCCATACCGGCCATCACGGCGTCGATACGGCGGAACTTCAGGCTTGGGATCAGGCTGTCGAACGCCTGGTTGCTGAAGGTACAGGTCGCGTCGATCTCTTTACACAGGGCGTTAGCCAGGTCCACGTCGAAGCCAACAATTTTGTTGTTCGCATCAATGGACTCAAACGGAGGGTAAGACGCTTCCGTGGCGAAACGAATGGTCTGGGCTGCGGTAGCGGAAAGGGTAACGCCAGCAAGCAGCACGGCAAGTAATACTTTTTTCATTATATTTCCCCTGACACAATCAATGAGATAAATAGTTTTTGAAGGCATCGGTTTGCGGGTTCGCGAAGCAGCTCGCATCACCTTGCTCAACGATATACCCGTTTTCCATGTAGACCACACGGCTGGCGGTTTTACGCGCCACTTCCACTTCGTGGGTAACGATAACCTGCGTAATATTGGTTTCCGCCAGCTCGCGAATGATGCTGACGATCTGGGCGGTGATTTCTGGGTCCAGCGCCGCGGTCGGTTCATCAAACAGCAGTACCGCAGGCTCCATCATCAGCGCGCGGGCAATGGCTACGCGCTGCTGCTGACCACCGGAAAGGTGCAGCGGAAAGCGGTCGCTGTATGGCTTAAGACGCAGACGATCCAGCAGCTTTTCGGCGCGCGCGATCGCCTGATCCTTGCTTAACCCCAGCACGCGGCACGGCGCTTCAATCAGGTTTTGCAGGACGGTCAGATGCGGCCAGAGATTGTATTGCTGGAAGACCATGCCGACGTTTTGACGCAGTTCGCGAATCGCTTTATCAGACGGCGTTTTTGCGAAGTCAAAATGGTTACCGGCAATCGCCAGCGTACCTGAACGGGGCATTTCAAGCAGATTAAGGACGCGCAGAAGGGAGCTTTTGCCTGCACCGCTTGGGCCAAGCAAAACCAGCGTTTCGCCTTCCGGGCAGTTCAGCGTGATGTCAAACAGCGCCTGGTGTGCGCCGTAGAAGCAGTTAATGCCGTTTAGTTTAATACTCATCGGGGCAGTCTTTACTCATCCAGGCAATCTATAGCAATTGAGGCCGCAGATAGTACCGTTGACAGAATAGTTATGCAATATTTCTGCGTTAAAAGTTAAATATAACCCGTGTTTCCTCTTAAACATAGCACAAAATAGCGAACGGTAAGGTCGGTGAGTATAAATGTCGGCATTCCGCATGAAATGCCGCACATTTTACGGGGGTTACCGGGTTGTATCGGCGGGTTTAGCGATTCTCAATCGACTGGCGAAGCGTGCCTGCCGGGGCATGAACGCTGCCGCCAACGTAGCGCACGTCGTCAACCGCCCAGCACTGTCCTTCACGGATCATCAGCACTTCATCCTGCCAGGTTTGGGTTCCCTGCGTCAGCTTCACGCGCAGCGGAATATTGCGGGCATCCGTGTTCGGTATGGTTGACGCGCTGGCTACTTCAGCACTGTCCGGCAGCGTGGCGCGGCTGGAGAACGGGTCGGATTTCAGCAGGGCGTTATGCTGCGGATCGCGGGTGGCGTCGTTAAGCAGTTTTGCCAGTCCATCGCTCAGATACGGGCGCAGGCCGGTGAGATCGTTGCTGCGGTGCTGAATGCGATAATCATAGAACTGCTGCGCCACGGCGTCCGGGCCGCCCTCAATGCAGGGGCCGCTGCGGGTACCGATATCCTTAAAGGCTGGCGTGACCGTGGTGGTACAGGCGCTGAGCACCAGCGCGCAGGGCACGAAAAGTGTTAAAGCAGAATAGCGCATGTTGATTTCCTTATTTATTAACTATCCTTTCAATCATAGCGTAACGAACCGATAATGCTGTGCCTAAGGCATTGAACGCTAAAGAAGGAGAGAAACCATGCAGTTTTCTACAACGCCAACCCTGGAAGGGCAGACAATAACCGAGTATTGCGGCGTGGTCACCGGTGAAGCGATTCTCGGCGCCAATATCTTCCGTGACTTTTTTGCCGGTATCCGCGATATCGTGGGCGGCCGCTCGGGTGCATACGAAAAAGAGCTGCGCAAAGCGCGTGAAATCGCCTTTAAAGAGCTCGGCGAGCAGGCGGAAGCCCTCGGTGCGGACGCGGTCGTGGGGATTGACATCGACTACGAAACGGTCGGGAAAGATGCCAGCATGCTGATGGTGAGCGTAAGCGGTACGGCGGTGAAAACCCTCCGATGAGGCGTTCGCTTGCCACGCTCCTGCTGGCGCTGCTGCTGGCAGGATGCGTCACGGAAAAAGGGATTATCGACAAAGGTGCCTACGAGCTGGACACGCGCCATCAGGCGCAGGCGGCTTACCCGCGCATCAAGGTGCTGGTGATCCACTACACCGCGGATGACTTTGACAGCTCGCTGGCCACGCTGACGGATAAGAACGTCAGCTCTCACTATTTGATCCCGGCTAAACCCCCGGCACCGGACGGTAAGCCGCGCATCTGGCAGCTGGTGCCCGAAAGCGAACTGGCCTGGCATGCGGGCATCAGCTTCTGGCGCGGCACCAACCGGATTAACGATACGTCTGTCGGCATTGAGCTTGAGAACCGTGGCTGGCAAAAAACGTCGGGCGTTAAGCATTTTACGCCGTTTGAGCCGGCGCAAATTGCGGCGCTGGTGCCGCTCGCAAAAGACATTATTGCCCGCTACAACATCAGACCTGAAAATGTGGTGGCCCATTCGGACATCGCCCCGCAGCGTAAAGACGATCCCGGCCCGCTGTTCCCGTGGCAGGCGCTGGCCATGCAGGGTATCGGCGCGTGGCCCGACCCGGCTCGGGTGGCATTTTACCTGAACGGTAAGCCGCGCGATGAGCTCGTGGAGCAAAAGGTACTGCTCGATCTGCTGGCGCGCTACGGCTATGAGGTGACCGATAACATGACGAACGCGCAGCAGAAGCGCGTGATCGTCGCGTTTCAGATGCATTTTCGCCCGGCGCGCTGGGACGGCGTGGCCGATCGCGAAACGCTGGCTATCGCGGAGGCGCTTTTAGAGCGCTACGGGCAGGGGTAATCCTTCGGGTTACCCGACTCCACTTTTTCACGGTCTTCTTTTGGACTGCTTTTTTAATCACATTCACGGTGTAAATGTTTTATAGTTTCCTCAGTCGAAATTACTCGCAAACGTGGTTGACAATATATCAGCACGACAAATAAGAAATACGGATGTTCTAAGGTCTTAGCTTTACTTTACATTTGTTAAATGGACTACGCATTTATGCGCTGTGATTGCACACGTTCACCTTTTTCAATTTAATATTAATAGGTATAACAATGTTAAGTATCTACAGTAAAAATAGCCGTCCACAAGCAGAACTTGACGCCCTTATCGCGGCAACTGAAGGTTTTGAAGAAAGAACCTTACGCAAATGGCAGCGTATCAGTACCGATAACAACGAAGATATTCATTTTATCGTGAGCGGTGAAGTTGAATTCCGCCGCGAGTCGGATGAACTGTGTATGTTCACCTTACAGAATAAATGTATTTTTGGTCTTTCCTCTATTTATTACAACTCAACGCATATGTACGGCCTGGTTCGTGCCAATACCGTGGTGCGCACCATTAAAAAAGATGATTTTGTCCGTCTGATAAGCGAAAAAAACCTGTGGGAAGCCTTGAGTAAAGTCCTCTCCTGGTACGTTTGCCTGCTCAGCAAGCGTGACGAAGTGCTGGTGGCCCGCAGCGCGTACTCGATTGTTCGCGAGTTCTTGCTGGAAATTAACGAACTGATTGTGCACCATCAGCGCGATATCAATATTTATGACTATATTCAGGAATATACCAGCTTGGCCCGCAGTACCATTATTAAAATCCTCGCCGACCTGAAAAAAGGTAATTATATTCAGGTTGAGAAAGGTCGTCTTATGTATTTGTCAGCATTGCCGGAGAAGTATTAATCGCTTTATCTCCTTTTTAACTGAAAGGAGGGCTATGTTTCAGTAAATTATTTGCCTGCGTTCCTGACGTGGTTTCATCCACGGGAGGCGCGGGCATTTTCCCCTGCGAATAATCTTTTTCCTGTTCTTTTAACGCCTTCATCAATAATGCCTTGATCGCCCCGTCATCAACTGTCTGACCGGTATTATCCTGTTCGGGGATGGCAGAATTCTTCACTTCTGTTCCTGGCAATATATCCCGGGAAATATCATGCGGCATTTCACCGTCGGGCGCCTGCTGCCAGTCGGCATCGCCGCTATCAATGGGCATCTCATGCAGCGGCGGCATCTCTTTTGTCACCGGTTCTTGCTTTGGTTCAGGCTGCGGGAACGGTTTACTGACATAGACATAATGCATATCCGATAGCGTCGTTTCTGGCTTAACGGCGCTTGCTTTTACTGGCTCAGGTACCGGATGGCGCAGATCCCAGTAGAGATGAGCGTAGAGTCCCGCTGCGATCGTCATTACTATTCCCACCACCCAGAGCAGGGTGGCGCAGACCACTTTTTTCAGCGAGGGGCGCCGGTAGGAAAACCAGACCGGTGCGTTCAGGGTATAGCTGCGCTGGGCAGCCAGAGTAATCGTCGACATTATGAATGTTTCTCCTGCGCGATGGGGGTCGCAGATATATTCGCGGACTGAATAAGTACGCTTGGCGTAGTCCGGGTTTCACGCATTAACTGCATCAATGTATCTTCACCCGCAATCCCGTCCACATGCAGATGCATTTTCTGCTGAAACTCGCGGGTACGCTGCATCAGTTCGGCCGTCCACACCTTTGTGTGGGTTTCGGGTAGATTCAGCGCCAGACTAAGCTGCCGATCCATCCAGCCCAGATCTTTGGCGCTGCTTTCGGCGCTCACGGCATCTTTCCCCTGCGGTGTAAGGCGGTGCAACTGGGTGTAATTGCCCGTAGCATGCTGGTTAAACCAGCTCCGGCTTACCTGCCAGGTGCGATTATTCATCAGCAGATCCAGCGATTTATCATCTACTCTGGCCACCACGGCATAATTCAGGTGATCGCCGGTTTTGATCTCGCCGATCCACGGGTAACCCTCTTTCGCCAGTTCTTCAACCGGCGCGCTGCCTTCCTTACACATCAGGTTGACCTGCCCGGCGTTCTGGCAGAGCGCCTCTTCCATCGTGGCGTCATAACCCCACATGGTATAGAGCTGATGCATCGCATCGGGCTTATTCACCACTTCATTATCAATAACCGGCACCGCTGGGGCGTCGGTTTTTGGCGCCTGCGGTTTCCAGCTGGCCATTACGGGCAGCTCTACCGGCAGTCTGGCGGTAATGGTGGGCATCAATGTCCAGCCGCAGGCGGCAAACAGTACGGAGGCAAAAAGGCCCATAACGGCCAGGCGTTTGCCCTTCGGTTTCGCCGGCAGAACTTCTCCGGCGGCGAGGCGCAGATGGCGCGGCGATACCTGCGCTGAACGCTCGGTCCAGGCGGCTAGCATCGCAAGGTGCGCCAGCTCGTTGAGTTTGCCTGTCTGTCCTTTGGTCAGAACATGCATCCTGCGCATGCGGGCCCGGGTGAACGGCGTCGCGTCGCTGCCATGCGCTTCACACTGGGCCTGAACATAGCTCAGGGACTCGCGGCAGGTGAGGGGCCGGAGCGTGTGATGCGTATGAAGAGATTCACGCAACCCGGACTGCAGGAGGGCGGCTTCCTGGTCGGCCGATCCCATCAGCACAACCGACAGAGGCACATCCAGCTCCTGCGCGCGGGTTAACAGCATGGACAGTGCGTCATGGCAATTCGCTTTCATCGACTGAATATGCGAAATGATCAGCACTTTACGCGTGGTTTTGCGGGACAACATCTCGTCCTGCCACTGGAGCAGCACAGCATCAATCGCCTGGATCCGGGTTTTGCTCTCATTGGTGGTGGTGTTGAGTTTATAGAGCAGGCCGCTGGCGCTGAGTTTCGGGAAGGCGTTAATGGCGAGCAGCGTGCCGTCATGCTTTTTCAGCGCATCGCAAAACTGCGAGGCAAGATAGCTGTCGTCGCTAAAGAGCGCGGTGACGCCTGTTGTCTGGCACTTCTCTTTCAGCAAACCGAACACATCCTGATGATACGGAACAAAAAAATCACCTGGCATCCGGGTGATAGCCCGGAAAGGCTGGGTAGCGAAATTAAAATGGCGCATATACATAGCGTATTACCGTCTCTTTTATTCATAACAAGGAGCCGGAAAAGTAAAGGATACAGGCGGAAGGGGCAATTTGAATGGAGGGTAAAAATACTCGGTCTGCGCTTCTATCATAGGTTTATTTAGCGATCAATCTTTTTCTAAATTATTGTTAGCGGAAGTGTTAATGGGCGGTAGCGAGGAAACACATTAGCATTTGCACCACTCACTCATACAGCCCTGTGCTGTGAATTACTGACTGGCAGAAAGGCTCGTTAAAAAATGCGGATGTCATTTGTTGCTCAATTGATTATGCCCTGCGTCATGTTTGTGCTGCTTATTTTCTGCGGCCAGCAAGGGTATATGGTTTATAAAGATTATAAGAAAGTGACGAACAGGTTATCTGATTCAAAAAAGAATATGCAAAAAAAAAGTCACGATGAAAACCAGTTTGTACTTTTTTCGCCGGCGGTGATGCCAGCGAAACAGCCAGCGGCGGTGAAAAAGCCGCTCAGTGCGGAAATAGAAGGTATTCTCAGCAGCGATGAAGCCTGGCTGTCCTTTGCGGTGATAAAAACCCCCGCCGGACAAAAGAGCTATCGCGAGGGCGAAATGCTCGCCGGTTTTGACAATGCCTATATTGCCGAAATTCATCCTGATAATGTGGTGGTGAATTATGAAGGCGCGCCGCAGGTTATTTCACTTAAAAAACCAGACTATTTCAAAGGCGGCGTTGACAGTGCCCCGGTAACCAAATCGAAGAAAGATGCAGGGTTAGATAATCTGCATCTGGATGATTATCTGGTGTTAAAACCAATAATCGAAAAAGGCCAGCTGGAAGGCTACAACATTAATCCACGCAATGCGTCGCCTTTCTACAGCCATGCCGGCCTGGAAAAAGGTGATGTGGTGGTAAAAGTTGACGATGTGGATATGACTAAAGAGGCGCAGGCAAAAGAGCTCGTTGCCCGCTGGTCAAAAATGAAAGAGGCGGATGTCGTTATTCGGCGTCACGCTCACCTTGAAAATATTCGGGTCAATGTTCTAAACAATTAATAAGTGTACAGACATGAAGAAATTTCCATGGGCGTGCGTAGCGCTGACCGCATTGTCGTTATATTCAGGTTCGCTGTTCGCGGCGAACTTTAGCGCCAGTTTTAAAAATACCGATGTCCGTGAATTTATCGATACCGTCGGGCGTAACCTCAATAAAACCATTCTGGTCGATCCTTCCGTTCAGGGAACGGTGTCGGTCCGCACCTACAACGTACTGACGGAAGATGAATATTACCAGTTCTTCCTGAGCGTGCTGGATCTCTATGGTCTGTCGGTGATCCCGATGGATAACGGGATGGTGAAAGTCGTGCGCTCGTCGGTGGCCCGCATGTCGGGCGCACCGATTGCCGACAGCAAAAACCCTGGCAAAGGTGACGAAATTATCACTCGCGTGGTGCGGATGGAGAACGTCCCGGTACGTGAGCTGGCCCCCCTGTTGCGTCAGCTGAACGACGCCTCCGGCATCGGCAACGTGGTCCATTTTGAGCCGTCAAACGTGCTGCTGTTAACCGGCAAAGCCTCGGTGGTTAACCGCCTGGTGGATCTGGTGCAGCGTGTGGATCAAAGCGGCGTCCAGCGCCGTGAAATCGTGCCACTGCGTTTTGCCTCGGCCAAAGAGCTTTCTGACATGTTGAACAACCTCAACAACGAGGAGCAGAAAGGGCAAAACGCCCCGCAGCTGGCGACCAAAGTGGTCGCCGACGACGAAACCAACAGCCTGGTGATCAGCGGCAGCCCGGACGCGCGTCAGCGCACCCGGATGCTGATCTCCCAGCTCGATCGCGAGCAGAACAACGAGGGCAACACCCGCGTCTTCTACCTGAAATACGCCAACGCCAGCAAAGTGGTGCCGGTGCTGACGGGGATCGGCGAGCAACTGAAAGATAAAGCGGGCGGCGGCAAGAGCAAAGCCGCGCCGATGGCAGGCGATTTGAATATTACCGCCGACGAGTCTACCAATTCGCTGGTGATCACCGCCCAGCCAAACGTCATGAATTCACTGGAAAAAGTGATCGACAAGCTGGATATCCGCCGTCCGCAGGTGCTGGTGGAGGCGATCATCGCCGAAGTTCAGGACGGTAACGGTCTGGATCTGGGCGTGCAGTGGACCGGTAAACACGGTGGGGTTCAGTTTGGCTCGACCGGCCTGCCGATCAGCCAGATCAAGAAGTCAAAAGTCATTGGCAGCTATACGGGCCTGGCGACCGGTTTCTTTAACGGCGATTTTGGCGCGCTGATGACGGCGCTGTCCACTAACGGTAAAAACGACATTCTGTCGACGCCGAGCGTGGTGACGCTGGATAACAAAGAGGCGTCGTTCAACGTCGGTCAGGACGTGCCGGTACTCTCCGGTTCGCAGACCACCAGCGGCGATAACGTGTTTAACTCGGTGGAACGTAAAACCGTTGGTACGAAGCTGAAAATCGTACCGCAGATCAACGATGGCGACATGATCCATCTGAAGATCGAGCAGGAAGTTTCCAGCGTGGATAACACCTCGACGGCCGATGCCAGCCTGGGCCCAACGTTCAACACCCGCACCATCAACAACGAAGTGATGGTCCACAGCGGGCAGACGGTGGTACTGGGCGGCCTGATGGAAAACGTCACCAAACAGTCGGTCTCGAAAGTGCCGCTGCTGGGTGATATTCCGGTAGTGGGTCAGCTGTTCCGCTATACCTCCCAGGACAGCGCCAAACGTAACCTGATGGTGTTTATTCACACCACCGTACTGCGCGACGACGACAACTACGGCGCTGCGTCGAAAGAGAAATACGATCAGATCCAGGCGCGTCAACAGCAGCGTATGGAAGAGCACAAGCTGGGCATCGTAGAGAATGCTGATTCACCGATGCTGCCAGCCTATCCGTCCCAGAGCCGCACCGCGCCGGTGAGCGCCAGTGCGCCGGTGTCGTCCCGCAACCCGTTTAAAGAGTAAGGCGCAAGCGACATGACCGAGATGAGTAATGCGCTCTGTACCAGCACCTGGGCGAAAGAGAACGGGGTCCTGTTCTATAACGACGAGGTTTATATCCGCGACGATGCGCAGGCGTATGCCCTGCTGGAGATGCGCCGCGTGCTGGGGCGCTCCTATGCCCCGACGATCCTGACGGTGGACGCGTTTGACGAACTGCTGACCAACATCTGGCAGCAGAACAGCGGCGTCTCGCAGCAGCTGGTGGACGACATGGACGCCGATATTGACCTGATGGCGTTAACCGAGGAGATCCCGGACAACGAAGATCTGCTCGATAACGACGAGAACTCGCCGGTGATCCGCCTGATCAACGCCATTATGGGCGAAGCGGTGAAGGAGGGGGCCTCCGATATTCATATCGAGACCTTCGAGCGCACCCTGAGCATTCGTTTTCGCGTTGACGGCGTGCTGCGTCCGGTGCTGCAGCCGGCGCGCAAGCTCGCGCCGCTGCTGGTGTCGCGTATCAAAGTGATGTCCAAACTGGACATCGCCGAAAAACGTCTCCCCCAGGACGGCCGTATCTCGCTGCGCATTGGCCGCAAGGCCATCGACGTGCGTGTCTCTACCATTCCTTCCCAGTATGGCGAGCGGGTGGTGATGCGTCTGCTGGATAAAAGCAACCTTAAGCCGGACATCAACAAGCTCGGTCTGATTGACGAAGAGCTGGTGAAGTTAAAGGGACTGATTGAACGTCCGCACGGCATCATCCTGGTGACCGGCCCGACCGGTTCGGGGAAAAGTACCACCCTGTACGCGCTGCTGTCGGCGCTTAACGGTCATGAACGCAACATTCTGACCGTGGAAGATCCGATCGAGTATGAACTGGAAGGGGTAGGGCAGACCCAGGTCAACCCGCGCGTGGACATGACCTTTGCGCGCGGACTGCGCGCCATTCTGCGCCAGGACCCGGACGTGGTGATGATCGGGGAAATTCGTGACGGTGAAACCGCGCAAATCGCAGTACAGGCATCGCTCACCGGTCACCTGGTGATGTCCACGCTGCACACCAACAGTGCGGCGGGCGCCATTACCCGTCTGCGCGATATGGGGCTGGAGTCATTTTTAATTGGCTCGTCGCTGCTTGGCGTCATTGCCCAGCGTCTGGTGCGTCGGCTGTGTCCACACTGCCGCACGACCAGTCCGCTGGATGACAATGAGAAAGCGCTGTTCACCTTTATGGAAACGCCGCCGAAAGCGATTTATCGCGCCGCGGGCTGTGAACAGTGTCGCCAGAGCGGCTACCAGGGACGCGCAGGCATCCACGAATTTCTGGTGGTCGACAGCGCCATGCGCCGTGCGATCCATGAAGACAAAGATGAGATGTCCATCGAAACGCAGCTTTTCAAAGAGGCCTACAGCCTGCGTGAAAACGGTCTGCTGAAGGTGATCTCCGGCGTGACCTCGCTGGAAGAGGTGATGCGTGTCACCGCCGAGCGCGGGGGGGATGCGTAATGGCCTGGTATGCATGGTCCGCGACGGACGCCGCGGGGAAAACCCAGCGCGGCGCTCTGCAGGCCGAAGGGCCAAAGCAGGTGCGCCAGATGCTGCGCGAACAGAAGCTGATGCCGGTGAACATTGCGCCGACCAGCGATCCGGCGGCGGGAAAAAACGCCCGTAAAGGGGCAAAACTGTCGATTCCGGTGCTGTCGATGTTTACCCGACAGCTCGCGACGCTGGTCAATGCCGCGCTGCCGCTGGAGAGTGCGCTGAAGGCGATTGCGAAGCAGACGGAAGATAAAACCCTGGCGGCGATGGTGACCGAGATCCGCGACAAGATTGTGGAAGGCCACACGCTGTTCGACGCCTTCAGCCAGTTTCCGCGCAGCTTCGATAAGCTCTACTGCACCCTGGTGATGGCCGGTGAAAAGACCGGTCATCTCGGTGGCGTGCTGGAAAAGCTCGCCGAGTACAACGAGCAGCGCCAGAAGATGAAAAGCAAGCTCACCCAGGCGATGGTCTACCCCATCACCCTGACGGTGGTGGCGATCGCGGTGATCTCAATTCTGCTGGTCGCCGTGGTGCCGCAGGTCATTGACCAGTTCACCCACATGAAACAAGAGCTGCCGATGACCACCCGCACGCTGATTGCGGTGAGCGACTTTTTACAGGCCTGGGGCATCGTTATCGCCGGCGGTCTGTTCGGGGCGTCGGCGAGCTTTAAATTTTGGATAAAAAAAGAAAAGAACCGATTTGTTTATCATCGGTGGCTGTTGCTAAATTCACCGCTGAAAAAACTAGTCTGCGCCATCAACAGCGCGCGCTACATCCGTACGCTGAGTATTTTGCAGGCCAGCAGCGTTCCTTTGCTGGAGGGGATGTACATCGCGATGGACGGGATTGAAAACCTCTATGCCCGGCAGGTGCTTGAGCAGGCGGCGGACACCGTGCGCCAGGGGGCATCCCTCTACAACGCGCTGGAACAGGCGAGAATTTTCCCACCCACCATGCTCTACATGGTGGCCTCCGGGGAGGAGAGCGGCGAGCTGGGCTCGTTGATGGATCGTGCGGCGGAAAACCAGGAATCTGCATTACAGCATCGAATTACGTTAACGCTGTCGGTATTTGAACCGGCACTGGTAGTAACTATGGCGACCGTTGTCTTATTTATCGTTCTTTCAATATTACAACCGCTTCTTCAACTTAATAATATGGTGGGTTAATCATGTCTTTGAAAAAAAATAGCCTGAAGCGTCAGGCGGGGTTTACGCTGCTCGAATTAATGGTAGTGATCGTTATTCTCGGCGTGCTGGCCAGTATGGTCGTGCCTAATTTAATGGGCAATAAAGAAAAAGCCGATATTCAGAAAGCGACCAGCGATATTGTGGCGCTGGAAGGTTCGCTGGATATGTACAAACTCGACAACCATCGCTATCCGACCACCGAGCAGGGGTTGCAGGCGCTGGTGACCAAACCTGAAATTGCGCCTATTCCAAAAGGCTACCGTGACGATGGCTATATTCGCCGCCTGCCTCAGGACCCGTGGGGCAATGACTATATTCTGGTCAGCCCGGGTGAGCATGGCGCTGTCGATATTTTCTCAGCCGGTCCGGATGCGGAAGCGAATACTGCCGACGATATCAGCAACTGGTCTTTTGATAAAAAAGATAAGTAATGAATAAGCAACGTGGATTTACCCTGCTGGAAATTATTGTGGCGCTGGTGATATTCGCCCTGAGCGCCATGATGGTGGTCACCACCATTCCATCACGCAGCGGCGCAGATACATTTGGTCAGCAGCTAAAATCCCTCGTTGAATATGGTTCTGACCGTGCGGTAATGGACGGAAATATTGTCGGGCTGGTGATGACCTCGTCAGAATTTGAACTGGTTACGCAGGTTGGCAATAGCGGCGAACGCCATTGGGCACCGCTCAAGGCGGGACGAATCGCCACCCGCGGTGAGTTTCCTGAGGAGATGCATGTCTCCCTCTCATCGCGAACGCTGGCAGCCACGCTGGACGATGAACCGCAAATCCTATTTTTGCCGGACGGCGAGCTTAGCCGCTTTACGCTCAGTCTTGAAAGCCTGGATAAAAAGCAGCGCTTTCACGTGACGTCACAGGGCTCTGTTCCCGTGATGGTGGAAAACGATGACTAAACGCAAGACCAAAGAGCAGGGGATGACCCTGCTGGAAGTGATGGTGGCGCTGGTGATTTTCTCCACCGCGGCGCTGGCGCTGATGAACTCCGTCACCCTGAACGTGCGCTTTACCCACAGCCTGTCGGAAACGCTGCAGGCCGGCTGGGTGGCGGAAAACCAGCTGGCGCAAGCGCAGCTGGCGCAGGCCGATTTCCCGGACGCCGAGCAGGTGGGCACCGAAACCATGGGCGGACAAACCTGGACCTGGCATATCCAGCGGGTGAAAACCGCCGAAAATACCTTTGCCGATGAGGTACGGGTTTACAGCGAAGGAAGCGATGTGCAACCGGTGGTGGCGCTTCAGCTCGCCGAACCGGAGGTGGATCGTGAGTAAGGTGCAGCGTCAGCAGGGCTTTACCCTGCTGGAAATTATGATTGCGCTGGCCATTTTCGCGGTGATTAGCATTCTCGCCTGGCAAATTCTCGACGGCGCGATGCGCACCTCGACGGCCAGCGACGAGGCGGCGACGAAGGTGACGGCGCTTCAGCGCACGTACAACCTGCTCTCGCGTGACTTTTATCAGCTGCAGGCGCGCGCGCCGCGCAACAGCGGCGAGGTGTTCGTTCAGCAGCAGAATGGTCTGGAACTGACAACCCTGAACGGCATCAGCGGTCAGGTGCAGCTGGAGCGGGTGCGCTGGACGTTAAAGGACAAGCGCCTGTGGCGCAACGTCTGGGCTGCTATCGACGGACCCGCCAGCGCGCAGCCGGAAGAAGTGCCGATTCTGAACGATGTGAAAGCGATGACATGGCGCTTCTGGCACGACGGATGGCAGGAGAAATGGACCGACATCGCCCATCAGCCGGACGGCGTTGAGCTGAATCTGACCATGGAAAACGGGGAAACCTGGCGCTGGGTTTTTCTCAATCCCGGCGATATGCCTGAGATCCAGACCGCGCCAAAAGAGACGAATGCGGACCCGGCGCAGCCGGCAGCGGAGAATGCGGCCCAGCCCGTAACAACCCCGCAGCCCGATACGGCAGCACAACCAGGAGTGAGTTCATGAGCGGTAAACCTGCGCGGAGAGAGCGTGGCGTGGCGCTACTGGTGGTGCTGATCCTGCTGGTGATGATGTCCGCCCTGGCGGCGAAAATCAGTCAGCAGTTCTGCCGCCACCTGCAAAAAACGCATTATCAGGTCAGCCAGCAGACGCTGCGCTGGGCCATTGCCCGTCAACAGAAGGTACTGGAAAACGTATTGCAGAAAGCGGCCAGTTCAGAAGGGGCGGGGCTGTCGCCGCAAGGTGACTGGGCGCAGCCGCTGGAAACCCATGGGGATAATTACACCGTGGTGAGTCAGGTGGAGGATGCCCGGACCTGCTTTAACGTCAATAGTCTGCTGGCCGGTGACGCGGCGCCAGCGGCCCCGGCCGACCCAACTGCGCTGCCGGAAAAACCGATCAAAGAGCAGATTATCGAACAACTGCTGGCTGAAAGTGGCGTCGGTACGCTGGCGGCAGAAGAGATTTACCAGCAGCTGGTGGATTATCTCGACGCCGACGACGTGACGGCGAAACAGGGCCAGGAGGTCGACGCCTGGGCGAGCGTGACGCCCGCCCGCGGTCCGGCGAATCAAATGATGCGCACCATCAACGAAATCAGACTGCTGCCCGCCTTTCCGCAGGCGGCGTGGCCGAAGGTCAGCAGGCTGCTGTGCGCCTTGCCGGATACGGATGGCACCATAAATGTGAATACCTTAACACGCGAACAGGCGCCGCTGCTGGCGGCGGTTTTTACCGGCGTGTTAAGCACGAACGACGCTGCCCGCCTGATCGATTCACGCCCGGAGGAGGGGTGGGCGTCGCTGGAGGCGTTCAGCAAAGTGCTGGAGAGCAACTATCCGCAGACCAAAGATATCCTGGCGCAGATTCAGGACAGGGTTGCGGTCAACAGTCGCTATTTTCGGGTGGATACCACCGGCAATACCGATGATTTAACGCTGCGCGTCGTCAGCCAGCTTCACGTTGACAGTGAGGCAGGCAAGGTCGTGACCTGGCAACGCCGCTACCGAATGGTTGAATAAGATAAGTAGAAGATAATGAAAAAGGTGCTTTTTATTCGTCCCGACACCCGCGAGGACGGCAAAATTTGGTGTTGTGAATCCGGTAACGATCGGGTGGAGTCTCTGACGGGCTGGAGCGCGCTGAGCGAACTTTCCAGCCACCCGCTTTCTCAGCAGGTGTGCCTGTTGCTGCCGGCGAGCGAGACGATCTTTCGTCATTTTACCCTGCCGAAAAAAGGGCTTTCAGCCCAGACGGCGCCGTTCTCGTGGATGGCGGAAGAGACGCTGCTCGGCGAGGTGGAGACGCTGCACTGGACGGTGCTGCACAAAAAGGGACCGGAGGTGGATGCCGTGGCCATCGACGCTGCACGTCTGCGCCACTGGCTTGCGCTGTTCGCTCAGGCGGGGCTCACGGTGGTCCAGGCGCTGCCGGATGCCTGGCTGCTGCCGGTGAGCGAAGGGGGCACGACGCTGGTGAGCCTGGAGGAGAGCTACTGGCTGCGTTTTTCCCCCGGCAGCGCAGGCGAAGCCGATGCGGTTCTGCTGCCTCTGCTGTTGAGTAAATGCCCGGCGGGTGAAGTGTGCTGCTACGGCGATGCGCCGCAGGAGGTACAGGTGGATGAACGGCTGGCGTGGCAGCATCCGCTGGTGCTGATACAGCCCCAGTGGCAGGGCTGTCGTATCAACATGCTGCACGGTGAGTTTTCCGGGCGCAGCGCCAGCGGCCCGCGTTTTCGCCACGCGAAAAAGGCCCTCGCGGCGGCGGCGCTGCTTTGCGTCGGCCTGCTGATCGGCCCCCGCGTTGGTATGGCGTGGATGCTCGCTCATCAGCAAAACGAGATCCACCGGGAGATGACCACCGTAGCGCAGCACTATTTTCCGACCCTGCGCCAGACCAGCAATCTGAAGTACTACGTCGGGCAGAATATCAGCAAGGCGAAGAAAGGGATCTTCCTACAGCTCGAAGCGCTGAATCAAATCAGGCAGTCATTGCCGTCTCTGGAGATCAATAACGTGGAATATGACGAAACGCAAAATCAGCTGACGCTGAATGTGAAATCTATGGATAAACAGACCCTGCAGGATTTTGTCGCCCGCAGCGCCGAAACTTTTGACTTTGCGATGCAGCCGATCTCCGGCGAGGCGCCTTATACCGCCATTATTACCGGGAGCTATAAATGAAAACGCAAATAGCCCAGTTAAAAAGCCGCTGGCAAAATTATAGTTCACGCGAGCGTCATTTATTTAAACTCTGCGGCGGGGCACTCTGCTGTGCGATGGTGTATTACGGCGCGATGATGCCGCTCGATACGCTGATCAAAAATAACGAGGCCGTGTTATTTAAGCAGAAGCAGACGCTGAACTGGATGCGTCAGGAAATTGATAAAAACCATCTCCAGTCCAGAAGGGTCAATACCCCGAACCCGCGCAGCGTGGTGGAGGAAAGTGCCAAAGTCGTGCACGTCGCGTTGACAGACGTGCGTCAGCAAGAGCAGTCGCTGACCTTTGATGTCGAGCGCGTCAACGTTTCTGCCCTGCAAAACTGGCTGCGTGAGATGAACGTCTCTTCCGGTATCCATCTGGAGAAACTCGCGTTAACGCCGGTGGATCGTCAGAGTGATGTGAAAGCGCACATCACGCTGAGCTGGGCGAAAAGCGCATGAACCCGATAATGCTGTTGCAGCAGGCGAATCTGCCGGGTCTGTGCGTCATGAGCGGAGCGCTGGGCGCGATCCTCGGCAGTTTCCTGGGCGTAGTGGCGGAGCGTATTCCGCCGCTGGTAATGGAAGAAGAGGGGGCAGGCAATCTGCTGTTTCCCGCCTCTCACTGCCCGGATTGCCACCACGCCCTGAGCGCGTGGGAAAACATTCCCATCATTAGCTGGTGTGCGCTGCGCGGCCGCTGCCGCCACTGCCATAGCGCGATTCCGCTGCGGCTGCTGCTGGTGGAAGTCTGTAGCGCTCTCTTCTTTGCCGCCAGCGCCGCGCTGGCACCCTCGTTTTCGGCGCTGATCGCGCTGTGGGTGATGTGGAGCCTGCTCCTGCCGCTGGTGGTGATCGATGCGCGCCATATGCTGCTGCCGGACTGCCTGACCCAGCCGCTGCTGTGGACGGGGCTGATGTTCCATGCCCTGTTCCGTACGCTACCGCTGACCGATGCTATCTATGGCGCGGTGGCGGGCTATCTCTCGCTCTGGCTGGTTTACTGGGCATTCCGCCTGCTGACCGGCCGGGAAGGATTAGGATATGGTGATTTTAAGCTGCTGGCGGCGCTGGGCGCCTGGTGCGGCTGGCAGGCGTTACCCTCTATTGTGCTGATCGCAGCGCTGGGAGGTATTATCATGCATAGCCTGTTAAAGCCCTTTGAGAATAAAAATAACCTTATTTCCTTTGGTCCCTATATTGCGTTTTCCGGGCTGATTGTATTTATCGCGCAAACTTCGCATTTCATCCTTTAAATAATGTAGTCAAGTTTTTTTTGAAATTTTTTCATTGGGGGAATGAAAGGAGAAAATAAATTCCCCACTGTATTCTTCTCTCCGCAATAAAAGATTTGTTGAAGCTTTTATGAGTGGAGGAAGGTACAGCGCAACAATAAACAGGTCTCTCGCGAACCAGAAACGTTCACGATTAATTTATCAGTAAATAACGTTTGTCCATGTTTAATGGAAAAGCATGGGTATTTAATTTCACAAATCGTATTATCAGGATCAAATAATGAAATTTCTGAAGCCTAAATATCTGGCACTCTTCGTTGCAGCGGCTGCAAGCCCGGTATTCGCAGCCGTGCCAGGTAAAGCAACTATCGCCAGTGGTAATGATAAATTTGCCATTGTCGAAGTTGATCAGTCTGCTTCTGCTTACAACAACCTCGTCAAAGTCCATGATGGCGCCGATGTTAAAGTACAGTGGGATGTCTGGAGCGGCGCGGCGCCGACGTCAGCGAAAGTGCTGCTCGACGGCAAAACCGTCTGGACCGGTGCAGGCAGCATGTCCGGTACGGCAACATTTAAAGTGACCAAAGGCGGTCGCTATCAGGAAACGGTTGAACTCTGCAATGCCAGCGGCTGCAGCACCAGCGCCAGCAAACTGATTATCGTCGCGGATACCGACGGTAGCCATCTGCTGCCACTCAACACCACCATGCAGGAAAATAATAAAACCCTCTCTAAGCACACCGATAAAGTGGTCGGTGCCTATTTCCCTGAGTGGGGTGTTTACGACCGTAATTTCCCGGTGGATAAAATCCCGGCAGCTAACCTCAACCACATTCTGTACGGCTTCATTCCGATCTGCGGCGGCGATGGCATCAACGACAGCCTGAAAACCATCGAAGGCGGTAACAGCTTCGAAGCGCTGAAACGCGCCTGTGCGGGGCGTCAGGACTTCCAGGTAGCGATTCACGACCCGTGGGCCGCACTGCAGAAACCTCAGGCTGGCGTCAGCAACTGGGACGACCCCTACAAAGGCAACTTCGGCCAGCTGATGGCGATGAAGAAAGCCAATCCAGGGATGAAGGTGCTGCCGTCTATCGGTGGCTGGACCCTCTCTGATCCGTTCTTCAAAATGCACGACCCGGCGATCCGCGCGCGCTTCGTCGCGTCCGTAAAAGATTTCCTGAAAACCTGGAAATTCTTCGACGGCGTAGACATCGACTGGGAATTCCCGGGCGGTGGTGGCGAAAACGCCGCGCTGGGCAACCCGCAGCAGGATAAAGAGACGTATACCGCGCTGATGCGCGAACTGCGCGCCATGATGAATGAACTGTCAGCCGAAACCGGCCGTACCTTTGAACTGACCTCAGCAATCGGTTCTGGCAGCGACAAAATTGAAGACGTTGATTACACCACTGCCCAGCAGTACATGGACCACATCTTCCTGATGAGCTACGACTTCTACGGCGGCTGGAGTAACACCGAGCTGGGCCATCAGAATGCGCTGCGTGCGCCGGCGAACAAACCGGATACTAACTACACCACTGAAAACGGCGTCAATGCGCTGCTGGCGCAGGGTGTACAGCCCGGCAAAATTGTCGTGGGGACGGCCATGTACGGTCGCGGCTGGACCGGCGTTCACGGTTACAGCAATAACAACCCGTTCACCGGCACGGCAACGGGCATGGTGAAAGGGACCTGGGAGCCGGGCGTGGTTGACTATCGTCAGATCGTTAACGAGTACAAAGGCAAAGCGGGCTGGGAATACAACTATGATGCCACCGCTGAAGCGCCATATCTGTTTAACAAAACCACCGGCGATCTGATCACCTATGAAGACGCGCGTTCCGCAACGGCGAAAGGTCAGTATGTGCTGGCGAAAAACCTGGGCGGTCTGTTTGCCTGGTCCATCGACTCCGATACCGGAGACATTCTGAACGCGATGAATGAAAGCCTGACGGGCGGCGGCGCTGCGCCGGTTGATCCGGTGGTGACCAACCATGCGCCGGTGGCGACTTCCGCTGACCAGACTGTCACCGGTCCGGTAACCGTGACCCTGGATGGATCGGCATCCACCGATCCGGATGGCGATGCCATCACCTACAAGTGGACGCAGATCTCTGGCCCGTCGGTGACCATCACCAACAGCACCAAAGCGAAAGCGACCTTCAACGTTGCCGCTGTCACCAGTAACCAGACTCTGGCGTTCCGCCTGACGGTCACTGACGCGAAAGGGTTGAGCAGCACCGCTGACGTTCAGGTCGTGAACAAAGCGCCGAAAGCAAACCAGGCGCCGGTGGTGAACCAGATGGAAGCCGTGACGCTGGAAGCGGGCCAGAGCTACTCTCTGCACGCGCAGGCGAGCGATCCAGATGGCGACGCGCTGACCTACTCCTGGAGCGTTCCTGCGAATATGCAGGCGACAGGCGCGGATACCGCGAACCTGAACATCACCGCGCCGGACGTGGACACGGAATCCACTTACACGCTGACCGTGGTGGTAAGCGATGGCAAGTCCAGCGTACAGACTAACGTCCAGGTGACGGTAACGCCTAAAGCGGCTGAAACCCCGTCTGACGAAGGTAACACCCCATCCGATGAAGGCAACACGCCGTCTGACGAAGGTAACACCCCATCCGATGAAGGCAACACGCCGTCTGATGAAGGTAACACCCCATCCGATGAAGGCAATACGCCGTCTGACGAAGGTTCTGCCACCAATAGCTGCGATAAGCCTGTTGACGCCAACGCCAGCAAATATGCTGCCTGGAGCGCAAGCAAGGTTTACAACGCGGGCAATACCGTCAGCTTCGACAACCTGGTCTGGAAAGCAAAATACTGGACTCAGGGCAACCAGCCGGGCTTCGGTGTGGATGCATGGGAGCTGGTCAGTCAGGTGAAATTCAACTGGCGCTCCGACGTGGTCTATAACGGCGGCGACACCACGACCTACAACGGTTACACCTACACCGCAAAATGGTGGACGAAGGGTGATAAACCAGGCAACAGCGATGTATGGGTGAAAAAAGGCCCGGCGACTGACTGCCAGTAAGTCACAGCCATAACGATGCGGGTAAGAAACTTGCCCGCCCTCACGGTTCACGTCCTGCGACGGGCGTGGACCGTAAATCAGGAAACAGAGCAATAAGCGCGTAAGGAGACAATGAAAAAGAGCCGGACTGAAAATGAAAACGTTATTTTTATTGTTGCTGATAATAAGCCATAGCGTCTTTGCCAACTGCTGGGATAAAGCCGCCCGTTATTATCATGTGGATCCTTACCTGCTGTATGCCATTGCTAATGTTGAATCGGGAATGAACCCCAATGCGATTGGACAGAATAATGATGGCACGCGTGATGTCGGCCTGATGCAGATTAACAGTTCACATTTTTCCGAGCTGGAGCGAAAAGGCATTAATGAGTACCGGTTAATTACCGAGCCCTGCACCTCGATTATGGTTGGCGCATCGATATTATCCGGAATGATTAAAGTTTATGGCTATAACTGGGAGGCGGTCGGCGCCTATAACGCTGGTCTGAAAAAAGAGAATTACCCGCAGCGCATGGTCTATGCCCGTAAGGTCTGGAATAAATATCATAAGTTAAAACGTAGCACCCGTAACCGTTATTATTATTGATTTTTGTTTTTTGAAGAGTACCGAATAGTGTTCTTCATAAAACGAAAACTGCTCCCGGGTTTATTTATTAAATGATTAATAAATAAACCGCGAAACAAATTAACTTTTATAGACCCTTAATATCATTAAGAGGACCATTGACATGAACAAAAGAACATTACTCAGTGTTCTTATTGCGGGCGCATGTGTTGCACCGTTTATGGCTCAGGCAACCCTGCTGCAGGCCAGCAGCGAACCTTACACGGTTAAGGCCAGCGATCTGCAGAAGAAAGAGCAGGAGTTGACCAACTTCCCGCTGATGGCTTCGGTGAAGTCAACCATCCGCACGCTGGACAACAGCCTGGTGGAACAAATTGAGCCGGGTAAATCGACAAACCCGGAAAACGTCAAGCGCGTGGAAGGGATTATCAAGGCCAGCGACTGGGAGTACCTCTTCCCACTGCGTGCGCCGGAATATACCTACAGCAACTTCCTGAAAGCGGTAGGTAAATTCCCGGCACTGTGCCAGACCTATACCGATGGTCGTAACAGCGATGCCATCTGCCGTAAGTCTCTGGCAACCATGTTCGCGCACTTCGCGCAGGAAACTGGCGGCCACGAGTCCTGGCGTCCGGAAGCCGAGTGGCGTCAGGCGCTGGTCTACGTGCGTGAGATGGGTTGGAGCGAAGGTCAGAAGGGCGGATATAACGGCGAATGTAACCCGGATGTCTGGCAGGGGCAGACCTGGCCGTGCGGTAAAGACAAAGATGGCGATTTCGTTAGCTATTTTGGCCGCGGTGCGAAACAGCTCTCCTATAACTACAACTACGGCCCGTTCTCTGAAGCGATGTACGGCGACGTCCGCGTACTGCTGGACAAACCTGAGCTGGTGGCGGACACCTGGCTAAACCTTGCTTCCGCGATCTTCTTCTTCGCCTACCCGCAGCCGCCAAAACCAAGCATGCTGCAGGTTATCGACGGCACATGGCAGCCGAACGATCACGATAAGGCGAATGGTCTGGTACCGGGCTTCGGCGTGACCACGCAGATCATCAACGGCGGCGTGGAGTGTGGCGGCCCGACTGAGATCGCCCAGTCTCAAAACCGTATCAAATACTACAAAGAGTTCGCCAACTACCTGAAAGTGCCTGTTCCGTCTAACGAAGTGCTGGGCTGCGCCAACATGAAGCAGTTCGACGAAGGCGGTGCTGGCGCGCTGAAGATCTACTGGGAACAGGACTGGGGATGGAGCGCGGATACCCCGTCAGGCCAGACCTACTCTTGCCAGCTGGTGGGTTACCAGACGCCATTCAGCGCCTTTAAAGAGGGTGACTACACCAAATGCGTGAAGCATTTCTTCAATGTGAACGTGGTGGGTGAAGACGGGACTTCCGACGGCGGTAGCGTCACGCCAGCCCCGACGCCGACCCCTGTCGACCCAACGGACGAAGGCAATACCACGCCGGTGCCAGACGATAACACCCCCGCTCCGGACGATAATACGCCAGCGCCGGTAAACCATGCGCCGGTAGCAAAAATCGCCGGTCCGGTGGGTGCGGTTGAAGCGGGTAAATCTGTTTCTCTGAACGCGTCTGGCTCGACCGACGAAGACGGTAACCACCTGACTTATACCTGGACGGCTCCGAACGGCCAGACCGTAAGCGGCGAAGATAAAGCGATTATTACCTTCAATGCGCCGGAAGTGGCAGCGGCGACGCAGTACCCGATCAACCTGACCGTCAGTGACGGCGAGCTGAGCAGCACCACCAGCTATACGCTGAACGTACAGGCTAAGCAGACCAACGGCGGCCAGACCGGGACTTACCCGACCTGGACCTCCAAAACCAAATGGAAAGCAGGCGATATCGTTAATAACCGCGGCCAGCTGTTCCAGTGCAAACCTTATCCGTACAGCGGCTGGTGCAATAACGCGCCATCCTACTACGAGCCAGGTAAAGGGATTGCATGGCAGGACGCGTGGACTGCCCTGTAATCAGCACAATGACAAACGGCAACCTTCGGGTTGCCGTTTTTTTCTCATCGTAAAAATGCAGGGCCAGATCTACCGATGAAGCTTCCCGTGATCCCGCAGCCACGCCGCCGTACGCGTAATCCCTTCATTCAGCGTCACAACCGGTTTGTACCCAAGCTCGTTCTCCGCCCGTGAAATGTCCAGCGTGAAATCAAAGTTAAGCTTCGATACGCCGTAATGCGTTAGCGCAGGTTCTTTGGCCGTTTTACTGCCAAAACGCTCCATGCTGCGGGCAATCATATCCAGCATTGGGTAAGGGACTGAACGGATGCGGCAGTCGATCTGCAGCTCGTCAATTAAGCGCTGCACAATGCTGCGCAGCGTGCAGGGTTCGCCGTTAGTGATGTTGTAGGCGCGACCGGAGATCAGATTATCGCAGTCCGGCTGGCTTGCCAGCCACATGGCGTGGACGGCGTTTTCGTAATAGGTCATATCCACCAGCGCATCGCCGCCGCGCGGCAGCAGCACGCTGCCGTAGTGGTGCATCATCTGCGCCAGACGCGGAATAAACACTTTGTCGTGCGGCCCGAACAGGCTCTGCGGACGCAATACCGTAAAACGGGTGTGCGGGTTCGACTGCGCCAGCAGATCGATCACCTCTTCGCTGGCCGCCTTGCTGCGGGCAAACTCGCAGGCAAAGCGAGCCGGACGGAAATCTTCCTGCACGTCACGATGATGGTGGTAATCGAAATAGAGCGACGGTGACGAGATATGAATAAAGTTGCGCACGCCCCAGGCAACGGCCCATTCACCCAGACGGCGGGTGGCCCGCACGTTGGCGAGATCGAAGGCTTCCTGGGTACCCCACGGGGAGGTGAAGCTGGAGCAGTGCCACAGCGTGTCGATACCGGCGAGCATCACTTTCGCCTGCGAGGAGACCAGCTCCGTCAGGTCAGCATGGACGAACTCCGCGCCCATTTTTTGCAGCAGTTTTCCCATCGCTTCGTTGCGACCGGTAGCCCTGACGCTGATGCCCTTGTTGCGCAGAAATTCGACCGCATTTCGGCCTAAGCCGCTGGTCGCCCCGGTAACCAGTACCTTCATATCAATCCACTGTGTTGAAAAGAATTTCGTGCGCATTCTTTCGTGAATTACGGCGCTATGCAATGGGAAAGGTGAAAGAAAGAGAGTTTTATTTAGATCTTTTCCGTCTTTTGTTCTGCCTGTTGCGCAATGCGTTTCGCCATTCCCCGGAAGATAAACAGGTGGGCAGGGATCATCAACAGCCAGTAGAACAGACCCGGCATTCCGTGCGGATGCCACCAGGCGCGGACGTCCAGTTCACGGTGGGTGCCTTTGTCTTTCAGGGTAAAGCAAAGGCGACCCAATCCCGGGGCCTTCATGCCGAACAGCATCGCCAGCTGTTTTTCAGGCTCGACGATGATGACCTTCCAGCTGTCGACCGCGTCGCCCACTTCAAGATACGGGCGTGTCGGGCGGCCTTTCGCCAGCCTGTGCCCCACCAGCAGATCCATCGCCCCGCGCGTTTGCCAGAGGATATTACCGAAGAAATAACCGTCTTTGCCGCCAATCTGGTTCACCACCTCCCACAAGGCGGTCAGGCTGGCGGGGGTTTTCACCGTGCAGCCCGCCTGTTTCGGGTAATAGCCGTACTCCGGCCGCCAGCGGGCAAACGCCTGGGCGTCGTAACCCCAGTCGCTTGAATTCACCAGCTGCTCTTCTTCTTTCAGCGTATTGCGCACGGCATCGTCAAAACGGATCAGGTCCTCGGGAATGAGTGCCCGCAGTTCGCGATCGTCCGCCAGTAAATCGTGTTTGAGCCCCTGGATCAGCGCTTTGGCGGTCGTCGGCGGCACGGAGGTGATCACATTCAAAAACCATACCGAAATCCAGCGGGTCGGGAAGGGGATGGGGATCAGCCAGCGGCGGCGGCCGCTGACGCGCATAAAGTGTTCGAACTGCTCCTGATAGCTCAGCACTTCAGGGCCTGCCGCCTCGAGCACGCGGTGTTGCTCCGCCGGATGAACCAGCAGCGCCACCAGATAATGCAGTAAATTCTCCAGCGCAATCGGCGTGGTGCGCGAGCGTACCCAGCGCGGCGGGGTGAGTACGGGCAGGTTGTAAACCATATCGCGCATCACTTCGAAGGCGGCGGAGCCTGCGCCGACGATGATCCCGGCGCGCAGTTCGGTGACGGGGATATTCGCCCCGCGCAGGGTTTCAGCCGTCAGATAGCGGGCGCGCAGGTGATCGGACTGCTCGTGTTCAGGTGCCTGGAGTGAGCTGAGAAAAATCACCTGCTTCACCGGGGTTTGCAGCAGGGCATCGCGGACGTTCATCGCCACCTGCCGCTCGTGGGCGATGAAATCCCCGCCTTCGCCCATGCTGTGCACCAGGTAGTAAAGCGTGTCGACCTCCTCCAGCAGGGCGGGAAGCTCCTTCGGCCAGTTGAGGTCAACGCTGTGGCAGGTGACGCCATGCAAACTGAGTTTTTGCAGGCGTTCGGTATTGCGTGCCGCGGCCAGCACCTGGTGTCCCTGCTGGCTTAACGCCGCGGTGAGATGCTGACCGATGTACCCGCTGGCGCCGAGCACCAGAATGCGTTGCGGCACGTGATGCTCCTTATCGCTGTAAAAACGCCTGCCAGTGTTTCACCACGTCGGCCAGCTGCTCGCGGCTCACGTCGAGATGCATGACCAGGCGCACGACAGGTGAGGCGTTGATCAGCACGCCACGTGATTTCATAAATTCACCCAGCGCTGCAGCGCGATCCTCGCCCACGCGGACGAACAGCATGTTAGTGTCGTGGCGCATCACGTCGGCGCCAATCTCGCGCAGCTGCGCCGCCATCCACGCGGCGTTGTCGTGATCGTCCTTCAGACGCGCCACGTTGTTTTTCAGGGCATATAGCCCGGCAGCCGCCAGAATACCCGCCTGACGCATGCCGCCGCCGGTCATCTTACGCCAGCGGTTGGCGCGCTTGATGTAGTCTGCGTTACCGACCAGCAGAGAGCCGACTGGTGTGCCCAAACCTTTAGAGAGGCAGATGGTGAACGAGTCGCAGTATTGCGCAATCTCTTTCAGCTCGCAGCCGTACGCCACCACGGCGTTAAAGATGCGCGCGCCGTCAACGTGCAGGCCGAGCCCGCGCTCGCGGGTGAACTCCCACGCTGCTTTCAGGTATTCGCGCGGCAGGACCTTGCCGTTGTGGGTGTTTTCGAGGCTGAGCAGTCGGGTGCGGGCAAAGTGAATATCATCGGCTTTGATTTTTGCCGCGACCTTATCGAGCGGCAGGGTGCCGTCCGACGCGGCGTCAATCGGCTGCGGCTGAATGCTGCCGAGCACCGCCGCACCGCCTGCTTCATACAGATAGTTATGCGCGCCCTGGCCGACAATGTACTCTTCACCGCGCTCGCAGTGGCTGAGCAGCGCGACCAGGTTAGCCTGCGTACCGGTTGGCAGGAACAGGGCGGCCTCCTTGCCGCTCAGTTCAGCCGCGTAGCGCTGCAGTTCGTTGACCGTCGGGTCATCGCCGTAGACGTCGTCCCCGACCGGGGCGGCCATCATCTCTTCGAGCATGGCGCGGCTCGGGCGGGTTACGGTATCACTGCGTAAATCAATCATTTCACATCCCTTTATATTAAGAGGTCACGCGAAATGTTTTACCTGAGCCAGTTGGTTTTTGCCAGTTCGATCACCTCGTCGCCGCGCCCGCTGATGATGGCGCGCAGCATATAGAGGCTAAAGCCTTTGGCCTGTTCAAGCTTGATCTGCGGCGGGATCGCCAGCTCCTCTTTGGCGACCACGACATCCACCAGCACCGGACCGTCGATGGAAAACGCGCGCTGCAGGGCTTCATCCACCTCTGAGGCTTTCTCCACGCGAATACCGGTGATGCCACAGGCCTCGGCGATGCGCGCAAAGTTGGTGTCGTGCAGCTCGGTGCCGTCCGTCAGGTAGCCTCCGGCCTTCATCTCCATCGCCACGAAGCCCAGCACGCTGTTGTTAAAGACCACGATTTTCAGCGGCAGCTTCATCTGCACCACCGACAGGAAATCCCCCATCAGCATGCTGAACCCGCCGTCGCCGCACATCGCCACCACCTGACGCTCCGGGGCTGTCGCTTTTGCACCCAGCGCCTGCGGCATGGCGTTGGCCATCGAGCCGTGGTTAAACGAGCCGAGCAGGCGGCGTTTGCCGTTCATCTTCAGATAGCGTGCCGCCCAGACGGTTGGCGTGCCCACGTCGCAGGTGAAGATGGCATCGTCGTCCGCGAAATGGCTGATCTGCTGCGCCAGATATTGCGGGTGAATAGCTTTGTCGCTCGGTTTGGCGAGATCGTCCAGCCCCTTGCGGGCATCGCGATAGTCGCTTAGCGCTTTATCGAGGAACTTGCGGTCGGTTTTCTCTTCCAGCAGCGGCAGCAGGGCGGCAAGCGTGGATTTGATGTCGCCCACCAGCGCCATATCGACCTTGCTGTGCGCGCCGATGCTGGCCGGGTTGATATCAATCTGAATGATTTTCGCATCCGTCGGGTAGAACGCGCGATACGGGAACTGGGTGCCGAGCAGGATCAGCGTGTCGGCGTTCATCATGGTGTGGAAGCCGCTGGAGAAGCCGATCAGACCGGTCATCCCCACATCAAAGGGGTTGTCGTATTCAACGTGCTCTTTGCCGCGCAGGGCGTGGACAATAGGGGCCTTAAGCTTACCGGCGAATTCAAGCAGCTCCTTGTGCGCGCCCGCGCAGCCGCTGCCGCACATCAGGGCGATATTGCTGGAGTAACGCAGCAGCTGTGCCAGCTTTTTTAGCTCCTCTTCCGCAGGCGTCACCACCGGCTGTGGGGCGTGATACCAGTGGGTGCTGGCCCCCTCTGGCGCGGCCTTGAGGGCCACATCGCCCGGGATAACGACCACAGAAACGCCGCGGTTCAGCACGGCTTTGCGCATGGCTATCGCCAGCACCTGCGGGATCTGCTCCGGGGATGAAACCAGCTCGCAATAGTGGCTGCATTCACGGAACAGCTCCTGCGGATGCGTCTCCTGAAAATAGCCGCTGCCGATTTCGGATGAGGGGATATGGGCGGCAATGGCCAGCACCGGCACGTGGTTACGGTGACAGTCGAACAATCCATTAATCAGATGAAGGTTACCCGGCCCGCACGATCCGGCGCAGACGGCCAGTTCCCCCGTGATCTGTGCTTCAGCGCCCGCGGCGAAGGCGGCAACCTCTTCATGGCGGGTGGGCATCCATTCGATGGTCTTCATTTTATTGAGGCTGTCGCTGAGTCCGTTCAGGGAATCGCCGGTTACGCCCCAGATACGTTTCACGCCAGCCTGTTCGAGCGTTTTCGCTATATATGCAGCCACGGTTTGTTTCATGGTTGTCCGTCTCCTTTTTGTGATATCGCATACAAGCTTAGAAGAAAGTCTCCGTATTGCCCGTCGCATCCCCCCAATTAAAAGGTGCTTTTCACGCGCAATTATTCGGCATAATCTGGTGTTACCTCGGTAAAAACAGGAATTATTTCAAATGGTTAAATCATTGTTAATCGCTGTTAATGAAAAGCTATCGTGCGACGATCTTGGCAAACTCTTGTTACGACTTGCCGTCGGCGGGCTGATGCTTTTTCATGGTTTGCACAAGCTTTTTGGCGGCGTGGGCTTTATCAGCGGCATGCTGGTGGAAAAAGGGCTGCCGGGATTTATCGCCTACGGCGTCTTGGTTGGCGAAGTGGTGGCACCGATCCTGATTATTGTCGGGCTCCTTACGCGCCCGGCCGCGCTGGTGCTGGCCTTTACGATGATTGTGGCGTGGCTGATGGTGGGAATGGGTGAAACGCTCGCCCTCGATAAGGTAGGCGCATGGGCGATTGAAAGCCTGGTGTACTTCTTTATCGGCTCGCTGGCGGTCGCGTTTTTAGGGGCGGGGCGGTTTGCGCTGGGTAAAGCGCCCGCGTGGCGGTGATGTTTTGTAGGCCCGGTAAGCGCCAGCGCCACCGGGCATTTTTTATCAGGCAAGAACCAAATCACCCTGCGGATGACATGAACACGCCAGTACATAGCCTTCAGCAATTTCCGCGTCGGACAGCGTCATGGTGCTGGTGACGGTGTACTCCCCGGATACCACCTTCGTCTTACAGCAGCCGCACACGCCCGCGCGACAGGCCGCCGCTACCGGCACCTTGTTGCTTTCCAGCGCCTCCAGCAGCGTGGTCCCTACGCGGCCAAAGAAGGTCTGCGCAGGCTGCAGTTTGGTGAACTTAACGCCGCTGGTTGCGGCTTCCGCCACCGGCGTGAAGAACTGCTCTTTGAAGAAGCGGGTCACGCCAAGTGCTTTCACCTCTTTTTCCACGATGTCCATATACGGCGCCGGGCCGCAGGTCATCACGGTACGGTTCGCGATATCCGGCACGCTTTGCAGCAGCTCGCGGCTCAGGCGACCGGGCACAAAACCGTGCGTCGCGTTGTGCTCAGCCACCAGCGTCACCGGATAATCACGCCACTCCCCGGCAAAAATCACGTCTTTCGGGGAACGGACGCTGAAGATCGCCTGCACGTCGGCCTGCGGGCGGTTCTTCGCCAGCCAGCGGCGCATCGACATAATTGGCGTTACGCCACAGCCCGCCGCCAGCAGCAGGAATTTATCGTCTGCTTTGTCATCACAGGTGAAATCGCCCTGCGCGTCAGACAGCCAGATATAATCCCCGCGCTTCACGTCCCGCGTCAGCCACTGAGAGCCCGCGCCGTCGTCAATGCGGCGGACGGTGAGCGTAACGTACTCATTCACGCCCGGCGTTGAGGAGAGGGTATAGGCGCGCAGGGTGTCCGCCGAGTTGCGAACGCTGACCAGCGCATACTGACCTGCGCGGTACGGATAGTAGTCATGGCACAGCAGCGACAGCGTCCACACATCCGGCGTCTCCTGATGGATGTGATGAACCTGCATCCGCCACGGGCATTGTGAGGTTGGCATGGTCATGAATTACTCCTTACGCGCTCAGCAGCTGCTTCATATCATCTTCAACGTTGGTCACGGAACGCAGGCCGAATTTCTCGTTCAGCACCGCCAGCAGGTCCGGCGTCAGGAAGCCAGGCGCGGTCGGGCCGGTCACGATGTTGGTGACGCCGAGAGAGAGCAGGGTCAGCAGGATGACAATCGCTTTCTGCTCGAACCATGACAGCACCAGCGACAGCGGCAGGTCGTTCACGCCGCAGCCCAGTTTCTCCGCCAGGGTGACCGCGAGAATGATGGCCGAGTAAGCATCGTTACACTGGCCCGCATCGATCAGGCGCGGCAGACCTTCGATGTCGCCGAAGTCCAGCTTGTTGAAACGGTACTTGCCGCACGCCAGGGTCAGGATCAGGCAGTCTTCCGGCACGCGGGTGGCGAAATCGGTGAAGTAGTTTCGCTCGCCGCGCGCGCCGTCGCAGCCGCCGACGAGGAAGATGTGGCGCAGCTTTTCACGGCTGACGAGATCGATCAGCGAATCAGCGGCACCCAGCAGGGTTTCACGACCGAAGCCGACGGTAATAAGGTGCGGGATCTCGCTGTACGGGAAGCCCGCCATCTGCTGCGCCTGGGCGATAACCGGACCGAAATCGTCACCTTCAAGATGGCTCACGCCCGGCCAGCCGACGATGCTGCGGGTCCAGATGCGGTCATCGTACGCGCCGACGGTCGGGTCGATGATACAGTTAGAGGTCATCACGATAGGGCCAGGGAAGCGGGCGAACTCAACCTGCTGGTTCTGCCAGCCGCTGCCGTAGTTGCCGATCAGATGCTTAAATTTACGCAGCTCCGGGTAGCCGTGCGCCGGCAGCATTTCGCCGTGGGTATAAACGTTAACGCCGGTGCCTTCGGTTTGCTTCAGCAGGTTGTAGAGATCTTTCAGGTCGTGACCGGAAATCAGGATGCACTTGCCTTCAGTTGCCTTGACGTTGACCTGCGTCGGCGTCGGATGGCCGTAGGTGCTGGTTTCACCGGCATCAAGAATGCTCATCACCCTGAAGTTCATCTGGCCGATTTCCATTGAGCATTCCAGCAGCGCGTTCATATCGGCAGGCCAGGTGCCCAGCCACGCCATGATTTTGTGGTACTGGGCGTAAATCTCATTGTCGTACTGACCCAGAACGTGCGCGTGTTCCATATAGGCCGCAGCGCCTTTCAGGCCGTACAGGCACAGCAGGCGCAGGCCGAGAATGTTCTCGCCAATCGCCGCTTTGTCTTTATTCGGGGTGAATTCTGCCGCCTGACGCTGGAGGTCGCCCAGATCGTCGCTGACCAGCTGCAGTTCAGACATCGGGTTTTCCACGCGGGCGCTGGCATCCGCCTTCAGGCACTGTGTTTTCAGCGCCTCACGCAGGGCAATCGCTTCGCGGGCGTAGCCGACAATACGCGGAGAGTCGAAGTTAACGTTGGTCAGCGTGGAGAAGAAGGCGCGCGGGGCGAAGCTGTCGACGTAGTGGTCGACAATGCCGTATTCGCGGGCTTTGAACGCCCAGGCGGAAAGGCCTTGCAGGGCGGCAATCAGCAGGTCCTGCAGGTCAGATGTTTCTGCGGTTTTGCCGCACATACCCTGTGCGTAAGAGCAGCCATTGCCTGCCGGGGTACGGATGGTTTGTTCACATTGCACACAAAACATAATCACACCTGTTAAAGTTATATTTGATATACATGTTTAAGATTATGCCTGTGCCAGAACGGAGAAAAGGGCTTTCTGCTACAAAATAGAGGGATATTGATTTAGCGCAATTTTGGCGGCAGGAAACCTACCGCCAAAGAAGTATCAGGCCGAGAAAAAGGCCATCAGAACCGGAACCAGCAGGCTTAAAATGAAGCCGTGAACGATAGCCGCGGGCACCATCTCCAGCCCTCCGGAGCGTTGTAGTACCGGCAGGGTAAAGTCCATCGATGTCGCGCCGCACAGGCCCAGCGCGGTAGAACGGCTGCGGCGAACCAGGCTCGGGATCAGCATGATGGCAATCAGCTCGCGCGCCAGATCGTTAAAGAAGGCGGCGCTGCCGATCACCGGACCGAACGATTCGGTCAGCAGAATACCGGAGAGCGAATACCAGCCAAAACCAGACGCCATCGCCAGGCCGGTTTTCAGCGGCAGATCGAGAATAAAGGCGTTAATGACGCCCGCCACCATTGAACTGGCGACAACCATAACGGCAACCATCATCCCCCGACGGTTGAGGACAATTTGTTTCAGCGTCATGCCATTATTTCGCAGCTGAATACCAATCAGAAACAGCAGGAAGATCAGCGTATATTCACTGGCCTCAGTCGCGTGCTGTAAAAATGCCCAACCGGTCAGCCCAAGAAGAAAACCGAGCACCACGACGCCGCATAATTTTAGTGATTCAAGCGCCATTGCAATTCGTGAAGGGAGTTTTTCCTGATGGTGGTGATTTTTCCATGGAATAGTGCGTTCCAGCCACAGCAGCGCGGCAATATTGCACAGCAAAATAACCACCACGGTGACGACAGAATAATGGAGGATGGAGAGTAAATTCGCCGATAAGTTGTCCAGGAATGCCAGGCTAATCCCCATAAAGAAAAGAATAACGTAGACAATCCAGCTCAGGAATCGATTAATGAGCCTTAATGCGGATTCACGATGCAGCGGAATAAGATAGCCCACGATCAAGGGCAGCAAAATGATGAGGAGTCCTGAAAACATGAACAGCCGGTCCTTTTTGAGTATCGGTTAAGCGCCAGTGACACTACCCAATAAAGACTGTTCAGTAAAGCGGCAAAAGAAAGCCGGGCGGCGGCTACGCCTTACCCGGCTTGTGTCTACGTGGGGTGTGCGGCCTGCAGCCCTCACCCCGGCACTCTCCCACGGGGAGAGGGAGGAAAGATTAATCGCGTTTTTCCAGCAGGGTGCGGTACAGCACGCCGCCCAGGATACCGCCGATAATTGGCATCACCCAGAATAGCCACAGCTGCTCAAGCGCCCAGCCGCCCTGGAAGATGGCGACGGCGGTACTGCGCGCCGGGTTAACGGAGGTGTTGGTGACCGGAATAGAAATCAGGTGGATAAGCGTCAGCGCAAGACCAATCGCGATCGGGGCGAAACCGGCTGGGGCGTGTTTGTCCGTTGCGCCGTGGATCACCAGCAGGAAGCCGGCAGTAAGCACGATTTCAATCACGATGGCAGACAGCATGGAGTAGCCGCCCGGAGAGTGCTCGCCAAAGCCGTTAGAGGCAAAGCCGCTGGCCGCCGCGTCGAACCCGGCTTTACCGCTGGCAATCACGTACAGAACGCCCGCCGCAATAATACCGCCAACCACCTGTGCCACAATGTAGCCAATTACGTCTTTCGCCGGGAAACGGCCACCCGCCCATAAACCTAACGTGACTGCCGGGTTAAAATGACCGCCGGAAATATGTCCCACGGCAAACGCCATGGTTAATACGGTTAAACCAAACGCCAGCGCGACGCCGACAAAACCAATGCCTAATTCCGGGAATGCTGCTGCCAGAACGGCGCTACCGCAGCCACCAAATACCAGCCAGAATGTACCAAAGCATTCTGCTGCCAATTTTCTAAACATAACCACCTCAAATAATTTTCCGCACGCATTCCCGCGTGCGGGATATATCGCCATAAAGGGATGACGACTCAAAGAGCCCGTATTTTAAAAACCAATAACACCCCTTCGCCACTTAAATAAATTCGATTAATTTGATTTAAGGCAATGTGATGTCAATCCTTGTTCAAATCAGCGGTAAATAGAGCATAGACCAATTCTGGTAAGGGCGAATGTTATGCTGTCGTGGCAGAGCGCCTCCCGCTATACTGCTGATAACTTGAAGGAAAAAGTGATCATTTCGCGGGGGATTTATGCTTCTCGAACGTGTGGAAATTGTCGGGTTTCGCGGTATTAACCGCCTTTCACTGCAGCTGGAGCAGAACAACGTCCTGATTGGCGAGAACGCGTGGGGTAAGTCCAGCCTGCTGGATGCGTTGACGCTACTGCTTTCGCCCGAAGACGATCTGTATCACTTCGTCCGCGACGATTTCTGGTTTCCGCCCGGTGACGTAACGGGGCGCGAGAAGCACCTGCATATCATCCTGACGTTCCGTGAATCCGAGCCCGGACGTCACCGCGTGCGTCGCTTCCGCCCGCTGTCACCCTGCTGGGTGCCGTGCGATGACGGTTTCCACCGGATTTTCTATCGGCTGGAAGGCGAGATGGCGGAGAACGAGGGGGTACTCACCCTGCGTGATTTTCTCGATGAGAAAGCTAACCCGATCCCGCTGGACAATATTGACGATCTGGCCCGTCATCTGATCCGCCTGACGCCGGTGTTACGCCTGCGCGATGCGCGTTTTATGCGGCGTATTCGTAACGGAACCGTACCCAATATGCCGGAAGTGGAAGTCACCGCCCGCGAGCTGGATTTTCTGGCCAGAGAGCTGGTGTCGCGTCCGCAGAATCTTACTGATGGCCAAATTCGTCAGGGGTTGTCCGCAATGGTACAGCTTCTGGAGCACTATTTTTCCGAGCAGGGAACCTCGGAATCTCGCCACCGTCTGATGCGCCGCCGCTCTCATGATGAGCAGCGAAGCTGGCGTTACCTCGACATCATTAACCGGATGATCGACCGGCCCGGCGGTCGTACCCATCGGGTGATTCTGCTGGGGCTGTTTTCAACGCTTCTGCAGGCCAAAGGCACCGTTCGTCTTGATCGGGACGCCCGGCCGCTGCTGCTGGTGGAAGACCCGGAAACGCGCCTGCATCCCATCATGCTCTCCGTGGCATGGCATCTGCTGAATCTGCTGCCGCTCCAGCGCATTACGACCACCAATTCCGGAGAATTATTATCGCTGACGCCGGTAGAACACGTATGTCGCCTGGTGCGTGAATCCTCCCGCGTTTCCGCTTTCCGGCTTGGGCCGGGCGGTTTGAATGCGGAAGACGGGCGGCGCATCGCGTTTCATATTCGCTTTAACCGGGCGTCGTCGCTCTTTGCCCGCTGCTGGCTGCTGGTGGAGGGGGAAACGGAAACCTGGGTTATCAACGAGCTGGCGCGCCAGTGCGGCCACCATTTTGATGCGGAAGGCATTAAGGTGATCGAATTCGCCCAGTCGGGATTAAAGCCGCTGATAAAATTTGCCCGCCGGATGGGGATCGAGTGGCACGTGCTGGTAGACGGTGATGAGGCGGGCAAAAAATATGCTTCGACCGTGCGTAGCCTGCTGAACAACGAGCGCGAGGAAGAGCGCGACCATTTAACCATGCTGCCCGCGATGGACATGGAGCACTTTATGTATCGTCAGGGGTTCGACGACGTCTTCCACCGAATTGCCATGGTGCCGGTCGATGTCCCGATGAATATGCGGCGCGTAATCGCCAAAGCCATTCATCGTTCGTCAAAACCGGATTTAGCCATTGAAGTGGCGACGGAAGCGGGGAGGCGGGGCGTGGAGGCGGTGCCGACCCTGCTGCGGAAGATGTTCTCCCGCGTGCTGTGGCTGGCACGCGGGAAAGCGGATTAGCCTTGGGTTGCCTGTTTCACCTGCTGAATCAGGCTATCCAGCAGTTCGTAGCGGCGGCGATATTCGGAACGTTTTTTGCTGGCGATCTCTTCCATTGGTTTACGCGGCATGACTAGCGGCAGCATAAAGTTACCGTTATCCTGCTTTTCACCGCCGAGGGAAAGCCAGAAACTGTCGTAATCGGCCAGCAGTTTGCCCTCTTTTTTCTTGCGGTAGCGCCAGCTGCGATAAATGTGGGTATCGTTACTGACGGCAACAATTTGCTCTACCGGGAACGCGGCGCCAAGCGTCATGGCGGCCTCGACCAGCAGACGTTTCGGGAACAGACCGTGGCAGGCTTTCGTCGCACTCTGGATCAGCTCATGAGGAACATGCGCTTTTGCGCCCTGTAAACCGCCAATGAACAGCGTCGATTTTCCCTCAAACTGGCATAGCGTAAAGGTCATTTCCGCGAGCGCCGTATTTTGACCGTCACTGAAAATGAGGGTAGCTTCTCCCTCTTTATCCATAAACGCATCGGCGCACAGACGGACGGTAAATTGCTGTTCATCTTTTCCGGTTAAGGTCAGCAGAGTCACGCCCTGCTTTGAAAGGTAACCCTTTGTCAGCGTCGCCGGCAGCTGGCGACACATCATCTGGTAGTGCCAGGACAGCGATTCCAGCGCACGCTGTCGATCCATATTGACCGTCAGCCATGGACGATGAAGGCGGCAGGGCAGCCCCGGCTGAACCTGGAGCATTTGCATCAGGTGCGGATGCTTTGCAAGGTCAGACAGCAGACGCGCGGTGCTGAGCGGTGTCGCCAGTGAACGCAGCATGAACTTGCGTCGGTAGGCGGTGTTTTCCCATGCCAGCCCGGGTGCGATCTCACCGAAAGCCAGGTTTTTGAAGAGCTGCCAGCCGGATTTTGGCTGCGGCAGGTTTGAAAGTGATGTATCGACGATAGAAGACATGGTAGATCCTGATCCTTTTGGAATATCGCTATTTCAGCAGGGGGAATGTCAACGTCTCGTAAACAAATTAGGGCGATTTCGGAGAACAGGGGTTTCGTTGAGGAGTCGTTTAGATAGAATCAACATTTATAATTGCCAGAACATTTATTTGGAATATTTATGAACCTCAAGGGAAAACGCAGAACGTGGTTTCTGCTGCTGGCGGTCGCGGTTTTAGCCGGTGGGTACTGGCTATGGCAGGTGCTGAATGCGCCGGTGCCACAGTATCAGACGCTGATTGTTCGCCCGGGCGAACTGCAGCAAAACGTCCTCGCTACGGGCAAGCTTGACGCGCTGCGCAAGGTTGACGTCGGCGCTCAGGTCAGCGGCCAGCTGAAAACGCTGTCGGTTGAGATTGGCGACAAGGTGAAAAAAGGCCAGCTGCTCGGCGTTATCGATCCTGAGCAGGCTGAGAACCAGATCCGCGAGGTGGAAGCCACGCTGATGGAGCTGCGCGCGCAGCGTGCGCAGGCGCTGGCAGAGCGTAACCTGGCACAGGTGACGCTGACTCGTCAGCAGGCGCTGGCTAAAACTCAGGCTATTTCGAAACAGGATTTAGATACTGCCACCACCGAACTGGCGGTGAAACAGGCGCAAATTGGCACGATTGACGCGCAAATCAAGCGCAACCAGGCCTCGCTGGATACGGCAAAAACCAACCTCGATTACACCAAAATCGTCGCGCCGATGGCGGGCGAAGTCACCCAGATCACTACGCTGCAGGGCCAGACGGTGATTGCCGCGCAGCAGGCGCCAAACATTCTGACGCTGGCGGACATGAGCACTATGCTGGTCAAAGCCCAGGTTTCAGAGGCGGATGTGATCCATCTTAAGCCGGGACAGAACGCCTGGTTTACGGTGCTGGGTGACCCGCAAACGCGCTACGAAGGCGTGCTGAAGGACATTCTGCCGACGCCGGAGAAAGTTAACGACGCTATTTTTTACTATGCCCGCTTTGAGGTACCAAACCCGCAGGGCGTGCTGCGTCTGGACATGACCGCACAGGTGCATATCCAGCTGACCGGCGTGAAGAACGTGCTGACCATTCCGCTCTCTGCGCTTGGCGAGTCCGCCGGGGAGAGCCGTTATAAAGTGAAAGTGCTGCGCAACGGCGAAACGCGCGAGCGCGAGGTCGTGATCGGCGCGCGCAACGACACCGACGTGGTGGTGGTGAAAGGGCTGGAAGAGGGCGAGGAGGTTGTTGTCAGCGAAAGCCTGCCCGGAGCCGCTAAATGACGGCGCTGCTTGAGCTGAATAACATTCGTCGCAGCTATCCGTCCGGCGACGGCCCGGTGGAGGTGCTGAAGGGCATCTCCCTGCGCGTGGAGGCGGGCGAGATGGTGGCGATTGTCGGCGCGTCGGGTTCCGGTAAATCGACGCTGATGAACATTCTCGGCTGCCTGGATAAAGCGACCAGCGGGACCTATCGCGTGGCCGGGACGGATGTCTCCACGCTGGACGGCGACGCGCTGGCGAAGCTGCGCCGGGAACACTTCGGCTTTATCTTCCAGCGTTACCATCTGCTTTCTCACCTTAACGCGGCCCAGAATGTGGAAGTGCCTGCGGTGTATGCGGGCGTCGAGCGGAAAAAGCGACTTGAGCGCGCGCAGATGCTGCTGACGCGTCTGGGACTGGCGGAGCGGGTGGAGTACCAGCCCTCTCAGCTTTCCGGCGGCCAGCAGCAGCGCGTGAGTATTGCCCGTGCCCTGATGAACGGCGGGCAGGTGATCCTCGCGGATGAACCGACCGGCGCGCTCGACAGCCATTCCGGCGAAGAGGTGATGGCGATCCTGCACCAGCTTCGCGATCGGGGGCATACGGTGATCATCGTCACCCACGATCCGCAGGTGGCGGCGCAGGCGGAACGCATTATCGAGATCCACGACGGCGAGCTGGTCAGTAACCCGCCGCCGCGTGAGTCCAGGGCTGCGGCGCCGAAAGAAGCGCTGCCGGCATCAACCGGCTGGAGGCAGTTCTCCAGCGGCTTTCGCGAGGCGCTGACCATGGCGTGGCTGGCGATGGCGGCCAACAAAATGCGTACCCTGTTGACGATGCTCGGCATCATTATTGGTATCGCCTCGGTGGTGTCGATCGTGGTGGTGGGCGACGCGGCCAAGCAGCTGGTGCTGGCGGATATCCGCGCTATCGGCACCAATACCATTGACGTCTATCCCGGCAAAGACTTTGGCGACGACGAGCCGCAGTATCAGCAGGCGCTGAAGTACGACGATCTGGCGGCGATTCAGAAGCAGCCGTGGGTAAACTCCGCCACGCCTGCGGTTTCGCAAAACCTGCGTCTGCGCGTGGGCAACGTTGACGTGGCCGCCAGCGCTAACGGCGTGAGCGGAGACTATTTCAACGTCTACGGCATGACCTTCAGCGAAGGCGCCACCTTCAACGCCGAGCAGCTCGCGGGCAGGGCGCAAGTGGTGGTGCTGGACGCAAACTCGCGCAGGCAGCTTTTCCCAAATAAAGCCAGCGTGGTAGGCGAAGTGATCCTGGTCGGCAACATGCCTGCCACGGTCATCGGCGTGGCGGAAGAGAAGCAGTCGATGTTTGGCAGCAGCAAGATCCTGCGCGTCTGGCTGCCCTACACCACCATCTCAGGGCGGATTATGGGGCAGTCATGGCTCAACTCCATCACCGTACGCGTGAAGGAGGGCTACGACAGCGCGCTGGCCGAACAGCAGCTTGAACGGCTGTTAACCTTGCGCCACGGGAAGAAAGATTTCTTCACCTGGAATATGGACGGCCTCTTGAAAACGGCGGAAAAGACCACACGTACTCTTCAGCTGTTCCTCACGCTGGTGGCGGTGATCTCGCTGGTCGTCGGCGGTATTGGGGTGATGAATATCATGCTGGTGTCGGTCACCGAGCGTACCCGGGAGATCGGCATCCGCATGGCGGTCGGGGCCCGGGCCAGCGACGTGCTGCAGCAGTTTTTGATTGAAGCGGTACTGGTGTGTCTGGTCGGCGGGGCGATGGGCATTGCGCTCTCGATGATGATCGCGTTTGCGCTCCAGCTCTTTTTACCCGGCTGGGAGATTGGCTTCTCGCCGGTTGCCATTATCACCGCGTTTTTATGTTCGACCTTTACCGGCATTTTGTTTGGCTGGTTGCCCGCCCGCAACGCGGCGCGGCTGGATCCGGTGGATGCGCTGGCTCGGGAATAACCCGAAAATAAAAATGCCAGCCGATCGGGCTGGCATTTTGACTGCGGGATGTACACAATAAAACAGAGAGCTATGCAACCGTCTCTGCTTCAACGGGTACGATTAGGCTTGCATGATTGCCTTTTGGTCCCTGATGTACATCGAACCGGACGGACTGCCCGGCTTTGAGCGTTCTGTAACCATCCATCTGAATGGTGGAATAGTGAGCGAAGATATCCTCGCCGCCGCCTTCGGGGCAGATGAAGCCAAACCCTTTGGCGTTGTTGAACCACTTAACAGTACCCATTTCCATGCTTCGACATCCTTCGTAAATCTTATAAGTTAAGATGGAATGAACCGGTGGTGGAGTGGGGGCTGTTCAAAACCTCGCCATCTCACGCTTGTACAATTTAGAGAAACGAAAGAAGTCGTCAAGCGTTTGGCGCTGGAGATGGGACAATAATCAACCAAAGTTTGAAGCAGTTAACGCTATTGCAACAGTTTGTGACAGACATCGCGGATGACAGTAATAGATGATTGTTATCTAACATCTGAGGTAGATTCAAAGTGGTTATGCATAATGGGTAAGACCAACGATTGGCTGGATTTCGACCAGCTGGCGGAAGACAAAGTGCGCGACGCGCTAAAACCGCCATCTATGTATAAAGTTATGTTAATGAACGATGATTACACGCCGATGGAATTTGTTATTGACGTGCTACAAAAGTTCTTTTCTTATGATGTAGAACGTGCAACGCAACTGATGCTTACCGTTCATTATCGTGGCAAAGCTATCTGCGGCATCTTCACAGCCGAAGTGGCGGAAACCAAAGTGGCGATGGTGAACGACTATGCGAGGGAGAACGAGCATCCGTTGCTGTGTACGCTGGAAAAGGCCTGATAAGGCATAAAATTGGGGGAGGTGCCTATGCTCAATCAAGAACTGGAACTCAGTTTAAACATGGCTTTCGCCAGAGCGCGTGAGCACCGACATGAGTTTATGACCGTCGAGCATTTACTGCTCGCACTGCTTAGCAACCCATCTGCCCGCGAAGCGCTGGAAGCTTGCTCCGTGGATCTGGTGGCGCTACGTCAGGAACTCGAAGCCTTCATCGAACAAACCACACCGGTGCTGCCAGCCAGTGAAGAAGAGCGCGACACTCAGCCGACGCTCAGCTTCCAGCGCGTGCTGCAGCGCGCGGTATTCCACGTCCAGTCTTCCGGGCGTAGCGAAGTGACTGGCGCAAACGTCTTAGTCGCCATCTTCAGCGAGCAGGAGTCACAGGCTGCCTACCTGCTGCGCAAACACGAAGTCAGCCGCCTCGACGTGGTTAACTTTATTTCTCACGGAACGCGTAAAGACGAGCCTAACCAGGCATCGGATTCCAGCAATCAGGTCAATAACAATGAAGAGCAAGCAGGCGGGGAGGATCGTATGGAAAACTTCACCACCAACCTTAACCAGCTTGCTCGCGTTGGCGGTATCGACCCGCTGATTGGTCGCGATAGAGAGCTGGAGCGCGCGATCCAGGTGCTGTGCCGTCGCCGCAAGAACAATCCGCTGCTGGTGGGTGAGTCAGGCGTGGGTAAAACCGCGATTGCCGAAGGGCTTGCCTGGCGCATTGTCCAGGGTGACGTGCCGGAAGTGATTGCCGACTGCACCATCTACTCGCTGGATATCGGCTCGCTGCTGGCGGGCACTAAATACCGCGGTGATTTTGAAAAACGCTTCAAGGCGCTGTTAAAACAGCTGGAGCAGGACACCAACAGCATCCTGTTTATCGATGAGATCCACACCATCATCGGCGCAGGTGCGGCCTCCGGTGGCCAGGTCGATGCCGCGAACCTGATCAAACCGCTGCTCTCCAGCGGCAAGATCCGCGTGATTGGCTCCACGACCTACCAGGAGTTCAGCAACATCTTTGAGAAAGACCGTGCGCTGGCGCGTCGCTTCCAGAAAATCGACGTGACCGAGCCGTCCGTCGAGGAAACGGTGCAGATCATCAACGGCCTGAAGCCGAAGTACGAAGCGCACCACGACGTGCGTTACACCGCGAAAGCGGTACGTGCGGCGGTGGAGCTGGCGGTGAAATACATCAACGACCGTCATCTGCCGGATAAGGCGATTGACGTGATTGATGAGGCAGGCGCGCGTGCGCGCCTGATGCCGGCCAGCAAGCGTAAGAAAACCGTTAACGTGGCGGATATTGAGTCCGTGGTGGCCCGCATCGCGCGTATCCCTGAGAAGAGCGTTTCTCAGAGCGACCGCGACACGCTGCGCACCCTCGGCAATCGCCTGAAAATGCTGGTCTTTGGTCAGGATAAAGCCATTGAGGCCTTAACCGAAGCGATCAAGATGGCCCGCGCCGGGCTGGGGCATGACCACAAGCCTGTCGGTTCCTTCCTGTTTGCTGGCCCGACCGGCGTAGGGAAAACCGAGGTGACGGTTCAGCTCTCCAAAGCGCTGGGTATTGAGCTGCTGCGCTTTGATATGTCCGAGTATATGGAGCGTCACACCGTCAGCCGTTTGATTGGTGCGCCTCCGGGCTACGTGGGCTTTGACCAGGGCGGCCTGCTGACCGACGCGGTGATCAAGCATCCGCACGCGGTACTGCTGCTCGATGAAATCGAGAAGGCGCACCCGGACGTGTTCAACATCCTGCTGCAGGTGATGGACAACGGGACGCTGACCGACAACAACGGGCGCAAGGCGGACTTCCGCAACGTAGTGCTGGTGATGACCACCAACGCCGGGGTGCGTGAAACCGAGCGTAAATCCATCGGCCTGATCCACCAGGATAACAGCACAGATGCGATGGAAGAGATCAAGAAGATCTTCACGCCGGAGTTCCGTAACCGTCTGGACAACATTATCTGGTTCGATCACCTGTCTACCGAGGTGATCCATCAGGTTGTGGACAAGTTCATCGTCGAGCTGCAGGTTCAGCTGGATCAGAAAGGCGTGTCGCTGGAAGTGAGCCAGGAGGCCCGCAACTGGCTGGCCGAGAAAGGCTACGACCGAGCGATGGGGGCCCGTCCGATGGCGCGCGTGATTCAGGACAACCTGAAGAAACCGCTGGCGAACGAGCTGCTGTTTGGCTCGCTGGTGGACGGCGGCCAGGTGACCGTGGCGCTGGACCAGGCGAAGAACGAACTGACGTACGATTTCCAGAGCGCGGCGAAGCACAAGCCGGAAGCGGCTCACTGAGTTATAAGGTAAAAGCAAAACGGCAACTTCGGTTGCCGTTTTTTTTGTTTTCTCCCTCTCCCTGTGGGAGAGGGCCGGGGTGAGGGCATCAGGCCGCAGAGGAATTTTGCGAGGCGCTTTCCCGTTTCTTTCGAAGTCAGTTGCTGGATAAATCCACAGTAATAAAATGGCGGCGCACCTGCAAAATCAGGTGCCGGGATTGCCGTCCTGAAAGTGTGTGCACAGACAATCTTGCGTGCATAAAGGATCACATATGACTGATATTAATAGCTTCGCCCAACTCTACACCGAACTCTCCCTCAACCCCGATCTTCCAACCCTGGCTGAGCGCTGCAAACTGCTCACCGAAATCCTCCTTGACTGCAAATCACTCCCGCAAACGCAGCCCATTTGCCGTTGTCTCGGAGCTTACCTGGAAGAGGTGAAATCCGGCCTCACAGAATCCATGCGCGATTTTCAGGTGGTAGAATTTGGGGACGAAGCGGAACAACCGCGACAAAAAGAGTGGTTGCTGGAAGATACAGAAACGAAATGCGACTACTGCCGGGCGTTAAACCACATACTGCTGGTATCGCATTTTGACCGCGATATGTTGCCGCACCTCACGGGATTACTCCACGACATGGCTCATTCTATGGCAGGGGATTTAATCGCTCCTGTACAACCGTGGATGACAATACATCTTCCGGCAGAGCAACATTAAAGCCATAAATAAAAAAGGCCGGGATTATCCCGACCTTTTAAATATTCATCTGCCATTACAGGCGAAAACAATTAGCGACTACGGAAGACAATGCGGCCTTTGCTCAGGTCGTACGGGGTCAGTTCAACAGTCACTTTGTCGCCCGTCAAAATGCGGATGTAGTTTTTGCGCATTTTACCGGAGATGTGCGCAGTTACCACGTGACCGTTTTCCAGCTCTACGCGAAACATGGTATTAGGCAACGTATCAAGTACGGTACCCTGCATTTCAATATTGTCTTCTTTGGCCATCTAATCCTCTGGGGTATCACTACCAAGTTTTGAACCGGCAAGATAATGCCGAAATTCATCAATTAAGTAAAGAATTGCGCGATTAAAACGCAGCAAAACAGTTTCGGCGCATTGCCCAAGCGTCACGGTACAACCGAACAGGAAGCGCATTCGTAAAGGGGAGACGACAGGATAAACGTCAGGACGTTATCTGAAGCGAGGGTCCCAAACGGCGGCGGGGCAACAGGCAGAAGCTACTCTGCGGCATAATTATAACACCCTCACAAAAAATATGCGGAAAACATTTAGGCATTGGGCATAAAGAGCGTTCTCGGTATCCAGAAGTCGCGCGGGAGCTTCTCCTGACGGCTGGCATCCAGTTGTTCGATGTACTGGCGTCGCGGGATTTCAACAGCCCCCAGGGAGGCCGTGTGCTCGTTGAGCACCTGACAATCGATCAGGCGTCCGCCGCGCTGGGCAAACGCCTCGCAGAAGACCAGCAGCGCGGTTTTCGAGGCGTTAACCGCGCGAGAGAACATCGACTCGCCGCAAAACAGCGTCCCTTGCGCTACGCCGTACATGCCGCCGACGAGTGCTCCGCCTTCCCACACCTCAATGGAGTGGGCGTACCCAAGTTCATGAAGCTGGTGGTAGGCAGTGATGATATCGCTGGTTATCCATGTCCCTTCATAGCGGTCTTCAGCGCAGCCTTCAATGACCTGACCAAAAGCGTGGTTGAGGGTGACGCGGTAGGGGGATTTCGCATGGAAACGCTTCATGCTGCGGCTCACGTGAAACTGCGCTGGCCACAGCACGGCACGCGGATCGGGGGACCACCATAAAATCGGATCGCCGGGGGAAAACCAGGGGAAAATACCGCGCTGGTACGCCATTAATAGTCGCGCGGGACTGAGGTCACCACCAAGGGCCAGCAGCCCGTTGGGCTCACGCAGCGCCCCTTCCGGAGAAGGGAACGCGATGTTATGACGAGAAAGCTGGACCAGGCGCATGACAGCAAAACTCCAGTACGCGAGTAAGGACGCTACAAATATAGTCTACAGACGCTGTTTAAACTGGTAGTAGCGACCCTGTTTGGCCAACAGCTCTGCGTGACTACCTTGCTCAATAATGTGTCCGTTGTCCATCACAATTATCCGATCAAAACTCGCCAGTCCGCGCAGGCGGTGTGTGACCATCAGCACGGTTTTGCCGGTCATAACATTCGCCAGTAAATCAAGGATTTGGCTCTCGGTTGTGGCATCCAGGCCTTCGGTGGGTTCGTCGAGCAGCATCAGCGGCGCATCGTGCAGCAGCGCGCGCGCAATTGCCAGACGGCGCAGTTCACCGCCGGAGAGCTGGCGGCCGCCTTCGCCCAGCCAGCCGTTCAGCCCGTCGTCCTCAAGCAGTTTTTGCAGTCCGACCTGCTCCAGCGTGGCGCGAAGCGCATCATCAGAGGCCTCTGGCGCGGCCAGCAGCAGGTTATCGCGCAGGGTGGCGCTAAACAGATGCACGCGCTGCGGAACGACGCTCACCGTCTTGCGCAGGGTCTGCTCGCTGAAATCAGTCAGCAACGTATTATTAAAACGAATATTGCCGCGCTGCGGATCCCAGGCGCGCGTCAGTAGCTGTAGCAGAGTCGATTTACCGCAGCCGGTACGCCCGAGGATCGCCATCCGCTGACCTGCACTAACAGAAAGGTTGATACCGTCCAGCGCGTTCTGCGCCTGTTTGTCATAGGCGAAGGTGACATCTTCAAGCGTTAGCGCAACCTGCTCTGGTACCGCAGTTTGCCTGGCACTGAACGTGACTTCAGGCTCCTGCTCGGCAATCTGCGTGATGCGCAGGGCAGAGGCGATCACCTGACCAAGATGCTGGAAGGCGCCCGTCACCGGGGCCAGCGCTTCAAACGCAGCCAGCGCACAGAAGACGAACAGGGCAATAAGAGGACCCGGCTGTGAATTCCCCCCGACATCGCCGGAAGCCAGCCACAGCATGGCAATCACCGCCACGCCGCCGATTAACATCATCAGCGCCTGAGAGAAGGCCGTAAGCTCCGACTGGCGGCGCTGGGCTTCATGCCAGTTCAGCTCCGTACTTTCCATGCGGGCGCGATAGCGCTTGCTGGCGCCAAAAATCGTCAGCTCTGCCTGCCCCTGAAGCCAGGAGGTGAGCTGCTGGCGGTAGTCCCCGCGCAGGCGCGTCAGGTTTTCCCCGGTGGATTTCCCGGCGCGGTAAAACAGCGGAGGCAGAATGATGAGCGTCAGCAGCATGATCCCGCCCAGCGTCAGCGCAACGGAAACATCCAGAACAGACAGCCCCAGCGTGACCACCACAATCACCACAAACGCGCCCACGATCGGGGAAATCACGCGCAGGTACAGGTGATCCAGCGTGTCGACATCCGCAACGACACGGTTAAGTAACTCACCCTGACGAAAACGCGCCAGCCCGGCAGGGGAGAGGGGCAGCAGTTTGCTGAAGGTGTAGATGCGCAGGTGCTGCAGCACGCGGAAAGTAGCGTCATGGCTGACAAGACGTTCGAAATAGCGTCCGGCGGTACGGGTGATGGCGGTACCGCGAACACCGGCAGCCGGGAGCATATAGTTGAAGCTGTATAAACCGGCAAAGCCCGCGACGGCCGAGGCCGACAGGAACCAGCCGGAAAGCGTGAGCAGGCCAATGCTGGCGAGCAGCGTGACAATCGCCAGCACAATCCCCAGCGTCAGCATCCATTTGTGACGTTTATAGAGCGCAAGATAAGGCAGCAGAGCACGCATCAGATGTCCTCCTGACGGTTCGCCAGCAGGGCGGCAAACGGTCCCTGCGCGGCAACGAGAGAGGCGTAATTGCCTTGCTCAACAATACGGCCGTTCTCCATGACCCAGATCTGGTCCCAGTCGGCAATCCCTTCCAGCTGGTGGGTGACCATCAGGGTTGTTTGCTGCCGGGAGGCGGCGTTCAGGGCCTCCATTACGCGCTGTTCGCTGTGGGCATCCAGGCTGGCGGCAGGCTCATCCAGCAGCATCAGCTGGCATGGGTTAAGCAGCGTGCGTGCCACGGCTACGCGCTGCGCCTGTCCGACCGAAAGCCCGGCGGACTGATCGCCGACCACGGTATCTACCCCCTGGGGGAGCAGGGGCAGAAACTCGCTGACCCAGGCGCGGTCGAGAACCGACTGCAGTTCATCTTCGCGCGCGTCCGGGCGCGCCAGAAGCACATTTTCACGCAGCGTAGCGGCGGGAAGCTGCGGGTTCTGGCCCACCCAGCTGAGCTGTTTACGCCAGGCGTCTGGATCGAGGTTGCGCAGTTCGGTTTTGTTGATCCGCAGTGAACCCGTGTAGGCCATAAAACCGGATAGCGCATTCAGCAGAGAGCTTTTCCCGGAACCGCTGGTGCCGACGAGCACCACGCGTTGTCCCGCAGGTAAGGTAAAGTTCAGCGGACCGGCGAGCACTTTGCCTTCGGGCGACAGAATGGAAAAGTCCTGCGCTTCAATGGACACCGGATCTTTCGCATTCAGCGTTACGTCACCGCGCTCCGGGTGGGCCAGCGGCGTTTCCAGGAACGTTTTCAGGCTATCGGCTGCGCCAACCGCCTGCGCTTTGGCGTGATAGAAGGTTCCCAGATCGCGAAGCGGCTGGAAAAACTCCGGGGCCAGGATCAGCGCCAGGAAGCCGGCAGAAAGGGTCACCGCCGTGCCGTAATGGCCGAAATCCAGCGCGCCAAGATAGGAGAAGCCGAAGTAGACCGCCACGAGGGCAATCGACAGTGAGGTAAAGAATTCCAGTACGCCGGAAGACAAGAAGGCGAGGCGTAACACTTCCATGGTGCGCTGAAGGAAGTCCTGTGATGCCTGGCGAATGTTTTCGGTTTCTGCTTCACCGCGGCCAAAAATGCGTAACGTCTCCATGCCGCGAAGACGATCGAGGAAATGGCCGCTCAGGCGACCAAGAGCCAGGAAGTTACGGCGGTTGGCATCCGCTGCACCCATGCCGACCAGCGCCATAAACAGCGGGATCAGCGGGGCGGTGCCCATCAGAATCAGCGCAGCCATCCAGTTCACAGGGAAGATGGCGATCACGATCAGCAGCGGAACGAAGACGGCAAGGGCCATTTGCGGCAGATAGCGCGCATAGTAGTCGTGCATATCGTCAATCTGCTCAAGGATCAGCGTCGCCCAGCTACCGGCCGGTTTACCCTGGATCCACGCGGGCCCGGCTTCCTGAAGGCGATCCAGCACCTGGCGGCGGATCTCGTAGCGGATATGCTGTCCGGCGTGAAAACCGACGCGCTCACGCAGCCACACCACCCAGGCGCGCAGGATAAAAATCAGGATCAGGACAATAAAGGGCAGCAACAGCGCTTCGCGCGGGATGTTCTCCATGATCATATGATTAAGAATGCGGGCCAGCAGCCATGCCTGGGCAACAATCAACAGGCCGCTAACGAACCCCAGGAGACGGGAAATCGTAAGCCAGCGGCGGGAAATAACGCTTTGCTGTTTCAGCCAGCGTGTTAACTCTTGTTGACGGGTTTTTTCCATTGCGTACTTTGCAGGTGACGTTATTAGAAGTTGGGCAGCGCAATGTTACAACGGGGAGACAATAAAGGCGACTTATCGCCGCCTTTATTTACGTTTGTTACTGACTTGTAAAGATTATTTACCTTGTTCAGCCAGTCCATCGAGGTAGCGTTCAGCGTCCAGCGCGGCCATACAGCCGGTGCCCGCAGAGGTAATCGCCTGACGATAAATATGGTCCATCACGTCGCCAGCCGCGAAGACGCCCGGGATGCTGGTCTGGGTCGCATTACCGTGAATGCCGGACTGCACTTTGATGTAGCCGTTTTCCAGCTCGAGCTGACCGTCGAAGATCGCGGTGTTCGGGCTGTGACCGATCGCCACAAACAGACCCGCCACTTCAAGCGTTTCGACGTTATCGGTGTTCTGGGTATCACGGATACGCAGACCGGCAACGCCCATCTGGTCGCCCGTCACCTCTTCCAGGGTACGGTTAGTGTGCAACACGATGTTGCCGCTTGCCACTTTATCCATCAGACGCTTGATCAGGATCTTCTCCGCGCGGAAGGTTTCGCGACGGTGGATCAGGTGCACTTCAGAGGCGATGTTCGCCAGGTAGAGCGCTTCTTCCACTGCGGTGTTGCCGCCGCCGATAACCGCGACTTTCTGATTGCGGTAGAAGAAACCGTCACAGGTTGCGCAGGCAGAGACGCCGCGGCCTTTGAACGCTTCTTCGGATGGCAGACCGAGGTAACGGGCAGAGGCGCCGGTGGCAACGATCAGCGCGTCACAGGTGTATTCGCCGCTGTCGCCTGTCAGGCGAAACGGACGGTTCTGCAGATCGACCTTATTGATGTGGTCGAACAGAATTTCGGTTTCGAATTTAGCGGCATGCTCGTGCATACGTTCCATCAGCAGCGGCCCGGTCAGGTCGTTCGGGTCCCCTGGCCAGTTTTCCACTTCGGTGGTGGTGGTCAGCTGACCGCCTTTTTCCATACCGGTGATGAGTACCGGGTGCAGGTTAGCGCGTGCAGCATAGACCGCTGCGGTATATCCCGCAGGTCCAGAACCAAGGATTAGCAGCTTACTGTGTTTGGCCGTGCCCATGAGATCCCCATTATTGTTGGCAGACATTTGGCTGGATTGTAGGGAATTTGTTGTCGTAAAAAAAGAGCGCAGCAATTTTGATATCAATCTGTGTAATAGTCACGGACGATGAATGGCGCGCTATAACATCACGTTTTCGCCTGAAAACCGGTCGTTTGTAAGGCAATAAAATGAGGATTAATACCCTGCCGTAATGAATATCCGGCATGTTGTACTAAAAAACGATGTTTTGCTTTGACAATCCCCTGCGCTTTTGCGAAAACATTCAAGGAAGAAAAAAAACCGCGTTAACCGTATGCCGCATAGGCATGCACGTAAATGCCATTTTTACCGGGTCAGTGAAATCTACGCATGGCGTGGACAGACGCCATACGTGATGTCGGTGACTGCCTTCGGGCAACGGTCTTCTTACCAACAGAACCCGAATCCGCATCGCGTCTAATACAAAACCAGGCGATGTGATGACTAACGGGTACAGGCTCTGAACAGTGATGTGCACAGGGTCCAGGCAGGAGTAGGGAAGGAATACAGAGAGACAATAATAATGGTAGATAGCAAGAAGCGCCCTGGCAAAGATCTCGACCGTATCGATCGTAACATTCTTAATGAATTGCAAAAGGATGGGCGTATTTCCAACGTCGAGCTTTCAAAACGTGTGGGACTTTCCCCGACGCCGTGCCTTGAGCGTGTGCGCCGACTGGAAAGACAGGGTTTCATTCAGGGCTATACTGCTCTGCTGAACCCGCATTATCTGGATGCCTCACTTCTGGTATTTGTTGAGATTACTCTGAATCGTGGTGCGCCGGATGTGTTTGAGCAATTTAACGCCGCTGTACAAAAACTTGAAGAAATTCAAGAGTGTCACCTGGTGTCCGGTGATTTCGACTACCTGTTGAAAACCCGTGTGCCTGATATGTCCGCCTACCGTAAGCTGCTGGGTGAAACCCTGCTGCGTCTGCCAGGCGTGAACGACACCCGTACCTATGTGGTGATGGAAGAGGTCAAACAGAGCAATCGTCTGGTTATTAAGACGCGCTAACACGGAACAGGTGCAAAATCAGCGTAGTTTGATTACACTCCTGTTAATCCATACAGCAACAGTGCCGGGGAGTCCCGGCGCTGTTGTCCGTTTTAGCAAAAAGGCAGGATATGCCTGATACCTGGAGAGCCTTTTTTGAGCCAGGAATACACTGAAGACAAAGAAGTCACACTATCGAAGCTAAGCAGCGGACGTCGTCTCCTCGAGGCTTTGCTGATTGTTATTGCCCTTTTCGCCGTCTGGCTGATGGCAGCCTTACTCAGTTTTAACCCCTCAGATCCCAGCTGGTCACAAACTGCATGGCATGAGCCTATCCATAATTTAGGCGGTGTCCCCGGTGCCTGGCTTGCGGACACGCTGTTCTTCATTTTCGGTGTGATGGCCTACACTCTTCCCGTCATTATCATTGGCGGATGCTGGTTTGCGTGGCGTCATCGTCAGAACGATGATTACATCGACTATTTTGCCGTGTCGCTGCGCCTGATTGGCGCACTGGCGCTGATCCTCACCTCGTGCGGGCTAGCGGCGATAAATGCGGATGATATCTGGTACTTCGCCTCTGGCGGGGTGATCGGCAGCTTACTCAGTTCTGCGCTGCAGCCGATGCTGCACAGCAGCGGCGGCACGCTGGCGCTACTGTGCATCTGGGCGGCCGGGCTGACGCTGTTTACCGGCTGGTCCTGGGTGAGCATTGCCGAGAAAATTGGCAGTTTTATCCTCACCATTTTGACCTTCGCCAGCAACCGTACCCGCCGTGACGATACGTGGGTTGATGAAGACGAGTACGAAGATGAAGAGGAAGACGACGCGCCTGTGCAGCGTCGCGAGTCTCGTCGTGCGCGTATTCTGCGCGGCGCGCTGGCGCGTCGCCAGCGTGTTGCGGAGAAATTTGCCAACCCGCTGGGCCGAAAAACCGATGCGGCGCTCTTCTCCGGTAAACGCATGGATGAAGACGAGCAGGTGGCGTATCGCGCTGCAGGTGTCGCCGTCGATCCTGACGATGTGCTCTTCTCCGGCAGCCGGGCCACGCCGGGTGACTTCGACGAATACGATCCGCTGTTAAACGGCCATTCGGTTACCGAGCCGGTTGCAGCCGCCGCAGCCGCGACGACCGCTGCGCAGGCGTATGCCGCGCCTGTCGACGCCGTGACGCCATCCGCGCCGGTTTCGCCGCCGGAATCCGTTATTCAGCAGCCTCAGGTTGACTGGCAGACTGCGCCGGGCGTTCACACGCCGGAGCCGGTTATCGCGCCTGAACCTGAAAGCTACATCCCTGTGCAGCAGGAGCAGTGGCAGCAGCCTTATCAGCCGCCGCAGCCTGCGTATGAACCGCAAGATTATCCGCACTATGAACAGCCTGTGGCCCAACCTTATCAGGAGTATGTGCCTGAACCGGTTGAACCTGTGCAGCCTTATGTAGAGCCGCAGCCTGAACCTGAAATCGTGGAAGAGGTAAAACCCTCTCGTCCACCAATGTACTATTTTGAAGAAGTTGAAGAGCGTCGCGCGCGTGAACGTGAACAGCTGGCGGCCTGGTACCAGCCTGTGCCTGAACCGGTGCAGGAGCCAGTGACGAAAGCGCCTTCTATTTCTGTTCCACCGGTCGACCCGATGCCTGCTGTTGCACCCGTAGCAGAAAGCGTTAAGCAGGCTACCGCGGCTGCTGCCGTGGCTGCACCTGTGTTTAGCCTGGCAACAGGGAGCGCGCCACGTCCTCAGGTGAAGGAGGGGATTGGTCCGCAACTGCCTCGCCCTAATCGCGTTCGCGTTCCAACCCGCCGTGAGCTTGCCTCTTATGGCATCAAACTGCCTTCCCAGCGTATGGCGGAAGAGAAAGCGCGCGAGCCTGAGTACGAAGATGACGCCGATGAAATGCAGCAGGACGAGCTGGCCCGTCAGTTCGCCGCGCAGCAAAATCAACGCTACGGTGAAGAATATCAGCACGATGAACCGGTGCTGGAAGACGAAGAGGACGCGGCTGAAGCCGAATTAGCGCGCCAGTTTGCCGCCACCCAGCAGCAGCGCTATTCCGGTGAACAACCGGCTGGTGCAAATCCGTTCTCGCTGTCTGATTTTGAATTCTCGCCGATGAAAGATCTGGTGGATGATGGCCCGAGCGAGCCTTTATTTACCCCGAGCGTGATGCCGGAAGCAGAGCCTGTGCGCCAGCAGCCAGCACCACAGGCCTACTCGCAGCCGCAACAACCTGTTCAGCAGCCGTATGCGCAGCCGCATCAATCTGTTCAGCAGCCACCACAGCCGCCGCAGTTCCAGCAGCCTGCGCCTCAGCCGCAGGAAAGTCTGATTCACCCGCTGCTGATGCGTAACGGTGACAGCCGTCCGCTGCAGCGTCCAAGCACGCCGCTGCCGTCTCTGGATCTGTTAACGCCGCCGCCGTCAGAAGTGGAGCCGGTCGATACCTTCGCGCTGGAGCAGATGGCGCGTCTGGTGGAAGCTCGTCTGGCTGACTTCCGCATCAAGGCGGACGTGGTGAACTACTCGCCGGGTCCAGTGATCACCCGGTTTGAACTGAACCTGGCGCCCGGCGTTAAAGCCGCGCGTATTTCTAACCTGTCCCGTGACCTGGCGCGTTCTCTGTCGACCGTTGCGGTGCGTGTGGTGGAAGTGATACCGGGTAAACCTTACGTTGGTCTTGAGCTGCCGAACAAGAAACGTCAGACCGTCTACCTGCGCGAAGTGCTGGATAACACCAAATTCCGCGATAACCCCTCTCCGCTGACCGTGGTGCTGGGTAAAGATATCGCGGGCGATCCGGTCGTTGCGGATCTTGCCAAAATGCCTCACCTGCTGGTAGCGGGTACTACCGGTTCCGGTAAGTCTGTCGGTGTGAACGCCATGATCCTCAGCATGCTCTATAAAGCGCAGCCGGAAGATGTGCGTTTCATCATGATCGACCCGAAAATGCTCGAACTTTCGGTCTACGAAGGCATCCCGCATCTGCTGACCGAAGTGGTCACCGACATGAAAGACGCCGCCAACGCTCTGCGCTGGAGCGTCAATGAGATGGAACGCCGCTACAAGCTGATGTCTGCGTTAGGCGTGCGTAACCTGGCCGGTTATAACGAAAAAATCGCCCAGGCTGTGCGCATGGGACGTCCGATCCCGGATCCGTACTGGAAGCCGGGTGACAGCATGGATGCCCAGCATCCGGTGCTGGAAAAACTGCCTTATATCGTCGTGCTGGTCGATGAATTCGCTGACCTGATGATGACCGTTGGTAAGAAAGTAGAAGAGTTGATTGCCCGTCTGGCGCAGAAAGCGCGTGCGGCCGGTATTCACCTTGTGCTCGCGACCCAGCGTCCTTCCGTGGACGTTATCACTGGTCTTATCAAAGCGAACATCCCGACGCGTATCGCCTTTACCGTATCCAGTAAAATTGACTCCCGTACCATTCTTGACCAGGGCGGCGCAGAGTCGCTGCTGGGTATGGGTGATATGCTCTATTCAGGCCCGAACTCTACCTCTCCGGTGCGTGTCCACGGTGCGTTCGTCCGCGATGAGGAAGTACACGCCGTCGTGCAGGACTGGAAGGCGCGCGGTCGTCCGCAATACGTTGACGGTATTACCAGCGATACGGAAAGCGAAGGCGGCGGCGGTGGCTTCGACGGCGGCGAAGAGCTGGATCCGTTATTCGATCAGGCGGTTAACTTCGTTACTGAAAAACGCAAAGCGTCCATCTCTGGCGTGCAGCGTCAGTTCCGAATTGGCTATAACCGCGCAGCGCGCATCATCGAGCAGATGGAAGCGCAGGGCATTGTGAGCGAGCAGGGGCATAACGGTAACCGCGAGGTGCTGGCGCCGCCGCCGTTTGATTAACCTTCAGCGATTGCAAAGAAGGGTAAATCAGCCAAAATTAAGCATTTTCTTCTGTCGCCTGCCTTCGGGCAGGTCCAGAATAGAAGACGGAAACCCCATATTGGGAAGACGTATTTTAAGGAATAACAATGAAAAAAATCGCCATCGCCTGTGCATTACTCACCAGTTTTGTCGCCAGCAGCGTCTGGGCTGATGCGGCCAGCGACCTTAAAAGCCGACTGGATAAAGTAAGCAGCTTCCACGCCAGCTTCACGCAAAAAGTGACGGACGGCAGCGGCAACGCGGTACAGGAAGGCCAGGGAGATTTGTGGGTAAAACGCCCAAATCTGTTCAACTGGCATATGACCCAGCCGGATGAGAGCATCCTGGTGTCTGACGGCAAAACCTTATGGTTCTTCAACCCGTTCGTTGAGCAGGCAACGGCCACCTGGCTGAAAGATGCTACCAGCAATACGCCGTTTATGCTGATTGCTCGTAACCAGTCCAGCGACTGGCAGCAGTACAATATTAAACAGACGGGTGACGAGTTTGTCCTGACGCCGAAAGGCAGCAACGGCAACCTGAAGCAGTTCACCATTAACGTAAGCACCAACGGTACCATTAATCAGTTCGGCGCGGTTGAGCAGGACGATCAGCGCAGCAGCTACCAGCTCAAGTCTCAGCAGAACGGCGCCGTTGATGCATCGAAATTCACCTTTACCCCGCCGAAGGGCGTAACGGTGGACGACCAACGCAATAAGTAAGAGGCATGAGTGGGCAATCTGTCGCTCGATTTTTCAGATAACGCGTTTCAACCTCTGGCCGCCCGTATGCGGCCAGAAAATTTAGCGCAGTACATCGGCCAGCAGCATCTGCTGGCTGCCGGTAAGCCATTGCCGCGCGCCATTGAGGCCGGGCATCTTCACTCCATGATCCTCTGGGGCCCCCCTGGCACCGGCAAGACCACGCTTGCAGAAGTGATCGCCCGCTATGCCAACGCGGACGTTGAACGTATCTCGGCGGTCACCTCCGGCGTGAAAGAGATCCGTGAGGCGATCGAGCGTGCGCGGCAGAACCGCAATGCCGGGCGGCGCACCATCCTCTTCGTGGACGAAGTCCACCGCTTCAACAAAAGCCAGCAGGATGCGTTCCTGCCGCACATTGAAGACGGCACGATTTTCTTCATCGGAGCGACCACCGAAAACCCGTCGTTTGAACTCAACTCAGCATTGCTTTCCCGCGCCCGCGTTTACCTGCTCAAATCGCTGACCATTGAGGATATCGAAAAGGTTCTCACCCAGGCGATGGAGGACAAAGCGCGCGGCTACGGCGGGCAGGATATCGTTCTGCCTGACGACACGCGTCGTGCGATTGCCGAACTGGTTAACGGCGATGCGCGTCGGGCGCTGAACACGCTGGAAATGATGGCCGATATGGCCGAACTCGACGATGCCGGGAAGCGTGTGCTGAAGCCGGAACTGCTCACCGAAATTGCCGGGGAGCGCAGCGCGCGGTTCGATAATAAAGGCGACCGTTTTTACGACCTGATCTCGGCGCTGCATAAGTCCGTGCGCGGCAGCGCGCCGGATGCGGCGCTTTACTGGTACGCGCGCATTATCACTGCGGGCGGCGATCCGTTATATGTCGCGCGTCGCTGCCTGGCGATTGCGTCAGAAGATGTCGGCAATGCCGATCCTCGCGCTATGCAGGTTGCGCTCTCGGCCTGGGACTGTTTCACTCGCGTTGGACCTGCGGAAGGCGAACGTGCCATTGCGCAGGCGATTGTTTATCTGGCCTGTGCGCCGAAAAGCAATGCGGTTTATACCGCCTTCAAAGCGGCGATGTCCGACGCGCGCGAACGTCCGGACTACGATGTGCCGGTTCATCTGCGTAACGCGCCGACCAAACTGATGAAAGAGATGGGGTATGGGCAGGAGTATCGCTACGCTCACGACGAACCCAATGCCTACGCCGCCGGGGAGGAATATTTCCCGCAGGAGATGGCACAAACGCGCTATTATCACCCCACAAACAGAGGTCTTGAAGGCAAGATTGGTGAAAAGCTCACCTGGCTCGCCGGACAGGATCAAAATAGCCCTATAAAACGCTACCGTTAGTTCAATCGTTGCGGTAATGTTGGCAATGTATCCTTGTGGCCGCAGGCTGTGGCCACATTTTCCTATTTTAATTCGATAAGCACAGGATAAGCATGCTCGATCCCAATCTGCTGCGTAATGAGCCAGACGCAGTCGCTGAAAAACTGGCACGCCGGGGCTTTAAGCTGGATGTAGATAAGCTGCGCGCTCTCGAAGAGCGTCGTAAAGTTCTGCAGGTACAAACTGAAAATCTGCAGGCAGAGCGTAATTCTCGATCGAAATCCATCGGCCAGGCGAAAGCGCGCGGGGAAGATATTGAGCCATTACGCCTGGAAGTGAACAAGCTGGGTGAAGAACTGGATCAAGCGAAAGCTGAGCTGGACGTTCTTCAGGCCGAGATTCGTGATATTGCCCTGGCTATCCCGAATATTCCTGACGACAGCGTGCCTGTTGGCAAAGATGAAAACGATAACGTTGAAGTGAAGCGCTGGGGCACGCCTCGTGAGTTTGACTTCGAAGTGCGCGATCATGTGACGCTGGGCGAAATGCACGCGGGCCTGGACTTCGCGGCAGCGGTTAAGCTGACCGGTTCTCGCTTCGTGGTGATGAAAGGCCAGATTGCCCATCTGCACCGTGCGCTGGCGCAGTTCATGCTGGATCTGCACACCGAGCAGCATGGCTACAGCGAAACCTACGTGCCGTATCTGGTCAACCACGATACGCTGTACGGTACGGGCCAGCTGCCGAAATTTGCCGGCGATCTGTTCCATACCCGTCCGCTGGACGAGGAAGCAGACAGCAGCAACTACGCGCTGATCCCAACTGCTGAAGTGCCGCTGACTAACCTCGTGCGTGATGAGATCATCGATGAAGACGACCTGCCAATTAAGCTGACGGCACATTCACCGTGCTTCCGTTCTGAAGCCGGTTCTTACGGTCGCGACACGCGCGGTCTGATCCGTATGCACCAGTTCGACAAAGTTGAGATGGTGCAGATCGTTCGTCCTGAAGAGTCCATGGACGCGCTGGAAGAGATGACCGGCCACGCGGAGAAAGTGCTGGAGCTGCTGGGTCTGCCGTACCGTCGTATGGCCCTGTGCACCGGTGATATGGGCTTTGGTGCCTGCAAAACCTTCGACCTGGAAGTGTGGGTGCCTGCGCAGAACACTTACCGCGAGATCTCCTCTTGCTCTAACGTCTGGGATTTCCAGGCGCGCCGCATGCAGGCTCGCTGCCGCAGCAAATCTGACAAGAAAACCCGTCTGGTGCATACCCTGAACGGTTCTGGTCTGGCTGTGGGTCGTACGCTGGTTGCCGTGCTTGAAAACTATCAGCAGGCAGACGGTCGTATTGAAATCCCTGAAGTGCTGCGTCCATACATGAAAGGCCAGCAGTACATCGGCTAATTCTTTGCCTCACAACAAAAAAGCGCCTCAGGGCGCTTTTTTTATGCCTTTGATTTGATACGACGCAATAACCCTTCCCTCTAAAGTAGTAATACTCCTCCGAATGAAAGTCAGAATAAAAATCTGATAACGAAAAAAATCGTTATATATAAAACTACATAGCGGTTTGTGCCGCCTCTCTTTTCTTTGTGAGCAACCAAAGTGAGTCTCTATGAAAATCAACGCGCCTGAAGCATTAATGGCTGCCGAGGTCACTCGCCGTGGGTTGATGAAAACCACGGCAATAGGCGGCCTGGCCGTAGCCAGCAGCGCTTTCACGCTCCCTTTTACCCGACTGGCCTCAGCGGCGGATGCATTATCCCCAGCCTCAGCTCCGGAAAAAGTGGTGTGGAGTGCCTGTACCGTTAACTGCGGTAGCCGTTGTCCGCTGCGTATGCACGTGGTGGACGGCGAAATTAAATATGTCGAAACCGACAATACCGGGGACGATAACTACGAAGGGTTACATCAGGTCCGTGCCTGCCTGCGTGGTCGCTCCATGCGTCGTCGCGTGTATAATCCGGACCGCCTGAAATATCCGATGAAGCGCGTCGGTAAGCGTGGGGAAGGGAAGTTCGAGCGGATTAGCTGGGATGAAGCCTACGACATCATTGCCACCAACATGCAGCGTTTGATTAAAGAGTACGGCAACGAATCCATCTACCTGAACTACGGTACCGGGACGCTTGGCGGCACGCTGACCCGCTCCTGGCCACCGGGTAAAACGCTGGTGGCACGCCTGATGAACTGCTGCGGCGGTTATCTCAATCACTACGGCGACTATTCCTCTGCGCAGATCGCAGCAGGACTGAACTACACCTACGGCGGCTGGGCTGATGGCAACAGCCCGTCCGATATTGAAAGCAGTAAGCTGGTCGTGCTGTTCGGTAACAACCCGGGTGAAACCCGCATGAGCGGCGGTGGGGTAACTTACTACCTCGAACAGGCCCGCGCCAAATCCAATGCCCGCATGATCATCATCGATCCTCGCTATACCGACACCGGTGCCGGACGTGAAGACGAGTGGATCCCCATCCGTCCGGGTACCGATGCGGCGCTGGTCTCCGCGCTTGCGTGGGTAATGATCACAGAAAACCTCGTCGATCAGCCTTTCCTGGATAAATACTGCGTCGGCTATGACGAGAAAACCCTGCCGGCCAGCGCGCCTGCTAACGGTCATTACAAAGCCTATATTCTCGGGCAGGGCAGTGACGGCGTGGCGAAAACGCCGCAGTGGGCATCTACCATCACCGGTATTCCGGCCGAGCGTATCGTTCAGCTGGCGCGTGAGATTGGCTCGGCCAAACCGGCCTACATCAGCCAGGGTTGGGGTCCGCAGCGTCATGCGAACGGCGAAATCGCGACTCGCGCCATCTCCATGCTCTCCATTCTGACCGGCAACGTCGGCATCCACGGCGGTAACACCGGCGCGCGTGAAGGTTCATATGAAGTGCCGTTCGAACGTATGCCGACGCTGGATAACCCGGTTCAGACCAGTATCTCCATGTTTATGTGGACCGATGCGATTGAACGTGGACCGGAAATGACTGCCCTGCGCGACGGCGTGCGCGGTAAAGACAAGCTGGACGTGCCGATCAAGATGATCTGGAACTATGCCGGTAACTGCCTCATCAACCAGCATTCAGAAATCAACCGCACCCACGAGATCCTGCAGGATGACAAGAAGTGCGAGATGATTGTGGTGATCGACTGCCACATGACCTCTTCGGCGAAATATGCCGATATCCTGCTGCCGGACTGCACCGCCTCTGAGCAGATGGATTTCGCGCTGGACGCCTCCTGCGGCAACATGTCCTACGTGATCTTTACCGACCAGGCGATTAAACCGCGCTTTGAGTGCAAAACCATCTATGAGATGACCTCCGAGCTGGCGAAACGTCTTGGCGTTGAGCAGCAGTTTACCGAGGGACGCACTCAGGAAGGGTGGATGCGCCATCTGCATGAACTCTCCCGTAAGGCGATTCCTGACCTGCCGGACTTTGATACCTTCCGCAAGCAGGGTATGTACAAACAGCGCGATCCGGAAGGGCACCACGTGGCGTACAAAGCGTTCCGTGAAGATCCGCAGGCGAACCCGCTGACCACGCCGTCGGGCAAAATCGAAATCTACTCCGAAGAGCTGGCAAAAATCGCGTCGACGTGGGAGCTGCCGGAAGGGGACGTTATCGATCCGCTGCCGATCTACACGCCGGGTTTTGAAAACTATAACGATCCGCTGACGGCGAAATTCCCGCTGCAGCTGACCGGTTTCCACTACAAAGCGCGTGTTCACTCTACCTACGGTAACGTTGACGTGCTGAAAGCCGCCTGCCGTCAGGAGATGTGGATCAACCCGATGGACGCGAAAGCGCGCGGCATCAGCAATGGCGATCGCGTGCGCATCTTCAACGGTCGCGGCGAGGTCCACATCGAAGCCAAAGTGACGCCGCGCATGATGCCAGGCGTAGTGGCGCTGGGGGAAGGGGCTTGGTACAGCCCTGATGCCAACCGCATCGACCAGGCGGGCAGTATTAACGTGCTGACCACGCAGCGTCCGTCGCCGCTGGCGAAGGGCAACCCATCCCACACAAACCTTGTCCAGGTTGAAAAGGTTTAAGGAGTAGCCGATGACAACCCAGTATGGATTTTTTATCGATTCCAGCCGTTGCACCGGGTGCAAAACCTGCGAGCTGGCCTGTAAAGATTACAAAGACCTGACTCCTGACGTCAGCTTCCGCCGCATCTACGAATACGCCGGGGGCGACTGGCAGGAAGATAACGGCGTCTGGCATCAGAACGTCTTTGCCTATTACCTGTCGATTGCCTGCAACCACTGTGAAGATCCGGCCTGTACCAAGGTCTGTCCGAGCGGGGCAATGCACAAGCGCGAAGACGGTTTTGTGGTGGTGGATGAAGATGTCTGCATCGGCTGTCGCTACTGCCATATGGCCTGTCCGTACGGCGCACCGCAGTACAATGCCGCTAAAGGCCACATGACCAAATGCGACGGTTGCCACACCCGCGTAGCGGATGGCAAAAAGCCGATTTGCGTCGAGTCCTGCCCGCTGCGCGCGCTGGACTTCGGTCCCATTGAAGAGCTGCGTCAGAAACACGGTCAGCTTGCCGCCGTGGCACCGCTGCCGTCTGCGCACTTCACGAAGCCGAGCATTGTGATTAAACCTAACGCCAACAGCCGTCCTACTGGTGACACCACCGGCTACCTGGCAAACCCGAAGGAGGTGTGAGATGGGAAGTGGATGGCATGAATGGCCGCTGATGATCTTCACGGTCTTTGGTCAGTGCGTGGCGGGCGGCTTCATTGTGCTCGCGCTGGCGTTGTTGAAAGGGAACCTCAATGCCGAACAGCAGCAGCGTCTGGTGTTGAGCATGTTTGGCCTGTGGGTGCTTATGGGGATTGGCTTTATCGCCTCTACGCTACACCTGGGTTCGCCGATGCGCGCGTTTAACTCTCTGAACCGCGTGGGGGCCTCATCCCTCAGTAACGAGATTGCCAGCGGGGCAATTTTCTTTGCCGTCGGTGGTCTGGGCTGGCTGCTGGCCGCTTTGAAGAAATTGCCAGCGGGTCTGCGCAGCCTGTGGTTAATCGTGACCATGGTGCTGGGCGTGGTGTTCGTGTGGATGATGGTGCGCGTCTATAACACCATCGATACCGTCCCCACCTGGTACAGCGTCTGGACGCCAATGAGCTTCTTCCTGACTATGTTTATCGGCGGGCCGCTGCTGGGCTACCTGCTGCTGCGCGTGGCGGGCGTAGACGGGTGGGCAATGCGTTTACTGCCCGCTGTTTCGCTTCTGGCGCTGGTAGTGAGTGCGATGGTCGCCCTGATGCAGGGTTCTGAACTGGCAACCATTCACAGCTCTATCCAGCAGGCCTCTGCCCTGGTGCCGGACTACGGTGCGCTGATGGCCTGGCGTATCGTTCTGCTGGTCGCTGCGCTGGTATTCTGGATTGCTCCTCAGCTCAAAGGCTATCAGCCTGCGCTGCCGCTGCTGTCACTGGCCTTTGTGCTGGTCCTGGCGGGTGAACTGATTGGTCGCGGCGTGTTCTATGGGTTGCATATGACCGTTGGTATGGCTATCGCCAGTTAATGTTGCATTTCGTTATATCAAGCCGGGCCTGAGTGCCCGGCTTTTCTTTTTTCGATCATGAAATTTTTCGACTGTCGTTTTGTTTTAATTTTGCCCATTAATAAATAAAAACAGGCACATAATTAATATCTATAGCAGGCGTGGCATTAGCAGGATAAGTTTTTTAAATCGACAGGGAACATATTGTGCGAGGCGGCTAAATCAGTGGATTGACTTTGTTTTTGCCAGTGGCATGATGCGCACGAAATCTGAACTTCCTCACGGTTTTTAATCCATGACCACCTATACCCGGCCAGTGCTTCTGTTGCTCTGTGGCCTGCTTCTGCTGACCCTGGCGATCGCAGTGTTAAATACGCTCGTCCCGCTATGGCTCGCCCATGAAAACTTACCGACCTGGCAGGTGGGTATGATCAGCTCGTCCTTTTTTACCGGGAACCTGCTGGGTACGCTAATGACCGGGAGCCTGATTAAGCGCTTTGGCTTTAATCGCAGCTATTATCTGGCTTCGCTGATTTTCGCCGCCGGGTGTGCCGGGCTGGGCCTGATGGTCGGCTTCTGGAGCTGGATGGCATGGCGCTTTATCGCAGGCGTAGGCTGCGCGATGATTTGGGTGGTAGTTGAAAGCGCGCTGATGTGCAGCGGCACTTCGCGCAACCGTGGACGCCTGCTGGCAGCCTATATGATGGTTTACTACGTCGGCACCGTGCTGGGTCAACTGATGGTCAGCAAGCTGCCAACCGATCTGATGAGCGTTCTGCCGTGGGTAACGGGTATGGTGCTCGCCGCGATCCTGCCGCTGCTCTTCACGCGCATTGTGAACCAGAACAGCGAGCATCAGGAAGCGACCCACGTTTGGCCGATGCTGAGACTGCGTCAGGCGCGCCTGGGCGTTAACGGCTGCATTATCTCGGGGATTGTACTGGGCTCGCTCTACGGCCTGATGCCGCTCTATCTGAATCATCAGGGCGTCAGCGATTCCGGAATTGGCTTCTGGATGGCGGTGATGGTGAGTGCGGGGATCGTCGGGCAGTGGCCGATTGGCCGCCTTGCGGACCGCTTCGGTCGTCTGCTGGTGCTTCGCGTTCAGGTCTTCGTGGTCATCATGGGATGCCTTGCCATGCTCAGCAACGCCGCGATGGCGCCTGCGCTGTTTATTCTCGGGGCCGCCGGCTTTACGCTCTATCCGGTCGCGATGGCCTGGGCCTGTGAGAAAGTTGAACATCACCAGCTGGTGGCAATGAACCAGGCGCTGTTACTGAGCTATACCATCGGCAGTTTATTAGGGCCGACGTTTACCGCGATGCTGATGCAGAATTATTCCGATAATTTATTGTTTATCATGATCGCCAGCGTGTCGTTTATTTATCTCTTGATGCTGCTGCGCAAAGCAGGCGAGCATCCAACGCCTGTGGCACATGCCTGATTAAATAAAAGCCTGTCGATGACAGGCTTTTTTGTCCCTGTCACAACTAAGAGTTTTACTTATTGTTTGTTTATTGCGCCAGGCGATAATTCATGTGAGTCCTACCACTATAAGGCAGCAATCATGTCTATTCGTCGTTTTTCCACTACCGCACTTGCCGTAGTGTTGTCTTTAACGTTTGCAACGGCTCCGGTCATGGCTAACCCTGGAAACGGGAATGGCGGTGGTCACGGAAACGGTGGCGGGCAAGGTAATGGCGGTAATCATGGTAACGGGAATTCTGGTAACCATGGCAATAAGCAAAATAACGGTCAGGATAACCCTGGAAAATCGGATAAAAGCTTTAAAAGCAGTAAAGATGTCGGTAACGATGTCGACGCTCGCGTGAGTTTCGATCATGCCCGCCATCTGGCGCTGAATTATGGCTTAACGGGCTATGACTCTCTGCCTCCGGGTATCGCGAAAAACCTGGCGCGCGGTAAGCCGTTGCCTCCGGGCATTGCGAAGAAAACCGTGCCGGCCTCAATGCTGGGCCAGCTTCCTTCCTACCCTGGCTATGAATGGCGCGTGGTCGGAGACGACCTGGTCTTAATTGCGCTGAGTACAGCCATTGTGACGTCCGTTATTAACGGCGTCTTTAAATAGAATATAAAAAGGCCCGGTTCGCACCGGGCCTTTTCTTTAATACATCACCTTGTGGCCGTACTGTTCTAGAATACCTTTGACGCGTTCCATCGTCTCTTTTTTCGGCGGCTTCACGCCATCGAGTTTGTACTCTTCGCCCATTGCCACCCATTTATGTTTACCCAGCTCGTGATAGGGCAGAAGCTCGATTTTCTCGACGTTGCCCATATTGCGGGTAAATTCCCCCAGGCGGTGCGCGGAGTCGTCATCATCTGACCAGCCGGGAACCACCACGTAGCGGATCCAGGTTTTGATGCCTTTATCGGCAATGTATTTGGCAAATTCCAGCGTGCGGTGGTTTGAGACACCAACCAGGTTCTGGTGGATCTCATCGTTCATCTGTTTGAGATCGAGCATGACCAGATCGGTCACTTCAAGCAGCTCGTCGATAACCGGATCGTAACGGCGTACGAAGCCGTTGGTGTCGAGGCAGGTATGAATGCCTTCTTTGTGGCAGGCACGGAACCAGTCGCGGACAAATTCAGCCTGCAGAATGGCTTCACCGCCGGATGCGGTGACGCCGCCACCGGACGCGTTCATAAAGTGGCGGTAGGTCACCACCTCTTTCATCAAGTCTTCAACGGTCACTTCTTTGCCGCCGTGCGTGTCCCAGGTATCGCGGTTATGGCAGTACAGGCAGCGCATCAGGCAGCCCTGGAAAAAGGTGATAAAGCGGATGCCCGGGCCATCAACGGTGCCACAGGATTCAAAGGAGTGAATACGACCAATAGTTGACATTGCGGTGATATCTCCATCATCGGCCCGTCCCGGGCCTGTGTATGCACAGCTCAAAGCCGGCTGTGTTAAGTCTGTTTTGGCTGTTATCCATTAAGTATAGATAGCGGACAAAAGAGACTGAGGTGGAGAGGGTGCTAAAAAGGCCCCACTGACGTGGAGCCTTTATTGTACGCTTGTTAACGCGTGATTTCAGTCAATTCCACTTACATGGACTGAGTGAAAGTACGGGTGATAACGTCCTGCTGCTGTTCTTTAGTCAGGGAGTTAAAACGTACTGCGTAGCCAGATACGCGGATGGTCAGCTGAGGATATTTCTCAGGGTGTTCCATCGCGTCGAGCAGCATTTCACGGTTCATTACGTTCACGTTCAGGTGCTGACCACCTTCGATGGACGCTTCGTGGTGGAAGTAACCATCCATCAGACCCGCGAGGTTGGTTTTACGCACTTCGTCGTCTTTACCCAGCGCGTTTGGCACGATAGAGAAGGTGTAAGAGATACCATCTTTCGCGTAGGCAAACGGCAGTTTAGCTACGGAAGTCAGAGAGGCAACAGCACCTTTCTGATCACGACCGTGCATTGGGTTAGCACCTGGGCCGAATGGCGCGCCAGCACGACGACCGTCTGGGGTGTTACCGGTTTTCTTACCATACACAACGTTAGAGGTGATGGTCAGAACAGACTGAGTCGGGATAGCGTTACGGTAGGTAGTCAGTTTCTGAATTTTCTTCATGAAACGTTCTACCAGGTCAACCGCCATGTCATCAACGCGAGAGTCGTTGTTACCAAACTGAGGATATTCGCCTTCGATTTCGAAGTCGATAGCCAGACCATCTTCGTCACGAATTGGTTTAACTTTCGCATATTTGATTGCAGACAGGGAGTCAGCAGCAACGGACAGACCAGCGATACCACACGCCATGGTGCGGATAACGTCACGGTCGTGCAGCGCCATCAGAGAGGCTTCGTAGCTGTACTTGTCGTGCATGTAGTGGATAACGTTCAGTGCAGTGACGTACTGCTTAGCCAGCCAGTCCATGAAGTGATCCATGCGGTCCATGACTTCGTCGAAGTTCAGAACGTCGCCTTTGATCGGCTCAGATTTAGGACCAACCTGCATTTTCAGTTTTTCATCAACGCCGCCGTTGATAGCGTACAGCATGGTTTTCGCCAGGTTTGCACGCGCACCGAAGAACTGCATTTGTTTACCAACAACCATTGGGCTTACGCAGCAAGCGATAGCGTAATCGTCGTTGTTGAAGTCCGGACGCATCAGGTCATCGTTCTCGTACTGCAGAGAAGAGGTATCGATGGACACTTTAGCGGCGAATTTCTTGAAGTTCAGAGGCAGTTTTTCAGACCACAGAACGGTGATGTTCGGCTCCGGAGAAGGACCCATGGTGTACAGGGTGTTCAGGAAGCGGAAGCTGTTTTTGGTCACCAGAGTACGGCCGTCAACGCCCATACCGCCGATAGATTCTGTTGCCCAGATTGGGTCACCAGAGAACAGTTCATCATATTCAGGAGTACGCAGGAAGCGAACCATACGCAGTTTCATGACCAGGTGGTCAATCATTTCCTGAGCGTCTTGCTCGGTGATTTTGCCTGCTTTCAGGTCACGTTCGATGTAAGCATCCAGGAAGGTGGATACGCGACCGAAGGACATTGCTGCGCCGTTCTGAGACTTAACTGCGGCCAGGTAGCCGAAGTAGGTCCACTGGATAGCTTCCTGAGCGTTGGTAGCAGGACCAGAGATATCGCAGCCATATTTAGCAGCCATCTCTTTGATCTGACCCAGCGCGCGGTGCTGTTCAGCGATTTCTTCACGCAGACGGATAGTCGCTTCCAGGTTTACGCCGTTTTCCAGATCGGACTGCAGGGAAACAAACTGCGCGTACTTGTCTTTCATCAGGAAGTCGATACCGTACAGCGCAACGCGACGGTAGTCACCGATGATACGGCCACGGCCATACGCATCTGGCAGACCAGTCAGAACGCCAGATTTACGGCAGTTCAGAATGTCTTTGGTGTAAACATCGAATACGCCCTGGTTGTGGGTTTTGCGGTATTCGGTGAAGATTTTTTTCAGCATTGGGTCCAGCTCGCGGTTATACGCTTTGCAGGAACCTTCAACCATTTTAATACCACCAAACGGGATGATTGCGCGTTTCAGTGGTGCTTCAGTCTGCAGACCAACGATTTTCTCAAGGGCTTTGTTGATATAGCCAGCATCGTGAGAAGTGATGGTGGAAGCAACGGAGGTGTCAAAATCAACTGGCGCGTGAGTGCGGTTTTCCAGTTTAACGCCTTCCATTACGCTGTCCCACAGCTTGGTTGTCGCGTCAGTTGCGCCAGCCAGGAAGGATTCGTCACCTTCATACGGGGTATAGTTTTTCTGAATGAAGTCACGTACGTTTACTTCATTCTGCCAGTCACCTTTCGCAAAACCTTCCCAGGCTGTGGCTAACTTTTCATTAAGCTCGGACATGTAACACCTACCTTCTTAAGTGGATTTTTTATTTACTGCCTGAGAAAACCATCAATGATGATCGTCGCCACGCAGGTAAATGACCCAGTATGTCAACCCAACTAACAGACCCCCACCGATAATGTTCCCGATAGTGACAGGGATCAGGTTATCAGTAATGAAATTCATAATAGTCAGGTGTGAGAAACTTTCCGGGGATGAACCAACTGCGGTCCAGAACTCCGGGCTCGCAAAGTCGCGGATGACAATGCCCATTGGGATCATGAACATATTCGCGATACTGTGCTCAAAGCCGCTGGCAACAAACATCGCAACCGGCAGAACCATAATTAAGGCTTTGTCCATCAGGCTACGACCCGAGTAGCTCATCCATACAGCCAGGCAGACCATCAGGTTAGCGAGGATGCCGAGAGCAACGGCTTCGATAAATGTGTGGTGCATTTTGTGGTCGGCGGTTTGCAGGACGTTAAGGCCCCAGCCACCGTTGGCGGTCATGTACTCGCCAGAAAGCCACATCAACAAAACAAAGAGCAGACAGCCAACCAGGTTACCCACGTAAACATTAAGCCAGTTACGTGCCAGCTGACCCCAGGTAATTCTTCCGCTAGCCTTTGCCACGACAATCAGCACCGTTGAGGTGAAGAGGTCGGCGCCGCAGATGACGCAGAGAATCAGACCCAGTGAGAAACAAATGCCGCCAATCAGTTTGGCCATACCGAAAGGCATTCCGGCAGTACCGGTGGTGGCGGTGATGTAGAAGACGAAAGCGATAGAGATGAACACACCAGCCGTGATCGCCAGATAGAACGTCTTCATCGGGTGTTTCGTTGCTTTATAGACACCCGCTTCTTCGGCAACTTTGGCCATCGCAGCAGGGAGTAAAAGATCAAAAGGGTTGTCAGCTTTCACACTAACTCTCTCTTTATTAAGTCGGCGACGAGATACTAACAAAGCATTATAGAAGAGAAATTGATATAGATCATATCTCGCCTGGCTTATAGGCCCGCAGTGTGTATGGATTTACAGCAAATGCGGAGTAAGTGTTTGATTATCCGTATAAAAATAAATTTTAAAAGTTATGAAAAGAGTTGAATTTTTTCGTTCAGCCACCTCGGATACAGTTAATTAATATGGAGTATTTACCATAAAAAGTAACAGTAAAGCCCAGGTAAATATTATTATATTTACCCATGTTTAACTTTATTATTACAATCAACAGTCATTGCCGAAGAAAATAAAAAACGGGGCAATGAAATTGCCCCGTAATATAGCCCAGACGATTGAATACGCCTACTGCTGGTAATGTTATGTGCGCTTATTTTGACCAGTAAGCGGCTTTTGCTTTCTGCAGTTTTTCGTAGGCCTTCAGCAGCGACTGGTGCGCCGGGAAGGCTTTCAGATCGCTATCAACAGCCTGCAGGCCATAGAACGGCGCTTCACCGCTCAGGGCCGCGCTGGCTGCTTCTACAGCCTCAGCACCGTACATGCGCACGAAAGCATTCAGGTATTGCAGCGGTTCGCGATCCTCTTCCTGTGCCAGCAGCAGCAGGGTTTGCAGGCAACGGTAATAGTTGGTGCGCTCGGCAGAGAAGACCGACTGGTTGAACTCCATGGTCCACTCGGTCCAGGCCAGGGCCTGATCCAGGTCGCCACCCGCCAGGGCCAGCATCGCTTTCAGTTCACCGATACGCAGGGTATACCAGCCGTTATCTTTACCGGTCGCCAGACCCAGGAGTTCGCGTACGCGGGTGAAGTCATCGTGGCCTTCCTCGTCCAGTTGGGCGATCAGGTTCAGATAATCTTCTTTTTCCCACTCGCTGCCAGGCAGAGCCAGCAGCGTTTCGCGCAGATGTGCACCCATGCTGTTATTCGCCAGCCACAGATCTTCTGCAGGGTAGATGTCGGACATGCCGGGAACAATAATGCGGCATGCATAGACGCCCAGGTGCTCGTAGTCGGCGATATAGACGTCCTGGTCTTCGGCTTTGAAAATCGCCATCAGCGTCGCGAACTCTTCTTCCGTTGTCCCTGCAAAGCTCCAGTCCACGAACGGATAGTCTGCGTCCTGTTTGAACATATCCCAGGAGATCAAACCGCTGGAGTCAATGAAGTGGGTTTCGAGGTTGGTATGTTCAGCCACCTCTTCATCGTCAAACGTTGGCGGGGTGAATACGTCGAGATCTTTCAGGCTACGGCCCTGCAGCAGCTCGGTGACGGTGCGTTCCAGCGCCACGCCGAAGTCAGGGTGCGCGCCGAAGGAGGCGAAACAGGTGCCGTTTGTCGGGTTGAACAGCACGACGCAGATAACCGGGTACTTACCGCCCAGCGAGCCGTCATAGGCAAAGATTGGGAAACCTTCTGCTTCCAGCTTAGCGATGGACTCCACTACGCCCGGGTAGCGCGCCAGCACGTCGGCCGGAATTTCAGGCAGGCTAATGGATTCGGCGATGATGCGGTTTTTAATGTGGCGTTCAAAGACTTCGGACAGACCCTGCACGCGCGCTTCATTGCGGGTGTTACCGGCGGACATACCGTTGGACACATACAGGTTGCCGACGATGTTCATCGGAATATAAACGGTCTGCTCGTCAGACTGGCGGGTGAACGGCAGGGCGCAGATCCCACGGTCTTCATTGCCAGACTGCAGATCGATCAGCATGCTGGCGGTCAGTTCGTTGTCTGGATCGTAGAAGGCACGCAGGCGTGAGTCGAGAATACCTTCCGGCAGTTCGTCGTCTTCGGTCAGCGGGAACCATTTTTCATTTGGATAGTGAACGAACGGGCCGTTAGCGATAGTCTCGCCCAGCCAGAAGTCAGCGAAGAAATAGTTGGTGGACAGACGCTCAAAATACTCACCCAGCGCAGAGGCCAGTGCCGCTTTTTTTGTCGCGCCTTTACCGTTGGTAAAGCATAGGGCACAGTCTTTATCGCGAATATGCACGGACCAGACGTGAGGCACCGGATTGAGCCAGGAGGCTTCTTCGATGTTAAAACCCAGGTCGGTCAGTTTCTGCTGGAAGCGAGCGATGGAATCTTCCAGAGCGGCATCTTTGCCGGGGATAAACGTTTGAGTCATGGCGTTCACTTTTATCGTACGTAAAGCGCGCAATGATACGGGTTTTGCGTGACGGGTGCTATCTTCGGCGAAAATAAATGGCTGGGCTATGCTTAGTGGCAGTAACTGACTGTTAAGGCATAGAAAAATGAAAGCATTTGATCTCCAGCGGATGGCGTTTGATAAAGTTCCTCCTGAATTTCTGGGCGAAGTGGCGCTGCGCAGCCTGTATACCTTCGTACTTGTCTTCCTGTTTCTTAAAATCACCGGCCGTCGCGGCGTACGGCAGATGTCGCTCTTTGAGGTGTTGATCATCCTGACGCTGGGTTCAGCGGCGGGGGATGTCGCCTTCTATGATGATGTGCCGATGGTGCCGGTGTTTATCGTTTTTGTTTCACTGGCGCTTCTTTATCGCCTTGTCATGTGGCTGATGTCGAAAAGCGAAAAGCTGGAAGATCTGCTTGAGGGGAAGCCGGTCGTTATCGTCGAGGACGGGCAGTTGGCCTGGGAAAATGTACAAAGCGCCAATATGACCGAGTTTGAGTTCTTTATGGAGCTACGACTGAATAGCGTTGAACAGCTCGGGCAGGTGCGTCTGGCGATCATGGAGACCAACGGGCAGATCAGCGTCTATTACTATTCTGACGACGAGGTGAAGCCGGGACTGTGTATCCTGCCGGATATGCTGATCGAGCGTTTCAGAACCGTACCTGAGTCAGGCGAGTATGCCTGCGTGAGATGTAGCCATGTGCTCGCGATGCAGCCGGGGGATCGTCAATTATGCCCCCGCTGTGCAAATCCGGAATGGACGAAGGTTAGCCGGGCCAAACGCATCACCTGACAGCCATTTTGTCGGTTTTGTCATGGCGAGGCGGCAGATTGTTTTGTGTGACGCGGGGCACATTTCACGGGTCATAAGTTTTAGACATTGCGGCGCGTGTCACTGAATGATAAAACCGATATCCACAGTTATAACTTATGGCTTTTAGCGTGGTGAGGGGAAATGGCTCAAGTCTTTAATTTCAGTTCAGGTCCGGCAATGTTACCGGCAGACGTGCTTAAACAGGCTCAACAGGAACTCTGTGACTGGAACGGTCTCGGTACGTCGGTGATGGAAATCAGCCACCGTGGTAAAGAGTTTATTCAGGTGGCCGAAGAGGCAGAAAAGGATTTTCGCGATCTGCTGAATATTCCCTCGAACTACAAAGTATTGTTCTGCCACGGCGGTGGACGCGGCCAGTTTGCAGGCGTTCCGCTGAATATCCTCGGTGACAAAACGACGGCAGACTACGTTGATGCAGGATACTGGGCGGCAAGCGCCGTTAAAGAAGCGCATAAATACTGCACGCCGAATGTTATCGACGCAAAAGTGACCGTTGATGGCCTGCGCGCCGTGAAGCCAATGAGCGAGTGGCAGCTTTCTGATAACGCAGCGTACCTGCACTACTGCCCGAACGAAACCATTGACGGGATTGCCATCGACGAGACGCCAAACTTCGGCAGCGATGTCGTGGTTGCCGCCGACTTCTCCTCCACCATTCTGTCTGCGCCAATTGATGTCAGCCGCTACGGCGTTATCTATGCGGGCGCGCAGAAAAATATCGGTCCGGCCGGTTTGACTATCGTCGTCGTGCGTGAAGACCTGCTGGGTAAAGCACATACATCCTGCCCGTCGATTCTTGATTACACCGTGCTGAACGACAACGATTCTATGTTCAACACCCCACCGACGTTTGCCTGGTACCTTTCCGGCCTGGTCTTCAAATGGCTGAAGCAAAACGGCGGCGTGGCGCAGATGGACAAGGTGAATCAGCAGAAAGCAGAACTGCTGTATGGCGTGATCGACAAAAGCGATTTCTATCGCAACGATGTGGCGAAAGCTAACCGTTCCCGGATGAACGTGCCGTTCCAGCTGGCGGACAGCAGCCTGGATAAAGTGTTCCTTGAAGAGTCCTTCGCGGCAGGCCTGCATTCGCTCAAAGGTCACCGTGTCGTTGGCGGCATGCGTGCCTCCATCTATAACGCGATGCCGCTGGAAGGCGTTAAAGCTCTGACAGATTTCATGATCGACTTCGAACGTCGCCACGGTTAATAGCGCTGTTTTCACCCCCGTAGCCCTGCTGCGGGGTTTTTATTATGTTGAGTTGAGAGTTAAGTTTTCATGGAATCCCTGACGTTACAACCTATCGCGCGGGTAGATGGCACCATTAATCTGCCTGGTTCAAAAAGTGTCTCGAACCGCGCTCTACTGCTGGCAGCACTGGCAAACGGCACCACCGTCCTTACAAACCTGCTGGACAGCGATGACGTACGCCATATGCTCAATGCGCTGAAAGCGTTGGGCGTTCATTACACTCTCTCCGACGATCGTACCCGCTGCGAAGTGACCGGCAACGGCGGCGCGCTGCGCTCGGGCGAAGAGCTTGAGCTGTTTCTGGGCAACGCCGGTACCGCGATGCGCCCGCTGGCGGCGGCCCTGTGCCTGGGGAGCAACAACATCGTGCTGACCGGCGAGCCGCGCATGAAAGAGCGTCCGATTGGTCACCTGGTGGATGCTCTGCGTCAGGGCGGCGCGCAGGTTGAGTATCTTGAGCAGGAAAACTATCCGCCACTGCGTCTGCGCGGCGGTTTTACCGGCGGTCACGTCGAGGTTGACGGCAGCGTTTCCAGCCAGTTCCTGACGGCACTGCTGATGACCGCGCCGCTGGCGCCGCAGGATACGGTTATTAGCATCAAGGGCGACCTGGTTTCTAAACCGTACATTGATATCACGCTACACCTGATGAAAACCTTCGGCGTTGAGGTGGAAAACCAGTCCTATCAGCGCTTCGTGGTGCGCGGGGCGCAGCAGTACCAGTCTCCGGGCAACTACCTTGTTGAGGGTGATGCTTCATCCGCGTCCTACTTCCTGGCCGCGGGTGCGATTAAAGGCGGCACGGTAAAAGTGACCGGTATTGGCCGTAACAGCGTGCAGGGCGACATCCGTTTTGCGGACGTGCTGGAAAAGATGGGCGCCATTGTCACCTGGGGCGATGACTTCATCTCCTGTACCCACGGCGAGCTGAACGCCATCGACATGGACATGAACCATATCCCGGATGCGGCGATGACCATTGCCACGGCGGCGCTGTTCGCCAAAGGCACTACCACGCTTCGTAACATCTACAACTGGCGCGTAAAAGAGACGGACCGCCTGTTCGCGATGGCGACCGAGCTGCGAAAAGTCGGTGCTGAGGTGGAAGAGGGCGAAGACTACATTCGCGTGACCCCTCCGGCAAAACTGCAGTTTGCGGAAATCGGCACCTACAACGATCACCGTATGGCGATGTGCTTCTCGCTGGTGGCGCTTTCAGACACGCCTGTAACGATTCTTGACCCGAAATGTACCGCGAAAACCTTCCCGGACTACTTCGAACAGCTGGCACGCATTAGCACGCTGGCCTGATAACGTATTGCCGCATCACCCGATGCGGCATTTCCTTACGCTTCATTACGAACACCTCCGCTCATTTCTTCTACACTCTGCTTCAATCATTCCGTAATTTGCACGCAAAGGTAACAGTTGCGCACGTTGGCGCGTATAATGCGCGGCGTTCATGTAAACGGTATGCCTTATTTAAGGAGAAAAAGATGACGGCAGTTGCCCCGGTAATCACCATTGATGGGCCGAGTGGCGCAGGGAAAGGTACTCTGTGCAAAGCGATGGCGGAAGCATTGCAATGGCATCTTTTAGATTCGGGAGCAATCTATCGCGTGCTGGCGCTGGCCGCGCTGCATCACCATGTGGATGTCGCGTCTGAAGAAGCGCTGGTTCCGCTGGCTGCGCATCTGGATGTGCGTTTCGTATCGACCGATGGCAACCTGGAAGTTATCCTTGAAGGGGAAGACGTGAGCGGCGAAATCCGTACGCAGGAAGTGGCTAATGCGGCCTCTCAGGTCGCGGCGTTCCCGCGCGTTCGCGAGGCGCTTTTACGTCGTCAGCGCGCGTTCCGTGAAGCCCCGGGGCTGATCGCTGACGGACGCGATATGGGAACGGTGGTATTCCCTGATGCGCCAGTGAAAATTTTCCTCGACGCCTCTTCGGAAGAACGTGCTCAACGCCGCATGCTTCAGTTGCAGGAAAAGGGGTTTAGTGTTAACTTTGATCGCCTTTTATCCGAGATAAAAGAGCGCGATGACCGCGATCGTAACCGCGCCGTCGCCCCACTTGTTCCTGCAGAAGATGCATTAGTTCTGGATTCAACCAGTTTAACTATTGAGCAAGTGATTGAAAAAGCGCTACAATATGCGCGCCAAAAACTGGCACTCGCGTAATCGCGACCGATTTAGCAGTACCCCCGCTGCAATGGATTGACGGCGGGTATGTGAAACAACCCCATCCGGCACGGAGCCAGGTGGACGTTAATATTAACCTGAAGATTAAACATGACTGAATCTTTTGCTCAACTGTTTGAAGAATCCTTAAAAGAAATCGAAACCCGCCCGGGTTCCATCGTTCGCGGTGTTGTTGTTGCTATCGACAAAGACGTAGTACTGGTTGACGCCGGTCTGAAATCTGAGTCCGCCATTCCGGCAGAGCAGTTCAAAAACGCCCAGGGCGAGCTGGAAATCCAGGTTGGTGACGAAGTTGACGTTGCTCTGGACGCAGTAGAAGACGGCTTCGGTGAAACCCTGCTTTCTCGTGAGAAAGCTAAACGTCACGAAGCATGGATCACGCTGGAAAAAGCTTACGAAGAAGCTGAAACTGTGGTCGGTGTTATCAACGGCAAAGTTAAAGGTGGCTTCACTGTTGAGCTGAATGGTATTCGTGCGTTCCTGCCAGGTTCTCTGGTAGACGTTCGTCCAGTTCGTGACACTCTGCACCTGGAAGGCAAAGAGCTTGAGTTCAAAGTAATCAAGCTGGACCAGAAGCGTAACAACGTTGTTGTTTCCCGTCGTGCCGTTATCGAATCCGAAAACAGCGCAGAACGCGATCAGCTGCTGGAAAACCTGCAGGAAGGCATGGAAGTCAAAGGTATCGTTAAGAACCTCACTGACTACGGCGCATTCGTTGACCTGGGCGGCGTTGACGGCCTGCTGCACATCACCGACATGGCGTGGAAACGCGTTAAGCACCCAAGCGAAATCGTGAACGTGGGCGACGAAATCACTGTTAAAGTGCTGAAGTTCGACCGCGAGCGTACTCGTGTATCCCTCGGCCTGAAACAGCTGGGCGAAGATCCATGGGTAGCTATCGCTAAGCGTTACCCAGAAGGTACTAAACTGACTGGTCGCGTAACCAACCTGACTGACTACGGCTGCTTCGTTGAAATCGAAGAAGGCGTTGAAGGTCTGGTGCACGTTTCCGAAATGGACTGGACCAACAAAAACATCCACCCATCCAAAGTTGTTAACGTTGGTGATGTAGTGGAAGTGATGGTTCTGGATATCGACGAAGAACGTCGTCGTATCTCCCTGGGCCTGAAACAGTGCAAAAACAACCCATGGCAGCAGTTCGCGGAAACCCACAACAAGGGCGACCGTGTTGAAGGTAAAATCAAGTCTATCACTGACTTCGGTATCTTCATCGGCCTGGACGGCGGCATCGATGGCCTGGTTCACCTGTCTGACATCTCCTGGAACGTTGCAGGCGAAGAAGCAGTCCGTGAATACAAAAAAGGCGACGAAATCGCTGCAGTTGTTCTGCAGGTTGACGCAGAGCGTGAGCGTATCTCCCTGGGCGTTAAACAGCTCGCAGAAGATCCGTTCAACAACTGGGTTGCACTGAACAAGAAAGGCGCAATCGTAAACGGTAAAGTGACTGCAGTTGACGCTAAAGGCGCAACCGTAGAACTGGCTGACGGCGTTGAAGGTTACCTGCGCGCTTCTGAAGCTTCCCGTGACCGCGTTGAAGATGCCACTCTGGTTCTGAACGTAGGCGACGACGTTGAAGCTAAGTTCACCGGTGTTGACCGTAAGAACCGTGCAATCAGCCTGTCTGTTCGTGCTAAAGACGAAGCTGATGAGAAAGATGCAATCGCAACTGTTAACAAACAGGAAGATGCAAACTTCTCTAACAACGCAATGGCTGAAGCTTTCAAAGCAGCTAAAGGCGAGTAATATCAGGTTCTCAGCATCATTTGCGCTGTACCGCATTTACAGCCTGAAGGATGAGGAGCAAACTTGACAGATTGCAGGATTCGTCCTGTAATCAATAACAAAGGGCGGCTACGGCCGCCCTTGTTTAATGAGCTGTTCAGCTAATTGGTTTGAAAGGAACCGGAGGAATCATGACCAAGTCAGAATTGATTGAAAGACTTGCCAGTCAGCAACCGCATATCCCTGCCAAGGCAGTGGAAGATGCCGTAAAAGAGATGCTGGAGCATATGGCCTCCACTCTTGCCCAGGGCGAGCGCATTGAAATCCGCGGTTTCGGTAGTTTTTCTCTGCACTATCGTGCTCCACGTACCGGGCGTAACCCGAAAACTGGCGATAAAGTCGAGCTGGAAGGTAAGTACGTTCCACACTTTAAGCCGGGTAAAGAACTGCGCGATCGCGCCAATATTTACGGCAACTGAGTTTAGCCAGCCGGTTAAACTGGGTTCGAAAGAAAGCACCTGCGGGTGCTTTTTTTGTGTCTGTCGCTTTCATTCTGAAGATGCCCCGCATTTTCCATTTCGTTTTCTGCAAACCCATAAAAACAGCACAGCGCGCGCTGTAAAACGCACTCTTCCCATCTGACATTCTTTCTGCCTGATTACATACTGCCCCTCTGAAACAGGGAGGTAGCAATGGGAATTCCCGCGCTTAGCATTTGCGCCATTCTGGCGATAGCCCCGTTACTCTGGTTACCTGAACTGCCATCACGTCATACCGTGTGGATAATGATTGTTGGCGGGATCGTGCTGGCCGCACGGCGAAACGTACGACTGAAGTATGCGGGTATCATGCTGTTATGTTGCGTGTGGGGTATTCTGGCTGCGAAGGAGAGCGTCTGGCCGATGCAGCATTTAACGACGGGGGCCGTGCAGGCTGAGGTGGAGATTACCGCCACAGATGGCGCAACGCAGCATCAGGGAAACATTCTCAGCGTCGATGGCCAGCGCTGGTGGGCTTCAACCGGCGTAACGCTGTATGGCAATTATCTGCCACAGAAAGCGTGTGCCGGCCAGCGCTGGAGTATGACGCTCAGGCTCAGGCCTGCTCATGGTGAACTGAACGACGGCGGCTATGATTCCCAGCGCAGCGCTTTTGCCCGGCACCAAACGCTGAGCGGGCGCTTCACCCGTGCGGAACTCGTCGATGGACGCTGCAGCCTGCGAGCGCAATATCTCATGTCACTGGAAAACCGACTTTCGGCTTACCGCTGGGGGGCGGTTATCCTCGGACTGGGAATGGGAGAACGTCTGGATGTGCCCCGGGAAATACAAGACCTGATGCGTGAAACCGGGACGCTGCATCTGATGGCGATTTCGGGTCTGCATATCGCACTGGCGGCATCCCTCGCCTGGTTACTCGCGCGTGGGCTTCAGTTTTTGTTACCCAGCCACCGGATCCACTGGCAAATGCCTCTTCTGGTCGGGTTATGCTTTGCCGCTTTCTACGCCTGGCTTACCGGTCTGCAACCTCCTGCGCTACGAACGGTCATCGCGCTTGCAGTGCTTGCAATGTTGCGGATCGCTGCCCGGCAATGGTCTCCCTGGCAGGTATGGGGATGCTGTATCGCGGTGATCCTGATAAGCGATCCCTTAGCCATACTCTCGCAGAGTCTGCTCTTGTCTGCATTTGCCGTCGCCGCACTGATTTTCTGGTTTCAGTGGCTGCCTCTTCCTCGCTGGCGCCGGGCACGACGTATACGGCCGCTGCTGAACCTGATCTATCTGCAGGTGGGCATGCTGATGCTGCTGATGCCAGTACAGGTTCTGATTTTCCATGGCTTCAGCATCTCCTCCCTGGTCGCGAATCTCTTTGCCGTTCCCCTGGTGACGTTTGTCTCCGTGCCGCTGATCCTGCTCGGCATGCTGCTTCATCTCCTACCGCTGGCGGCACCTGAAAGCGTCGTCTGGTTCGCAGCCGATAAGTCACTTGCGGGGCTGTTCTGGCTCCTCATGCGCTTGCCTGATGGCTGGCAAAATGTCGACCAACGCTGGCAGTACATGACATTACTGCCCTGGCTTATCATCATTGGCTGGCGCTTTCGTGCCTGGAAAACCCTTCCTGCCGTTTGTCTTGCAGGGAGTGTTTTACTCACATTTCCTCTCTGGAGAACGGAAAAAAACGAGAGCTGGACGCTGCATATGCTGGATGTAGGGCAGGGGCTGGCGATGGTCGTTGAACGGCAGGGAAAAGTCATTCTCTATGATACCGGGCTTGCCTGGCCGGGCGGGGATAGTGCGCAGCGGTTAATTATCCCGTGGCTTCGCTGGCATCACCTGCGGCCTGAAGGCGTTATTCTCAGTCATGAACACCTCGACCATGCGGGAGGACTCGCATCGTTGCAAAAAGCGTGGCCGGACGTGTGGGTAAGAAGCCCATTGCGCCTGGCGGGGCATCACCCCTGTTTTCGCGGGCAGAGATGGAAATGGCAGGGACTCTCCTTCACCGTACACTGGCCCCCTGAAAATTACCCGGCTCAGGGAAACAACCATTCCTGCGTGGTAAAGGTGGACGACGGTGAGCAGAGTGTTCTGCTAACGGGGGACATTGAAGCGCAGGCGGAACAGGCTATGCTTAGCCATTACTGGCGTTATCTGACGTCCACGCTCATACAGGTGCCCCATCATGGCAGCAATACTTCGTCGTCATTGCCGCTGGTACAGCGGGTGGAAGGTCAGATAGCCCTGGATTCCGCGGCCCGCTATAACGCATGGCGATTCCCGTCGGCAAAAGTTGTCCGACGCTATCGAAAAGAGGGGTACATCTGGCACGATACCCCTCATTCTGGACAAATATCGGTGACATTCTCGCAACATCACTGGCAAATCCGGCGCTTGCGAGAGCAATTATTAGCCGTTTGGTATCATCAGTGGTTTGGCGAGCACGTCGATAACGGGTAGAATATGCGGCTATTTCAACGAATGCTGGTTTTTTGAATGCATAACGACAAAGATCTCTCCACGTGGCAAACCTTCCGCCGACTCTGGCCGATGATTGCGCCCTTTAAAACAGGCCTGATCGTGGCGGGAGTAGCGTTAATCCTCAACGCAGCCAGCGATACTTTTATGCTATCGCTTCTCAAACCGTTACTGGACGACGGTTTTGGTAAAACGGATCGCTCAGTGTTGCTATGGATGCCTCTGGTGGTGATCGGACTGATGATCTTACGCGGCATCACCAGCTATATCTCCAGCTACTGTATTTCCTGGGTATCAGGGAAAGTGGTTATGACCATGCGCCGTCGTCTGTTCAGCCACATGATGGGCATGCCGGTCTCGTTCTTTGACAAGCAGTCTACCGGGACGCTGCTGTCGCGTATTACCTACGATTCCGAGCAGGTTGCCTCTTCGTCCTCAAGCGCACTGATCACCGTTGTGCGTGAGGGCGCGTCAATCATCGGCCTGTTCGCGATGATGTTCTATTACAGCTGGCAGCTGTCGATCATCCTTATCGTTCTGGCGCCGATAGTTTCTATTGCTATCCGCGTCGTCTCAAAGCGTTTCCGCAATATCAGTAAGAATATGCAGAACACGATGGGGCAGGTGACGACCAGCGCGGAACAGATGCTGAAAGGGCATAAAGAAGTTCTGATTTTTGGCGGTCAGGACGTCGAAACCAAACGCTTTGATAAAGTCAGCAATAAAATGCGCCTGCAGGGGATGAAAATGGTCTCGGCCTCTTCCATCTCTGACCCGATTATTCAGCTGATAGCGTCACTGGCGCTGGCATTCGTCCTGTATGCGGCAAGCTTCCCTAGCGTGATGGAGACGCTGACGGCGGGTACTATCACCGTGGTCTTCTCCTCGATGATCGCCCTGATGCGTCCGCTGAAATCCCTGACGAACGTGAACGCCCAGTTCCAGCGCGGGATGGCCGCCTGTCAGACGCTGTTCAGCATTCTGGATTCCGAGCAGGAAAAGGATGAAGGTAAGCGCGTGATCGAGCGTGCAAACGGAGACGTTGAATTCCGTAACGTGACCTTTACCTATCCGGGCCGCGAAGTGCCTGCCCTGCGTAATATCAATCTGTCTATTCCGGCGGGTAAAACCGTTGCGCTGGTAGGTCGTTCTGGTTCGGGTAAATCGACTATTGCCAGCCTGATGACCCGTTTCTACGACATTAATGAAGGTGAAATCCTGTTAGATGGTCACGACCTGCGGGAATATACCCTGCAGTCGCTGCGTAACCAGGTGGCGCTGGTTTCCCAGAACGTGCACCTGTTTAACGATACCGTCGCCAATAACATCGCTTATGCACGGACTGATGAGTACAGCCGCGAGCAGATTGAGAACGCCGCGCGTATGGCCTATGCAATGGACTTTATCAATAAGATGGATAATGGTCTGGATACCATCATTGGTGAAAACGGCGTGCTTCTCTCCGGCGGTCAGCGCCAGCGTATTGCGATTGCGCGCGCGCTGCTGCGCGATAGCCCAATTCTGATCCTGGACGAAGCGACCTCGGCGCTGGATACGGAATCTGAACGCGCTATCCAGTCCGCGCTGGATGAACTGCAAAAGAACCGTACCTCGCTGGTGATTGCGCATCGTCTGTCGACTATCGAGCAGGCTGACGAAATCGTCGTGGTTGAGGATGGCGTCATTGTTGAACGCGGAAGCCATGCCGATCTACTGGAACACCGCGGCGTTTATGCCCAGTTGCATAAGATGCAGTTCGGTCAACAATGATTGCACGCATCTGGTCCGGTGAATCCCCGCTGTGGCTGCTGCTTTTGCCGCTCTCCTGGCTGTATGGTCTGGTGAGCGGCATTATCCGTCTGCTTTACCGTTTAGGGTTTAAGCGGGCCTGGCGTGCGCCGGTTCCGGTTGTGGTTGTGGGTAATCTCACGGCGGGCGGCAACGGTAAAACCCCGGTGGTGATCTGGCTGGTGGAGCAATTGCAAAAACGCGGTATTCGTCCGGGGGTTGTCTCTCGCGGTTATGGCGGTAAAGCGGCGCAGTATCCTCTTTTGCTCACGGCGGAAACTACAACCGCCGAAGCGGGCGATGAACCGGTCCTTATCTATCAGCGTACCGGCGCGCCGGTTGCGGTCTCCCCGGTGCGCAGCGAGGCCGTGCAGGCTCTGGTTGCCGAACACGCGGTGCAAATCATCATTACGGATGATGGCCTGCAGCATTACGCCCTGGCGCGTGATAAAGAGATTGTGGTCATCGACGGGGTTCGCCGCTTCGGTAACGGCTGGTGGCTGCCGGCCGGACCCATGCGCGAACGCGCTTCGCGTCTTAAGTCCGTTGATGCGGTGATTGTGAACGGCGGTGAGGCAAAAGCGGGTGAAATCCCGATGCACCTGCAGCCGGGTCTGGCGGTCAACCTGGTGACGGGGGAACGCCGGTCGGTTGCTGAGCTGCCTTCACCGGTGGCGATGGCGGGTATTGGTCATCCGCCACGCTTCTTCGCGACGCTGGAACAGTGTGGTGCCCGTCTGGAAAAGCGCGTTCCGCTGGCCGACCATCAGGCGCTGGTGGAAGGGGAGGTCGACGCCCTGACCGTACCCGGGCAGTCGCTGATCATGACCGAAAAAGATGCGGTGAAATGCCGCGCCTTTGCGAAAGATAACTGGTGGTATCTGCCGGTTGACGCTGAACTCAGCGGCGAGCAGCCGGAACGTTTGCTCAAGGAACTGATTGCGTTGGTGCACTAAAGGCTTACGCGGTTCTGGTGGCGCTTTGACTGACAGGAAAACGCATGTCTCTACCGCAACTCTCGCTCTCAGCCGCACGTAATCTCCACCTTGCCGCGCAGGGGCTGCTTAAAAAGCCCCGCCGCCGCGCGCAGCCTGCCGATATTCTCTCTACCGTCCGGCGCATGTCGCTGCTTCAAATCGACACCATTAACATTGTTGCCCGTAGCCCTTACCTGGTGCTGTTTAGCCGCCTGGGAAATTATCCTTCGCAGTGGCTGGATGAGGCGCTCAGCAAGGGGGAGTTAATGGAGTACTGGGCGCACGAAGCCTGCTTCCTGCCTCGCAGCGATTTTGCCCTGGTTCGTCACCGCATGCTTGCCCCTGAAAAGATGGGCTGGAAATACCGTCAGGCGTGGATGCTGGAACATGCGGCTGAAATTGAGCAGCTTGTCGCGCATATTCAGGATAACGGTCCCGTACGCTCCGCTGATTTTGAACATCCGCGCAAAGGCACCAGCGGCTGGTGGGAGTGGAAACCGCACAAGCGTCATCTCGAAGGACTGTTCACGTCAGGTAAAGTCATGGTCATTGAACGGCGTAATTTTCAGCGCGTTTATGACCTGACGCATCGCGTGATGCCCCACTGGGACGACGAGCGTGACCTGCTTACTCAGGAGGCCGCCGAGGCCATCATGCTGGAGAACAGCGCCCGCAGTCTGGGCATTTTCCGTCCGCATTGGCTGGCAGATTATTATCGCCTTCGTCAGCCCGCGCTGAAACCGCTGATGGACATATGGCAACGCGAACAGCGCGTCATCCCCGTCACTGTGGAAACGCTGGGCGAAATGTGGCTGCATGCGGATCTCCTCCCGCTACTGCCTCTGGCCCAGGAGGGGAAACTTCAGGCAACCCACAGTGCGGTGTTGTCGCCTTTCGACCCAGTCGTCTGGGACAGAAAACGCGCCGAGCAGCTGTTCGATTTTAGCTACCGGCTGGAATGTTATACCCCGGCTCCAAAGCGCCAGTATGGTTACTTTGTACTCCCGCTGCTGCATAAGGGGCAACTGGTCGGGCGCATGGACGCCAAAATGCACCGCAAGACCGGCACGCTTGAAATCATTGCGCTTTACCTGCAAGAGAGGGTCAGGGTGACGGCGAGCCTGGAAAAAGGGTTAACGTTCGCCATTGGCGAATTCGCGCGCTGGCAGGGTGCCCGCGAAGTGACGCTGGGCCGGGTGCCCGACGGACTGTTTACTTCCTGTCGAAGTGGCTGGGAAACAGGCACTCCCTGAAAAGGGAATGTGTTAAGCTTTAGCGATTACCCATACGGAGGAACTATGGATCACCGTTTACTTGAAATTATTGCCTGCCCGGTATGCAACGGCAAACTCTACTACAGCCAGGACAAACAGGAGCTGATTTGCAAGCTGGACAGCCTGGCTTTCCCTCTGCGCGACGGCATTCCGGTACTGCTGGAAAATGAAGCTCGTTCCCTGGTGGCAGAAGAGAGCAAACCATGAGTTTTGTTGTCATTATTCCTGCGCGCTATGCCTCAACGCGTCTGCCGGGTAAACCGCTGGTGGATATCAACGGCAAGCCGATGATTGTGCATGTCCTTGAGCGTGCGCGTGAATCCGGTGCCGATCGCGTGATTGTTGCTACCGATCATCCTGACGTCGCCCGTGCGGTTGAGGCGGCAGGCGGTGAGGTGTGCATGACCCGCGCCGATCACCAGTCCGGCACCGAGCGTCTGGCGGAAGTGGTTGAGAAATGTGGCTTCAGAGATGATACGGTCATCGTTAACGTGCAGGGTGACGAGCCGATGATCCCGGCGGTGATTATCCGTCAGGTGGCAGAAAACCTGGCTCAGCGTCAGGTTGGTATGGCGACGCTCGCGGTGCCCATTCACCACGCTGAAGAGGCATTCAATCCGAATGCGGTGAAGGTGGTCATGGATGCCGAAGGCTATGCGCTCTATTTCTCCCGCGCCACGATCCCGTGGGATCGCGATCGCTTTGCGCTCTCTAAAGAGACTATCGGTGATACTTTCCTGCGTCATATTGGGATTTACGGCTATCGCGCCGGCTTTATTCGTCGCTATGTTACGTGGGCGCCGAGTCCGCTGGAGCATATCGAAATGCTGGAGCAGCTTCGCGTGCTCTGGTACGGCGAAAAAATTCACGTTGCCGTTGCCAGCGAAGTGCCTGGAACGGGCGTTGATACGCCGGAAGATCTTGAGCGCGTTCGCGCCGAGTTGCGCTAATCCCGCCTGCATCCCTCCTGTCGGAGGGATGTTCTCTCCTTCGTTAATTCCCCTTTCTTTTTCCTAATTGTTCTCTTCCGGGTGACATCTCCCTCCAGGACGCTCATTATAAAAGCAGTAGTCTTAATGGGGGTAATCTCATATGGAACAGCTGCGTGCCGAACTTAGCCATCTGCTGGGTGAGAAATTAAGCCGGGTCGAATGCGTGAGTGAAAAGGCCGATACCGCGCTTTGGTCGTTGTATGACAGTCAGGGCAACCCGATGCCGCTGATGGCCAGAAGTTTCACCTCGCCGGGCGTTGCCAGGCAGTTGGCATGGAAAATGTCGATGCTGGCGCGGGAGGGAACCGTCCGTATGCCGACGGTGTATGGCGTGATGACCCACGAGGAACACCCTGGCCCGGACGTGCTGCTGATTGAGCGTTTACGCGGCGTGCCCGTTGAAGCGCCCGCGCGCACGCCGGAACGCTGGGAGCAGTTAAAAGACCAGATTGTCGAGGCGCTGCTGGCCTGGCACCGCCAGGATAGCCGCGGGCTTGTCGGTCCGGTCGACAGTACCCAGGAAAATCTGTGGCCGCTGTGGTATCGCCAGCGGGTGGAAGTGCTGTGGGGAACGCTTAACCAGTTCAGCAATACCGGTTTGACCATGCAGGATAAGCGTATTCTTTTTCGCACCCGCGAGTGCTTACCGGCGCTGTTCGACGGTTTTAATGACAACTGCGTGCTGATCCACGGCAACTTCACCCTGCGCAGCATGCTCAAGGACTCCCGCAGCGATCAGCTTCTGGCGATGCTCGGGCCGGGGATCATGCTCTGGGCTCCGCGCGAATACGAGCTGTTCAGGCTCAGCGACAGCGGGGCGGCGGAAGGTTTACTGTGGCACTACCTTCAACGCGCGCCCGTTGCAGAAGCGTTTCTCTGGCGGCGCTGGCTTTATCTGCTCTGGGACGAAGTCGCGCAGCTGGTCAACACCGGACGTTTCAATCGCGCCAACTTCGATCTGGCGACAAAATCACTCTTGCCCTGGCTCGCCTGACGATCCTTTCAGCCACTGCCAGAGGCGTCCGAGCGTCTCATAACCGACGCGGTCGCTGTGCATCAGCCAGGCCGGGGAGGGGATCGCCCGTTCCCACGGGTTGAGCGGCGCGTCGATGGCCATCTGGTTTGCCGGGGCGGGAAGCGGATGCAGGCCTTGCTTCTGGAAGAAAATCATCGCGCGCGGCAGGTGTGAGGCGGAGGTCACCAGTAAGAACGGGACATCGCCAATCGCCTGCTTCACTGCGGCAGCCTCTTCTTCGGTATCTTTTGGGCTGTCCAGAGTGATAATCGCTGAACGCGGCACGCCGAGTGATTCTGCGACCCTGGCGCCCGCTTCAGCCGTACTCACCGGGTTCGTTTTGGCCGCCGCGCCGGTGAAGATCATTTTTGATCCCGGATTTGCCAGCCAGAGGCGAATGCCTTCGTTTAGCCGTGGCAGGCTGTTGTTGATCAGATTTGAACTGGGGGCCCAGTCAGGATCCCAGGTATATCCGCCGCCCAGCACTACGATGTACGCCACTTTCTGATTTCCCTGCCATGTTGGGTATTTGTTTTCGATGGGGCGTAGAAGACCATCCGCGACCGGCTGCAGGCTCAGCAGCAGCAGGACAAACCAGCCGAGCGTGATAAGCGTTTTGCCACCTTTCTGAAAGCGACTAAACCACACCAGCGCCAGCCCCAGCGCGATGATGATGAGCAGCAGCGGAAGGGGAAGCATCATCCCTCCAATGTATTTCTTAAGGGTAAAAAGCATCCTTTTTGGTTCCTTTTTTGACCATATAGCAGGTGATTACCCGTGATATTACACCAGAGAGGTTCATTCTCCGCGCGGGTGTGACAAAATAGCGGTTTTGCAGTTAGCGAGTGGAACTCTCCCAATGCGAGATCGCAATTTTGATGACATCGCGGAAAAGTTTTCGCGCAACATATATGGCACCACGAAAGGGCAGCTCCGTCAGACGATCCTCTGGCAGGATCTGGACACCATTCTGGCTACGTTCGGTGGGCAAACGTTGCGCGTGCTGGACGCCGGTGGCGGTGAAGGGCAGACGGCGATAAAAATGGCCGAGCGCGGTCATCACGTCACGCTTTGCGATCTTTCTGCTGAAATGGTCGCCCGCGCGACGCGTGCTGCAGAAGAGAAAGGTGTGAGCGACAACATGCATTTTATACAATGCGCCGCTCAGGACATCGCACAGCATTTGGAAACCCAGGTTGATCTGATATTGTTTCATGCGGTGCTGGAGTGGGTTGCCGATCCGCAAAGCGTGTTACAAACCCTGTGGTCGATGTTGCGCCCGGGCGGCACGCTGTCGCTGATGTTCTACAATGCTAACGGCTTCCTGATGCACAACATGGTTGCAGGAAACTTCGACTATGTGCAGGTCGGGATGCCCAAAAAGAAAAAGCGCACGCTTTCCCCGGACTATCCGCGCGATCCACAGCAGGTTTATGGCTGGCTGGAAGCGATTGGCTGGCAGATCGTCGGGAAAACGGGCGTCAGGGTGTTTCATGATTATCTGCGTGAAAAACACAAACAGCGTGACTGTTTTGATACCTTAACAGAATTAGAAACGCGGTATTGCCGTCAGGAGCCTTTTATCAGCCTTGGCCGCTATATTCACGTCACCGCGCACAAGCCGCAGATGCAAGGATAACCTATGAGTGAATTTTCCCAGACAGTCCCCGAACTGGTTGCCTGGGCCAGGAAAAACGATTTCTCCATCTCGCTGCCGGTAGACAGACTCTCTTTCCTGCTGGCGGTTGCCACGCTGAACGGCGAACGGCTGGACGGTGAAATGAGCGAGGGTGAACTGGTGGATGCGTTCCGCCATGTCAGTGATGCGTTTGAGCAAACCAGCGAAACCATTAGCGTGCGTGCCAACAACGCGATCAACGATATGGTGCGTCAACGTCTGCTGAACCGCTTTACCAGCGAGCAGGCGGAAGGAAACGCCATCTATCGCCTGACGCCGCTGGGCATCGGCATCACCGATTACTACATCCGCCAGCGTGAATTTTCTACGCTGCGTCTTTCCATGCAGCTCTCGATCGTGGCGGGTGAGCTTAAGCGCGCCGCCGATGCCGCGGATGAAAACGGTGACGAATTCCACTGGCACCGTAACGTCTACGCGCCGCTGAAATATTCGGTGGCGGAAATCTTCGACAGTATCGATCTGACCCAGCGTCTGATGGACGAACAGCAGCAGCAGGTGAAGGACGATATCGCGCAGCTGCTGAATAAAGACTGGCGTGCCGCCATCTCCAGCTGTGAGCTTCTGCTGTCAGAAACTTCCGGCACGCTGCGTGAGCTTCAGGATACGCTGGAAGCGGCAGGGGATAAGCTTCAGGCGAACCTGCTGCGCATTCAGGATGCGACCCTGGCGCATGACGATCTGCATTTTATCGATCGTCTGGTCTTCGACCTGCAAAGCAAACTCGACCGCATTATCAGCTGGGGCCAGCAGTCGATCGACCTGTGGATCGGCTACGACCGACACGTGCATAAATTTATCCGTACCGCGATTGATATGGATAAAAACCGCGTCTTTGCCCAGCGTCTGCGTCAGTCGGTGCAGACCTATTTCGATGCGCCGTGGGCGCTGACCTACGCCAATGCCGATCGTCTGCTGGATATGCGCGACGAAGAGATGGCGCTGCGCGATGAAGAGGTGACCGGTGAACTGCCGCCGGATCTGGAATACGAAGAATTTAACGAAATTCGCGAGCAGCTTGCGGCGATGATCGAAGAACAGCTCGCGGTCTACAAAACCAGACAAGTGCCGCTGGATCTTGGGCTCGTGGTGCGCGACTATCTGGCGCAATATCCACGCGCGCGCCACTTCGACATTGCCCGCATTGTGGTAGACCAGGCGGTGCGTCTGGGCGTCGCGCAAGCAGATTTCACCGGACTGCCGCCGAAGTGGCAGCCAATCAACGATTACGGAGCCAAGGTACAGGCGCATGTCATTGACAAATATTGAACAAGTGATGCCAGTTAAGCTGGCACAGGCGCTGGCGAATCCGTTATTTCCGGCGCTGGACAGCCAGCTGCGTGCCGGTCGTCACATTGGCTTAGACGAGCTGGATAATCACGCCTTTTTGATGGACTTTCAGGAGTACCTGGAAGAGTTTTACGCACGCTATAACGTGGAGCTTATCCGCGCGCCGGAAGGGTTTTTCTACCTGCGCCCGCGCTCCACGACGCTGATCCCGCGTTCCGTGCTCTCCGAGCTGGATATGATGGTCGGTAAAATTCTCTGCTACCTCTACCTCAGCCCGGAACGTCTGGCGAATGAAGGGATCTTCACCCAGCAGGAACTCTACGACGAGCTGTTGACGCTGGCAGATGAGAGCAAGCTGCTCAAGCTGGTGAACAACCGCTCGACGGGGTCGGATCTTGACCGTCAGAAATTACAGGAAAAGGTTCGCTCTTCCCTGAACCGTCTGCGCCGTCTGGGGATGGTCTGGTTTATGGGCCACGACAGCAGCAAATTCCGCATCACGGAATCAGTTTTCCGCTTCGGCGCCGACGTGCGTGCGGGCGATGACGCGCGTGAAGCGCAGCTTCGCATGATCCGCGACGGTGAAGCGATGCCGGTGGAAAACCATTTGCAGCTCAATGACGAGCATGAAGAGAATCTGCCGGATAGCGGGGAGGAAGAGTAATGATTGAACGCGGTAAATTTCGCTCACTGACGCTGATTAACTGGAACGGCTTCTTTGCCCGAACGTTCGATCTGGATGAGCTGGTCACGACGCTCTCTGGCGGTAACGGTGCGGGTAAATCCACCACCATGGCAGCCTTTGTTACGGCGCTGATCCCCGACCTGACGCTGCTTCACTTCCGTAACACCACCGAAGCGGGGGCAACAAGCGGCTCCCGCGATAAGGGTCTGCACGGTAAGCTGAAGGCCGGCGTCTGTTATTCGGTTCTGGACGTCATTAACTCCCGTCATCAGCGCGTGGTAGTGGGCGTGCGCCTGCAGCAGGTCGCCGGTCGCGACCGTAAAGTGGATATCAAACCGTTTGCGATTCAGGGCTTGCCAACCTCCGTGCAGCCGACGGCGCTGCTAACGGAAACCCTGAACGAACGTCAGGCGCGCGTGCTGACGCTGCAGGAGCTGAAGGACAAGCTCGAAGCTATCGAAGGCGTGCAGTTCAAGCAGTTCAACTCGATTACCGACTACCACTCGCTGATGTTCGATCTGGGCGTGGTGGCGCGTCGTCTGCGCACCGCATCAGACCGTAGCAAATACTACCGCCTGATTGAAGCGTCTCTGTATGGCGGTATCTCCAGCGCCATTACCCGCTCCCTGCGCGACTACCTGCTGCCGGAAAACAGCGGCGTGCGTAAGGCCTTCCAGGATATGGAAGCGGCGCTGCGCGAAAACCGCATGACGCTGGAAGCGATTCGCGTTACCCAGTCTGACCGCGACCTGTTTAAACACCTTATCAGCGAAGCCACCAACTATGTGGCCGCAGACTATATGCGTCACGCCAACGAGCGCCGCATTCATCTCGATCAGGCATTAGAGTACCGTCGCGAGCTGTTTACCTCGCGTAAGCAGCTGGTGGCCGAGCAGTATAAGCACGTCGAAATGGCGCGCGAGCTGGGCGAGCACAACGGTGCCGAAGGTGACCTGGAAGCGGATTATCAGGCCGCCAGCGATCACCTCAACCTGGTGCAGACCGCGCTGCGTCAGCAGGAAAAAATCGAGCGTTATGAAGCGGACCTCGATGAGCTGCAGATCCGTCTCGAAGAGCAGAATGAAGTGGTGGCTGAAGCCGCCGACATGCAGGAAGAGAACGAAGCCCGCGCCGAAGCGGCCGAGCTGGAAGTGGATGAGCTGAAAAGCCAGCTTGCCGATTACCAGCAGGCGCTTGACGTGCAGCAGACGCGAGCGATTCAGTACACCCAGGCACTGCAGGCATTACAGCGTGCGAAAGAACTGTGCCATCTGCCTGACCTGACGCCGGACAGCGCCGACGAGTGGCTGGATACCTTCCAGGCCAAAGAGCAGGAAGCCACCGAGAAACTGCTCTCCCTCGAACAGAAAATGAGCGTTGCGCAAACGGCGCACAGCCAGTTTGAACAGGCTTATCAGCTGGTGGTCGCGATTAACGGCCCGCTGGCGCGTAACGAAGCCTGGGACGTTGCCCGCGAACTGCTGCGCGACGGTGTGAACCAGCGCCATCTGGCCGAGCAGGTTCAGCCGCTGCGTATGCGTCTGAACGAGCTGGAGCAGCGCCTGCGCGAGCAGCAGGAATCCGAGCGTCTGCTTGCGGAATTCTGCAAGCGTCAGGGAAAAAATTACGATTTCGACGAGCTTGAGGCCCTGCATCAGGAGCTGGAAGCGCGTATTGCGGCCCTGTCCGATACCGTATCAAACGCCAGCGAACAGCGTATGACCCTGCGTCAGGAGCTGGAGCAGATTCAGTCCCGTTCGAAGGCGCTCCTGGAGCGTGCGCCGGTCTGGCTGGCGGCCCAGAGCAGCCTGAACCAGCTCAGCGAGCAGTGCGGCGAACAGTTCGAATCCAGCCAGGAAGTGACCGAATACCTGCAGCAGCTGCTGGAGCGCGAGCGCGAAGCCATCGTTGAGCGTGATGAAGTGGGTGCCCGCAAGCGCGACGTCGATGAAGAAATTGAGCGCTTAAGCCAGCCGGGCGGGTCAGAAGATCCGCGCCTGAATGCACTCGCCGAGCGTTTTGGCGGCGTGCTGCTGTCCGAGATCTACGACGACGTTGGCCTTGACGATGCGCCATACTTCTCCGCGCTGTACGGTCCATCCCGCAACGCGATTGTGGTCCCGGATCTGTCGCTGATTTCTGAGCAGCTTGCCGGCCTGGAAGATTGCCCGGAAGATCTCTACCTGATCGAAGGGGATCCGCAGTCGTTCGATGACAGCGTATTCAGCGTCGACGAGCTGGAAAAAGCGGTGGTGGTGAAAATCGCTGACCGTCAGTGGCGCTATTCCCGCTTCCCTGAGCTGCCGCTGTTTGGCCGCGCCGCGCGCGAAAGCCGCATCGAGAGCCTGCACGCCGAGCGTGAAACGCTGTCTGAACGTTTTGCGACCCTGTCGTTTGACGTGCAGAAAACCCAGCGTCTGCATCAGTCGTTCAGCCGCTTTATCGGCAGCCATCTCGCCGTAGCGTTTGACGCAGATCCGGAAGCCGAAATCCGCAAGCTGAACACCCGCCGTAGCGAGCTGGAACGTGCGATTGCAAGCCATGAAAGTGATAACCAGCAAAGTCGCGTTCAGTTTGAACAGGCGAAAGAGGGCGTCGCTGCCCTTAACCGCATTCTGCCGCGCCTGAATCTGCTGGCGGATGACACGCTGGCTGACCGCGTGGATGAGATCCAGGAGCGTCTGGATGAAGCGCAGGAAGCCGCGCGTTTCGTTCAGCAGCACGGCAATCAGCTGGCGAAGCTGGAGCCCGTCGTGTCTGTCCTGCAGAGCGACCCGGAACAGTTCGAGCAGTTAAAAGAAGATTATGCCTGGTCGCAGCAGGTGCAGCGCGAAGCGCGTCAGCAGGCGTTTGCTCTGACGGAAGTGGTGCAGCGTCGCGCGCACTTTGGCTACTCCGATTCGGCTGAAATGCTGAGCGGTAACAGCGATCTGAACGAAAAACTGCGTCAGCGCCTTGAGCAGGCGGAGGCGGAACGTACTCGCGCCCGCGAAGCGATGCGCAGCCACTCCGCTCAGCTGAACCAGTACAATCAGGTGCTGGCCTCGCTGAAAAGCTCCTTCGATACCAAGAAAGAGCTTTTAAACGATCTGCAGAAAGAGCTTCAGGACATCGGCGTGCGTGCCGACAGCGGGGCAGAAGAGCGCGCGCGTATTCGTCGTGACGAGCTGCATTCTCAGCTCAGCAATAACCGCGCGCGTCGCAATCAGCTGGAAAAAGCGCTGACCTTCTGCGAAGCCGAAATGGATAACCTGACCCGTCGCCTGCGCAAGCTGGAACGCGACTATCACGAAATGCGCGAGCAGGTCGTGACCGCCAAGGCGGGCTGGTGCGCGGTGATGCGCATGGTGAAAGACAATAACGTTGAGCGTCGCCTGCACCGTCGCGAGCTGGCGTATCTTTCTGCCGATGAGCTGCGTTCCATGTCGGATAAGGCGTTGGGTGCGCTGCGTCTGGCGGTGGCGGATAACGAACACCTGCGCGACGTGCTGCGTATGTCGGAGGATCCGAAACGTCCGGAACGTAAAATTCAGTTCTTCGTGGCGGTTTACCAGCACCTGCGCGAGCGTATTCGTCAGGACATTATCCGTACCGACGATCCGGTCGAAGCCATCGAACAGATGGAAATCGAGCTGGGCCGCCTGACGGAGGAGTTGACCTCCCGCGAGCAGAAGCTGGCGATCAGCTCCCGCAGCGTGGCGAACATCATTCGTAAAACTATTCAGCGCGAGCAGAACCGTATCCGCCAGCTGAACCAGGGTCTGCAGAGCGTGTCGTTTGGCCAGGTGAACAGCGTGCGCCTCAACGTCAACGTGCGTGAGGCCCACGCGATGCTGCTGGAAGTGCTCTCAGAGCAGCACGAGCAGCATCAGGATCTGTTCAACAGCAACCGTCTGACCTTCTCCGAAGCGCTGGCGAAGCTGTATCAGCGCCTGAACCCGCAGATTGATATGGGGCAACGTACGCCGCAAACCATCGGTGAAGAGCTGCTGGACTACCGTAACTACCTGGAAATGGAAGTTGAGGTAAACCGTGGCTCAGACGGCTGGCTGCGTGCGGAATCCGGGGCGCTCTCTACCGGTGAAGCGATCGGTACCGGGATGTCAATTCTGGTGATGGTGGTACAGAGCTGGGAAGATGAAGCGCGCCGCCTGCGCGGCAAAGATATCTCGCCATGCCGACTGCTGTTCCTGGATGAGGCGGCGCGACTTGATGCCCGCTCAATTGCCACGCTGTTCGAGCTTTGCGAACGTCTCGATATGCAGCTCATTATCGCGGCGCCGGAGAACATCAGCCCCGAGAAGGGCACCACCTACAAACTGGTGCGTAAGGTGTTCCAGAACAGCGAACACGTTCACGTTGTGGGGCTGCGTGGCTTTGCGCCGCAGCCGCCGGAGTCATTGCCGGAAACCACGGCGGACGCTTCCTGAAGCGTTTTCTGACCCGAAGCGGCGCACTGGCGCCGCTTTTTTTTAAACTTAACTTGTGCTTGGGGCTGCGTTATCTTTAAACTTCTTTACATAAGGTAAGGCAACAGCTTAGCCGTCTACCTATAATGAAAGAAAGCCCCAGCGTGATGGGCATGTCGTGAAAACAGGGGGCAAGGGATGTTGCTAAAGAAAGAATGTGGTCGTCAGCTGTCTGCGCTGAGTTTATGCCTGGCAGTGATGTTTGCTCCGCTGTTAACCGCCCAGGCCGACGAGCCTGAAATTGTGCCGACTGACAGCTCGGCAACGACAGGCGCTCAGCCAACGTCGTTGTCCCAGCCGCTGGAGCAGTCTCCGGCGACGGCTATCATGGCCGGAATTAAACCGCTGCCGGAAGGCATCGACGCGGAATCGCTCAGTCAGCAGCTGCAGTCGGGGCTGCCGTCAGGCTACACGCCTGTCTATATCAATCAGCTCACGCTCCTCTATGCCGCCCGCGATATGAAACCGATGTGGGAAAACCGCGATGCCGTGCGCGCCTTCCAGCAGCAGCTGGCGGAAGTCGCAATTGCAGGGTTTCAGCCGCAGTTTACAAAGTGGGTTGAGCTGTTAACCGATCCTGCCGTCACCGGGCAGGCGCGTGATGTGGTGCTTTCCGATGCCATGATGGGCTACCTGCAGTTCGTGGCGGGTATTCCGGTCAATGGCAACCGCTGGCTGTACAGCGATAAACCGTACAAGCTGGCGACGCCGGCGCTGTCGGTGATTAACCAGTGGCAGCTAGCGCTGGATAACGGCGAACTGCCGCGCTTTATCGCCAGCCTCGCACCGGCGCATCCACACTATGCCACTCTGCACCAGTCGCTCCTCGCGCTGGTGGGAGACACGCGTCCATGGCCGCAAATGCGCGGTACCGCGACGCTGCGTCCGGGACAGTGGAGCAGCGATGTGCCTGCTCTGCGCGAGATCCTGACGCGCTCCGGTCTTCTTGATGGCGGGCCAAAGATTGCTCTCCCGGGTGATGATCCACAAAACGTCGCCGTCAGCCCGTCAGCGCCAGTAAAAGAGAAGAAAGGTGTTGTCCTGAGCAACAAACCTGCGGCTTACGATCGCGAGCTGGTTGCGGCCGTTAAACAGTTCCAGACCGCTCAGGGGCTGGGGGCCGATGGCGTCATTGGCCAGACGACGCGTGACTGGCTGAACGTATCGCCTGCGCAGCGGGCAGGCGTACTGGCGCTCAATATCCAGCGTTTGCGTCTGCTGCCGGGAACGCTCGCTACCGGAATTATGGTTAACATTCCGGCGTATTCCCTGGTCTATTATCAGGACGGTAGCGAAAAACTGGCGTCGCGCGTGATTGTCGGGCGTCCGGATCGCAAAACGCCGATGATGAGCAGCGCGCTGAATAACGTGGTGGTTAACCCGCCGTGGAACGTGCCGCCGACGCTGGCGCGAAAAGACATTTTGCCGAAGGTCTGGAACGATCCGGGTTATCTGGAACGTCATGGCTACACGGTGATGCGTGGATGGAACAGTAAAGAGGCCATCGATCCTTATATGGTCGACTGGTCGACGATCACGGCGTCGAATTTACCGTTCCGTTTCCAGCAGGCTCCCGGGGCGCATAACTCTTTAGGGCGTTATAAGTTCAATATGCCGAGTTCAGACGCTATCTATCTGCACGATACGCCGAACCACAACCTGTTTCAGAAAGATACGCGCGCGCTCAGTTCTGGCTGCGTGCGCGTGAACAAAGCCTCGGAGCTGGCCAATATGCTGTTGCAGGATGCGGGCTGGAACGATACGCGCATCTCGGATGCCCTGAAGCAGGGGGATACGCGTTACGTTAATATTCGCCACAATATTCCAGTCAATCTTTACTATCTGACGGCATTTGTGGGTGAGGACGGGCGTACCCAGTATCGTACAGATATTTACAATTATGATCTCACCGCGCGATCCGGCGCACAAATTTTGCCAAAAGCTGAACAATTAATCAGGTAAATGAAGTAGTTCGGGAGAAATGATTGTCGTAAGTTATGGTGAATAGGGGGCAATATCGCTGTAAGCCGCGTATTCACTGGGGTTGGGCGCCTTGACGTACCCGGTTTTGCCAGTTAAGGTGCCCTTCGTGCGCTAAGCATATTACGATAAACATTGACCTGTAGACCTGATTATCATGGACAAATTTGACGCTAATCGCCGCAAACTGCTGGCGTTAGGTGGTGTTGCGCTTGGCGCAGCGGCCATCCTGCCGACGCCAGCATTTGCCACCCTCTCGACACCTCGTCCGCGAGTTTTAACGCTCAACAACCTGCATACCGGTGAGTCGCTAAAAGCGGAGTTTTTCGATGGCAGAGGCTATATTCAGGATGAATTAGCAAGACTTAACCATTTTTTCCGTGATTTCCGCGCGAACAAAATAAAAGCCATCGATCCTGGACTCTTTGATCAGCTTTTCCGCCTTCAGGGCCTGCTGGGCAGCAGCAAGCCGGTGCAACTCATATCTGGCTATCGCTCGATTGATACCAATAATGAACTGCGCGCCCACAGTCGTGGGGTAGCGAAAAAAAGCTATCACACGAAGGGACAGGCAATGGATTTCCATATTGAAGGCGTTTCGTTAGCCAATATTCGCAAAGCCGCGTTATCTATGCGCGCAGGTGGTGTAGGATATTACCCCAGCAGCAACTTTGTGCATATTGATACCGGTCCGGTTCGGCACTGGTAATAACGAAACACAGGAGCAGTATGAACTATCGTATTATTCCGGTTACCGCGTTCTCCCAGAATTGTTCATTGATCTGGTGCGAACAGACTAAACTGGCCGCGCTTGTCGATCCCGGCGGTGACGCTGAGAAAATCAAGCAGGAAGTCGCAGCAAGCGGCGTCACGCTGATGCAAATTTTGCTCACTCATGGTCATCTTGACCATGTAGGTGCTGCGGCTGAACTGGCTGAACACTACGGTGTGCCGATTATCGGTCCGGAAAAAGAAGATGAGTTCTGGCTGCAGGGGTTACCCGCCCAAAGCCGCATGTTTGGCCTTGATGAGTGTCAGCCCCTGACGCCCGATCGCTGGCTGAACGAAGGAGAGCGCGTTAACGTAGGGAATGTGACTTTACAGGTGTTGCATTGTCCTGGGCATACGCCAGGCCATATCGTCTTCTTTGATGACCAGTCCCGTCTGCTAATTTCCGGCGATGTGATCTTCAAAGGTGGTGTAGGACGCAGCGATTTTCCGCGCGGCGATCACGGGCAGCTGATTCAGTCGATTAAACAAAAGTTATTGCCGCTGGGTGATGACGTTACGTTTATCCCTGGACACGGTCCGATGTCGACGCTGGGCTACGAACGGCTCCATAACCCGTTCCTTCAGGATGAAATGCCTGTCTGGTAACCAGAATAAAAAAAGCCTGCATAACGCAGGCTTTTTTATGGGCGCAAATTACAGTACGGCGACAATCGCTTCGCACAGTGGCGCCATGTTGTCAGGCGTCATGCCAGCAACGTTCACGCGGCCAGAGGCCACGGCGTACACGCCAAACTCTTCACGCAGACGCAGAACCTGCTCTTTGGTCAGGCCGCTGAACGAGAACATGCCGTTCTGTTTGATGATAAAGCTGAAGTCGCGGTCCGCGCCTTTCTCAGCCAGGGTGTTCACAAACAGCAGGCGCATGCGCTGAATGCGCTGGCGCATATCGTTAAGCTCTTGTTCCCAGATGGCGCGCAGCGCATCGTTGCTCAGGATAGTGGCCACAACAGACGCACCGTGTGCCGGTGGGTTAGAGTAGTTAGCGCGGATAACCGATTTCATCTGGCTGAACGCACGATCGACGGTCTCTTCGTTAGCCGCAACCAGCGTACAGGCGCCTACGCGCTCGTTGTACAGGCCGAAGTTCTTGGAATACGAGCTTGCGACAATCAGCTCCTGATGCACGGCTGCGAACGCGCGCAGGCCTTCGGCATCTTCTTCCAGACCACGGGCGAAGCCCTGGTAGGCAAAGTCAAACAGCGGCAGCCAGCCTTTGTCAACGGACAGCTTTGCCAGGTGTTGCCACTGCTCAAGCGTCGGATCGATACCGGTTGGGTTGTGGCAGCAGCCGTGGAACAGCACCACGTCACCTGCCTGTGCTTCGCTCAGGCTTGCCAGCAGGCCGTCAAAGTCGAGAGAGTGGTTTGCCGCGTCGTAGTATGCATATTCACGCACCTCCAGACCCGCAGAGTTAAACACGCTCTTGTGGTTCGGCCAGCTTGGGTTGCTGACCCATACGCGCTTAACAGAGGTGTTTTTCGCAAGGAAATCCGCCGCCACGCGCAGCGCACCGGTACCGCCTGGGGTCTGTGCTGTACGGGCACGTTTGTCACTCACAATTGCGCTGCCTTTACCGAACAGCAGCTCCTGGGTGCAGCGACCAAATTCAGGGATACCATCAATACCGAGGTAGTTTTTGGTGGTTTCGTTTTCCAGCAGATACTGCTCAGCTTTCTTAACGCTGGTCAGTACCGGAGTTTTGCCGGTTTCATCTTTATATACACCAATACCCAGGTTGATTTTGCCAGGGCGGTCGTCGGCACGAAACAGATCGGCCAGGCCCAGAATAGGGTCGGCAGGAGCGGCGGTAATGTTCTCAAACATGACGAAGTTCCATTGTGATTACAGAAGTGAAATCCGCTATCAGGTTAACGGTAGATTTACAAAATGCCAACCGTTTGCGACGAAAAGCGTGCGGCTTTTCAAAAGTCGCCATTATTTTCTGTCACGCATAAAAAAACAGGGCCGAAGCCCTGTTCATTAAGCATATAACAACGTGGTGTACTGATTAGAACTGGTAGGTTACGCCAACGGTAGCCTGGTTGTCAGAGCCAACCCAGCTGGTGGACGCATCTTTGTCGTCCAGCAGGTTGAAGCGGTAGTCACCGTACACGTTGAAGTTCTTGTTGAAGTAGTAAGTCGCACCAGTGGTGATGTATTTCGCCAGGTCACGGTCGCCGATGCCGTTCAGGTCTTTACCTTTGGATTGAACGTAAGAAACGGAAGGACGCAGGCCGAAGTCGAACTGGTACTGAGCGATAACTTCAAAGTTCTGGGTCTTGTTAGCAATGTTATAAACATTACCATCATCATTCGGAACATAGTTTTCACCGCTGTTACCCAGGCGGCTCATGTTGCGAGTCTCTGCATAAACGGTCGCCAGGTAGATGTTGTTCGCGTCGTATTTCGCGCCAACAGCCCAGGATTCAGCTTTATCGCCTTTACCATCTTTTTTCTGCTCAAGCGTACGGTTAGCGGTGCTGTAGGCACCGATCAGACCGAAGCCTTCACCGAACTCGTAACCCAGTGACAGGCCAACGCCGTCGCCGTTTGCTTCATTCAGGTTTTTACGATCGTTTTTACCCTGGTATTGAACGCCAAAGTTCAGACCATCAACCAGACCGAAGAAGTTGTTGTTACGGTAGGTCAGCAGGCCAGTAGAACGGCTGGTCATGTAGTTATCAACATAGCCGCCACCCCAGGTTTCGCCAGAGAAGGACGGAGCCATATCGGTGTAGGATTCTACGTCATACACGATACCGTAGTTACGACCGTAGTCCAGAGAACCCGCGTCAGCGATTTTCAGGCCAGCGAAAGCCAGACGAGTTACGTTAGTCTGATCACCTTCAGCTGCACCGGCGCGTGCACGGTATTCCCACTGACCGTAACCGGTCAGTTGGTCGTTGATCTGAGTTTCGCCTTTGAAGCCGATCTGGCCGTAAGAGGAGTCAGCGTTTTTGTGTACGCCAGAAGTGGTGAAGCCGTGTTCGCCCACAACTTTACCGTAGAAGTCCAGTTTGTTGCCGTTCTTGTTATAGATTTCTGCAGCGTTAGCTGCACCGGCTACCAGCAGGGCAGGGATTACCACTGCCAGAATATTGCGCTTCATCATTATTTATTACCCTCATTGGTTTTTTTATGACACTCGCCACTGCCGTCAATAAATTCTGTCAATAAATATTTCCGGAACTATTGATGAGAGTTTGGTGTCTTTATGTATCTGACAGGCATCTTTCCATTCGGCGAAGCGTTTCGCTAGCCTGAAAGTGCTACAATTCTCAAGATTAAGTAACCGAAAGAAAATATGTGTAACCAAGTATGTATTTTTCGGAACTTTGTGAACCATCTCAAACTTCAGAACACCCTGGCGAATTAAACAGCAGGGCCTATCCTATATATATGAATTCCTTATAATTAATTGAGATAAAGGCGATTCGTATAAACAGACCTTAAACGGCTCGTTTTTTCTTATGACTACAAAAGGCCTTCCGGATGGCTGTAAAATTGGTTGAAATTTGTGCTAACGGCTGAGAGTGTAATAATCGCAATAAGAATGGGGTTTATTTTTTGTGGCTGGATATTTCGCGGAAACAAAACGTAACAGGTAGTGGTTGTGACGGGGTGAAGGTTTAAAGACGCTGACTTTGCGCTGACGAAAACTGACAATACAGAATAAAATAATGGCCAGCATTTGCTGGCCATTTCAGTCTTGTACCGATTAGAAGCTGGCGTTACGTGGAGTGCGTGGGAAAGGAATTACGTCACGTACGTTCTGAACACCGGTAACGTAGGCAATCAGACGCTCGAAGCCCAGACCAAAACCGGCGTGCGGTACGGTACCGTAACGACGCAGATCGCGGTACCAGCTGTAATCAGCTGGGTTGAGCCCCATCTCTTCCATACGCGCGTCCAGCACGTCTAGACGCTCTTCACGCTGAGAGCCACCGATGATTTCACCAATGCCCGGCGCCAGAACGTCCATCGCTGCCACGGTTTTACCGTCTTCGTTAAGGCGCATATAGAAGGCCTTAATGTCTTTCGGGTAGTTTTTAACGACAACCGGCGCTTTGAAATGTTTCTCGGCCAGATAGCGTTCGTGTTCAGACGCCAGGTCAACGCCCCAGTAAACCGGGTTCTCGAACGTCTCACCGCATTTCTCGAGGATCGCCACCGCGTCGGTATAGTCTACCTGCGCAAAGTCGGCAGACACGAAACGCTCCAGACGCGCCACAGCATCGCTGTCTACGCGTTCTGCGAAGAATTTCATGTCGTCAGGACGTTCTTCCAGCACCGCTTTGAACACATACTTCAGCATGGCTTCCGCCAGACCCGCTACATCGTCCAGGTCAGCGAACGCCACTTCAGGCTCCAGCATCCAGAATTCCGCCAGGTGACGGCTGGTGTTGGAGTTTTCGGCGCGGAAGGTTGGGCCAAAGGTGTAGATCTTAGACAGCGCACAGGCATACGTTTCGCCGTTGAGCTGACCAGATACCGTCAGGAAGGCTTCTTTACCAAAGAAGTCTTTGTCATAGTCCACTTTACCTTCAGGCGTGCGCGGCAGGTTTTCCATATCCAGCGTCGAGACGCGGAACATCTCACCGGCACCTTCCGTATCGGACGCGGTGATCAGCGGGGTAGACACCCAGAAGTAACCCTGCTCATCGAAGAAACGATGCAGCGCCTGCGCCAGCGTATGACGCACGCGCGCCACCGCACCAATCAGGTTGGTACGCGGACGCAGGTGGGCAACTTCACGCAGATATTCGATGCTGTGACGTTTTGCCGCCATCGGATAGGTGTCCGGATCTTCAACCCAGCCGGTGACTTCAATGGCAGTAGCCTGAATTTCGAAGCTCTGGCCCTGACCCGGTGAAGCCACCACCACGCCGGTAACAATCACGGAGCAACCGGTTGTCAGGCGCAGAACGTCATCATTGTAATTGGGCAGAGAATTATTAATGACGGCCTGTACAGGATCAAAGCAGGAACCGTCATAGACGGCGAGGAAGGAGATGCCAGCTTTAGAATCTCGGCGGGTACGCACCCATCCGCGCACGGTGACTTCCTGGTCAACGGCGACACGGCCCTGGAGTACGTCGGCTACAGGCACAACGCTCATAATATTCTCTCTGTTAATAGTCGGAAAAAATAAACACTTGTCCACCCTTATGGGGGGATATCTATGTTACCTGCCATCCGCTATCAGACAAGTAAATTTCGCAGTCTAAAGAGAAGAATTGAGAAATAAATAAGAAGAGGGGAGCCATGAAGGCTCCCTTAAGCGCTTAACTGGCTTTTTTTATCTGGGGAAGATCGAAGGCTTTGCGCAACGCGCGGACAAACGCCTTGTCATGGCAGATGGTTTTACCCGGGCTGTCAGAGAGTTTCGCCACCGGCTTTCCATTACATTCCACCAGTTTGATGACAATATTCAGTGGTTTCACCTGAGGGATATCGCAGGTCAAACGGGTACCAATCCCGAAGCTCAGGTTCACCCGGGTGTTGAAATGGCGATAGAGGTCGACCGCTTTCGCCAGGTCGAGATTATCCGAGAAGACCAGCACCTTGCTCATCGGGTCAATGCCGAGTTTTTCGTAATGGGCAATGGCTTTCTCGCCCCATTCAACCGGATCCCCGGAGTCGTGGCGTAATCCCTGGTAACGTTCAGCGAACTCGGGACCAAAGTCGCGCAGGAAGGCATCCATCGTAATACAGTCGGTGAGGGCAATCCCGAGCTGATTCGGGTACTCCTCAAGCCATGCGGCCAGCGCCGCGCGCTGGCTGTTAGCCAGATCGGGGCTGATCTGCTGATGCGCCTGGAACCACTCGTGTGCCTGGGTGCCCATTGGCGTCAGGCTGAGGCGACGCGCCAGATCGTAGTTGCTGGTGCCCACGAACCACGGCTCCCGCTGCAGAAGTTTAACGATGGCCTCCTGAACGTCACGCGAGAAACGGCGACGCGTGCCAAAGTCCATCAGGCGGAAGCGGGACATGTCCAGCCCTTCGGTCAGCGTAGAGAAGGCTGCGAGTTTATTTTCCAGCGCGGCGACCGCCTGCTCGACGCCTTTTTCCGGCGAACGGTAGCGGTGAGCCAGTTCACTGATCACCGCCAGAAGCGGCACTTCCCACATAATCACTTCCCGCCACGGACCTTCAAGACGAATATCCAGCTTGCCGTTCTCGTTGGTCACGGTGACCTGTTCAGGCTTATAGCGGAAGTCGCGCAGCCAGTTCAGATAGTCCGCTTTGAAGAAAGGCAGGCCAGAAAGCCACTGAAATTCCTCGTCCTGCAGCGTCAGATGCTGCATCGCATCGACCTGTTCACGAATGGCGTCTGCGTAGATACCGAGCAAGTCGTCGCCACGGCAGCGGAATTCCGCCGCGACGTGAACGTCATAGTAATGGTGGAAAACGGCTTGCTGCATATGCAGTTTATACGCGTCGGTATCCAGCAACGTATGCAGAACCGGAGAAGCGAATTGAGTCATAGGTGCGCTGTAGCATCCTCTCACGGGAGCGTTTAGTACAATAAACAACTCCGGAGTATACCTTGTTTAGTGATTTATTGAACCCCGATCACAACATAAGCGCGTTTTATGGTCGAGGGCATTTTGTGCCCCGTGTTATACAAATGTAGCAAAAAAAGGTTTTGCCCCTGAAAAGATGAACATTCTGCATAGCGCGATTTGCGCAACAGGAATATATTGAAACGTTACTCGACAAACGATGCATAAGGTTTTCTATGACACAACAGCCACAAGCCAAATACCGCCACGACTACCGTGCGCCGGATTACCTGATTAGCGAAATCGATCTGACTTTTGACCTGGATGCCACTAAAACCGTTGTCACGGCGGTGAGCCAGGTGACGCGCCATAGCGCAACTGCGGTGCCGCTGCGTCTGGATGGTGAAGACCTGACGCTGGTCTCCCTGCATATTAATGATGAACCCTGGTCGGACTATAAAGAAGAAAACAACCAGCTGGTCATCGACAACCTGCCGGAACAGTTTACGCTGCGCATCGTGAATGAAATCAGCCCGGCCGCCAACACCGCGCTGGAAGGGCTTTACCAGTCGGGCGTGGCGCTGTGTACCCAGTGTGAAGCGGAAGGTTTCCGCCACATAACCTGGTATCTCGACCGCCCGGACGTCCTGGCGCGCTTCACCACCAAAATCATCGCCGATAAAACCCTGTATCCCTTCCTGCTCTCCAACGGCAACCGCGTAGGCGAAGGCGAGCTGGAGAATGGCCGTCACTGGGTGCAGTGGCAGGATCCCTTCCCGAAACCGTGCTACCTGTTTGCGCTGGTGGCGGGGGACTTCGACGTGCTGCGCGACACCTTCAAAACGCGCTCAGGCCGCGAGGTGGCGCTGGAGCTGTTTGTTGACCGCGGCAACCTTGACCGCGCGCCGTGGGCGATGACCTCGCTCATTAACTCCATGAAGTGGGACGAGGAGCGCTTCGGCCTCGAATATGACCTCGACATCTATATGATCGTCGCCGTCGATTTCTTCAACATGGGCGCAATGGAGAACAAAGGCCTTAACGTCTTTAACTCCAAATACGTGCTGGCGCGTACCGATACCGCAACGGACAAAGACTACCTTGATATCGAACGCGTTATCGGCCACGAATATTTCCACAACTGGACCGGTAACCGCGTCACCTGCCGCGACTGGTTCCAGCTGAGCCTGAAAGAGGGCCTGACCGTCTTCCGCGATCAGGAGTTCAGCTCCGACCTGGGTTCACGCGCGGTGAACCGCATCAACAACGTGCGTACCATGCGTGGCCTGCAGTTTGCGGAAGACGCCAGCCCAATGGCGCACCCGATCCGTCCGGATAAAGTCATCGAGATGAACAACTTCTACACCCTGACGGTGTATGAGAAAGGCGCTGAAATTATCCGCATGATCCACACCCTGCTGGGTGAGGAGAACTTCCAGAAAGGCATGCAGCTGTACTTCGAGCGTCATGACGGCAGTGCGGCCACCTGCGACGATTTTGTGCAGGCGATGGAAGATGCCTCTAATGTCGATCTTTCCCACTTCCGCCGCTGGTACAGCCAGGCCGGTACGCCGGTTGTCACCGTCAAAGACGATTACAATCCGGAAACCGAGCAGTATACCCTGACCATCAGCCAGCGCACGCCGCCGACGGCGGAGCAGGAAGAGAAATATCCGCTGCATATTCCGTTCAGCATTGAGCTGTACGATAACGAAGGCAAAGTCATCCCGCTCCAGAAGGGCGGCCACCCGGTACACCACGTGCTGAACGTGACTCAGGCCGAGCAGACCTTTATCTTCGATAACGTCTACTTCCAGCCGGTGCCTGCGCTGCTGTGCGAATTCTCCGCGCCGGTGAAGCTGGAATACAAGTGGAGCGATCAGCAGCTGACGTTCCTGATGCGTCACGCGCGTAACGACTTCTCCCGCTGGGACGCGGCGCAAAGCCTGCTGGCGACCTACATCAAGCTCAACGTAAACCGCCATCAGCAGGGCCAGCCGCTGTCGCTGCCTGTCCATGTGGCTGACGCGTTCCGCGCGATCCTGCTGGATGAGAAGATTGACCCGGCCCTGGCCGCTGAAATTCTGACCCTGCCTTCAGCGACTGAAATCGCCGAGCTGTTTGACATCATCGACCCGATTGCCATCGTGGCGGTGCGTGAAGCGCTGACCCGTACGCTGGCTGCTGAACTGGCGGACGAGTTCCTGGCTATTTATAACGCCAACAAGCTTGACGCTTATCGCGTTGAACATGCGGACATTGGTAAACGTTCTCTGCGCAACACCTGCCTGCGCTATCTGGCATTTGGTGAAACCGAGCTGGCGAACACCCTGGTGAGCAAGCAGTATCACGAAACGGATAACATGACCGACGCGCTGGCCGCGCTGGGCGCAAGCGTTGCCGCTGAACTGCCGTGCCGCGATGCGCTAATGCAGGAGTACGACGACAAGTGGCATAAGGATGGTCTGGTGATGGACAAGTGGTTCATCCTGCAGGCGACCAGCCCGGCGGCCGATGCGCTCAGCAACGTGCGCAGTCTGCTGAAGCATCGCTCCTTTACTCTGAGCAACCCAAACCGCGTGCGTTCTCTGATTGGCGCGTTTGCCAGCAGCAACCCGGCGGCGTTCCACGCCGAAGACGGCAGCGGGTATCAGTTCATGGTGGAAATGCTGACCGAGCTGAACAGCCGTAACCCGCAGGTGGCGTCGCGCCTGATTGAGCCGCTGATCCGCCTGAAACGCTACGATGCGAAGCGTCAGGAGAAGATGCGTGCCGCGCTTGAGCAGCTGAAAGGGCTGGAGAACCTGTCTGGCGATCTGTACGAGAAGATTGCTAAGGCCTTAGCGTAATAAAAGTTAACCCTCCCTCTCCCTGTGGGAGAGGGCATCAGGCATTAGCCTTAACTCGCTCTAACTCCGTCCCCCCGCGCTTCATCACCCGATCCAATACCTCAGCCTCCAGCTCCGCCAGTCTTGTCGAGCCCACGCGACGAGGCCGCGGAAGATCCACCGTCAGATCCAGACCTATTTTCCCGTCCTCAATTAACAGCACACGATCGGCCATCGCGACGGCCTCGCTCACGTCATGCGTCACCAGCAGTACCGTAAAGCCGTGCGCCTGCCACAGGGATCCTATCAAATCCTGCATTTCGATCCGCGTCAGGGCGTCGAGCGCGCCCAGCGGTTCATCAAGCAACAGCAGGCCCGGACGGTGAATCAACGCCCGCGCCAGCGCCACGCGCTGCTTCTGCCCACCCGAGAGGGCGGCAGGCCATTCGCCCGCACGATTTTCCAGACCAACGGCGGCCAGCGCTTGGCGGGCTTCATCCCGCCAGCTGCCCTTAAGACCGAGCCCGACGTTGTCGATAACCGTTTTCCACGGCAGTAGCCGCGCGTCCTGGAACATCATGCGGGTATCGTCCTGAATATTCGAAAGCGGCGTCGTTCCTGCCAGAATGTCACCGCCGTTGGGGGCTTCCAGTCCAGCCAGAAGGCGTAGCAGGGTACTCTTGCCGCCGCCGCTGCGACCAACAACGGCCACAAATTGTCCGGCGGGAATATGCAGATCCAGCCCGTTAAGAATGGTGTTTTCGCCGTAGCGTTTGGTCACGCCGTTCAGCAGTAACGGCGTTCCCTGGTTCAGTCGTGCAGTATTCATGCTTTCGCCTCCTGAAGGGTGTAGGCCGGGTTCCAGCGCAGCCAGCTGCGCTCCAGCCACTGGGCGCTAACGTCGGCGAGTTTGCCGAGCAGGGCATACAGAATGATGGCAACCACCACCACGTCCGTTTGCAGGAATTCACGGGCGTTCATCGCCAGGTAGCCAATGCCTGAGTTGGCCGAGATGGTCTCCGCCACAATCAGCGTCAGCCACATCAGGCCGAGCGCAAAACGCACCCCGACCATAATGGAGGGCAGGGCGCCCGGCAGGATCACGTGTATAAAGAGAGAAAAACCCGTTAAGCCGTAGCTGCGCGCCATCTCCACCAGACCGCGATCGATGTTGCGGATGCCGTGCCAGGTGTTGATGTAGATCGGGAACAATGTGCCCAGCGCCACGAGGAAGATCTTGGCGCTCTCATCAATACCAAACCACAGGATAACCAGCGGGATCAGCGCCAGATGCGGCACGTTGCGCAGCATCTGAATGGAGGTATCCAGCAGCCGCTCGCCCCAGCGGGAAAGGCCGCTAATCAAGCCCAGAACCAGACCGATGCTGCCGCCGATGGAAAACCCAATCACGGCGCGCCAGGAGCTGATCGCCAGATGCTGCCACAGCTCACCGCTGACGCTCAGCGACCAGAACGCTTCTACGACGCCCTCCGGAGAGGGCAGAATGCGGCTCGACAGCCAGCCGGTGGATGACGCGAGCTGCCAGAGAGCCACAATGCCGACGGGTAAAAACCACGGCGCGGCGCGCAGCAGCCATTTTTGTGAGGTGGCAGACATGGTCACTCCTTAGCTCTGGGCGGCTTTGCGTGGGATAAACTCGTTCGCCACGGCTTCGCCCTGAAGCTGAAGCCGCTGCGGCTGCGGAATCTCCGGAATGGCAACATCCAGATGCGGGAATAACAGCTCGCCCACCTTGTACGCCTCTTCAAGATGCGGGTAACCGGAGAGAATAAAGCTGTCGATACCCAGGTCAGCGTATTCATTAATCCGGGCGGCTACGGTCGGACCGTCGCCGACCAGCGCCGTGCCCGCACCGCCGCGCACCAGGCCAACGCCCGCCCACAGGTTCGGGCTGATCTCCAGATTCTCGCGCTTGCCGTTGTGCAGGGACGCCATTCGGTGCTGTCCGACGGAGTCGGTTTTGGCAAACGCGGCCTGCGCCCTGGCGATGGTCTCATCGTCCAGATGGGAAATCAGACGGTCGGCGGCCTGCCAGGCTTCTTCATTGGTTTCGCGCACGATTACGTGCAGGCGAATACCGAAGCGCACCTTGCGGCCATGGGCGGCCGCCTTAGCGCGTACCTGGGCAATTTTTTCTTTCACCAGCTCAGGCGGTTCGCCCCAGGTAAGATAGAGATCGACCTGCTCTGCCGCCAGATCCTGGGCCACATCCGACGATCCGCCAAAATAGAGCGGCGGTCGCGGCTGCTGAACCGGTGGGAAGTAGAGTTTCGCGTCACGAACGTGAATATGCTTGCCTTCAAAGGTGACGGTTTCACCTTCCAGCAGACGTCGCCAAACGCGGGTGAACTCGGCGGAGGCTTCATAGCGCTCGGTATGGTCGAGGAACACCCCATCGCCCGCCAGCTCCTGCGGATCGCTGCCCGTCACCAGGTTAAACAGGGCGCGACCGTTGGACAGCCTGTCCAGCGTTGCCGCCTGACGCGCCGCCACGGTGGGGGAGACCACGCTCGGGCGTAACGCAACCAGGAACTTCAGACGCTGGGTGACCGGGATCATCGACGCGGCCACCAGCCAGGCATCTTCACATGAACGTCCGGTCGGGATCAGCACCCCGGTGAAACCGATTCGGTCCGCCGCCTGCGCAATCTGCTGCAGGTAGCCGTGTTCAACCGGGCGTGAGCCCTCTTCTGTACCAAGATAGTGTCCATCACCGTGGGTGGGTAAAAACCAGAAAAGATTCAGACTCATGATTTAGCTCCTTCTTTGCCTGCGGGCTGCCAGATGCGTTCGCGAATAGTGACCTGTTTTGGCACCAGGTGGTTTTGATAGAAAAGGTCTGCCGTTTGTTGCTGAAGCGCGGCGACGTGCGCGTCCACGGGCGTAATGGTGGTCGGCGGACGGTGGTTGAGATAGCTCGCGATCACCGGCTCAGGTAAGCCCATAGTTTTCGCCAGCAGGGCAATGCTCTCCTGACGCTGGGTCTGGGTCAGCGCATCGGCCTGGGTAAAGGTATCCAGTACGGCCTGAATATATGCGCCGTTCTTTTCCGCATAAGGACGCGCGGCCAGATAGAACGAACCGGTCTGCTTCAGCGTGGTACCGTCTTTCAGCACGCGAACGCCGCCCTGCAGCAATGCGGCGGAGTAGTACGGATCCCAGATGGCCCAGGCATCAACGTTCTTCTGCTGGAACGCGGCGCGGGCGTCGGCAGGCGTCAGGTAAACAGGCTGAATGTCAGTGAACTTGAGCCCGGCCTCTTGCAGAGCGCGCAGCAACAGGTTGTGTGAGCTGGAACCTTTCTGGAAAGCCACTTTATGCCCTTTGAGGTCGGCGACGCTTTTAATGTCGCTGTTTTCAGGTACCAGAATCACTTCGGCCTTCGGTTTGGGCGGCTCAACGCCCACATAGACGAGGTCCGCTCCCGCCGCCTGGGCGAATATCGGCGGAATATCACCCGTGCTGCCGAGATCGATACTGCCGACGTTCAGGGCCTCCAGCATCTGCGGGCCAGCCGGGAACTCCACCCACGAGAATTTGGTCTCCGGGAAGCGTTTTTCCAGCAGCTGGTGGCTTTTCGCCAGCACCATGCTGACGCTGCCTTTCTGATAGCCGATACGTAAGCTTTCCGGAGCCGTTTCTGCGGCATGGGCCAGCGAGGTAAGCGCCATCAGACCGGCCAGTCCGATGCGGGTTAAGGTTTTAAACATGTGCGACTCCTTGAGGCTGACCAAACGCCGGGGCCTGGATATCCCGGCGGTGCAGGGCATGCCAGAAGGTTTCCAGGGCGTTATCGAGGCGGGTTTGCAGGTTCGGCGTAAAAAGAGGTTTATGTTGATAATCGATAACCTGGGAGTCATCTGCGAAAACGCCGTGGAGGATCTCCTGCGCTTTCAGCGCGTTCAGCACCGGCTTCAGGGCATAATCCACGGCCAGTAAATGGGCAACCGTACCGCCCGTTGCCAGCGGCAGCACAACTTTGCCGTCCAGGGCGCGTTCCGGAAGCAGATCGAGCAGGGTTTTCAGCGCCCCGGAAAAAGAGGCTTTATAAATAGGCGTTGCCACAATTAAGCCGTCAGCGCCGTTAAGCTGCTCGATGAGCGTTTTTAGCGCAGGGCTGTCGAAGCGGGCGTAGAGCAGATCTTCAGGTTCAAAGTTATGCAGGTTCCAGTGGCACACTTCCACATCCAGGGCATTGAGTTTTTCGCGGGCATATTCCAGCAGGGCGCTGGAGCGCGAGGGGAATCGTGGACTTCCGGCCAGGGTAATGACGCGCATACTTCCTCCTTATAACCAATTGTTTGCTTTTATCTAACATTCATAACAATTTTCAGGAGTGTGACACTGCGTGGTTATTCCACTAAATGATTTATCTGCAATTAAAATGCGAAAAAGTGCATAAGAAATTGACGGGAAGGTAAACGATTGCGTTTTGCGCTGATTTTTTGCCGCAGGTCAATTCCCTTTCGTGCGTGGATCGCCCATAATCCCCTCCCGGTTTGCACACCGGGAATCCAGGAGAGTTCATGTACTACCCCTTCGTTCGTAAAGCCCTTTTCCAGCTCGACCCTGAGCGCGCTCATGAATTTACATTCCAGCAATTACGTCGTATTACCGGAACGCCGCTGGCCGCGCTGGTGCGTCAGAATGTGCCGGTAAAACCTGTGCAGTGCATGGGTCTGACCTTTAAAAATCCGCTGGGTCTGGCGGCCGGTCTGGACAAAAATGGCGAGTGCATTGATGCCCTGGGCGCGATGGGCTTTGGCTCCATTGAAATCGGTACCGTCACGCCGCGCCCGCAGCCGGGAAATGACAAGCCGCGCCTGTTCCGCCTGGTTGAAGCCGAAGGGCTGATCAACCGCATGGGCTTTAATAACCTCGGTGTTGATCACCTGGTTGAGAACGTAAAAAAAGCCCATTTTGACGGGATATTAGGCATCAATATCGGCAAAAATAAAGACACGCCGGTAGAGCAGGGTAAAGATGACTATCTGATTTGTATGGAAAAAGTCTACGCCTATGCCGGTTATATTGCGGTGAATATTTCTTCACCCAATACCCCGGGTCTGCGCTCTTTACAATATGGCGAAGCGCTGGACGATCTTCTGAGTGCCATTAAAAATAAACAAAATGAACTCCAGACGATCCACCATAAATATGTTCCGGTCGCGGTTAAGATCGCCCCGGATCTTTCTCCCGAAGAATTGATCCAGGTTGCCGACAGTTTGGTTCGCCATAATATTGATGGTGTTATTGCGACCAATACCACCCTCGATCGTTCCCTCGTGCAGGGAATGAAAAACTGTGACGAAGCGGGTGGGTTAAGTGGACGTCCGGTACAATTAAAAAGCACCGAAATTATTCGCGCCCTGTCTGCGGAATTAAAAGGACGTCTGCCGATTATTGGCGTCGGCGGCATTGACTCAGTGATTGCTGCGCGCGAGAAGATGGCGGCGGGTGCGTCACTGGTGCAAATCTATTCCGGCTTTATTTTTAAAGGACCGCCGCTGATTAAAGAAATCGTTACTCATATCTAATCTTTTCTCTTAATCAGACAACCAGGGCTTTATTTCCAGCCCTGGTTGTTTTATATTCCGTCACTGTTGCTTATTTAGTCATTATAGTCTTTTATTAATGGTGTTATAAACGAGGCGGCAAACAGGACATTTTTAGTACAGGACGTTTGGGGACGGGAGAGACACATGCGAATTAAACCTGACGATAACTGGCGCTGGTATTTTTGCGACGAGCATGACCGAATGATGCTCGATTTAGCCAATGGCATGTTGTTTCGTTCTCGTTTTGCCCGCCGAATGTTAACCCCGGACGCGTTTTCCCCTTCGGGCTTTTGCGTTGACGATGCGGCGCTTTATTTCTCCTTTGAAGAAAAATGTCGCGATCTGGTGCTCTCTAAAGAGCAGCGTGCCGAGCTGGTATTAAATGCGCTGGTGGCTATCCGCTTCCTGAAACCGCAAATGCCAAAAAGCTGGCATTTCCTGCCGCACGGCATGAACTGGACCCCGGCAACGGGTGACGCGGCCAGCGTCAATCTGAGCGATACCGCAGAAGAGGTGAGCCTGCTGGTGGTTGAGCCAGGCGAAAATGCTGCGCTCTGCCTGCTGGCGCAGCCCGGCGTAACCATTGCCGGGCGGACGATGCAGCTTGGCGATGCCATTAAAGTGATGAATGACCGGCTGAAGCCACAGCTGCGCGTGGATGCCTTCAGCCTCGAACAGGCGGTTTAAGCTTCCAGTTGTACGGACGTTTTCGGTATGCAGCTACAGCACAGAATTGTGCCGTCATTTCCAATTGCCGATTTTTTCAGCGCACTGACCTCTCCATCCACCAGCTTGATGCGACAGCATCCGCAAATGCCTGCGCGACAGGAATAGGGTACGCGAATTCCTGCCTGCTCCAGTTGCTCAAGTAATACCTGCTGGTTGTTGCCACGGATGACGTTGCCCTGCCAGTGAATATCTACCGCAGAGGCGACATTCGTCACAACGTCGACCATTTCTTCTTCCTGACCCGAGCCGTACACCCTTGCAGGCCCACGGGCAAGAATTTCGACCTCATCGCCGACGCGGATCGCGCCGCTGGAGCGCGGGATCAGGTTCTGGCCGAAATCCACATCGCCGTTGTTCTGCGCGGTGCGGAACGACTGCAGCGTCTTCAGCGGTTCACCAGAAGGGTGCTTCAGCCCTTTTTCAGGGCTCACCGTGGTGAAAATGCAGCGGCTGCAGGGTTTTACAACATCAAAGATGACGCTGCCGATGCGGATCACTTTCCAGGTGTCTTCTTCCCAGGCGTCGGCGCCCGTGACCACCAGGTTCGGACGGAACTGTTCCATCTGAACGCTGGCTTTGCAGCGGCCTTGTAAATCACGCAGCGAGGCTTCGTTAGTCAGCAGGAACGGAAAACCATCGGCGAAGGAGAGGGGAACGGCGTCATGGCGCTTCACGCGACGCGTCGGTTCAGGACCTACCCAGCGCAGCTGCACGTCGCGGGAGAAGAAACCGCTCAGCCAGCGGTTAATCTCATCCGGGGCGATGCGCGCGGTAAAATGGTTACCCCACACTTCCGTTGGCGCATCGACAGGCGCAAAATCAGCAAAGCGAATGACCGCGCTGGAACCGTCCGGCGCGGTAAGGTGCAAACCGTCATGAAGCGGGGAAGGGGTAAAGCGAACCATCTGCGGGAACTGACGTGCGGTAATGAACGTGCCGTCAGGCTCGGTGACCATAAAAATACGATCGAAGGCGAATCCGCTCATGTCGGCCAGCGCGTGAGAGACGCCGATGCCGCGCATGGATTTCACCGGATGAATAAAAAGCCTGGATAACGTCGCCACTGCACACTCCCACAAATGAAAATAAGCCTTCAACTTTATGACATACACGCCATATTAGCTATAATGCGCGACAATTTTCTAAGAGTAAAAGTGACGATATGAATTCTCTGTTTGCCAGTACGGCCCGTGGGCTGGAAGAGCTGTTAAAAACTGAACTGGAAAGCCTGGGCGCGCAAGAGTGCCAGGTGGTTCAGGGTGGTGTCCATTTTGAGGGCGACACGCGGCTTATTTACCAGAGCCTGATGTGGAGCCGTCTGGCGTCGCGCATCATGCTGCCGATGAAGGAGTGCAAGGTCTATAGCGACCTGGACCTCTATACCGGCGTACAGATGATCGACTGGACAGAGATCTTCACGCCCAATGCCACCTTTGCGGTGCATTTCAACGGCGTGAACGATGAGATCCGCAACAGCCAGTACGGTGCCCTGCGCGTCAAAGACGCCATTGTGGACTGCTTCACGCGTAAAAATAAGGAACGTCCGAACGTCGATCGCGAAAATCCGGATCTGCGTATTAACGTCTGGCTCAACGGTGACACGGCGAGTATTTCTCTCGATCTGAGCGGCGCGGGCCTGCACCTGCGTGGCTACCGCGATCGTACCGGTATGGCGCCAATTAAAGAAACTCTGGCTGCCGCCATTGTGATGCGCTCCGGCTGGCAGCCGGGCACGCCGCTGCTCGATCCGATGTGTGGTTCCGGTACGTTGCTGATTGAAGCGGCCATGCTGGCAACCGACCGCGCGCCGGGGCTGCATCGCGGCCACTGGGGTTTTAAAGGCTGGGCGCAGCACGACGAAGCGCTCTGGAAAGAGGTCAAAGACGACGCGCAAACCCGCGCGCGTAAGGGGCTGGCGGAATATACCTCCCACTTCTACGGTTCGGACAGCGACCCGCGCGTAATCGAACGCGCGCGCAGCAACGCCCGTCGCGCCGGTATCGGCGAGCTTGTCACCTTCGAGGTGAAAGATGTAGCGAACCTCACCAACCCGCTGCCGAAAGGCCCGTACGGTACGGTTATCAGCAACCCGCCATACGGCGAGCGTCTGGACAGCGAGCCGGCGCTGATTGCCCTGCACAGCCTGCTGGGCCGCAATATGAAGGACTACTTCGGCGGCTGGAACCTGTCGCTGTTTAGCGCCTCGCCGGAGCTGCTGAGCTGCCTGCAGCTGCGTGCCGATCGCCAGTTTAAGGCGAAAAACGGCCCGCTGGACTGCGTGCAGAAAAACTACCATCTGGCGGAGAAGGCGGCGGACAGCAAGCCATCCGGCGTGGCGGAAGATTATGCCAACCGCCTGCGCAAGAATCTGAAAAAATATGAAAAATGGGCCAAGCAGGAAGGGATTGAATGCTACCGCCTGTACGATGCTGACCTGCCGGAGTACAACGTGGCGGTTGACCGCTACGCGGACTGGGTGGTGATTCAGGAATATGCGCCACCGAAAACCATTGATGCGCAAAAAGCGCGTCAGCGTATGCTGGACGTTATCGCGGCTACCATCGCCGTGCTCGGCATTGCGCCGAACAAGCTGGTGCTGAAAACCCGCGAGCGTCAGAAGGGTAAAAACCAGTACCAGAAAATGGGTGAAAAGGGCGACTTCATCGAAGTGGGCGAATACAACGCCCGCCTGTGGGTGAACCTGACCGACTATCTTGATACCGGCCTGTTCCTTGACCACCGTATTGCCCGCCGCATGCTCGGCCAGATGAGCAAGGGCAAAAATTTCCTCAACCTGTTCTCCTATACCGGGAGCGCCAGCGTGCACGCGGGTCTGGGCGGCGCGCGGAGCACCACTACGGTGGATATGTCCCGCACCTATCTGGAGTGGGCCGAGCGCAACCTGCGTCTCAACGGTCTGACAGGACGTCAGCATCGCCTGATGCAGGCCGACGTGCTGGGCTGGCTGCGCGATACCGACGAGCAGTTCGACCTGATCTTTATCGATCCGCCGACCTTCTCTAACTCCAAGCGTATGGAGGATAGCTTTGACGTTCAACGCGATCACCTGCGCCTGATGACCGACCTGAAACGCCTGCTGCGTAAAGGTGGCACCATTATGTTCTCGAACAACAAACGCGGCTTCCGTATGGATCATGACGGTTTAGCAGCCCTGGGACTGAAAGCACAAGAAATCAGCCAAAAAACGCTGTCTCAGGACTTTGCCCGTAACCGTCAAATTCATAACTGCTGGTTGATTACCGCGGCCTGAAAGGAAATATAAATGTCTTTAATTAGTATGCACGGCGCGTGGCTCTCTTTCAGCGACTCGCCGCTTCTCGATAATGCAGAGCTGCATATCGAAGATAACGAGCGCGTCTGCCTGGTGGGCCGTAACGGCGCGGGTAAATCCACGCTGATGAAAATCCTCAACCGCGAACAGGGGCTGGATGACGGCCGCATCGTTTACGAGCAGGATCTGATTGTCTCCCGCCTCCAGCAGGATCCGCCGCGTCACGTGACCGGGAGCGTTTACGATTTCGTGGCGGAAGGGATCTCTGAGCAGGCCGAATACCTGAAGCGCTATCACGAGATTTCGCATCTGGTGATGACCGACCCAAGCGACAAGAACCTCAACGAACTGGCGAAAGTGCAGGAGATGCTCGATCACCATGGTCTGTGGCAGCTTGAAAACCGCATTAACGAGGTTCTGGCCCAGCTTGGTCTGGAAGCGGACATGGAGCTGTCGGCGCTCTCCGGCGGCTGGTTGCGTAAAGCGGCCCTGGGCCGCGCGCTGGTCAGCGGGCCGAAGGTGCTGCTGCTGGACGAACCGACGAACCACCTGGATATCGAAGCGATTGACTGGCTGGAAGGTTTCCTGAAAACCTTCAGCGGCACCATCATCTTTATCTCGCACGACCGTTCGTTTATTCGCAACATGGCGACGCGTATTGTCGATCTCGACCGCGGCAAGCTGGTCACCTATCCTGGCGATTACGACACCTATCTGCTTGAGAAAGAAGAAAACCTGCGCGTGGAAGAGCTGCAGAATGCGGAGTTCGACCGCAAGCTGGCGCAGGAAGAGGTGTGGATCCGCCAGGGCATCAAGGCCCGCCGTACCCGTAACGAAGGCCGCGTGCGCGCTCTGAAGGCAATGCGCCGTGAGCGCAGCGAACGCCGTGAAGTGATGGGCAGCGCCAAAATGCAGGTGGAAGAAGCGTCCCGTTCCGGCAAGATTGTCTTCGAAATGGAAAACGTCAACTATCAGGTTGATGGCAAAGTGCTGGTGAAGGATTTCTCCGCCCAGGTTCAGCGCGGCGACAAAATTGCGCTTATCGGCCCGAACGGCTGCGGTAAAACCACGCTGCTGAAGCTAATGCTGGGCCAGCTGCAGGCCGACAGCGGCCGCATTCACTGTGGAACTAAGCTGGAAGTGGCCTACTTCGACCAGCACCGCGCGGAGCTGGATCCGGAGCGCACGGTGATGGATAACCTCGCCGAAGGCAAGCAAGAGGTAATGGTAAACGGCAAGCCGCGCCACGTGCTGGGCTATCTGCAGGACTTCCTGTTCCATCCGAAACGTGCGATGACCCCAGTCCGTGCGTTATCTGGCGGAGAGCGTAATCGTCTGCTGCTGGCGCGTCTGTTCCTGAAACCAAGTAACCTGTTGATTCTCGATGAACCAACGAACGACCTGGATGTCGAAACGCTGGAATTACTCGAAGAACTGATCGACGGTTATCAGGGGACCGTGATGCTGGTTAGCCACGATCGTCAGTTTGTGGATAACACCGTAACCGAGTGCTGGATTTTCGAAGGTGAAGGGCGAATTGGACAATACGTAGGCGGTTATCACGATGCAAAAGGACAGCAATCGCAGTCTCTGGCGCAGAAACAGTCAAAGTCCAAAATAAGTCCAGAACCTGCTGTAACAAAAGCAGAAACTGTTAAAAAATCTCCTGCTAAAATGAGTTATAACCTGCAGCGCGAACTCGAGGGGCTGCCTCAGCGCCTTGAAGAGCTGGAGGCCGCTCTCGAAACGTTGCAGATGCAGGTCGCTGATGCGTCATTCTTTACGCAGCCGCACGACTATACTCAGAAAGTACTGTCAGAACTGTCCGCGGCTGAAAAAGCCCTGGAAGAAGCATTTGAGCGCTGGGAGTACCTTGAGTCTCTGAAAAACGGCGCATAAACAGGGATAACATATGTGTGACCAGCACCATGCCGACAGGCATATTTTATGCTCGCAATGCGATATGCTCGTGGCGTTGCCAGAGCTTGGTCACGGACATAAAGCCCTGTGTCCACGTTGCGGCGCAACGTTGACAACCGAGTGGGACGCGCCGCGGCAGCGTCCCACTGCTTACGCTCTGGCAGCCTTGTTCATGCTGCTGCTCTCTAATCTCTTCCCCTTCATCTATATGAAGGTGGGGGGGATAACCAGCCAGGTGAATTTGCTTGAAATCCCGGGCGTGATGTTCTCGGAAGATTACGCCAGCCTCGGCACCTTTTTTCTCCTGTTTGTCCAGATAGTCCCGGCTTTCTGCCTGGTCATTATTCTTTTACTGGTCAACCGCGTCAGGATGCCGGCATTACTGAAAATCCGGCTCGCACGAATCCTGTTTCAGCTCAAAAGCTGGGGTATGGCCGAAATTTTTCTGGCGGGCATTCTGGTCAGTTTTGTGAAGCTCATGGCTTACGGCGATGTGGGGATCGGGAGCAGCTTTGTTCCGTGGTGCCTGTACTGTGTCCTTCAGCTGCGCGCGTTCCAGTGCGTGGACAGGCGATGGGCGTGGGATGATATCGCCCCGGCACCGACGCTCGCGCAGACGGTAAAAGTCGGCGTGCCCGGCATTCGCCAGGGGCTGCGTTCCTGCCCATGCTGTACCGCCGTGCTGCCCGCCGATCTCGACGTTTGTCCGCGCTGCGAAACGAAAGGTCACGTACGCCGTAAAAATAGCCTTCAGTGGACGATGGCCCTGCTGGTCACCTCCATCATGCTGTATCTGCCTGCCAATATTCTACCGATCATGATCACCGATTTGCTCGGCGACAAAATGCCCTCGACGATCCTCGCCGGGGTGATCCTGCTGTGGGGCGAAGGTTCCTATCCCGTCGCTGGCGTGATCTTTATCGCCAGTATTATGGTGCCAACCTTAAAAATGATCGCCATCGCCTGGCTCTGTTGGGACGCTAAGGGCCATGGAAAACGCGACAGCGAACGCATGCACCTGATTTATGAAGTGGTCGAGTTTGTCGGACGCTGGTCAATGATTGACGTGTTTGTCATCGCCGTTCTCTCTGCACTGGTGCGGATGGGCGGTTTGATGAGTATTTATCCCGCGATGGGGGCTTTAATGTTTGCACTGGTCGTGATTATGACCATGTTTGCGGCCATGACCTTCGACCCTCGTTTATCGTGGGATCGTGAGCCTGAATCAAGCCATGAGGAAGAGTAAGAGCATGGAAAATAAGAGTGGAGAGGCGAAAGTGCAGAAGGTCAAAAACTGGTCGCCGGTGTGGATTTTCCCCATCGTGACCGCGCTGATCGGTGCATGGATCCTGTTTTATCATTACAGCCATCAGGGACCCGAAGTCACGCTGATAACCACCAATGCCGAGGGGATTGAGGGCGGTAAAACGACCATCAAAAGCCGTAGCGTGGACGTGGGCGTGGTCGAAAGTGCAACCCTGACCGACGATTTAACCCATGTGGAGATTAAGGCGCGCCTTAATGCCGGCATGGAAAAACTGCTGCATGGCGATTCCGTTTTCTGGGTCGTTAAGCCGCAGGTGGGACGTGAAGGGATCAGCGGTTTAGGGACGCTGCTCTCCGGGGCCTATATCGAACTGCAGCCGGGTGCTAAGGGTAACCAGCCAGCCCAATACCAGCTTCTGGATTCACCGCCGCTTGCACCGCCTGATGCCAAAGGCATCCGCGTGATCCTCGACAGCAAAAAAGCAGGTCAGCTCACGGCGGGCGACCCGGTCCTGTTCCGCGGTTACCGCGTCGGGTCGGTTGAGAAAAGCACGTTTGATCCGCAGAAACGCGCGATCAGCTATCAGCTCTTCATTAATGCGCCAAACGATCGCCTGGTCACCAGCAACGTCCGTTTCTGGAAAGACAGCGGGATCGCCGTGGATCTGACCTCGGCAGGCATGCGCGTTGAAATGGGTTCGCTGACCACGCTGTTTGGCGGTGGCGTGAGTTTTGACGTGCCGGAGGGCCTGGATTTGGGCCAGCCGGTTGCAGAGAACACCGCTTTCCGTCTCTTTGACGATCAAAAAAGCATTCAGGATGCGCTCTATACCGATCACGTTGACTTCCTGATGTTCTTTAAAGACTCCGTTCGCGGCCTGCAGCCGGGGGCGCCTGTTGAGTTCCGCGGCATTCGTCTCGGTACGGTTGGGCAAGTGCCATTCTTCGTCCCGGGCCTTCAGCAGGTGCTGGACGATGATTACCGCATTCCGGTACTGATTCGCATTGAACCAGAGCGTCTGCTTAACCAGATTGGTGAAAATCAGGATATCGCTACCCATATCACCCAACTGATGGAACGCGGTTTGCGCGGGTCGCTGAAAACCGGCAACCTGGTAACCGGTGCGCTGTATGTGGATATGGACTTCTACCCGAAAGCACCACCGATTACCGGTATCCGTGAATTCGGTGGCTACAAGATCATCCCAACGGTGAGTAGCGGTCTGGCTCAGATCCAGCAGCGTCTGATGGAAACGCTGGATAAGATCAACAATCTGCCACTGAATCCGATGATTGAAGCGGCGACGAACTCTCTTAGTGAAAGCCAGGCAACGATGCGTCGCCTGCAAACCACGCTGGATAACATCAACAAGATCACGGCGAGCCAGAGCATGCAGCAGCTGCCGCAGGATATGCAGAAAACGCTGCGTGAGCTGAACCGCAGTATGCAGGGCTTCCAGCCGGGTTCAGCGGCCTACAACAAGATGGTGGCAGATATGCAGCGTCTTGATCAGGTCTTGCGTGAACTGCAGCCGGTGCTGAAAACGCTCAACGAGAAGAGCAATGCGCTGGTGTTCGAAGCGAAAGATAAAAAGGATCCTGAGCCGAAGAGGGCAAAAGAATGAAAAAGTGGCTATTGATGGTTAGTGCTTTGCTGTTAACGGCGTGCAGTTCAGGGGTAGATAATAAAAGCTACTATCAGCTGCCTGTGGCTACCCACAGCGGTGGGCAAAGCACGGCCAGCCAGGGAAATCGCCAGCTGTGGGTTGAGCAGGTTGCCGTGCCGGATTATCTGGCAGGGAACGGCGTGGTCTATCAGACCAGCGACGTTAAATACGTGATTGCGACGAACAACCTGTGGGCCAGCCCGTTGGATCAGCAGCTGCGCAACACGCTGGTGGCCAATCTGGGCAGTCAGCTTCCGGGCTGGGTTGTCGCGTCGCAGCCGCTGGGTAATGACCAGGATACGCTGAACGTCACGGTAACGGGCTTCCACGGCCGTTATGACGGTGCGGTGGTGATTAGCGGGGAGTGGTTGCTGAACCATCAGGGGCAGCTGATTAAGCGTCCTTTCCATCTGGAGCTGAAGCAGCAGAAAGATGGCTATGACGAAATGGTGAAAGTTCTGGCTCAGGGTTGGGCACAGGAGTCGGCCAGCATCGCGAGAGAAATTTCCCGGCTACCATAAGTAAAATTCATCATCAAGAACCGCAGTTGGCCCGTTGCTGATTGCGGTTTTTTTTTCGTTTTCAGTTCAGATTGTTACTTGTGCCACGTCACAATTTTTGTACAAATGAACTTCTGGCTAGCTCACAAATATGACACCCGTATGAATTTTGAACATTGACGATGCGACTAATTCGGGGTATTCGTTATCTGTGCCTGTGCAGATAGTGCAGACACTGTTTTCTTTCCACCAGACAAAAGAATGAGGGAAACGAGGCATGAAGAGACAGAAACGAGATCGCCTGGAACGGGCTCATCAACGTGGTTATCAGGCCGGCATCGCTGGACGTTCTAAAGAAATGTGTCCTTATCAGACGATAAATCAAAGGTCACAATGGCTTGGAGGCTGGCGAGAAGCCATCGGCGACAGGGCACTCATAGCCTGATAACGTCTCTTTCAAAAAAGAAACCTCCGCAATGCGGAGGTTTCGCCTTTCTGGGGGTGCGAAAAGCACGATCAGAAAGCTGAAGTGTCCTGGAACAGGCCAACTTTCAGGTCGCTTGCGCTATAGATCAGACGACCGTCGACAAGCACTTCGCCATCTGCCAGGCCCATAATCAGGCGGCGGTTAACGATGCGCTTGAAGTGAATACGATAGGTCACTTTCTTCGCCGTAGGCAGAACCTGGCCAGTGAATTTTACTTCGCCTACGCCCAGCGCGCGGCCTTTACCTTCGCCACCCAGCCAGCCCAGATAGAAGCCAACCAGCTGCCACATTGCATCGAGGCCCAGGCAGCCAGGCATTACCGGATCGCCAATAAAGTGGCAACCGAAGAACCACAGGTCCGGGTTGATATCGAGTTCTGCTTCTACGTAACCCTTATCGAAGTTACCGCCGGTTTCGGTCATTTTCACGACACGGTCCATCATCAGCATGCTTGGGGCCGGTAACTGTGGGCCTTTTGCGCCAAACAGTTCACCGCGACCAGAGGCAAGAAGATCTTCTTTTGTATAGGATTCGCGTTTATCTACCATGTTCTCAGTAAGCCTTATTTTAGTGAAGGACGCAGGATAGCTAACACGTGTACGCTGAACAAGTCCGATCAGTTCGAACTAAACCAGCCCAACCAGCGTAACGGCCATGGATAACGATGACGAGCATCCTGCTGTGTCGCCTGAGCAATGCGCTCCTGGATAGTCTGCATCAGGGTAGTTTGCCCTTCGCCATCCCAAACCAGATTTGTCAGTAAGGGTAGCGCATCCTCGATCCTTTCGATGGCCCAGATGGCGAATTGCTCTTGCTCTACCGCATCCAGAATCTCCTGACTGAGACTCAAATGGCGTGCGTTGGGAGCAGGAATAATCACACCCTGTTTGCCGTTTAAACCACGCTGCTGACAGATGGAGAAGAAGCCTTCAATTTTTTCGTTGAGGCCTCCCACTGGCTGGGCACGACCGAACTGGTCCACCGAACCGGTGATCGCGATGTTCTGATTTATGGGCACTTCCGCCAGGGCGCTGATTAAGGCGCACAGCTCGGCCATAGAGGCGCTATCGCCATCCACTTCGCTGTAGGACTGCTCAAACGTCAGCGAGGCGGAGAAGGGGATCTGTTGCTCAAGCTGCAGCTCTGACATCAAAAACGCCTGCATGATCATCATGCCTTTCGCGTGAATGTTGCCGCCCAGCTCGGCTTTCCGTTCGATATCGGTGAACTCGCCATCGCCAATGTGCACAACGCAGCTGATACGGGACGGTTCCCCGAATGCGCGCGGATGGCCGGGAAATTCAATCACCGACAGGGCGTTGATCTGCCCGACGCGTTCGCCTTCGGTCTCTACCAGAATTTGTTCCAGCAGAATTTCATCCTGCATACGGTCGGCAAGATAGCCTTCTCGCCACTCACGCTGAGCCAGCATCTGAGTGAGCTGTTCGCCGGTGAACGCTCCGTCACCGCTGATCACGCCCACTTCACGCAGCTGTTTACCGATCCAGAGCGGGCAAAGCGGCAGCGTTTCCTGATCACCGGTGTAGCGCACGGCTTCGCGGATTAAGCCCGGCCACGCGTCAGCCGCAGGGGTTGGTAGCGCAAAACGTTCAGCGACGGCCATCACCCACTGGCACCACTGTGCCATATCATCGGCGTCAGCAATCTGGATGTTGTCTTCGTATTCGCTATACACCGCCTGCTCAGCGAGTTCCGGCTCCATTTCCTGGAAGTCCGCCAGCGATTCGCGGTCGCCCGTCAGCACGACGGTCAGCGACAGCGGCATAGACGGAACAGAGACAGGCAGAGGACGAGACTCGTCGTAGCCGACCCAGTCGAAACGCTGCTGGTTGACGATAGTTTTCAGACGCATCCACAGCAGCGGCTGCGAGAGCAGGGTACGCAGTGAGATGATGAGAACACCGCCATTTGCGCGATGTACCAGCCCCGGCTGCAGCGAAAGTTCGCCGTTAAACTGGCGCAGACAGCCAAAGAGTTGTTCCGCCTCGACCCAGTTAGCGGTAATCACCTCGCCCTTAGCGGCAAAACGGCCATCGGCCTGCGCCGCCGGTTCGAAAGTGACATCATGTCCCGCAATACGATACTGGCCGCCGAAAACTGCGTTCGCTTCCGGCTTCAGCTCGCGCACGGCATCTCCGAGCAGCGTCAGGTATTCCGCTTCTTCCGGGGCCTTGAGCAGCATGAAAGGCGCGGTTGTCCATGGGCTTAACACCTGCTCCAGCGCATAATGCAAACGAGGCTGCGTATCGCTAAGGATGAATTCGTGTTCTTTTGCGAGTTCGGGCTGTGCAAACAGTTCCTGGTAACTTTCGGTATCCGGAACAAGGTCACGCCATGCAAGTTTCGTAATGGTCAAAGTTGATGTTTTTTAGTCAGATGTAAAAGCGTGGAGTATACCGTAAGCGGGGGGCTGTACCCAAGCAGGATTGGGGATTTCGGCAGGGCGATTGGCTGCATTCACTCACAGGATATGATTTCTTTTCAGCAGATTGCTAAAAAACTGATATTCTGAACAGAGTTACGTGGTAACACTGAGATAGCAATGAAATATCAACAACTGGAAAATCTCGAAAGCGGCTGGAAATGGAAGTACCTGGTCAAAAAGCACCGTGAAGGGGAGCTGATCACCTGCTACATCGAAGCCAGCGCTGCGCAAGAAGCCGTGGATATTTTGCTGACCCTCGAAAATGAACCGGTACAGGTTAACGGCTGGATTGAGAAACACATCAATCCTGCACTGTTAAACCGGATGAAGCAAACTATCCGCGCGCGACGCAAACGGCATTTTAATGCTGAGCATCAGCACACTCGCAAAAAATCAATCGACCTGGAATTTGTTGTCTGGCAGCGCCTGGCCGGGCTGGCACAACGACGGGGCAAAACGCTGTCGGAAACCATCGTGCAGCTGATTGAGGATGCAGAACATAAAGAGAAATACGCCAACCAGATGTCGACACTGAAGAACGACCTTCAGGCGCTGTTGGGTAAAAAGTAGATTTGTTTACTTTTCTTCAGACAATAAAAAACCCCGCATTGCGGGGTTTTTTTATAAGACGATAACTTATGCCGCTGGCTGAGTTACAACGTCTTTGATGCCTTTAACTTCGATCTCTACGCGACGATCTGGAGCCAGGCAGTCGATCAGTGCAGCGCGAGCTTTCACGTTGTCACAGGTGTTGCCAGTAACTGGGTTAGATTCGCCCATACCACGTGGGGAGATCTTGTTAGCTGGGATACCTTTAGAGATCAGGTAATCAACAACAGACTGAGCACGTTTCTCAGACAGTTTCTGGTTGTAAGCGTCAGAACCGATACGGTCGGTGAAGCCCAGAACCACTACGGAACCGTCTTTAGGATCCAGGTTGCTCAGCTGGGTGTACAGCTGATCCAGTGCCTGCTGGCCTTCTGGTTTCAGAGTCGCTTTGTTGAAGTTGAACAGAACGTCAGACTTCAGAGTGAAGTGCTTGGTCTGTACTTCTGGAGCTGGAGCCGGCGCTGGAGCAACAACTGGTGCTGCTTCTTCCTGCTGGCCGAAACGGTAGGAAACACCTACGCTCAGCATGCCGTTGTCTGGACGAACACCAACGGTGTTGCCGTCGCCGATGTTGTTAACCCACTGGTATTCCAGACGGGTAGCGATGTCACGGGTCATAGCCCACTCAACGCCACCAGCGAATACTGGGGAAACACCGGTGTCATGGTTGTCACCAGAGATGTTGTTGCTGGAGTCTGCACGCCATACCATGCCGCCCAGACGGGTGTACACGTCCAGATCGTCAGTGATTGGGTAGCCCAGTTTAGCGGTCAGTTGAACGCCCTGTGCTTTGAAAGCGCCGTTGATGGTGTCGCCTTTGTATGGCATACGACCTAACCAGTCGTAACCCATTTCAAAACCAACATACGGGTTAACCTGATAGCCACCGAACGCACCTGCACCAAGCTGGCTCTCGTGAGTAGGGCCATCATTGTTCAGGCTGCTGTTGTACCAGCCGGTGTCGTGGAACTGAGACCAGCCCAGTTTACCACCTGCATACCAGGTATTATCTTTCGGAGCGGCCTGCGCTACGGTAGCGAAGCCAGCCAGTGCCACTGCAATCGCGATAGCTGTCTTTTTCATTTTTTGCGCCTCGTTATCATCCAAAATTCGCCATGAAAGTCTCATGAGAGAATCACGGTTAAATCCTTCACCGGGGGGCGTGGTCAAATATAAATCTACCGATATCTTCGGCTTAGGCCGAGCACCCCTGGCGATGTAAAGTCTACAACGTAGCTGAAAACTTACAAGTGTGAAGTCCGTCAGGCATATGAAAAAAAAAGTTCCGTATACCGATTATTTAACATTTTTCGAACGAATTTTGTGCAATAAAATTAAGGAGAACCGCACCAGACAAGCCTTGCCGCAATTTTCAGGCCGGGAACTTTAATGCCATCTTGTGGTCAAAAAAAATTCCAGGAAAAATCTTAATTTCACTCAATGATACAAATTTGAGTGAATTTTTAGCCCAGAAAGTTGTCCTCTGCGGTAAGAATCCGATCGAACCGGACGCATAATGAACCCGATTGCATTCCCTTCTTCAGCTGCTTCAGTCAGACGGAAATGTTCCTCTTCCGTCAATTCTTCCGGTAACCATCCAATCACCACGCTGTAATTTCCGGTGCGTAACGCGCGGATCATCGACTCAACGGTATCGCACGGCGGAAGCTGGTTAATTTGCATCACCTTAGTTAGCGGAAGGCCTGCGGACTGAACCCACTCACGGCTCAGTTTTTGCTGAGGCGTGAGCCAGAGCTGCCAGCGCGATTGCTGACCAAGCTGTTGCAATAACGGCAACAACAGAAGTTGCGTTAACAGGGGCTGGTCTTCACGATAAACCACTTCACTGATAAGCCCCGTGGAAACACGCTCGACGGAATTCTGCGCGACATTGCCTGCGGTAGAAGAGAGAGAGGTTGAGCGATTTGCATAGCCTGAAGTGTACATATTCATTCCAGCCCTGTAGTTACTGTATGGATATACAGTAACCCCTGTATGCATAAAGATCAACCTCATTTTCGGAAAGCGACTCGCAAAATTCATTCAATGTTGATGTCCCTCGAAAAATCATCTTGCTCATCGGCGATAAGTTGCCTATTTTCCTGCTAACGGATCCGCTAGTAAGAAATTTCGTTGTTACTTTATGATTTTGAAGGGAAATATCATGAAAAAGATATCTTATGAACGGATTTATAAATCCCAGGAATACCTCTCCCCGTTGGGCGAAATTCATCACCGGGCTCTGTTTGGAGGCTATACCCTGGCGGTAGATGATGCGGTGTTTGCCATGGTGTCAGACGGCGAACTTTATCTTCGCGCCTGTGAGGAGAGTGCGAAATACTGTGTAAAAAATGCCTCCTCTTTTTTGACGTTGATGAAGCGAGGCCGCCCGGTGCTGCTCAACTACTATCGTGTGGATGACGGATTATGGCAGGACAGAGAACGGCTGCTTCAGCTCTCCTCGTTTGCGCTCAGTGCGGCAAGAAAAGAGCGCTATCAGCGCCATCAACGAAACCGCTTAAAGGATCTGCCAAACCTGACCTTTCAGCTTGAAGTCTTGCTCTTTGAAGCAGGCATCACTAATGAGGAAACGCTGCGGGCGCTGGGTGCCAGAGAGAGCTGGCTGAAGATGCGGGCAAAAAACAAAGCGCTCAGTATTAAGGTTCTCTTCGCGCTGGAAGGGGCTATCGAGGGGCTGCATGAGGCGGCACTCCCGGCAGGCATTCGCCGGGAGCTAACGGAGTGGTTTAATGCGCTGCCTGAGCCACAGGAGAATCACTCCTCCAGGTAGCGATTTGCTGTTGCAGCCGGCAAATTTCAGGCAGCAGAGTGATAAGCAGGCCTATCTGCTGAAGTACCAGCGGCGCTTTGCTGTCGTTTCCAGGGTCAAGATGCGCAATGCGTTGAGCCAGTTCATCCAGCGCCTGTTGAACGCGCGGCTCATCGGCCGGTCGGTGATGAAGTGCGTCATCGACATAACAGACGGCATCATCGAGCAGGTTGAGAATGCCCGGGTTGGTGAGTTTCTCACGGTGAGCACCGAGCGTCGAAATATAGCTGGTGAACGTATGGTTCAGGCAGAGCAGGCGGAACGCAGTCTCACGGATCTCCGCCGTGGCGCGAGGCTCCGTTGACATATTAGAGACAACGGAGGCCAGTTCTGCGTCACTGTTATGCGCGTCGCGACGGGCTATCCGATAAGCCAGGCGGTTATCACGCCCCTGGTGGTACTGTTCCAGGATTGCGTCAAGGTATCGACAGTTGGCGTTCATCGCCCTGTCTACTACGCGCGGCAAATTGCGGAAACGCCAGTCCGGCCAGATAAAGCTGACCGCGGCCCAGGCAATCGCACAACCAATCAGGGTATCGATCACGCGGGGCAGGGCAACTTCAAACCCTTCACCCAGCAGGTTAAAGCAGAGCAGCACCAGCAGCGTAATGAACATGGTGGCGTGGGCGTACTGCACGTTGCGAAACGCGAAGAACAGCACGCCGGTGATCACAATCAGGATCAGTTGACCTTCAACGGAGGGCACGAAATAGAGCACCGGAAGGCCAATCGCGACGCCGACCAGCGTGCCGATAATACGCAGCGCAAGACGGTGTCGGGTGGCGTTATAGTTCGGCTGGCAGACGAACAGGCTGGTCAGCAGGATCCAGTAGCCGTGGTGCAGCCCGGTTATCTGGATAAAGGCATACCCCACGCACAGCACCAGCGACATTCTTACCGCGTGGCGAAAGAGTGCCGACTCAGGCGTAAAGTTGCGGCTCAGCCGCAGCCACATATCGCTAACGCTGTGCACGCTGTCATCAGCAAGCTGATTTTCCACCTCACTGCCCGGCAGCGCCATCGCCTGTTCGGACTCAATGGTTGCCAGCTGAGCATCAATCGCCCGCAGGTTGTTAAGCAGAAAGCCCAGCGCTTTGATGTGCTCCTGTGACGTTCCGCTGGCCTGAACGCGGTCGAGCGCCGCATCAAGATGGCTGAATACGCGTTCAAAGCGGGGGTCATGCTGATAGGGCGTGCGCAGCAGAATAGACCGCGAGAGCTGCTGACACGCCTGGGACTGCATGGACAGCAGGCGCTGGAAGCGGAACATCACGTCGCTGTAGCGGAACTTCTCGCGCAGGGCAGCATACTGAACGTGCGAGGAGCTGGCACGTTCATGAATATCCTGGGCGGCAAAATAGTAGTGTAAGGTCCTTCGGGTTCCGCGCTGGCCGCGATCGCCGCGCAGACGGGTAAGCAGAGAGGCTTTTGTCTGGTTAAGGGTGGCGACCAGCTGGCCGTTTGCCAGCGCCAGATCGTAGAGCGGAGCCTGGCTTTCTTCCTCGATATCCGGGTCGAACAGCCGGGATTTCAGTTCCAGATAGTGGGCTAACTGCTCAAAGCTGCGGGCAAGGTTATCCTGCAGCGGGCGAACCGGGAAGATCAGATGACCGGTTAGCGTCAGCAGATTATACCAGATGGCGCCCAGCATCAGGAGAACCGGCTGCTGGTACCACTGGTCATACAGGGAAACGCCCAGCATGGTGTAGATGGCGACCAGCAATGCACCAAACGCGATGGTGGCATAGCGTTGCCCGAGGCCGCCCAGCAAAATAAACCCGCTGGTTGAGAGCGTAAGGCCCAGGGCAAACAGCCAGGGCCACGGGAAAAGCAGCTCAACGGACGCTGAAGCAATGAAAAAGCAGACGAGCGTAATGACCAGGTTACGTAAACGCCCGGCCAGACGATCGTCCAGGTCCGCCAGCGCCCCGGCCACCACCCCCAGCGTGAGCGGAATGGTGAGTTTGACATCATTCAGCCACCAGGGCAGGGCAGCCGCGCCGCAAAGCGCGATAAATATCCTGACGTTGTATAGCCAGGTGCTGTTCCAGGTATAACGGCGAAGCAGTGGGCTAAGCATAAACGCGGCCGGTCCTTATTTACTGAAAACGACGACGCGCGTTTGCTTCACGCGCCGCCTGGGCCACTTCTACCGGAACAACCCTGCGACCGACGGGCCAAAGGGCGATGGCGGCGATCTTAAAGTTCGCGATCCCCACCGGAATGCCAATAATCGTGATGCACTGTGCAATACCGGCAAAAATATGCATGATGCACAGCCACCAGCCGAAGAAAATCAGCCACAGAATGTTCAGCAGGGTTCCGCCCGTATTCATCAGGGCGTTTTTGCTCTCCGGATTCAGCTCGTCAACGTGGATGGCTTCATTCCCGTAGGGGATTAAGGAGAGTTTTGTGATTTCCCAGCAGGAACGGGTCAGGGGAAGCGTGAAAATCAGGACGATGCTCACCAGCGTGGCAAAAAGCCAGGAAAGGGTGGTGGCAAAACCGCCCAGCACAAAATTCAACACATTCAGAACGGTACGCATAAACCCTCACTTCCTTTCGATAAAATTAACGCCCAATGATTGTAACGTTTTTTTAGGCTGGAGCACCTTAAAACTGGCAGTTAAACTGTCAGGTAAATTATCTCTTCGTGGATTTGGCGGAACATGGAACTGAAAGCAACCTCGTTAGGCAAACGCCTGGCGCAACACCCTTACGACAGGGTGGTTCTCCTTAATGCCGGGGTGAAAGTCTCCGGGGAACGCCACGAATACCTTATTCCGTTTAACCAGCTTCTGGCTATCCACTGTAAACGCGGGCTGGTGTGGGGCGAGCTGGAATTCGTTCTGCCTGACGATAAAGTCGTGCGTCTTCACGGCACCGAGTGGGCGGAAACCCAGCGTTTCCATCATCACCTGAACGCGCTGTGGCAGCAGTGGAGCCAGGATATGAGCGTAATTGCCGCCCAGGTGCTGCAGCAGGTGCTGGACGATATCGCGCAGAGCAACGCACAGCACGCGTGGCTGACCCGTCAGCAGACCGCCGGGCTGCAGCAAAAGATCCGACACGCACTCTCGGCGCTGCCGCTCTCCGTGACGCGTCTCGACGAGTTTGACAACTGTCGCGACGCCTGGCGCCAGTGTCAGGCCTGGCTGAACGATAAGGATAAAAGCCGTCTCGCTCATAATCAGGCCTGGACGGACGCCATGCTCACCCAATACGCCGACTTTTTCAGTACGGTGGAATCTTCACCGCTCAATCCGGCCCAGGCGCGCGCGGTGGTCAATGGCGAGCAGTCGCTGCTGGTGCTGGCGGGGGCCGGTAGCGGTAAAACGTCGGTGCTGGTGGCGCGTGCCGGCTGGCTGCTGACGACCGGGGAAGCGGTAGCCGATCAAATACTGCTTCTGGCCTTTGGCCGTAAGGCTGCTCAGGAGATGGACGAACGTATCCAGGAACGTCTGCACACCCGGGACATCACGGCCAGAACCTTCCATGCCCTTGCGCTGCATATTATTCAGCAGGGCAGTAAAAAAGTGCCTTCCATTAGTAAGCTGGAAAACGACGCGCAGGCGCGTCAGGCGCTGTTCATCAAAACGTGGCGCCAGCAGTGCAGTGAGAAAAAGGCGCAGGCGAAAGGGTGGCGGCAGTGGCTGGAAGAGGAGCTCGGCTGGGAGGTGCCAGAGGGCAGCTTCTGGCAGGATGACAAACTGGCGCGTCGGCTGGGTTCGCGACTTGACCGCTGGGTCAGCCTGATGCGAATGCACGGTGGATCGCAGGCAGAGATGATTGAAAGCGCGCCGGAGGCGATCCGCGATCTGTTTGCGAAACGGGTCAAGCTGATGGCTCCGCTGCTGAAAGCCTGGAAAACCGCGCTGAAAGAGGAAAATGCCGTCGATTTCTCCGGTTTGATCCATCAGGCCATCATCATTCTTGAGAAGGGACGTTTTGTCAGTCCGTGGAAACATATTCTGGTGGATGAGTTCCAGGATATCTCACCGCAGCGTGCTGCACTGCTCTCGGCGCTACGGGCGCAAAATAAACATACGTCGCTGTTTGCGGTAGGGGACGACTGGCAGGCCATCTATCGCTTCAGCGGGGCGCAGCTCTCCCTGACGACCGCGTTCCACCACCATTTTGGCGAAGGGGATCGCAGCGATCTGGATACCACCTACCGCTTCAATTCACGCATTGGTGAGATCGCCAACCGCTTTATCCAGCAGAACCCGCATCAGCTGGCAAAGCCACTCAATAGCCTGCGCCCAGGAGATAAAAAAGCGGTCACCCTGCTGGCGGATGACCAACTGGAACCGCTGCTGGACAAGCTCAGCGGCTACGCGAAGCCCGATGAACGTATTCTGGTGCTGGCGCGCTACCATCACCTTAAGCCCGCGGCGCTGGAAAAAGCCGCCACCCGCTGGCCGAAACTGCAGCTTGAATTTATGACCATTCACGCCAGCAAAGGGCAGCAGGCTGACTATGTGATTGTGGTGGGGCTGAAAGAGGGGAGCGACGGTTTCCCGGCCCCGGCCCGCGAGTCGGTGATGGAAGAGGCTCTGCTGCCTGTGCCGGAAGACTTCCCGGATGCCGAAGAGCGGCGTTTGCTGTATGTGGCTATCACCCGCGCGCGGCATCGCGTGTGGCTGCTGTTCAATAAAGAGGAGCCATCCGTGTTTGTCGATATTTTGAAGAGTATAGATGTACCGGTGGCGCGGAAGCCATAACGCCGCCGGGCAAGGATGGGTAGGCCGGGTAAGGCGTCGCCGCCACCCGGCAAAAAAGCTACTTCAGTCTGTCGGAAAGATAACGCTGATAGTCCGGAATAAGAATATCAACCGGCGAGTTAAACTGCGGCGATTCGATGATGAAATCCGCCGTCGACAGGTTTGTCGCCACCGGAATATTCCACACCGTCGCCAGACGCAGCAAGGCTTTGACATCCGGATCGTGCGGAACCGCGTTCAGCGGGTCCCAGAAGAAGATCAGCACATCAATCTTCCCTTCGGAGATCTGCGCGCCGACCTGCTGATCGCCGCCCATCGGGCCGCTCAGCATGGCATTCACCTGCAGACCCGTTTCGCGCTGGATCAGGTTACCGGTTGTGCCGGTTGCCGAAAGGGCGTGCTTTTCCAGCGAAGACTGATGGCGGCGAACCCAGTTAAGCAGCATTTGTTTACAGTGATCGTGCGCCACAAGAGCAATGTGTTTGCGCTCAGGCAGCGTGCGTGTTGTCAGTTCCATAATCATATCCATCAGGTTAACTGCCTACACGATGACGGGAACCGTCTGACGCTGCAAGAGAAAGGCGTAAAAAATGTGGCTTATGATGAAGGTTGTTGTTTTGCCCATTGTAAAAACCGGGCGCGCGTATCGGGATCTGCCTGCTGGAACCAGAATTTAAGGCGCTGTTCCGTCAGGGTCTGGGACTGGGGAGGAATGACGTCCAGTTCAGAGACGCCGGATAGAAGCGTACTGTCATCCGCCATCATGGTGGCAAACTGCGGAAGCGATGCGCGTTTTCCCGCTTTGTTATAGGTCTGGGTCGCGGCCTCGTAATCCGGGCCTTTCGGCGAGGTCGTTAACGCCAGAATATCCAGCTTCACCGGAATCGGCATCGCATTCCCGTCCAGCAGTTCAACGCGGGGTGAAGCGTCGAAGGCCGCAGATTCCTTCTCCGTTTCAAGGCGAGGCAGGGTGATGTTCACCTGACTGATTTGCCGCGTATTAAAGCTGACGATCAGCGGCGGGGAGATGTACATGCGTTGCTCGTGATTCGCCAGACCGATCGACTTTTCCACCCGGAAGACCAGCTGATGAGGCCCGTTATCCAGCTCGATGCTGTCTGCACCGCGCAATAACGAGCTGGAGACCTTTTTACCGTCCAGTACAAGGAGATCTATGTCGGTAGAGAGCCGGAGCGTGGTGGCAAAAACGCAGACCGGCATCACTAACGCAATCAGGGCAGTGGCAATACCGGTTTTCATAGAAGGCTCCCGTCAGAAATTCTGTCGCCGCATTAATGTATCTAAATTTTTCGATAATCACGTTTACTAACATATAGACATATTTCGCCGTTTTGCCCTCATGCATCTGTATGGGATGGATGGTTGAGATATGCGGTTTGTCGTACACTTTTAAAAAAGCCAGGAGAAAAACCATGAAAGAGAACGATATTGCCGAGATTCTGACATCCACGCGTACCATTGCGCTGGTGGGCGCGAGCGATAAACCCGATCGTCCAAGCTATCGGGTGATGAAATACCTTCTCGATCAGGGCTATCACGTTATCCCGGTCTCGCCAAAGGTGGCGGGGAAAACCTTACTGGGTCAGCAGGGTTATGCCACGCTCGCTGACGTGCCGGAAAAAATTGATATGGTTGATGTCTTCCGAAATTCCGAGGCAGCGTGGGAAGTGGCGCAGGACGCTATCGCCGTAGGGGCGAAAACGCTGTGGATGCAGCTGGGCGTGATTAACGAGCAGGCCGCCGTGCTGGCGCGGGATGCGGGGTTGAAGGTCGTCATGGACCGCTGTCCGGCGATCGATATCCCCCGTCTGGGGCTGGCGAAGTAATAAAAAAAAAAGCCCGTTCATCGGGCTTTTTTTACACGCTTAGTTCCGCAGGCGCGGAGCCTGTAACTGTTTGCGGATAGTCTGAGCAAGTTCATCCATTGTGGGTTGCTCCGGATGCTCTTCCTGCAGCTCGCTACTCAGCTGCGCTTCGGCCAGATAGGTGTGAACGGGTTGTCCATCATCACCTTCCATTACCACGTGGTACCAGGGCGCGGCGCGAAGCTCTGCGTTCACCGCCAGCTCGTCTGCTGACGGTTCATCAAGGGAATACTCCGGGTCGATATCCACGACCACACCCAAATACCCTAGCAAAGTGTGGCGGACCTGCTGGCCGATACCGAATTTGCTGGCAATCATAGTCACCTCCCGGGAAATACGACTTACACGTTATGTGCGGGCAATATTTCTCTTTTCAAGTTACATGACGCGACAGGCAAACCCTTTCAGATACAGTCCTTCCGGGTAGGTAGCAATCACGGGGTGATCGGCTGCCTGACGGAACTGCTCTATAAATTGTACATCACGGCCAGCATCTATTGCGGCATCGGCGATGATTTTCTGAAATAAATCTGTGGTCATCAGGCCGGAGCAGGAGAAGGTGAGCAGAACTCCGCCCGGGTTCAGCAGCTGGATAGCCAGCATGTTGATATCTTTATACCCGCGGCACGCGCCCATCAGCTGGCTTTTGTTTTCCACAAACTTTGGCGGATCCATCACGATGACGTCGAACTTCTCGCCCTGGTCGCGATATTTACGCAGCAGCTTGAAGACGTCATCGCGGACAAACTCCGCTTTGCTCAGATCCAGCTTGTTGAGCTCGACGTTCTGTTTTGCCACGTCCAGCGCTTCCTGCGAAGTGTCCACGCTCACCACCTGGGCACAGCCACCCATCAGCGCCGAAACGGCAAAACCGCCGGTATAGGAGAAGCAGTTTAGCACGCGTTTGTCGGCAACGTACTGACGCGTAGCCAGACGGCTGTCGCGCTGGTCGAGGTAGTAACCCGTTTTGTGCCCGCCCTGAATATCCACCAGCAGCTTCATGCCGTGCTCTTCAATCGGCAGCAGGGCCGGTGGCAGTTCGCCCGTTACGGGCCCCTGAGTCAGCTCCATGCCTTCTTTTTTGCGCACCGCCACATCGCTGCGGTCGTAAATGGCACATTCCGGGAACAGCGTTTGCAGCGCGCCGATCAGCGCGGCACGCTGGTATTCCGCTCCGGCGCTCAGGAGCTGCAGCACCAGGAAGTTACCGAAGCGATCGATGGTCACGCCCGGCAGGCCGTCGGACTCACCGGCAATCAGGCGGTAGCTGTCCAGCCCGTCGCGTTTTGCCAGCCAGTCGCGCCACTGCTGCGCCTGCTGCAGACGGCGAACGAAGAAGTCGATGTCGATGCTTTCATCTTTATCAAACGTCCAGACGCGCGCGCGGATCTGGGACGCTGGCGAGTAGGCGCCTCGCGCTAACCATTTCCCCTGATGGTCAACGATATCAATGGTTTCACCGAGGCTGGCTTTGCCTTCCATACGGGCAACCGCGCCGGAAAAGACCCAGGGATGACGGCGCAGTAATGATTTCTCGCGCCCTTTGGCTAACACTAAACGTACACTCATAATTTGCTGTTCTGTCGATTTCAGGAAATGGCGCGTAGATTACCACATTCAGCAAGGCGCAATCATCTGCGGATGCCGTTGAGCGTTTCGGCACAAAATCAAATCGCTTAGGCACATTCCGGTATTGCAGCAGGCTTTACAGTAGGGCTTCCGGTACAGCAGAGGGAGCACCCATGAAAAAGCGCAGTGTGATAGCCATAGCCGCTCTGGCGGCGATGAGTTTTCAGGTTTTAGCCACAACGCCTTTCGGCATCACCAGCCGGGATATTTCCGGCGAAAGGCGGCTGGCGCAACAGCAGGTATTTGAGGGGTTTGGCTGCCACGGTGGGAATACTTCTCCACAGCTGGCATGGAAAAATCCGCCCGCCGGTACGAAAAGTTTTGCCGTCACGGTATATGACCCGGATGCCCCCACCGGCAGCGGCTGGTGGCACTGGACCGTCGCCAATATTCCGGCGAAGACAATGACGCTGCCCGCTGATGCCGGTAACCCGAACGGCGAGAAATTACCTGCCGGCGTTGTGCAGGGGCGTAATGATTTCGGCTATTCTGGATTCGGCGGCGCATGTCCACCCGAAGGGGACAAGCCTCATCGCTATCAGATTACCGTCTGGGCCCTGAACGTGGATAAACTGCCCGTCGACAGCAATGCCAGCGGCGCGCTGGTCGGTTTTATGCTCAATAGTCACGTTCTGGCAAAAGCTCAGTTAACAGCAACGTACAGCAGATAAGGATGGCAGGGTGCAGGAGTTTCATTTTCGACATAGCCATCTTACCGCGGGTGAAGTGACTGCCAGCAAAATGCATCGCCTGCACCAGGTTAAACTCTTTTTTCCGGCTATTTGTCATATCACTCACGGCAGTAAGGTGATTGTTCAGGATGATAACCGCCTGGAGGCGACACGGGATGAGCTCATCATTATCCCGGCCAATACGACGAGGGAGATTATCAATCAGCCTGTAAACGGTCTGTTTCACTCGGATTTGCTGATGTTGTCTCCGGAGATCGTCGCCGAGTTTAAAGCGCATTACCTGAAATCCTGGCCGCGCACGACGCTGCATTCGCTCTGCGCCCCGCTGAGCGAGGGGTTGGCGTTTATGTGGGACAATCTGCTGCACGCCGTGCGTCAGGATTTACCGGAGGCGCTACAAAAGCATCAGGCTTTCGGCCTTTTGCTGGCCCTGCTGCACGATGGCGTGGCGGGTCCACTGCTTGTTGAGCGCAACAGTAACCTGACCGAGCAGGTGCGGCAGTTCATTATGCTGTCGCCCGCCAGAGACTGGACCGCGCAGGACGTTGCCAGCCGTCTGGCCTTAAGCGTGCCGACGCTGCGCAGACGCTTGCGTGAAGAGTCGCAGAGTTTTCGTCAGATCGTGGAGGAGGTGAGGATGGCCGTTGCTTTGTCACAGCTCCAGTCAACCCGATTACCAATTGGCGAAATCGCATTACAATGTGGGTATCTTTCCAGCTCTCGTTTCACCGCCCGTTTCCGGCAGCACTATGGCTGTTTGCCGAAAACGCTACGTTAAGGAGAAGAAAAATGTCAAAAATCTGCACCATTGCCTGGGTTCACGGCGTTGTTCAGGGCGTGGGGTTCCGCTACAGCACCCAGCGCGAAGCGGTTGAGCTTGGGCTAACGGGATACGCGCGAAATATGGACGACGGCAGCGTTGAGGTGGTCGCCTGCGGCGAAGCGGAGCAGGTCGACAAGCTGATGGCGTGGCTGAAGGCGGGTGGGCCGCGCAGCGCGCGGGTTGATAAGGTGTTAACGGAACCGCATCAACCCGGGCGGGAATACGTAAACTTCGGGATTCGGTATTAAATACACTTCACCGGTTTTGGCAGGCCGGCAATTTTGGTGGCCTGTTTTGCCGGGCCTTTCGGGAACAGACGATACAGATAGCGGCTGTTGCCTTTCTCTTCGCCGAACTTATTGGCCATGGCTTTAACCAGCATGCGGATCGCCGGAGAGGTGTTGAATTCAAGATAGAACTCGCGAACAAAACGCACCACTTCCCAGTGTTCGGGGGAGAGGGTAATCCCTTCGTTTTCCGCAATTTTCTCCGCCAGCGGCTCGCTCCAGAGCGTCGTATCTTTCAGATAGCCTTCGCTATCGGTCTCAATTTCCTGGCCTGCAAAAATGAACATAATCTTCTGTCGTCTGTGAAAAAAACGGCGACAGTGTAGCAAAAAAGCCGCCGCAGGATAAGCCGTGCCCTACAGGAGTAGCTGCAGCAGATTGTTGGCATTAAGCTTTTTCAGTGCGTTGCATTTATGGGTCGAAACCTGCTTCTCAGACATACGCGTCACGATGGCAATGTGGCGTACCGGCAAGCCGGTAAGCATCAGATCGAGCACGTTGAATTCAAGGCCGGTAAGACAGCAGTCCAGGCTTCGAACGCGGCGAGGCTCTTTTGCCAGCAAATATGCCGCATCGGCAACGGCGATCCGGTCATCGATGATATAAAGGGTTAACGTACTGAAACGCTTGCGTAAATGCGTCGCCAGCGCCCACCCCTTTTCATTGCAGACCAGATACAGGCTGCCTTGCCAGCGGGCGGCTTCCAGTCTGAGCAAAATGTTAATCAGTGCCTGATGCGTAGCGGCCACGGAAAAACGACAGCGTACGACAACCACACGGCGGGTAAGCAGCGCTGGCTGCCATTGCACGGTGTCGCTTTGGACCTCTAACTGCACGCCCCGACGCAGCAGCGCGTAGCGCAACCCTTCGGCGTAAAATCGATTATTGTCGAGAATAGCGTAACTCACGGTGACCTCGTTATAACGTGCTGGGCGTATAGATAACGCGCAGCGTGCCGGTATAGTCGCCCGCGTTTTTGCTGCTGGCGGCAAACGCGGGGGTTTTCAGGATAATAGGGGCAGGGATGCACAGTACGCTCTCGCGTCCGCCGGGCAGCACGACCTGACGCAGATGCTGCGGATCGTTTGTGCCTTGCCAGACCAGGGTTTTACCGTTCGCGACGCTTTCGGTTGCGCCTGTGATTGGGTTGGTGACGGAGACCCGATAATCGAGACGATCCCGCGCATCGGTCTGGCTACCGCCGCGTCGCCTGATAGAAAACGCGCCTTCGGCACGATCCACTGAGGGAAGCCCGTCATCCTCAAAGCGAAGATAGGCGCGGGTGCTGGTGCTGTTTTTGCCGTCGTACAGGCACATATCCAGCGAGTTTTCACCCTGGATCTCACTACCTCCCGGCCGCCCCGGGAAGTTGGTCAGGTTGAGGTTAACGATGGGCGTTGAGTGCGGAAAGGCCGGCAGATAAATCTGCTGATTACCCGGATCGACCACCTCAATGCGAATGTTTGCCTGCCACCTGGCGATGGTGAGGTAGCCAGGGCATCCGACGTTTACGTCATTGAAGTTCCCGCCACAGTCGGCGCTCCCCCATTGACGCAGATTCTGCTTCAGCGTTGCGGTCCAGATCCCCGGCAGGGCGAGCTTATCCAGTTCGCTTTTCACAATATAGAAATCAAAATACGGCTCTCTGTTCCAGTCAGCGATTGTGGCCGTTCCCCCTGTCACAAAGCTGGCGAAGGTAAAGACTTTATTGTTGATAAACATGTAGTGATCGCCATACAGCTTGATATCCACCGTCTTGCTGGTGAGGGCATGCGTGAAACGTAAATTGATGGCATAGGGCGCGGCCGGGTTAGCTGAGAACCAGACCGGTGAGTTCATGCAGGCCCCGTACGTGGCGTCAGTCCGGGACTGACAGGTCAGGGTATTACGTCCCCACTTTTGCGGGTCGGCGGCGTCAAAGCCGCCCGATTCATGAAACCAGATATCGAAACGCGCAGGCGGTGCCGTGCGATCGAAGCTGATCCCAACGCTGGTGTTTCGTCCCGCAGGGGCGCCCGCCAGAGTCTGGCCTGTCCACAGGCTTAAGAACAGTAAAATAAAGAAGCACTTAATCACATCATTTCCCTTTAGTGAGGTTGTCAGCGTTCATGGCAGTCGGACCGGTAGGTACCGATCGTCCGGCGAGCATCAGCTGCGCCTGCTGCTGGACGGCATCCGGCAGGGCGGAGAAGGTTAATTCCCGGCAAGGAATGGAACCGACATAGCGCACCACGTCGCGCATACTTTTCACGTTGAGTTCGCACTGATAGAACTGCTGCTGGCGCACCAGGTAGAGGTTATGCAGCAGGGCATCGCTCTGGGCGCTGAATCCGCCGTTGCCGAGATCGCTCCAGCCGTTAACGTTCAGCGGCACGCCGCCGATAAACGGCGAATGACGCTCGTCGGTTAACTGGCCGAGCCAGGTGTAGCTTGCGGTGGTTTGCACGTCCCGACGCAGCAGTTTGCCAGGCACCATAAACAGCGTTCTGCTGCCTGAACCTTGCGTGATCTCACTGCTGGCCCCCCGGGATACGTCCAGCGATTCGTTAATCGTCAACGTCGTCTGCTGGTAGCCCGGCACTGCGAAGAGGGCGCGGCTATTGCCCGGAATGTCTGCGCTCCCGCTGTTATCCAACGACACGGCAACGCTCGGAGCCTGGGTATCTTCCGGTGTGGCAACGTTAACCGCGACGGCGGAAGCAGGACGACCGTCGCTCCAGCGGCCGAGCCACAGGCCAGAACGCGACAGCGCAAGGGTCGAGCCGTAGTTGCCGCTGCTGCTCAGCGTATGGCGCCTGTCCTGACGATTCCAGGCGTCGCTGACGGTCAGGCTGCCGTTGCCATAACGCCCGCCCTGGCGCGTATAGGCTGAAGTATTGAGCGAATCGCTGTTAATGCCCGACGCGCTCAGACCGTACTCGTTTTCGCCGCGTGCATCGGCGTACCAGTTATGCGCCACGTTGTAGCTCAGCTGATTTTTTTCACGCTGCTGGTGCTGCCATGTCGCGCCCATAGAGGTATAGCTCGACGCATCACCCTGACGGTTATGCGCCATGGACAGGCTTACGCTCAGGTAGCCGCCTTTGTCCCTGCCGTCGCGGGCGTCATCGTTACGCATGAACAGGTTAATGCTGCTGTTAATGTTCAGGCCTCGGGTGCTAAAGGCATTGCTCAGCCCTCCCTGCCAGGCGCGCGAGCGCGAGCGGGTCATATAGACCGATTCCCACGGCAAACCCGCATCGTGGCGATCGTCGCTGTCCGGGAGCTCCCGACGTGAAACGTAACGTCCTTCGTTGCGGTTATCCGAATATCCGAGGCTCGCATACCAGCCTCCGACAGGGACGGAAAACATCACCGAGAGGGTGCGATAACAGCCGTTCACGGCGTCAAACCCCGCGCTTCGGGTGTTGCAGTTTTCGGCTGATAACGCGTTGCGATAGAGGCTCAGTGAAAAACCGTCGTTGTAGCTGATTTGCTGAATATTGCCGCGCTGGCCTTCGCTGCCGTAAAGGTAGCTAAACCGGGTACTCAGCACGCCGTCGATCGGGCCCGCGTTGAAGCCCCGGCTCCAGTCGAGCGCATTTTCCAGGAAACGCTGGTTTTTCTTTATCGTTGCTCCGCTGGTCAGCGCCAGGGTCGGGGTAACGGGCAGGCGTACGCCCGCCTGCGCAACCGCGCTGCGTTCTTCGTTTTGATTGCTATTGTCGGTTTCACCCGCCTGCAGGAACCACTCGACGCGGTCAAATGGCGTAATGCCGGTTCGGGTAAACGGCACCTGCTCGGTACGCGTCAGCCGGTTATTTTCATAGACCGACAGCGTGACGGTGTAGCTCCCGTCCGGAAACGATCGCGTGTCGAGGGTTTGCGCCCCGGCATTCAGGTAAAAGCTGGCAAGCAGCTGATTGCCACGGCGGGCGTCGATACGCGCGTCATGGGAAAGCAGCACGGTGACAGGTGTTCCCTTTGACTGCTGAACCGGATTAATCCACGCCCGTGTTGAACCCGTGCGCAGACCACGAATTTTGCCCAGCGGCAGCTGGCTGAGGTTGATATTCCCGCCGGCATTACTGAACAGATCGCGGGTATCCATCTCGCCCAGCTGGACATAGTACTGACGCAAGATATCCTGGCGGAACCAGGCGTTGTTGACGGTGATTTCCTGTTGCTGCTGGCGCCTTGAACGCTGTCCCAGCCAGGTCCAGTCAAGGTTAACATAGCCGTCCTGGGTGAGCGCCAGCGCGCCATTGCCCTGTACGGTGGCTGACTGATAGTCCCTGTCGGCAACAAAATTAATATTCTGCTGATGGATCAGCGCATTTTCGGTGTCCTGCGTGGGCTGATACCACTGATTTTCCGCGGTGGCTTTAGGCAGATATTTCTTGTCCAAAAACAGGCTAATACGGGCGTTATTCTCGTCATAGATAATGGCCGCGCGGTCGGTATCAATGTAATCGCAGCCCGCTGCGGAGCCGTTGCTGCTGCAGGCCAGGTTGCCGTTACGGGCAAGCGGAACGGCCAGCGCGGCAGACACGGTGCCAACGAGAGCAGGGTCGTCGTTAAACCGGCGTTTGATGGCCGCCACAACGGTTTCAGGTGCGACAAAACTGACCGTTTCAAGCGTGATATCCGTTTCAAAAAGTCCAAGCGACTCGCCGTAGAGGTTGACCTCTGTCCACAGGCGCTGCGTTTTCGCCAGATCTTCAAAACCTGCCGGGACGGCCATCCCGGCGCAGGCGAGTTGGATGGATGCGGGTAACAAAGCAACAAAGAGGAGAGTATTTCTGTGAAACGCCATGAACGAGCCTCGACATCATCCTGACGTCAGAGGGTGGGCACCCTCTGACGTTATTCCTTAGGTGCTGTGGTGTTACGCACCGCCTTCCGTGGTAGTCGCCTGCGTCAGCATCAGGCTGACAACGCCGCTGTACTGACCGGTTTTCAGAATGCCTTTGGTGGTCTGAGAAATGGTCAGCGGCAGTACCGCTGAACCGTTTTCGATGCTACCCGGGAACAGTTCGGTACCGGTATATTCCACATCGGCGGTAGAGAGGGTTTTATCGCCCAGCTTTACCGTCATTGGGATAGTCTCAGCACCGTCGGCATTTGCCAGCTTCGCGGCGCTCACCAGACGGACTTTCACGTTGCTGGTGGCGGAGTTAGACCACACCTTGGTATTCAGGCGATAGCTTTCCAGACCGCGGCCAGGCAGATACTGCATATCGATGCTTGCCGGCAGCGGCGTGTTATCGGCCTGGGTCATATCGAGCTGTGAATCAACGCTGGCGTTGACGGTAATATCTTTTTGGATCGCCAGCACGCTAACGGACGTGGTCATCGCGGCAACAATCATCAGAGGTTTAAAGTACTTACGCATTGATATCTCCATATTTACAAATGAGCACCCTGGCTCTTTAAACAAACCCTTTTGGGTCTTTACGGTAACGTCGTGTTATTGCACGACGGGTAAATCAGCTTCTTCAGCGGTTTTATTCACCCAGTTGAAGTAGCGGAATTTATATTTCTGGCCTTGTGTCTTTGTGAGCGCTTTTAATTTCCGTTCGGTGTCCGGATAAATCGTCGCGTCTTCTTTAACCCATTTACACGACGAATCTGCGTCACAAATACCGATCTCTCTCAGCGGCACGCGCAACGTACCGTTGTTTTTTAACGTGCCCTTGCGAGGGTCTATCGAGAGTGAAACCACACTTTTTTCCGGGGCGAGGTGGATCAGGGCGCCCCAGATCACATTGACGCCCAATGTTGCCGTCGCAGCAGGGCTTTCTGCCTTGCCGGGAATAATGCTGTCAGGCTGCTTTACCCCTTCAAAATAGACGCGCCAGGTGGTCTCTTTTTCCGGTGGCGTAAGCGATACCAGACGAACGACGCGCATTGCGCCTGCCGCCAGGGCAAATTTTTCGGGCGTGACAACAACGCCGCCTTCTTTCCACGAGGCCACATCAATCTCTTTTTCCTGGGCGGTGCCGGGATTAAGAATTTTCTTTTGCCTCACCCGAATGAACTGAATATCATCCGTTTTCGACGCTACCTTAATTTGCGCCGCACCGGACCTGTCCACATTCAGTTCCATCGGGTACACGCTCATATTGGCCATTGCCATTTCTGAGAAAAATGGCAATGACAGCGCGGCGACATAAAAGGCGGTTGTCATGTTCACTCTATTTTTCTGTTTCACATTCAGTCTGCCTGCTCTGAGTTCATCGGCGGCGCGTTAACACCAGGACACCGTCTGCTTTCGTATTGCTTCAGGGCAGGGAAACTTTAACCAGAACAGCGGTTTGTGAAAATTTGTATTAATTAACTCGTTAAATACAGGTTTTTATCCTGCTTTTCTGGCTTTAAGGTTGTATAGTTAAGCGAAAATACCGCGACCAGGGATAGGAAGAAAATTCCTTCTGACGAAAAAATAAGCAGGTCAGGAGGCGTTTTTCATGTCGATGTACCAGGGATTAAAAAAGCATGCGGTAACAGCCGAGAATAAAAGATGTTTTTTATATGCAATAATTCGTTGTTATTCGATCCTGAAGCACATGCAATAAGTCTTGTTGGACAACCAGAATGTGTATTAACGCTTTCGGCGCCAGCCGTGCGGCTTTTGCAGGAATTTATAAAACACAAAGGATGCGACCTGAGTCGGGAGGAATTAATCACTCGCGTGTGGGAGGAATTTGGCTTTACGCCCTCAGGAAATAATCTCAATAAAGCGGTTAGCGAATTACGTAAAAGCTTCCAGTCTCTGGGAGAGGGGCACGAATTTATCGTGACCGTGCCCCGTTACGGATTTCGTTTTGATGCTGAGGTGATTTTTCAGCCCGGAGAGAAAACTCCATCCGTCGATCCGCAGCCTTCGTTCGCTCCGCAAGAAGTAAAGCCTCAACGCGCTTCCTTGCAAAAATGGGCGATTGTGGCCGTATTGATCGTCGCTGCGCTGGGGACGAATCTCTACTTTAGCCGACAGCAGGGGATTTTCATTCCGGCGAAACTCAAGCCGGTTAAGGAAAAAATCGCGCGTTGCAGCATCTGGATTATCAACGATCACGGACGACCGCTGGTGCTATCGAAATTAGCGGAGCGGCTGGAGGCTAATAATGTGGCGTGCGAACGTGAGGCGTACGACATTTATTATTTCAGCGCCCGTTTTACTATTTCCGCTGCAGATGAGGTGTTTATTGGTGCCTGTCCGGTCAGCCAAACCAGCCTGTGTAAAACCATACGTTATAAAAGCGGGGCACAAAAATGAAAATAAAACTTCTTTTTGGCGTGGGCGGTGTCCTGGTTGGTTGTTCGCTGGCATTTTTTTACTTTTCCGGCAGCGTGGGTAAAAAGGATGTGCTGGCCTGCAGCACTGAATTTAATTTCACACGCAATGAGGGAAAACCCAGTGAAGTAAAGGTCAATACCGTTGCCCAGTTCTTTTTCCATCGGGACGGGACCGGGTTGACAACCTATAAAGGGGCGGCAAGAGCTGGCGGGCAATGTTTGATCGTTGACAGGGATGTGGACTTTACCTGGCAGCAGCGGGACGATGATAACGTGATTGTGTTGAGCTACACCAAAACCTGGCGTCGGCACAATGACAATACGCCTGATGCTCAGTGGGGTAGCTTCGCCAATCCGACCGCACGCTACTATCTGACGATCTCTGAGCTCGCGCCTTCCGTGTGGCTGATTCAGGACCGGCGTTATCCCACCTATATTTGCCGGGGTGAGTAGGGCATAAAAAAAGGAGAATGCCAGAGGCATTCTCCTTTTTCGTATCCGTTGTGCTTAATCGCGGCTGGCGAAGCCCAAGATGCTCAACAGGCTGACGAAGATGTTGTACAGCGACACGTACAGGCTCACGGTGGCGCGGATATAGTTCGTCTCACCGCCGCGAATGATGTTGCTGGTTTCGAACAGGATTGCGCCTGAAGAAATCAGAATAAAGACGGCGCTGATCGCCAGATGCAGGGCAGGCAGCTGCAGGAAGATGTTTGCCACCATGCCCACCAGCACCACCACGACACCCGCCATCAGCATACCGCCGAGGAAGGACATGTCCTTACGCGTGGTCAGCACGTAGGCCGAGCAGCAGAAGAACACTAGCGCGGTACCGCCCAGCGCCATGCCGATAAGATCGCCCATTCCGGCAGACAGATACGCATTCAGCATCGGCCCCAGGATGTAGCCCAGGAAGCCGGTGAAGGCAAACGCGGACAGAATGCCGACGGGCTTGTCAGCGGTTTTGTAGGTCAGGAACATCAGACCATACATACCCACCAGCGTCAGGATCAGCCCCGGAGACGGCAGCATCAGCACGGTGCTGGCGGTTGCGGTGATCGCTGAAAATGCCAGCGTCAGGCTGAGCATGAAATAGGTATTGCGCAGCACCTTGTGGGTGCTGAGTAGCGATGTGCGGTCGCGTGAAGAAGTAATTATACGATCCATGAGTCACTCTCTTACGACAGATGTAATTAGTGGAAAGAATAGGAAACGGCACGCCAGTCTCAAAGTGGTTTTACCCATCTTTACTCAGCACGTTAGCGCCGGAGGTGGTTATTTCTTCTGCAGAAAACCGTTTCGCCAGTACGAACAGCGGTTTGCGACAATTTACCAGATCAAGCTCTTATAGGTTACTGAAAAATATTGCGTTATTACCGTTCGGGCGCTAAGAGTTATTTCCGGATCGTCATAATACAGACAATAAGGCGAAGGAAATGAAACCACAAACACGCACGAACTTTACGCTCACTTTACTCACCGCCGGGATCCTGTGCGCCAGCACGGCAGCCTGGGCGGCGAACGTGCCGGCAGGAACCGCGCTGGCCGACAAACAGGAACTGGTCAGAAACAACGGCAGTGAACCGGCTTCGCTCGACCCGCATAAAGTCGAAAGCGATGTCGAATTCAATATTATCAGCGATTTATTCGAAGGGCTGGTGGGCGTTTCCCCGGCAGGAGAAGTTCAACCGCGACTGGCGGAAAAATGGGAGAACAAGGACAACACCGTCTGGACGTTCCATTTGCGCCCGGGCATCACCTGGAGCGACGGCACGGCGATTACCGCAGAGGATGTAGTCTGGAGCTGGCAGCGCCTGATCGATCCGAAAACGGCTTCGCCGTATGCCAGCTATCCGGGCAACATGCATATCGTCAACGCGGCCGATATTGCTCAGGGGAAAAAAGCGCCCGATACGCTGGGCGTAAAAGCGATTAACGACACCACGCTGGAAGTGACGCTTACCCAGCCAAACGCGGCCTTCCTCGCGATGCTGGCGCACCCGTCTCTGGTGCCGGTGGATAAAGTGCTGATTGGCCGTTTCGGCGATAAGTGGACCAAACCGGAACATTTCGTCAGCAGCGGGGCGTATAAGCTGTCGCAGTGGGTGGTCAACGAACGCATCGTGGCGGAGCGCAACCCGCGCTACTGGGATAACGCGCATACCGTGATTAACAAGGTCACCTACCTGCCCATCACCTCCGAGGCCTCGGATGTGAACCGCTATAAGGCGGGCGAAATTGACATCGTGTACACGGTGCCGATTAACCAGTTTGCCCAGCTCAAGAAAACCCTGGGCAGCGAGCTGGACGTTTCACCTCAGCTGGCGACCTATTACTACGAATTCAATACCACCCGTCCGCCGTTCAACGACGCGCGCGTGCGTAAGGCGCTGAACATGGCGCTGGATAAAGACATCATTGCCGGAAAAGTATTAGGGCAGGGGCAGCGTCCGGCGTGGCTCATCAGCCAGCCGGATATTGGCGGCGTGAAGCTAAAGAACCCGGATTACGCCAGCTGGCCGCTGGACAAGCGCATCGCGGAGGCGAAAAAGCTGCTGAACGAGGCCGGATATAACGCCAGCCATCCTCTGAGCTTTAACCTGCTCTACAACACCTCTGAATCGCACCAGCGCATCGCGATTGCGGCCAGCTCCATGTGGAAGAAAAACCTTGGCGTGGAGGCAAAGCTGCAAAACCAGGAGTGGAAAACCATGCTGGATACCATGCACACCCACAACTTTGACGCGGTGCGGTATGCGTGGATTGCCGATTATGACGATGCGGCGACCTTCCTGAATAACTTCCGCACGGGCGACAGCGAAAACACCAGCCAGTACAGCAATCCGGACTACGATCGGGCGCTGATCGATGCCGCGAAAGCCAAATCAGCGGAAGAGCGGGGTAAGTACTACCAGCAGGCGGAAGATCTGCTGGGACGCGATGTGCCGGCCATTCCGGTTTATCACTACGTCCGTACGCACCTGGTGAAACCGTGGGTCGGCGGATTTACGCCGGATAAGCTGGGGTACTATTTCACGAAAGATATGTACATCAAAAAACACTGAGCCTGTGCTGATAAAATCGTCGATGTGTCGTCAGTTCAACCGATTAAACACGTTTTGACTATTTTTACAGCGAACGAGTGCAGCCACTCTTTACAGCACGCGGTGAGGTGTTTATAGTTCGCCTCACTCAGGAAGTGTGGCCGAGCGGTTGAAGGCACCGGTCTTGAAAACCGGCGACCCGAAAGGGTTCCAGAGTTCGAATCTCTGCGCTTCCGCCAGATAGAAACCCCAGGTTACTCGTGAACCTGGGGTTTTTCTTTTTACGTGAATCTCAAACCTGACGTTTATGAGCGGATAAAGGCCAGGATGTCCGCGTTGATGGTATCCGCATGGGTGGTATGCATCCCGTGCGGGAAGCCCGGATAAATTTTCAGTACGCTGTTCGCCAGCAGCTTGTCCTGCAGCAGGGCAGCATTCTTATACGGCACGACCTGATCGTCGTCGCCCTGCATCACCAGAACGGGAACCGTGATGGTTTTTAGATCCTCCGTCTGGTCGGTTTCTGAAAACGCCTTTATCCCCTCATAGTGGGCCTTGGCGCTGCCGATCATGCCCTGACGCCACCAGTTCTGAATCGTACCCTGTGAAACCTCTGCTCCCTCACGGTTAAAACCGTAGAAAGGACCGCTGGCGACGTCGAGGTAAAACTGGGCGCGGTTAGCCGCCAGCGCTTTGCGGAAGCCGTCGAAAACATCGATGGGCGTTCCGCCGGGGTTACTGTCCGTTTTGACCATCAGCGGCGGCACGGCGCTGACGAGCACCGCTTTGGCGACGCGCCCCTGCGGTTGCCCATACTGCGCAACATAGCGGGCGACCTGGCCGCCGCCGGTGGAGTGACCGACGTGCACGGCATTGCGCAGATCCAGGCTTTCAACCACGGCTGACGCGTCGGCCGCATAATGATCCATATCGTGGCCTTCACTCACCTGGTCCGAACGCCCGTGACCACGACGATCGATAGCGATAACGCGATAGCCTTCTGCGAGGAAGAAGAGCATCTGGTTATCCCAGTCATCGGCACTTAGCGGCCAGCCGTGGTGGAAAACAACAGGTTGAGCCTCTTTTGGGCCCCAGTCTTTGTAGTAAATATTGACGCCGTCTTTCGTTGTTACGAATGCCATACCGCAGACTCCTCTGTTAAAGGCAAAACGTTCCCCGGCTGAGCGCTCAGCGAATCATTAATGCCTTAATTAAGTTGGCTTTTTTCTGTTTACCGTACCGACAGTACTCCTAAAGTGTAGGAGAAATAGTAAAAGCAGTCGGTTTCATTCCTGTGAAAGGGAGCAGGACAGCGTTCAGGGGGAGGGGGAACGAATGAAGGCTCTGGCGAGATCCTCCAGAGCCTTCAGGGCAGCATTAACAGCAGGGGCGTTTAGCGGTTTTCTTCAATATAGCGAGCCAGGTCCGCCGGGGTTTTCAGCACCGTCGCCACGTCAGTTGGCGGGATCATACAGCCGTAAACGTCCTGCACTTCCAGCACCATATCGACCGCCAGGATGGAGTCGAGAATGTCGGATTCAATCAGTTCATCGTGAAAACCCACCTTACGGGATAACACTTTTTCGAACAGGGCGAGAATTTCTTGTTCCATAATTTTTCCTGGAGTCATTAATTTGTGCGGGCGTAAGCGTCCAGCAGCTTGCGGTCAATTTTGCCGTTAGGATTCAGCGGCAAAGCGTCTTTTACGATAATTTGTGAAGGCACCATATAGTGCGGAACAACCTTCGACAGCGATGTTTTGATGGTGTCCGGCGCCATATCCGTCACGCAGAACGCGGCAATGCGCAGCACGCTGCCGCAGGATTTCATCAGCGGCAGGACCACCGCTTCGTTAATGCCGGACATGGCCAGCAGGCGGTTCTCTATCTCGTTGATTTCAATACGGTAGCCGTTCAGTTTGACCTGGCTGTCGTTGCGGCCCTGACAGTAGATCAGCCCCGCTTCATAGCCTAGATCGCCGGTACGGTAGCCGCGAAACGCTTCATCTTCCCGACGGAGTAATTTCGCCGCGTTCTCCTGCGGCAGGCCGAGATAGCCGCGCATGACGTTTTTACCCCAGATAATCAGCTCGCCGTCGGCGGAAATTTCCATTTTGCTCTCAGGCATCATGACTCCGACCGGCAGCACGGCGCTGTCGCTGTTCAGGATCGCATCCGTGATTTCAACCACGGTCGTCGCGATGGTCGCTTCCGTAGGGCCATAGGAGTTAATGATTTTGGCCTGCGGGAAACGGCGGCGGAGCTGTTTAACCAGCGCCTTATTTAACACTTCACCAATGAAGATGAAGACGCTCAGCGCTGGCAAATACTCGCTGTTGAACTGCGGGGAAAGCAGCTGCTGGTAGGCAAAAGAGGGGGTGGAAACCCAGGCGGAGACCGCGCTGCTTTTCAGTCGCTCCAGCCAGTTCTCTTTCTGAATGTCCTCTTTGGCGTTCAGCACGATGTGTCCGCCCATCGCCAGATTGGCCAGCAAAGGGATCAGGGAGAGGTCAAAGCTGAATACCGCGTGGTTCATCAGGACCGGTTTTTCCGGCAGTGAAAAGTCCTGGCTGACCCATTTCATGAAGTGCCATACGCTTTCACGCCCAATCTGCACGCCTTTAGGTTTACCGGTACTGCCTGAAGTAAACATGATGTAGGCCAGATCCTGCTCCTCCAGCACCTTGCCCGCTTCGCCGGTGGCGATGAACTGCCGGGTCGCGACGTCGTAATAGTAAGGGGCGCTGGCCAGATGGCAGATCTCCCGCAGGCGCTCCTGCGGGTAGATGCAGTCCACCGGGATGTACGGAATGTTGTGCAGCAGGCAGCTATAAATCGCCACCGCGAATTCGGCCTGCTGGTGTCCGTACAATACGACCGGCGTACCGGCAACAGGCTGGCAGCGCTGATAGCGCTGCGCCCAGTCCGTCACGGCAGCGGAAAGCTGCAGCCAGCTTAAGGCTTCGTCGCTGCCGCTGATGGCCAGCTGCTGCGGGGAGGCGGGATCGCATAATGCCGCACGTAAGAAATCCTGCAGTTCCTGAAGATCGGAGTGATTTTTCATAGAGGTGACATTCCACTAAAGATGTAAAGGGATCCCGCGGCGCTTCCCAGCGTCAGAATTCGCCCTAAAAACGCAACGGCCGGATACTGCAGGCCGCGGTGCAATGCCGGGCTGCGTTTGGCTGACCACAGCAGCATATTGTGAGCGACGGAAATCGCGCCAAACAGCGCGCCGCTGATGACGTAATGGCGTTCCAGGCCATTCCATGCCCCCATGCAGAATAAGGTGCAAAAAATACCGATATTTTGCGCCAGCGTTTTGTTCTGACGGAAAAAGTTGAATTTCATCAGGTTCATATAAACGGGCATAAAGACCACATCGCGCAGCCATTCAGACAGGCTGATGTGGAAGCGGCGCCAGAAATCCTGCGGGTTCTTTGCCAGAAGCGGCATGTTGAAGTTTGCCGGAATGTTGAGCCCAAACAGGCGGCCCGCGCCGATGGCCATATTGCTGTAGCCCGCAAAATCAAAGTACAGGTAGGCGCTGTAGGCAATCGACATCACCACGCCCACGGTCAGCGTAAACGGCTTATGGCTCCAGGGCTGCACGACAAGCGAATCAATCAGCATGGCAAACAGGAACTTCTGGACAATGCCGGTAATGATTTGCTCTAACGCGACTAAAAACTGTTCACGGTTAAGGGCAAATACGGGCTTGCTGACGTCACTCATCCATGTCCGCCAGCGGTACATTGGGCCGGCCAGGATAATAAAGGGCATAAACAGATAACAGAAATAGTGCAGGAAATTCTGACCTTCTTTTTTACTGCGATAGAGCAGTACGTCCAGCGCGCGGAACGTCATAAAAGAGAGACCGATCATGCCCCAGTGGTTATTTAAGTGTAATTTCACCAGCAGCAGCGGCAATAATGTCAGAACGACCGCCTGCCACGTTTTTAACCATTCCTTCTCTTTTAGCGTGGCAAAAACATAAAAGCTGAAAAAAACGGCGGCGGGGACAATATAATCGCCCTGAAATATATATCCCCATCCCAGCGCCGTCAGCACCGACAGCGCAGATAACCAGGTCAGACGATGGCGTAATACGCGATTAACCAGCGCAAACGCCAGCGCGGATGAAAACAAATAAACAAAAAACATCCCTGAGCTGTACATCATTCGGCCTCAGAACTTTTGATATTCAAAATGCAGCTGCATACTCATGCTGTCATCGACAGAGGTCCACGCGACGATGGTGATCGCCAGCAGGAGATAAAGGAAAAAAAGACGGATCGCGATTTTCATCATTTAAAACTCTGTGCAATAAAGCGAATCATAGGAACCCAGGCCAGTTCGGAAGGGTGCAAACGATCCCAGTTCCAGCCATTCTGATAAGGCATGGCGTACATATCTAAATAAGGGATCTGGTTCTTTTCCAGAATGGTTTTAATTTGCTTATCCACCGGGCGGAAGGTATCGGTATTGTAAAGCGCCCAGGGATTAACCGGGTCGACGATAGCAATCACCTGCACGTGACGTTCTTTTAGCAACTGGACGGTTTTACTGAACGCGGCGATTTGCGCAGGCACGACCGGCGTGTCATCCCACTGTTGCCGCGAACCGTCCTCTTCGTAAATCGTTTTGTCCATCCACAGCGTAGCCGGGCTCTGCTGGCGTTTTTTATTTAACTCGCGCGCATTCGCCAGCTCTTTATCCCAGTCAGGGGCAACGTGGGTGGTTGGCTGCTGCGGCCAGGGCTGTACCGTCTGGGGCGTAACGTTGAGCAGCGCCAGCCAGTCGTTTTTTATCAGGGTGCAGACGTTGGCAAACTGGAAGCTCAGCTCGTCCCACATCAGATCGGGGTGCCAGCCAAAGACGCGCATTTGGCCAAAGGTTAAATGGCTTATTTCTTTACTATCAATATGCTTTAAATAATTAACCAGCAGCGGGCGCGCCTGCGGATCCTTCATTAGCGGATTAAAAATAGAACCGGGAAAATTATCGGCATAGATAGCCGGTGGCAGCCCTTTTGAGTAAAAGCTGTCAGGTGCCAGAAGCAGAATAACTTTACTGTTTGCATTAAGGCTATTTTTAAAACGTGAGAACAGTAAAAATTGCGTTTCATCATCGACGAACGCATCGCCATAGGCCACGACGGGTTTGTGCAATTGCTTATTAAAGTAATTATATACGGCGTAATGTTCATCTTCTGAGGTGGCAACCTCAGACGCGCCAATGAAGAAAATAGCATTCCCTTCTAAGGCATGGGAAATAGTCGCAATTTTTTCCGCCTGTTCTTTAGGCGTGCCCGCCATTGATTTAATCAGCGGCTGGAAGGTGAGGGGCGGATTGAAGCTCGTCACCAGCGGGTGAACACAAAGGAACAAAATGGCCAGGGTCGCCATCAGGATATGTAAGCAAAGCGTATTTTTGATTTTCATCATCAACCAGTAACACTGCATGGCAGTAATTTCTAAATCTGCGGGTACTCAGATTTATAACAATTACACAACAAATGACCGTTTATTTTTGTGGCATTCTATACCAGAGCGATTTAAAAGGATGAGCGTTGCTATGTTACGGTATGTACAAGGTCGAGCTGAGTGACGTGAGAGCAGCGTATGGGTGATTTTTGCGCAGTCAAACGCCGGCAGGTCAAAATAGAAAAATTCCTGCTTTACAAGGGGCTAATAGATGTTTATAGTGCGCCTCACTTTGGAAGCGTGGCCGAGCGGTTGAAGGCACCGGTCTTGAAAACCGGCGACCCGAAAGGGTTCTAGAGTTCGAATCTCTACGCTTCCGCCAAATTCGAAACCCAGGTCGTTATGCGACCTGGGTTTTTTTATGCACAGAATCCCCTCCTTTTGATTGGTTAAAAATTCCTTAACGGGGAATCCTGGTGCAGCGGATACTGCGCCGATACTGCAGTGGCGTCTGACGCATCATCTTTTTAAAGCAGGTAATGAAATAGGTCACCTCGCTAAACCCGACTGCAAGGGCAATGGCGTCAACAGGCTCATCGCCGTACCGTAACAGCTCGCAGCTGCTTTTTATTCGCCGGGTCAGCAAATATTCATGGAGGGTACCGCCGGTCTGCTGGCGGAAAATTCGTGAGGTATAGCTGCGCGAAAGCCCCAGATCGTGGGCTAGCTGGTCGAGCGAAAACTTGCTGGCATAGTGGGCTTCGACCCAGCTCATAATCCGCGAGGCGACGGTCTGCTGGCGCGGCGGGTAGGGCGGCGGCTGCTCGGGCAGAAACGTCATGAGCTGCATCATCAGAAAGGCCACCTCGCAGGCCTCGGTCTGCTCGTTGCCCTCCAGGCGCTGAAACTGTTCAAGGATCCTCTCAATAAACGCCGCGTGATTGCTGAGATCGTAAATCTGTGCTGGCAGATTGCTGGCGGCCAGCGCGGCGAACCGGGCCTGATGGCGCGGGAAGGCGCCGAGCGCACTTTCGACGACCGATTGCTCAATGTGCATCGTCGTGCGGTGATAGGGGTTCTTATCGCTATGATCGACCTGCACTTTGTGCAAACGGAAGGGCGGGAAGATAAAGAGTCGCCCCGGACGGGCGGTGTAGTGCTGGTTATCCACCACCACGATGCCGTAGCCGCTGGAGATATAGAGCAATTCAACGCATTGATGCCAGTGGTAGTAAATCGCGCTGGTGGTGTACATGCGGTTAAAAGAAATGGCCTGCCGATCGAGCGTAATGCGTTCCAGTAGTTGCGTTTCACCCATATTACCTCCAGAACAACAGATTTAAATTTTTAGGCCATCATTTGTAATTTATCCCCCTCGCGGCCGACAAAATCCAGTGAAAATGAAATGGCGGTTTAATTTTGTGAGTCTGCTCACTCAGCGCCAGGAATAAAAGCAGTTACTCTTCATACAGACGTCGCACTCGTGGCTTTAAAAAGCCTAATAACAATAACTTATCTCTACCCTCGTGTAATGCGGGAGGACCCTGTGCAACCTGAAAATATTCATCTGGATAATCCACTGACAAGCCGGGAAGAGGTGCTACGGCTGGTCAACGACATGCTGAACGCGGTGACGCCTTATTTTAAAAAAGACGCCAGCCGCATTGATTTAGCGAACTTTACCGCTCACTACGGTCAGCAGGTGGCGAGCATGGAAACGTTTTCCCGCCTGCTGTGGGGCGTGACGCCGCTGTTGGCTGGCGGCAGCGAGCCGCAGTACTTCTCATTCTATTTACAGGCGATAAAAAACGGCACCGATCCGCAGCATGCCGATTACTGGGGCGACGTCGGGCCTTACGATCAGCGAATCGTCGAGATGGCGGCCTACGGGCTGCTGCTGGCGCTGGCGGGTGAAACCGTACTGGCACACTTCACTGAGACGGAGAAAGAGCATTTATGGCGCTGGCTAAAGCAGTGCGAGACCCAGGAAATCCCCGATAACAACTGGCACTTCTTCCCGATTCTGGTGCAGGTCGGCTTCCATTATTGCGGCATGCCGACCAACTCTCAGGCACTGGAAGATCATTTTGCTGCCATGGAGCACTACTATCTCGGCGATGGCTGGTATGCCGATGGTCCGGGACGGCCGCGCGACTATTACATCTCGATGGGGTTCCATTTCTATGGCCTGATTTACGCGAAGCTCATGGCCGGGGTCGATCCAAAGCGTTGCGCAACGCTGCGTCACCGCGCCGCGCGTTTCTCCTCTGACTTCATCCATTTCTTCGCCGAAGACGGCGCGGCGATCCCGTTTGGCCGTAGCCTGACCTACCGCTTTGCCGAGGCGGCGTTCTGGAGTGCGGCGGCCTTCGCCGGGCTGGAAGTCTTTTCGCCCGGCGTGATGAAGGGCATCGTCCTGCGCCATCTGCGCTGGTGGCTGAAGCAGCCGATATTCGACCGCGACGGCATACTAAGCGTCGGTTACAGCTATCCGAACCTGGCGATGGCGGAAGACTACAACGCGCCGGGGTCGCCGTACTGGGGCCTGAAGACCCTGCTGGTACTGGCATTAGATGAGGGCGATGCCTTCTGGCAGGCGGCTGAGCTGCCGCTGCCGCCGTTGCCCGCGCAGCACACGATAGCCCACGCGGATCAGGTGGTGGTACATCAGGCCGACCACCTGTGGATGCTGACGTCCGGCCAGCTGGAGCTGAACAACTTCGTGAACACCGAAGCGAAATACTGCAAATTTGCCTATTCCACCCGCTTTGGCTTCACCATCGAACGCGGCCGCTACGGCCTGAACCATGCCGCGCCCGATTCGATGCTGCTGCTGGCCGAAAAGGATAACTACTGGCGTGGCCGCCGCGAGTGCCAGCACGTGGTCACCGCTGACGGCACTATTTACAGCCGCTGGCTGCCGTGGCGCGACGTGGTGATTGATAGCTGGCTGCTGGCGCTGGGCGACTGGCAGCTGCGCGTTCATCGTATCAATACCCGGCGCGCGCTGGACTGCGCGGAAGGCGGCTTTAGCCTGGCAAACCGCCCGCAGCCGCAGGTCCACGAGAGCGACAGCGCCTGCTGGTTACGCAATGCCCGGGATGTCTCAGCCATTTTCTGTTTACATCCGCACGCTCGCCGCGGCGAGACGGTGGTGACGCCGCCAAACAGTAATCTGCTGTTCGCCGAGCGCGCAGCGGTGCCAGTGCTGCGCGGCGAGCTCGACCCCGGTAAGCATGTGTTAATCAGCGCGGTGTGGGCGGGAAATGCCGCCGACTTCGATCCGCAACGCTGCCCGCAGGCCTTCATTAGCGATGACGCGGTACGCTTCGTGACGGCACGACAGGAAACGACGCTCGTTCTGGCTCCGGAGGCATCGCTATGAGCACATCATCGTCCGTACGCGCCGCGCAGTACAAAATGAGTACCTTTATTTTCCTTTACTTCTTCACGTGGTCATCCAGCTTTGGCCTGTACGCCCTGTGGCTGAGCCAGAAAGTGGGCCTCGATAGCGTCACCATCGGCAGCGTGTTCGCCATCAATGGCGTCTTCGCGGTGGTCCTGAAGCCGGTGTACGGCTACATCATGGACAAAATCGGCATGAGCAAGTGGCTGCTCTATTTTGTCTGCGCCATTTCTGCGCTGATGGCGCCGTTTTTTGCGCTGGTGTACCAGCCGCTGCTGCAAAGCCATGCGATGGCGGGGATTATCATCGGCGCGCTGTATCTCAGCCTGGGCTGGTACGCCGGCGTGGCGGCGTCTGAATCTTACGCCGACCGCTTTAGCCGCCTGTACGGCCTGGAGTTTGGTCGCATCAGAATGTGGGGTTCGCTGGGCTGGGCGATGGCGGCGTCGGTCTCCGGGCTGTTGTTTAACTTTACGCCGCTGGCCAACTTTCTCCTCAGCAGCGGTACCTCGATACTGATGCTGCTGGTGCTGATTAGCCTCAAAATCGGCGATGAGCAGCTGCGCAATAACAGCGTCATTTCCGCTAATAAGATCGTCTTCGCCGATGTGCTGATGCTCCTGAAAAACCGCAAATTCTGGATGTTCAGCCTCTATGTCGCCGGGGTGGCGTGGATGATGTTTATCGCCGAACAGCAGTTCCCGCGCTACTTCGTCTCGTTCTTCGCCACCAAAGAGCAGGGGAATGCCTGGTACGGCTACCTGAGTACCGTCCAGTCGGGGATGGAGTTCGTGATGATGATGTTTATCCCGTGGCTGGTGAACCACTACGGCGCTAAGCGCGGCCTCCTGTTCTGCGGCTGCGTGGTCGGAGCACGGCTGATCGCATCCGGGCTGACCAGTGACCCGATTGTTATCTCCATCATCAAACCGTTTTATGGCGTCGAGATCGCGCTGCTGCTCATCTCGGTCTTCAAATACATCGCCGAGCATTTCCATCGTCGGGTTAACGCCACGATGTACCTGCTGGGCTACCAGGCGATGATTTACGTGGGTTCGATTGTGGTCGCCCCACCTGCCGGCTATCTGTACGACAAGATTGGCTTTGAGCATACCTATCTGCTGATGGGCAGCTGCGCCCTGGTATTTACGCTGATTTCCGCCTTTACGCTGTCGCGCTGCCAGTCGAAGCGCGATGATTCACGATCCTTTGCTCCGGCTTTAGATACCGCCCCGGTTGAACCGGCCAAACATTAATTCAGGAGTTGTTATGACCAAATCTGTTATCACCGAAGCGCTGCGGCCGATCGAACTGCATCAGGTCGATCGACTGGCATTGAGCCAGAAGCTGGAAGCGGCGTTAACCCGCGTCACGCGCAAGCTCGACAAAAATATTGTCGCCTTCGGCGATAAGTTCCCCGGTGAGGCCTGTGAGAAGGGCGTCTGGCCGCGCACCGATAACGTGGAATGGACCACCAGCTTTTGGCCTGGCCAGCTGTGGCTGGCGTGGGAGATGACCGGCAAAGCGCATTATCGTGAAGCCGCCGAACGCTATTTGCCGTCGTTCGCCCGGCGTATTGAGCAGCGCATCGACACCGCAACGCACGATCTCGGGTTCCTCTATTCGCTCTCCTGCATCAGCGCCTGGCACCTCACCGGAAACGAAGCCGCTCGCCAGTCGGCGCTGCTGGCAGCCGACCGTCTGATGGAGCGCTTTAACCCGACGGCCAACATTATTCAGGCGTGGGGGGATTTAAACGACCCGGAGCAGCAGGGGAGAATGATCATCGACTGCAATATGAACCTGCCGCTGCTGTACTGGGCCAGCGAACAGACCGGGGATCCGCGCTATGCGCAGGCGGCGACGGCACACGCAGGACAGGCCGCGCACTATATCGTGCGTGAAGATGCCTCGACTTATCACACTTACTATATGGATGTGCAGACGGGTGAGCCGCGCTTTGGCAACACCCATCAGGGCTACAGCGATACCTCGTGCTGGTCGCGCGGCCAGGCATGGGGCATTTATGGCTTCCTGCTCAGCTATCAGCACACCGGCGATAAGCAGATGGTGGAGCTGTCACGCAGCCTGGCGCATTACTTCCTCAATCGTCTGCCGGAAGATGATGTTTGCCACTGGGATTTGGCCCTGCTCGGTACCGACGCTGTGCGCGACAGTTCAGCGGCGGCGATTGCCGCCTGTGGCCTGCTGGAGCTGGTCAAGGCGCTGCCGACGCTCGACGCAAACCGTGCGTATTATGAAGAGATGGCGCTGCGTATTGCGCTGTCGCTGACCGATAACTACCTTGCTCACGACGACGATCCGACCGAAGGGCTGCTGCAGCACTCGGTTTATCATATGGGCAGCGGTAAGGGCGTCGATCAGTGCTGTAGCTGGGGAGACTATTTCTATCTTGAACTGCTGGCGCGGCTGCGACAGATTTGGCACCCGTACTGGTAACCCTTAAGCAATGGAGAGCAAAATGAAAAGCGTAGCCGTGCTATTAGCCCCTGGTTTTGAAGAAGGGGAAGCGATTGTCACTATCGATATCCTGCGCCGCCTGAATATTACGGTGCAGACGATTGCCTGCGGCGAGAGTCGCGAAGTGGTGAGTTATCACGCCATCCCTGTGGTGGCGGACAGTACTCTGCAGGCCAGTCTCGATCGGACTTTTGACGCCGTGGTGTTACCGGGTGGCCCGCAAGGCAGCGTTAACCTGGCGAAAAGCGCGGAGGTCATTGCCTTCGTCCGCCGCCACGATGAAGCGGGCAAATATATCTGCCCGATTTGCTCCGCAGCCGCCCGCGTGCTGGGCGGCAATGGACTGCTGAAGGGACGTCGCTATGTCTGCTCCGGCGATCTGTGGAAAACAGTCAGCGATGGCATCTACGTCGATGCCGACGTGGTGGAAGACGGCAATCTGCTGAGCGGCCGTGGGCTGGGTAAAGTATTTGATTTCGCCTTTACCCTGGCGGCGCGATTGCAGGGCGATGACGCGTTGGCGCGCGAGCAGGCCAGCCATATTGATTATGCGTGGCAGCCGGGAGGCGTCTGATAACAAAGCCTTACTGGCATATCTGAAAAACCTCCGGCTGTGCCGGAGGATATTTATGGCGTTTTACAGCCCGATCACCAGCTCTCCGGAATGGCTCCGCGAACAGCAGAGCGCCACCTGCTGGTCTGCCGCGCCTTTTTCCGCCTCCGACTGCACGCTATCACGATGATCCGCCACGCCGTCAATCACCGGCGTCAGGCACGCCCCGCAGATCCCCATTTCGCATGACAGCGGCACGTCCACGCCGTTTTCCTGTAATACCTGAGCGATGGTCTTATCCGCGGGCACCGGCCAGCGCTCCCCGGTGGAAGCGAGTTTGACCGTAAAAATCTCGCCCACGTCACCGCGTGCGGCAGGCGCTGCGGGCTGAAACGCCTCGCTGTGAAGATGGTCATCATCCCATCCCCTGGTCGTCGCCACGTCTCGCACTTTTTCCATAAACCCTGCCGGACCGCAGATCCAGGCGTGAAGCCCCGTCTCAGGCGCGGGGAGATGCTCTGCCAGCGCCGTGCGCGGGCTGGCGGTATGAATGTGGCACTCACCGAACCGGGAGAGTTCGCGCGTAAACGCCGCGCTTTCGCGGCGTTTGACGTAATAGTGCAGCGTAAACGGCGTTCCGGTCGCCTTCAGCTGCATGGCCATCGCATACAGCGGCGTAATGCCAATGCCTGCCGCCAGCAGCAACACCCGCTCAGCCTGATGCAGCGGAAACAGATTGCGTGGGGCAGAGATCGCTAATTTCTGCCCGGGTCGCAGCGTCTCGTGAACGTAGTGCGATCCGCCGCGCGAGGCGGTTTCCCGCCCCACGCAGATAAGATAGCTCTCGTCCTCACATGCTCCGGTCAGGGAATACTGGCGCACCGCGCCGCAGGGCAGGTGGACATCAACGTGCGCGCCGGGCTGCCACGCCGGCAGCGCGTTACCGTCTTCAGCCACCAGCCTGACGGCGAGGCTTTTATCACCCTCACGCCACAGTCCGTCAACAATTACGCTCAGCATATCGGCCTCCGTCATACCAGGAAAAATTCGCCAAAGCCCATCTTCTTCAGTCCCCGACGGTAGGCAATTGAGCTTTTATCGGCGGGAATATGGGCTTCCAGCGTCAGATCCAGCGGCAGACTTTCCGGGCGCTGGGTTTCGACCATCAGGCGATCCTCTTCAAAAATCCGCAGATTGAAGGCATGTACATCCTCCACCGGAATATGCAGGTCAAAGTTACGCGCGATCGGCGCGAACATGCGGGTTACCCGTGACGAGACGGGCGACGCTGCGTTCATGATCACCAGTCGCGATTCTCCCGGAAAATGAATCGTCAGGGTGGCGGTAAACGGCAGGTGCATTTCAAAATGGCGCAGCCACTGGAATCCTTCCGGCGCCTGTATATCCGAACTGGCGGGATAGTTGCTCACGGAGCTCCAGTAATCTGCGACGAAGCCAAACGGCGTCTCCTGCGGCTGATAGGCGGGCACAAGCTGATTATTGGGATCGGCAAAGGTATCGGTGTGGATCCACGCAAAGTGCGCCACGTCCAGAAACCCCTCTACCTGACGACCGGCAAAGCCGTTCACCTCAAACGCCGGGCAGTTGATCTGCTGAAACCCGTCGTCATCCCAGTGCGGCATGGTGGGCAGCGGCACAGGATTGTCCGGGTCAAACGCCAGGCAGGTCCAGATCAGGCCGAAGCGCTCCTCCACGGCGTAGTTAATCAGGTTCAGCTTCGCCGGAACGGGCTGGTCGGGGCTGGACGGAATACGGTTGCAGCGCCCGTCTTCTCCAAAGCGTAAGCCGTGGTAAGGACAGATAATCCCGTGCTCGTCGTGAAAGCCGAGCGTCAGCGGCACGCCGCGGTGCGGGCAGACGTCACGGGCGACCACGACCTGGTCGTGGATCCGGTAAATGACCAGCTGTTCGTCCAGCAGGGTCGCCTTGACCGGCGCCGGGCCGACGTCGCAGGCGCGTGCGACCGGATGCCAGCATTTCGCGAGGCGCAGCCAGTCCTCTGGCTCAAACGTGCAGTGGGCGGGTGGAGTCGGTTCTCTTTTCATGGTTATCCCTCTTACGTTCAGCCCAACGGGCCGCCCTGAATGGTCTCGCACAGGCCGTTTATGATGCGCTCTCCGGTCTCCTCTTTGAGCTCCTGATACCAGGCCTGCGTCAACGCCATGTCTTTCCCGTGGGTGACGTCGCAGCGCTTACGCGCCTTCAGCACCAGGTCGCGTACCCGGTCGCAGCGCAGCGCCTCGTACTGCCGCAGCGCCAGCGTAATGCTGTGGTTTTCGCGCAGGCATTCACCCAGCACCACGGCGTCTTCCATCGCCGCACAGCCGCCCTGGCCGATATCCGGCGTGGTGCTGTGCGCGGCATCGCCGAGCAGCGCGACGTTGCCGCGCACCAGGCTGTCGAACGGCTCAATATCGTGGATTTCAATGCGGTTGGTCGTTTCCGGATCCAGCGCCGCGATAAGCTTCTGCACCGGGGGCGCCCAGCCGCGGAAGTAGCCCGTGAGATCGGCACGCAGGGTGGTGCGATCTTCCGCCAGGCCTGCGGGCAGCGGCACGTCAAAAAAGAAGTAAAATCGTCCGCCGGAGACGGGCATCAGCGACACGCGTTTGCCTTCGCCAACGAAGGTGGTCCACTGGTGCGCCGGGGCGATCTCTTCGTCAATCTTCACCAGCCCGTTCCAGTTCACGTACCCGGCGTAGCGGCGCTCCGGGGTATAACCCAGCACGTAAGGGCGAACCGCCGAGTGGCTGCCGTCGGCGGCAATCAGAAAATCACCGGCTGCCGTGGTGCCGTCGGTGAATGTCACGCTCACGCCCGCGTCGTCTTCGCTTACGCGTTCGACGCGCTTGCCGAACTGCACCTTGTCGCGCCCCCAGAAGTGCAGCATTTCGCGCTGAAGCTCAGCGCGCGAGACGGGGCAGGGACGCCCGCCGGTACGCTCAACCAGCGGGGCAAGGCTAAAGCGGGTCAGGGTATCGCCGCGCCGGTAATCCTTGTAGGCCATAAAACGCATCGGACCGCCGTAGGTCTCGATGATGTCGCCCATGCCGAGGTGCTGCATGCATTTCACGCCGTTCGGCCAGATGGAGATGGCCGCCCCGACGGGCCTGATCTCTTTGACGGCTTCAAACACGGTACAGTCGATGCCCGCTTTCTTCAGCGCGACGGCGGCGCTCAGGCCGCCAATACCCGCACCAATGACGATTGCTCTCATGCTTCTCTCCTTTTGCAGGGTGTAATGACATTCAGCAATTTGCGTACCAGGCTGCAGAGTGGCGAAAACGGCGTTGTGAGAGAGACGTTTGCACTGCTAAGGTGCGTAAACGCGGTGAGCATGCCTTTTTTTGAATCAAAAATTTCCTGTTGAGCTACAGGGAATCGACTGTTTCACGCCCGCACTCAGAGTGGCGTGGTTTGTGCAATAGCCCGGAGGAAGACAATAAAGGAGACACTATGATCGCACTGCACGACTTCAATCATCTTCCCCACGAAAAGGCGTTAGCGCTGATTCACCCCTGCGTGGCGCTCCCCGGCTGGGCCGATGCGCTGGCGCTGGGGCGGCCCTACGCCAGCCGGGACGAATTGTTCAGTACGGCAAAAGCGCTGACGCAAAACTGGGACGAAGCGGCGCTTGCGCAGGCCCTGAGCGCCCATCCGCGCATCGGGGAAAAACCTGCAGGTTCACAGGCGGAGGCGGCGCTGTCGCGCCAGGAGCAGGGCGCGGTGAACGATCGCGATGCTGCCCTTGCCCGGGCGCTGCGCGAAGGCAACGCCCGCTACGAGGCCCGCTTCGGACGCGTGTTTCTGATCCGCGCGAAGGGCCGCAGCGGCGAGGAGATTTTACAGGCACTGCACGCGCGGCTGGAGAACAGCGACGCGCAGGAAATCCGTGCCGCGCTGGAACAGCTGCGAGAAATTACGCTGCTACGGCTGGAAGGAGTTATTAGCGAATGAGCACACTTAGCACCCATATTCTCGATATTTCCACGGGCAAACCCGCAGAGGGCGTGACGGTGCATCTCGAACGGGAGGGCGAAATCATGGCGACGGGCGTGACCAACGTAAATGGTCGCATCACCGAATTTGTCCCTTTCCTGCCAAAAGGCCGCTATCGGCTGGTGGCAGAGATCGGAGAATGGTTTAGCGAAACCGGTCGCGACACGCTATACCCCTGCGCACAAATTGATTTTGTGACGGGAGAAACGGCAGACGAGCATTTCCACCTGCCGTTTGTGATTGCGCCCGGCGGGTGGTCAACCTACCGGGGAAGTTGACCACACCCGCTCGCCGTTGACCCAGGTCTCGCTGATGTTGCGCTCGTCGCCGAGGGTCATCAGCACAAAAAGCTGCTCGTAGATATCCTTGCAGCGGCGATTGCGCAGGCGCTGCAGCGGCGTCACGTCAGGGTCGATCACCACGAAATCCGCCTCTTTACCGGGCGCGAAGTTGCCAATCTTATCGTCGAGCCTGAGGGCGTGCGCGCCGCCCAGCGTGGCGTGGTAAAAGGCCTCGCTGGCGCGCAGGCGGTAGCTCTGAAGCTGGCCGACCTTGTAGGCTTCCCCCAGGGTGCGCAGCATGCTGAAGGTGGTACCCGCGCCGACGTCGGTGCCGATGCCCATACGCACCCTGTGCTGCCAGCAGGCGGGCAGGCGAAACAGCCCGCTGCCGAGAAACAGGTTAGAGGTGGGGCAAAACGCCACCGCCGAACCGGTGTCATGCAGGCATTGCCACTCGCTGTGGTGAAGATGAATCGCGTGGGCAAACACGCTGCGCTCTCCGGTCAGGCCGTAGTGGTGATACACGTCCAGATAGCGCTCGTGCTCCGGCCAGAGGTCGCTCACCCAGGCCACTTCGTTGGGGTTTTCGCTCAGGTGGGTCTGCATCCAGGTATCCGGGAACTCCTCTCTGAGCAGGCTGACCGCCGCAAGCAGCTCGGGGGATGACGTCGGGGCAAAGCGCGGGGTAATGGCATAGCCCAGCCGTCCCCGGTGGTGCCAGCGCTGGATCAGCTCCCGCGTCTGCCGGTAGCTCTGCTTCGCGTCTTCGCTCAGGTAGTCTGGCGTGTGTCTGTCCATCATCACCTTTCCGGCGATCAGGCGCATGTTCAGGCGCAGGGCTTCGGTAAACAGCGCCTCGACCGATTCCGGATGCAGCGTACAAAACACCAGCGCGGTGGTGGTGCCGTTGCTCACCAGCTGCTGAATGAAAAATTCGGCGATCTCTTTCGCGTAGGCTTCATCGGAAAACTGGCTCTCCACCGGGAAGGTGTAGGTGGTCAGCCACTCCAGCAGCTGCTCGCCAAAGGCCCCGATCATCTCCGTTTGCGGATAATGGACGTGGGTATCGACAAAACCGGGCAGCAGCAGCCTGCCGCGCAGGTCGGTGTAGCCCTTGTGGGGGGCAAGATACTGTTCGCCCTCCTGCCACGGCATCTGCGCCAGAATTTTCCCGCTCTGTATAAACAGCACCCCGTCCTCAAGATAGCGCGCGTGTTGGGCAATCGCGTCTGCGCTGTCGCAGACCCGGGCAATATCAAAAAAAGCGCCGCGGATAGCTGTCTGATAATCCATCATGGTTCCTGCCTTAGTGTATGCGTAGCGGGGTGATCTGACGCAGCAAGAACGGTGCCAGAATGAACGGGCCGCAGATAAGCTGCGGCCCGAGGAGGGGATTACTCTTTTTGCGTTGCCACGCGGGAGCTGAACGACGTCGCGCCCGCCGTCTCGCGATCTTCCCGCGCCAGCCAGCGGTAGGTCACGCCGCCAAGGAAGACGCCGATGAACCAGCTGAAGTTCGCCACCTCATGCAGGGCCGGGATGAAGCTAATCACCAGGCCCACGGCAACGGACGGGATCAGCGCGCCGATGGCTTTCGGGTTGAAACCGTTGCGGTACCAGTATTTGCCCTTTGGCGTGTCGTCGAACAGATCGTCAACCGACACCTTGCCGCGCTTAATCAGGTAGAAGTCGGCAATCAGAATGCCGAACAGCGGGCCGATAAACGCCCCGAGCACGTCGAGAGTGTAGTGGATAAGCTCCGGCGAGTTGAACAGGTTCCACGGGGTGAGCAGGATCGAGCCGACAGCGGCAATCATACCCCCGGTGCGGAAGCTGATTTTCTGCGGCGAGCAGTTAGAGAAATCAAACGCCGGGGAGACGAAGTTCGCGACGATGTTGATCCCGATGGTAGCGGTGATCATCGTCAGCAGGCCAATCGCCACGGCCAGATCGTTGCCCACGCGGCTGACGGTTTCGATCGGGTCGGTGATCATGCGGCCAAACAGCGACTGGGTGCCGGAGACAATCACCACGGTGACGATGGAGAACAGCAGGAAGTTAAACGGCAGCCCCCAGCGGTTGCCGCGGCGGATCTCACCCATGCTTTTGCCGTAGCGGGAGAAATCGCCAAAGTTGAGCAGCGGGCCGGAGAAGTAAGACACCACCAGCGCCGTGGCGGTGATCATCTGCCAGGTCTGCTCGCCCGCGCTCAGGGATTTGCTGGCGAGAGTGAAGGAAATTCCGTCAAAACCGGTCTTGTATACAATCCAGCCTGCAAGGGCCAGCATCACCACGTAGACCGCCGGACCGGCGATATCAATAAAGCGCTTGATGGCGCTCATGCCGTGCCAGAAAACCATCGCCTGCAGTACCCACATAATGGCAAAGCAGATCCAGCCGAGATGCGACAGGCCCAGGAATGCGCCGGTAGTGAGCGAAGAGAGCGACGGCCAGAACTTCAGCGCCACCAGCATCAGGGCGTTGGCGGCCAGATAGGTCTGAATGCCGTACCACGCGAAGGCAATCAGCCCGCGGATCACCGCCGGAATATTGGCTCCGAACACGCCAAACGCCTGACGGCTGATCACCGCGTAGGGCACGCCCGCCATCTGGCTCGGTTTGGCCACCAGGTTGGCGCACAGCTGCACGATGCAAATCCCCACCAGCAGGCAGAGCAGCACCTGCCAGCTTGCCAGCCCGAGCGTAAAGAAGCTCGCGGCGACAACATAACCCCCCATGCTGTGTACGTCCGACATCCAGAAAGAAAAGATGTTGTACCAGCTCCAGTTCTGGTCACGCGTCGGTGCCAGATCCTCATTGCAAAGACGTGGGCTGTAAACCGCACCGGAATCAGCGGCCGTACCCTGCTGCGCGTTTTGACTGTTTGGCATGAAACCTGCTCCTGTGAATGAAAACCCGTTAAGCGGGAGTGCAGACGGTGTTGCAGGATCCAGGCCAAAATAATAAATCTTGTATGCAATATTTTATTTTTATGTATACGATTCGATAACGAAGAGTAAAAGACGGAGTGGTGAATGAACAACATAAACGCCCTGCAGACCGCGCCAGACCTGCATGACAAAGATGAATCGATCTTTCAGGCGCTGATGACCGCGATTGTCGAACATCAGCTGCTGCCGGGGAGCAAACTCCCGGAAGAGGCGCTGGCCGAGGTCTTTGGCGTGAGCCGCACGGGCATCCGCAAGGTGCTTCAACGACTCGCCGCTGTGCAAATGGTCACTCTGACGCCCAAGCGTGGTGCACACGTCGCCAGCCCGACGGTGGAAGAGGCGCGACACATCTTCCGCACCCGCGCCCTGCTGGAGGTCGCTAACCTGCCGGACGTGCTGGCCCGCTGCCAGCCGCCGCACCTTGCCGCGCTGGAGACCATTATTCGCCAGGAGCAGCAGGCGCACGAGGCCTATGACGGCCCGGCGGCGATTCGCCACTCCGCCAATTTCCACATTCAGCTGCAGGCCATCTCCGGCAACCAGGTGCTGACGGAGATGGTGACCGGCCTGAGCCAGCGCTCGTCGCTGGTGATTGCCACCTGGGGCGCGCCGTGGCGTCAGGGGTGCCGCTGCAACGATCACGAACAGCTTGTGGATCTGCTGCGCCAGAAGGCGCTCCAGCCGCTCAGCGATACTTTGATGCACCATTTTGAACATATCGTCGCCAGCCTCTGCTTCGAGCGGGCGGGCGAGTGCCTGCCTGATTTTGCCCGGCTGTTTGCCGGCCACAAGGAGTCGTAATGTCTGTCTGTATACAAGTGATCAACCCCAACACCAGCCTCGCGATGACGGAAACCATCGGCGCGGCGGCCCGCGCGGTGGCGGCGCCGGGGACGGAGATCCTCGCGGTCTGCCCGAGCGCGGGCGTGCCGTCCATAGAAGGCCACTTTGATGAGGCCATCGCCGCCGTCGGTGTCCTGGAGCAGATTAAAAAAGGCAGGGAGCAGGGCGTGGACGGTCACGTGATCGCCTGCTTTGGCGATCCGGGCCTGCTGGCGGCGCGCGAGCTGGCGCAGGGGCCGGTGGTCGGCATCGCCGAAGCAGCCATGCATATGGCGACGCTGGTGGCGACGCGCTTTTCGGTGGTGACCACGCTGCCGCGCACGCTGATCATTGCCCGTCATCTGCTGCACCAGTATGGCTTTCAGGACCATTGTGCGGCGCTGCACGCCATCGACCTTCCGGTGCTGGCGCTGGAGGACGGCAGCGGTCTGGCGCAGGAGAAAGTGCGCGCGCGCTGTATACAGGCGCTGAAAGAGGACGGCTGTGGCGCCATCGTGCTGGGCTGCGGCGGCATGGCAACGCTGGCGCAGGAGCTGACCCGCGAGCTGCGCGTGCCGGTCATCGACGGCGTCAGTGCGGCGGTGAAGATGGTGGAATCGCTGGTGGCGCTGGGGCTGTCGACCAGCAAGCACGGGGATCTGGCGTTCCCCGAGAAAAAAGCGTTAAGCGGACATTTTCAGGCACTGAATCCATTTTAATTTTTGGGGGTGGCAATGGGGCTTTTTGAACAGGATTACCCGCGGGATCTGCGCGGCTACGCGGGCAACCCGCCGCACGCGCGGTGGCCGAATCAGGCGCGCGTCGCCGTACAGTTTGTGCTCAATTATGAGGAAGGGGCGGAAAACCACGTTCTGCACGGCGATGCCGGATCCGAGCAGTTCCTGTCGGACATTATCGGCGCGGCCAGCTACCCGGATAAGCACATGTCGATGGACTCCCTCTACGAATACGGCAGCCGCGCCGGGTTCTGGCGGATCCACAATGAATTTCAAAAGCGCGGCCTGCCGCTGACGGTTTTCGGCGTGGCGATGGCGCTGGCGCGTCACCCGGAGATCGTCGAGGCAATCAAGGGAGCGGACTACGACGTAGTCAGCCACGGCTGGCGCTGGATCCACTACCAGAGCATGAATATCAGCCAGGAGCGCGAACACCTGCACAAGGCGGTGCACGTGTTGACCGACCTGTTCGGCAAGCCGCCAACGGGCTGGTACACCGGGCGCGACAGCCCCAACACGCGCCAGCTGGTGGTAGAGCACGGCGGCTTCGACTACGACAGCGACTACTACGGCGACGATCTGCCCTTCTGGACGGAAGTGGCCTGCAGCGACGGCTCCCGCAAGCCGCACCTGATCGTGCCCTATACGCTGGATGCCAACGACATGCGCTTCGCCACCGCGCAGGGGTTTAACACCGCCGAGCAGTTTTACACCTATCTGAAAGACAGTTTTGACGTGCTGTACGAAGAGGGGGAAAGCGCGCCGAAGATGATGTCCATCGGCATGCACTGCCGCCTGCTGGGGCGGCCGGGGCGTTTTCGCGCGCTGCAGCGTTTCCTGGATTACGTGCAGCAGCACGAGCGGGTGTGGGTCTGTACCCGCCAGCAGATTGCCGACCACTGGCGGGATGTGCATCCGTTTCAGAAATAACTGAGCCGTGTTTAGCCGGGTGGCGGCTGCGCCTTACCCGGCCTACGACATCAAACTCACCTGCGCCGCCACGATGCGCCACCCGTAAGCAAACCGCATAAGGTCTTCGTGTTGTGGTGCAAGCCTTACCTATATCACAACGCCCCGTTCCAGTTAGATAGTCCACTCCCTGCTGGGCTGTAAGCAAGAGCCCCCGTTCAGCCCGACTGCTGCGCCTGTTCCGGTATCTGTACTCTGGAGCCAACCTGGACAGATACGACAAATCGCCACATGCAGCAGCCACTGGTCACTGAGGTTCGCGGGAGAAGGCAGACTGATAGTCAACATAAGTAAAACTGTCGTTTACTCTTAAACAGACAGCCTTGTAGAGGCTAACTGAAAGAACTGATTTGGTGACCGTCCTCCGCTAAAGATCCAGTTACCGTCCGGTTTCCCGAGTTGCAAGCTCAACGAACCCGGACCAACCCGCCTTCTGGCGGGTTTTTTCGTTTACAGGGCAAGAGATTATGCGCAAAAAAGGATCTCAAGAAGATCCTTTTGGTAAGTGTTATTATCTATAAAACAGCCCGGTATTTTGACTAGACATAATCCATAGCCGAGGATGTTTTTCGATGCATCGCGCATCTACGGGCATTTCATCGAAGCAAAGTAAATCAGAGTCTTCATCCGTCCCTCGATCAATACGATAACCGTCGCCAAAGTCCATAATAGTTACGCTGTAATAATCACCTTCGCTTTTATTCGGTATCCCATATTTCGTCTGAATTATGTCTTTGTTGGCTTCCCACCAAGCTATTTGGCGACTTTTCAGATACGGGAAATTCTTGACTAAGATCGTATCCCCTTCATGCACCGCCACTATTTCAACTGGTGTCAAAACCTGCCAGAGCACATAACCACAAGCTATTACCGCAATAGCGGCAGCTAACAGCCGTTTATTCACCTCGCCTCCCGTTAATTTCGACAGAGGCATTCATCTCGGTGATAAAAGGCTTATACCCGTACTCATTCCAACGCTGGAGCGCGAACCACAAACGGAAAATACGAAACTCCCGGTATACAGGGTTCAGTAAATCATCGTCATCGAGTCCAAAGTGATCCTGAATCCGGTAATGCACCGTTGCCCGGTAGCTGTCACCACTCACCAGTAGTGATACCAGTGTGATATGAGTGGACCAGGTGTCATGTACAGAGATTACCAGACCGTTAGTGTTATCTATCTTCCGGTCAAATTTAGGCAGTACAGTTTTCCCTATTTCTTTAAGGTTTCCATTTTCGTCGAAGATATCGCCTTTTTTATCCAGTGGTATAAATCCATGTTCATAGTCAATTACTCGTTTCAGAACATCTTTAATTTCCAGCAAAGAGCTTTTCTCTGAATGGTCATTCAGGATCTGCTCCTTCAGCGCCCTGTCCAGCAACGGGCTGCTGTATGGTGCACCGTGATTCTCCTGCATATGGTCAATCATCTCGGTGATGATGTTCTTATACGGACCGTGGAAGGAGTACAGCTTCGCCAGTTCCCGGAACTCATCAAACATCAGGCGCTTCGCCTCGTCCCTGCTGACAGACGGCTGCTGCTGTTCAAGATCCTGCATGGCATAAGGGGAATATTGTGTTGCAGTGTTCGCTGTCGGCTGTAGCTTCAGGGTTCGAGGGTTCACCTTCGCGGACACATTGTCCACGTCGATGTAAAACTGGTTACGTAGCGTCAGCGTGTCCAGATCGCCGTAGCGCATATCCTTGGCCTGATAGTCATCCATCTGCCGCGTGGTCTGGTAAATTCGCGCCGGAAGAGGGAGAGGTTCAGAGCGAGGCTTTTCCGCCGTCTGCGCATGCAGTTCCGTCTCCGGGGCTGCGACCGGTGCCATCCCGGCGCTTGGCTCTGAAAGCTGTGGGATAGTACCCGGGGCAATCAGAAAATTGGACCCCTGCGGACACCCGCAACGGATCTCCGCGCCGTCCACCGCAACAGCGGCACTGTTTGAGCACCGGTGATCGCCGTCCACAATGACCCCCACTTCCCCACACTTCGGGCATGGGGTGGTCTTGTCACCGATATAGAGTTTCAGCAACCCCATGACCGACATGCCGGGACGGGCCGCGATACATTGAGCCCCCGAAGAGGTTTTATCTCCGTGTAATCCGACATTCTTGCCGTGAACGCTACACCCTCTCATGATGGACATAATTCAGCCCTCTGCCGGTAAATGTCCACCACCGGATGTTCACGCATGAATGTTTCCTTCGCTTCGACTGTCTGACGGGAATCGTCAGATATTACAGCCTTTTTCACCGCCGAAAACGGCGGACGAGCGAGTGTGGCGACTAATTCCGGGGTTAGTTCGTTAGTATATTGCTGTGACATATCAAATCCTTCTGGTTCATAATGTTATTGTCTCGTCCATCATACACCGGTCGAGACTTAACCAAAATTCCCCTATATGTCGCACTCTGTCACCGGCTTGCCGTCGGATGTAACTGTAAGCATCTTTTCATTACACCATCAAACTCACCTGCGCCGCCACGATCCGCCACCCGTAGGCAAACCGCACCCACGTCTGCTGCTGGCGGCCAATGCGTTCCGTGCTCTCGCGGGTAAACTCGGTGCTGCACACCGCGTAATCCTCACCGAAGGTGGTAATCACGGTATGGCGCAGCGTCCGCTGCAGCCCGGCGGCGGGGCGCGCCGCCCGGAAGGCGCGGATTTCATCAATCCCATACAGGTTTTCACCCGCCCCCAGACGCACCGTATTTTTGTCGTGCCAGAACAGCTCGTCCAGCACCGCAACGTTGTTGCTCACCAGCGCGTCCTCATAGCGGTAAAACGCGGCGGTCACCTCGGCAACTACCCACGGAAGGTTAATGTCATCATGATTCATCATGCGGCCACCTCCGCCGGGCGGGCATCGGTGATGCCGCTCTCTTCCAGCACGCGCGCAACGCGCAGGCAGGCCTGCTCGTTAAACGGCGCGGCAATCAGCTGCAGGCCAATCGGCGCACCCTGCGCGGTGCGCAGCGGAACGGTGGTCACGGGCAGGCCCAGAAATGATATCGGCTGGGTCAGCATCCCCATGCTGGCGCGGATGGGGAGCGGCTGACCGTTAATCTCCATGGTCTGCTCACCCGCGAGCGTCGCGCTGCGCGGTGTTGCCGGAGCGATCAGCACGTCGGCCTGCGCGAACAGGGTTTTAAACGCCTGCCGGGCGTGCGCGCGAAACCGCTGGGCCTGAATGTACCAGGCGGAGGGGATCATCGCGCCGGCCAGCAGCCGTTCGCGGGAATGCGGCTCAAAACGCTCGGGCTCGCGGCGAAGCGCGGGCAGATACTGGTTTCCCCCTTCGGAGGCGCTGATGATAAACGCCGCGGAGCGCGCCAGCTCTGCGTCCGGGAACTGCAGCTCATCCTGCACGCCAAGCGCCTTCGCCACCCGCGCCACGGCGTCTCTGGCATCCGCGTCGCACCAGGTGGTGAAGTAGCCGCCGAGCACCGCGCAGCGCAGGCCGTCAAGCCCGCGGTCAAGCAGGGGACGCGTCTGCTCGCGCGAGCTCTCTGCCTGGAAAGCGTCGCTGCTGTCCCGGCCCTGCAGCGCGTCGTACACGGACGCCAGATCGCACACGCGGCGGGCGAAAGGACCGATATGATCCAGGCTCGCGACAAACGGATGGCTGCCGGATCGCGACAGGCGGCCAAATGTGGGCTTCAGGCCGTAGATGCCGCACAGGGAGGCCGGAACGCGAATCGAGCCGTTGGTGTCGGTGCCGAGCGAAAAGTGCACCAGCCCGGCGGCCACGGCGGCCGCTGAACCGCCGGACGACCCGCCCGCAATGCGCGCCAGATCGTGCGGGTTACGCGTCGTGCCGTAGTGGCTGTTTTCGGTGGTAAAACCGTAGGCGTAGGCGTCCATATTCACCATCCCGGTCAGCATCCCGCCCGCGCTGCGCAACTGGCGCACCGCGAAGCTGTCAGCGGCCGCGGCAGGGCGCTGGCTGAACAGCTCTGCCCCGGCGAGGGTGGTGTGGCCGGCAACGTCGAACAGATTTTTTACCGCGTAGGGCACGCCCGCCAGCGGCGGTAGGGGGCGCTTTTCGCGGCGGAGGGTATCGATGCTCTCGGCCTCGGCGAGCATGCGTGCTTCCGTCACGGCGGTCCAGGCGCCGATCTGCGGGTTAACGCGCGCAATCGCCTCCAGCGTCTGGCGGGCAATCTCGCGAGCGCTCAGCTCGCCCGCGCCCAGCGCATGCTGGATCGCGCTGATACTCATCTCGTGTAGCCTCATGCTTTGTACACTCCTGCGATCTCCAGACGGTCGTCGAGCGGCAGCTCCATCAGAGGGGCGGCCATGCTTGCAATGCGGCTGAACTGCACCTGTAGCTCGGCGCGGCGGGCATCGTCCAGCGTCACGTCGAGCACGGACTCCATTTGCGCCAGATACGCCTGCCAGTCGGGTTGTTGTGTCGTCATTGTTTTCTCCTCAGAATCCGGCGGCCGCGCCGTTGCTGCGCGGGTCAAATGCCCCTTCGAACAGCCCGTTGGGGTGGCGGACAATCGCGCCCGCGTGGCCCATCGCTTCGCTGAAGTCAGGGAAGATTTCCACCTCGTGTCCGAGCGCCTGAAGCCGTGAGACCGTCTCAGCGGTAAAGCGTCCTTCCAGCTTTAACGTGTCCGAGGTTTGTCCCCAGGTGCGCCCCAGCAGCCAGCGCGGGCGGGTGATGCTCTCCTGCAGGGGGACGCCCTGGACAACGTAGCGGGTAAAGAGCGCGGCCTGGGTTTGCGGCTGTCCGTCGCCGCCCATCGATCCGTACACCATCACGCGACCGTCCTTCAGACGCGCCGCCGCCGGGTTCAGGGTGTGGAAAGGCTGTTTGCCCGGCGCGAGGGCCAGAAGATGGGTGGGATCGAGGCTGAAGGATGCGCCGCGGTTCTGCCAGACGATGCCGGTATCGGGCAGCACCACGCCGCTGCCGAACTCGTGATAGATACTCTGGATAAACGACACGGCAAGCCCGCTGCTGTCCATCACCCCCATCCACACCGTATCGCCGGGGCCTTTTCCGGTGCCCCACGGCGCGGCGCGGCCGTCGTCAACCCTGTCGGCAAGCGCCTGCAGGGCGGCGGGATCCAGCAGACCCTGAATATCGGTTTTCAGCTCGCGCGGGTCGGTGATGTGGGCATCGCGCAGGCCAAAGGCCAGCTTGGTGGCTTCAACGATGCGGTGAATGGTGTCGGCGTCGTCGGCCTCCGCCATATTCAGGCGGTCGGTGATGCCGAGTATCGCCAGCGAGACCAGCCCCTGCGTCGGCGGGGCGTGGTTAAAGATCTCCCCCTGCTGATGCTGCAGCCTCAGCGGCGCGGTGCGCCGGGCAGCGTGCGCGTTAAGATCGGCCAGCGTCACGGGCAGGCCCAGCGTCTCCATACCGTGCGCCAGCACGTCCGCCAGCGGGCCGCGGTAAAAGCTGTCCAGACCGTCTTCCACCAGGCGCGTCAACGTCGTGGCCATGGCGGGCTGGTAAAAACGGCTCCCGACCTGCGGCGGCTTACCGTCCACCAGCCAGGTTTCCGCGAAGCCGGGGACGTCCTTCAGCTCGTCGAATTTGCTGGCCGTGGCATTGGCCTGTGAGGCCGTGACCGGCGTGCCGTTCTTCGCATAGTCAATGGCGTCGGCCAGCAGGCGGGCCAGCGGCAGCGCCTTGCCGGTCAACTCGCGCGAGACCTTCAGCGCCTCGTCCCAGCCGCTCACCGTGCCGGCGACGGTCAGCGCCGCGCGGGGCCCCCGATGGGGGATATGCGCCAGACCGTCGTAGGCGGCGAGCGTCGCGCACGATCCCGCCGCGCCGCTGGCATCAATGGCGACAGGTTCGCCTTCCGGCGGCACGATAAGCCAGAAGCCATCGCCGCCCAGCCCGTTCATGTGCGGATAAACCACGGCAATGGTGGCCGCCGCGGCGACCATCGCTTCTATCGCGCTGCCGCCTTCGCGCAGCACCGCCAGCGCGCTCTGGCTGGCAAGATGGTGGGGCGCAACGGCCATGCCGTGCGTGGAGACATTACTTTGCATGAAGAGTCCTCGTAACCCAGAAAGTCACAAGGCGCTGCAAAAGCTGTTCCAGTTCTGAAAGAAAAGTTTCAGTAAACTGGCATGTATAATGAATACGTAGATTAAAAGGTACAATGTGATGAAACAAAAGTTACAGAGGCGCTATGGAACAACTGGATGAACGTCTGAAAGCACAGTACCCGTCGCTGTCGCCGCAGGAGCAGCGGGTGGCGGACTTTATTTTCGACCATTTTGACGATCTCATTAGCTACAACAGCGCCGAGCTGGCGCAGCTGAGCGGGGTGTCGAAAGCCACGGTCAGCCGTCTGTTTAAGCGTCTGGGCTATGAGAAATACAAGGACATGCGCGACGAGCTGCGCACCCTGCGCCAGAGCGGGATGCCGCTCACCGATAACCGCGACGCGGTGCAGGGCAATACGCTGCTGGCGCGCCACTATAAGCAGGAGATGGCGAACCTGACCCAGTGGGTCAATGCCCTCGACGCGCAGCAGTTTGCCGACGCCATGGCCTGCATGGTGAAGGCGCGGCGCATCGTCATTATCGGCATGCGTAACGCCTATCCGGCGGCGCTGCACCTGCGTCAGCAGCTGCTGCAGGCGCGCGGTCAGGTGCTGGTCCTGCCGCAGCCGGGGCAGAGCCTGGGCGAGGAGCTGGTGGATTTAACGCCGGACGATCTGGTGGTCATGATGGCCTTTCGCCGCCGCCCGCGCATCATCCGCCCGCTGATGCAGCAGCTTCAGAGCAGCGGTATTCCGGTGCTGCTGATGTGCGAGCCGCAGGCGCACAGCCTGTTCCCGCTGGCAAGCTGGCAGCTCTGCGCCCCGCTGGACAGCGTCTCGGCCTATGACAGCTATTCCTCGGTTAACAGTCTGATCAACCTGCTGGCGAATGCCTTTCTGCATGAGATCCTCGATAAAGGCCGTCCGCGCATTCACGAGATTGCCTCCCTCTACCAGCAGCTGGACGAACTCGAACAACGATAATGGGGCATCAGGCTGGTGCTTTGCATTAAAATAGTGCATTTGGCGGGTCGGGAAAACGCTCGTTTTTTCGACCCGTCCCCGTTTTATCAGGCTTCACAAGAATATTTCCCGCTTCGCCTTATCTGGCACATTAGTTGCAAAATCACATTCAAAGAATCTTTTGTTTCATGTTAACGTTACGGGGAAGCACCATGAGAAAATTGTTGATTGCACTGGCCGGGGCCGCATGTCTCTTCACACAGCTGCCGGCAAAGGCTGACCAGCTTCAGGATATCGAGAAGCGCGGCACCATTCGCATTGCCGTTCCGCAGGATTTCCCGCCGTTTGGCTCGGTGGGAACCGATCTGCAGCCGCAGGGCTATGACATCGACATGGCGCGCTATCTGGCCAAGCAGATGAAGCTCAAGCTGCAGCTGGTGCCGGTGACCAGCGCCAACCGCGTGCCGTACCTGCAAACCGATAAGGTGGATCTGGTCATTTCCAGCCTCGGTAAAAACCCGGAGCGCGAGAAGGTGATCGATTTTAGCCGCGCCTACGCGCCGTTCTTCCTCGGCGTGTTTGGCCCGAAAGGCGCTGAGCTGAAGGACGCCGCCGCGCTGAGCGGAAAAACCATCGGCGTGACGCGCGGGGCGGTGGAGGACATGGTGCTGACCAGCCTGGCGCCGAAAGACGCGGACGTGAAGCGCTACGAAGATAACAACACCACGCTCTCCGCCTATCTCTCCGGACAGGTGCAGTACGTGGCAACCGGCAACCTCGTGGTGGCGGCCATTTCGCGCCAGAACGCGGATAAAGCCCCGGTGCCGAGCTTTATGCTGAAAGATTCGCCGTGCTTTATTGGCCTGAAGAAAAACGAACCGGCCCTGAAGGCAAAAGTGGACGCGCTGATTGAGCAGGGCATCAAGGACGGCACGCTGAACGGCCTGTCTGAACAGTGGCTGAAGGCCCCGCTGCCGGCCAACCTTGGCGCCTGAGCCGATGACTGAGCAACTTGATTTCTCCGCGCTCTGGCCGTACTGGCCGGAGCTGCTGGCGGGGCTGTGGATCACCGTTCAGCTGACGGTGATGGCCACCGTCGGCGGGCTGGCGATAGGGATCTTCGGGGCGGCGATCCGCAGCGGACGCACCAACTGGTTCAGCCGGATCTGGGGCGGCTACGTGGAAATTATCCGCAACACGCCGTTTGTGGTGCAGCTGTTTTTCATCGTCTTCGGCCTGCCGAATCTGGGGCTGAAGATGACGGCGGGGGAAGCGGCGCTGCTGGCCATGGTGGTAAACCTGGGCGCATACAGCACCGAGATTATCCGCGCGGGCATTCAGGTCACGCCGAAAGGGCAGTGGGAGGCCGGACGCGTGCTGGGGCTGACCCGCCTGCAGACCTTTATTCGCGTGGTGCTGCCGCCCGCGCTGCAGCGCATTTACCCGGCGCTGGTGAGCCAGTGCATCATCGTGATGCTCGGCTCGTCGGTGGTGTCGCAGGTCTCGTATGAAGAGCTGACCTTCGCCGCCAACCTGATCCAGTCCAGAACGTTTTTGAGCTTTGAGGTGTATCTGGTGACAACCGGCATTTACTTAGCGCTGTCGATAACCCTGCGCCAGCTGATGATGGCGGCGGGACGCAAATGGCTGGGGGTGCAGGCATGATGACCACCTTTACCGACTGGGACATTATTCGCAACCTGATGCTGGCCGGACGCTGGACGGTGCTGCTGTCGCTGGTGGCGTTTGTCGGCGGAGCGGTGGTGACGCTGCCGCTCCTGCTGCTGCGCCTGACGGGCGGAAGCACGGTGAAGCGCATCATCCGCGGCTATATTGAGCTGTTTCAGGGCACGCCGCTGCTGATGCAGCTGTTCCTGGCCTTTTTCGGCGTGGCGCTGTTCGGCATCGACGTTTCGCCGTGGACCGCCGCCTCGCTGGCTCTGACGTTTTACACCAGCGCGTTTCTGCTCGATATCTGGTTTGGCAGCATTCGCGCCCTGCCGAAAGGGCAGTGGGAAGCGTCGCGCTGTCTGGGGCTGACTTTTGGCCAGACCCTGTTTCGCGTGGTCGCCCCGCAGGCGCTGCGCATCGGCATCGCCCCGACGGTCGGCTTTGCCGTGCAGGTGATTAAAGGCACCGCGCTGGCGTCGATTATCGGCTTTATCGAGCTGACCAAGGCCGGGACCATGTTGACCAACGTGACGTATCAGCCGTTTAAGGTCTTTGCGCTGGTGGCGCTCGGCTACTTTATTCTGTGTTATCCGCTGTCGCGCTACAGCCGCTATCTGGAGACGAAATTCAATGCCTCTCATCACCATTAATCAGGTGCAGAAGTACTACGGCGATAACCACGTGCTCAAGGGCGTCGATCTGGATATCGACATGGGCCAGGTAATCTCCATTATCGGGCGCAGCGGATCGGGCAAAAGCACGCTGCTGCGCTGCATTAACGGCCTGGAAGGCTATCAGGACGGCAGCATCAAGCTGGGCGGCATGACCATTACCGACCGGGATTCTCAGGCGCGCGAAATCAGCCGCTCGGTCGGGATGGTGTTTCAGAGCTTCAACCTGTTCCCGCACATGACGGCGCTGGAAAACGTGATGCTCGCCCCGCGTCGGGTGCTGAAGAAAAGCGCCGCCGAATGCCGCGAGCTGGCGAAGCAGATGCTGGAGAAAGTGGGTCTCGGCGATCGTCTGGATTACTACCCGTCGAGCCTCTCCGGCGGCCAGCAGCAGCGCGTGGCGATTGCCCGCGCGCTGGCGATGTCGCCTAAAGTTTTACTCTGCGACGAGATCACCTCCGCGCTCGACCCGGAGCTGGTGGGCGAAGTGCTCAAGGTGCTGGAGCAGCTGGCGGCCGAGGGGATGACGCTCATACTGGTTACCCATGAAATGAATTTTGCCCGCGAAGTGGGCGACCGCGTGGTGTTTATGCACCAGGGGAAAGTCTGGGAGCAGGGCGACAGCAAAACGCTGTTCGCCAACCCGCAGACCACGGAACTGAAGCAGTTCATCTCCTCCGTGCGCGGCCTCAACTGATAAGGACTTAACAATGGATATCGCACGCTTTCCGCAAATCAATCCGCCCCAGCGTCTGCTGATGGGGCCGGGCCCGATCAACGCCGACCCGCGCGTGCTGCGCGCCATGTCGAGCCAGCTGATCGGCCAGTACGATCCGGCCATGACCCACTACATGAACGAGGTGATGGCGCTCTATCGCGGGGTGTTCCGCACCGAGAACCGCTGGACGATGCTGGTAGACGGCACCTCCCGCGCGGGAATTGAAGCCATTCTGGTCTCCGCCATCCGCCCGGGAGATAAGGTGCTAGTGCCGGTCTTTGGCCGCTTTGGTCATCTGCTGTGCGAAATTGCCCGCCGCTGCCGCGCGGAGGTGCATACCATCGAGGTGCGGTGGGGCAAGGTGTTTACCCCGGACCAGGTAGAGGATGCGATTAAGCGTATTCGTCCGCGCCTGCTGCTGACGGTGCAGGGCGACACCTCCACCACCATGCTGCAGCCGCTCGCCGAGCTGGGCGCGATCTGCCGCCGCTACGACGTGCTGTTCTACACCGACGCCACCGCGTCGCTCGGCGGCAACGCGCTGGAGACCGACGCCTGGGGGCTGGACGCCGTCTCGGCCGGGATGCAGAAGTGCCTCGGCGGCCCGTCGGGCACCTCGCCGATCACCCTGAGCGCGCGCATGGAAGAGGCGATCCGCCGCCGCAAGTGCGTGGAGGAGGGCATCCGCACCGACGCCCACCGCGACGGCGACGAGGAGATGATCTACTCCAACTACTTCGATCTCGGCATGGTGATGGACTACTGGGGGCCGGAACGCCTGAACCACCACACCGAAGCGACCACCGCGCTGTTTGGCGCTCGCGAATGCGCGCGGCTGATCCTGCAGGAAGGGCTGGATAACGGCATCGCTCGCCACAGGCTTCACGGCGATGCGCTGCTGAAGGGCATTCAGGCGATGGGGCTGGAGACCTTCGGCGACCTGAAGCACAAGATGAACAACGTGCTGGGCGTGGTGATCCCGCAGGGCGTCAACGGCGACCAGGTGCGTAAGCTGATGCTGGAGGATTTCGGGATTGAAATCGGCACCTCGTTTGGCCCGCTGCACGGCAAAGTGTGGCGTATCGGCACGATGGGCTACAACGCGCGCAAGGACTGCGTGATGACCACCCTGAGCGCGCTGGAGTCGGTGCTGAACTACCTCAAATTCACCACCACGCAGGGGGCCGCCATGCAGGCCGCGTGGGACCACTATCGCCGCGAGACGCCGCAATGAGCCCGGCGGCAGAACGGGTGATGGCCCGCGCCGACGCGCTGGCCGCCATCAGCGAAACCCCGGATGCGCTGACGAGGGTCTATCTCTCCACCCAGCATCTGCAGGCCAACCAGCTGGTGGGGCAGTGGATGAGCCAGGCGGGAATGACCGTCTGGCAGGACAGCGTGGGCAACATCTGTGGACGCTATGAGGGCGCGCAGGAAGGGGCGCAGGCGGTGCTGCTCGGCTCTCATCTCGATACCGTGCGCAATGCCGGGCGCTACGACGGCATGCTCGGCGTGCTTGCCGCCATTGAGGTGGTGGACAGCCTGCACCAGCAGGGTGTGCATCTGGCGCAGGCCATCGAGATTGTCGGCTTTTGCGACGAAGAGGGAACCCGCTTCGGCATTACGCTGTTAGGCAGCCGGGGGCTGACGGGCACCTGGCCGCAGGGCTGGCTGGAAAAAGCCGACGCCAGCGGGATCAGCGTGGCGCAGGCGATGACCCTGGTGGGGCTCGATCCTGCCCGCGTGCTGCATGCCGCGCGCCGTCAGGAGGATTTCAGCGCCTATCTGGAGCTGCATATTGAGCAGGGGCCATGCCTTGAGCAGGAGGCGCTCGCCCTTGGCGTGGTGGAAGCCATTAACGGCGCGCGCCGTCTGAACTGCCGCTTTACCGGCGAGGCCGGGCACGCGGGAACCGTACCGATGCTCCACCGCAGGGACGCGCTGGCCGCCGCCGCCGAGTGGATGGTTATCATTGAAAACGCTACCCGACAGCAGGGCTGCAACCTGGTAGCGACGGTTGGCGAGCTGCGCTGTCTGCCGGGGGCGGTGAACGTAATCCCCGGCGAGGTTCAGCTCTCGCTGGATATTCGCGGTCCGCAGGATGCGCCGCTGGATCGGTTGCTTAACGACCTGCTGGAACATGCGCAGGCGATCGCATCGCGCCGCGGTCTGGATTTCAGCGCCGAGGAGTTTTACCGCATTGCCGCCACGCCGTGCGATATCCACCTGCAAAACGTGCTGGGGGAGGCCGTCACATCGGTACAGGGGCGCTCGCTATCGCTGCCCAGCGGTGCGGGCCACGATGCGATTGCCATCGCGGAACGCTGGCCGGTCGGCATGCTGTTTGTGCGCTGCAAAGGAGGCGTCAGCCACCATCCGGCGGAATCGGTGATGGCTGAGGATGTCGCCCTGGCGATTGAGGCGTTTTCGCGTGCGGTGATTCAGCTGGCGGAGAGCGTTACTCCAGCCCCAGCGTATATTGCGCGATCTTAAAGTAGATAATCAGCCCGGTGCCGTCGATAAGCGTCGCGATAAACGGCGCGGAGACGACCGCTGGGTCAATGCCGCAGCGCTTGAGCACCATCGGAATGACGGACGACACGATCGCACTCCAGAGCGTAATGCACACCAGCGTCAGGCTGACGATAAGCGTGATTTCCAGCCCAATCCCCATCATCCAGGCGCGAATGCACCCGGCGATACCGAGCGTGGCGGCAATCATCAGCGAGGTGGTCATCTCTTTGCGCAGCACGCGTCCGACGTCGCGCAGACGGACTTCCCCCAGCGCCATGGCGCGCACCAGGGTGGAGGTGATCTGCGTCCCGCTGTTGCCGCCCGTGCCGATCAGCAGCGGAATAAAGAACGCCAGCGCGATGGCGGACTCCAGCGCCTCTTCGAAATGCTGGATCACCGAGCTGGTGTAGGCCTCCGCGACAAACAGCAGCAGCAGCCAGACGGAGCGTTTCTTCCACAGGCTATACGGGCTGGTGTCCAGATAGGGCTTCTCCAGCGGCAGCGTCGCCCCCTGAAGCTGGGCGTCTTCGGTGACGTCATCTTCCAGCAGATGGGCGATTTCGCGCTCGGTCAGGCAGCCGACGAGCTTGCCGTGGGTGACCACGGGCACCACATCCGCGCCGCCGTGTGCCAGCAGTCCGGCAACGTCGGCACGTTCATCCTCCGGTTTGACCTGCAAAAACTGCGAGATCATCAGCGATTTCACCGGCTGTACCGTATCGGCGGTTTGCAGCAATTTACGCACGGCAATCATGCCCGCCAGGCGGCCATTGTCTTCAATAAAAATATGAGACGGAATATCGTCGTCTTTTAATTTTTCGAAGAATTGCTCGCGCGCCAGCGCCACGCATAATGAAATATCGAGGACAATAAAATCGGTATTCATATATTGCGCGATGGCGCTGTCATTGAATGCCGGGTTTTGGTTGTGAATAGCGTAAGACATAGTGAATTCCCTTTGAATAATAACATCTCTCAGGGGCGAGCAAGACAGGGCATGTCGAAGAGGAGATCCCCACGTCCTGGGTTCAGCACTGTACACCGTATCCCGCGAGGGAAGTTATACTGACAAAGCCTTGATTCGACAGTGCCTGTTTTACCCTGTGTCGGTTCTCTCGAACCCACCAGAGCGATAACGTGTATTTATACAGGAGCCTCGCCATAACGAGATCGTTGTAAAACGAGAGGAATAATACGCTTATTTAAATTTACCGCTCAGGAAATTAAATAATGTTTAAGAACGGTTTAGCCTATTTTTATTAATAAAATGTTGAGGGTTTATTTAGGTTAATTCATTTCTAATGGAGGATTAAATAATCAACGAAGGAGAGGATAATGGCGTGGTTTGATAATCTACTGAATCATTTTGCGCTGTATCCGGCACATCTTTTCGCGCTGTTATTTGTGATGGCGCTGAGCAAATCGACGGTGCTTATCTCCTCCGTGCTGCCGCCCGCCTCGGTGATGCTGCTGGCGGGCATTACCGTCAGCCAGACGAGCATGCATCCTGCGCTGGCGTGGCTGGCCGTGGTGTTGGGCGCTACTGCGGGTTCGGTGCTGAACTACCATATCGGCCAGCTGATGGGGCACACGCGATGGATGACCCGCTTCACCGCAAAACACGCCGGTAAATTCTTGCGGGTGCAGCATCGCCTGCAGAAAAACGGTGTGCTGGTGCTCTTCACCGCGCGCTTCCTGGCGGTCCTGCGCTATATCGTGCCGCTGGCGGCGGGGATGCTCAAAATACACGCGGTGAAGGTTTATGTCGTCAGTGTGATTTCTGCCTGCGTCTGGGCGGCGCTGTATGTCGGTGTAGTCACCGGCATCAGCGCATTTAATCTTATCATTTAGCGTAGCGCGGTGCCGGAATGCCGGTGCGCGCGCTGTTGAACAGCTCAAGACGCGCCGCTTCGTAGCGATCCCACAGGTCGGCGTCATGCATCGGCGGGATGGTGATAAGCTCGCCCTGATCCAGACCCGCCAGCGAAGCATCAACCATGTCATCTGTAGTCATCACCGAGCCTTCCGGCAGATCGTTCACCGTGACGCCCGAATGGCTCCAGATTTCAGTCGCCGTTGCGGCGGGCAGCACGGCCTGAATGCGCACGTTGCTGTCGGCAAATTCTTCCTGTAACCCGCGGGTAAAGCTCAACACCCACGCCTTGGTGGCGCTGTAGAGCGCGCTGCCCGCCCGGACGTGCAGGGCCAGCACGGACGCGATATTGATCAGCGTGCCGCGATTGTTCTGCGCCAGGCGCGGCAGGATGGCGTAGGTCAGACGCATCAGCGCCGTGGTGTTCAGGGTGTTAATGGCCTGATGCTGCGCCACATCGCCCGCGAGGAACGGCGCCATCTGCGCGGTGCCTGCGTTGTTAACGAGCGTATCAATGGCGGTATTGCTGCGCAGCTCTTCTTCCACGGCGCGGATCCCGGCTTCATCGGTGAGATCGGCCACCAGAATATTGACGGCCACGCCGTAGCGCGCGCGAAGGTCGGCGGCAAGGGTTTTTAGGCGATCCTCGCGGCGGGCAACCAGCACCAGGTTAGCGCCGCGCGCGGCAAGACGGTCGGCATAAACGGCACCAATCCCCGAAGAGGCACCCGTAATCAGGGCGGTGGTGATTTGCGTAGTCATCGTGTGTTACCTCAAGGCAAAGTGGGTTGTTTGGTTTCAAGATGAAACTGAATTAACTCTCTGCTATTTGGTTTTATAATGCAACCATTTTGCTGAGCATTTTGTGCTTTTGCCGTCGGAAACGATCAGGAGGGGAGTTTAGCCACGATCTCTTCAGGCGTCAGTTCGCGCCCGTCGTCGGCGATAAGCGCCAGCCTGCGCAGGGGTTTGCGCTGTTCGGCATCGACCAGCACGGTGCCGCATTCGTTTTCAGCAAACAAAAATTCATTTCCCCACTGGGAGAGGGCAACCAGCACCGTTTGCAGGGCGCGCCCTTTCTCGGTCAGGACATACTCCTGCCAGGCGCTGCCGTCGGACGCGGGCTGAAGCCGGAGGATGCCTTCGTCGACCAGCAGTTTCAGCCGCGTGGTCAGCATGTTTTTCGCGATGCCGAGGCTTTTCTGGAACTCGCCGAAGCGTTTTATCCCGCGCAGCGCGTCGCGCACGATCAGCAGCGACCACCAGTCGCCGATGATATCCAGCGAACGGGCGACGGGGCAGGTGCTCTCTTCGAGGCGGGTACGTTTCACGGTCAATTCTCCGGTAGGGTGTGGTTTTATTATAAAACTTATTGGCCCACACCGTAAGCACGTTAATCATCAGTTTGAGAAATGCTTCCCGGAAAATTGTCACGAATATGTCACACTGAATGCGACATTTTAAAACGAGTGAGGAATTAGGGATGAGAAAAGCACTACTCGCGCTGGCAGTCGCCGGTTCCATTTCAGCAACGTTTGGCGTGCAGGCGCAAGAGACGCCGGAAGGCTATCAGCTGGAGCAAGTTTTAATCATGAGTCGCCATAACCTGCGCGCGCCGCTCGCTAATAACGGCAGCGTGCTGGAGCAGTCCACGCCGAAGCAGTGGCCGGAGTGGGAGGTGCCGGGCGGCCAGCTCACGACCAAAGGGGGCGTGCTGGAGGTCTATATGGGCCACTACATGCGCGAGTGGCTGGCGCAGCAGGGTATGGTGAAGACGGGAGAATGCCCGGCGGCGGATAGCGTTTATGCTTACGCCAACAGCCTGCAGCGTACCGTCGCCACCGCGCAGTTCTTTATCACCGGCGCGTTCCCGGGCTGCGACGTTCCCGTGCACCATCAGGACAAAATGGGCACTATGGATCCGACCTTCAACCCGGTGATTACCGATAACTCGCCGGAATTCCGCGAAAAAGCGCTGAAGGCGATGGAGACCGAGCGGCAGAAAATGCAGCTTGGCGAAAGCTATAAGCTGCTCGAGCAGATGACGAACTACGCCGATTCGCCGTCCTGCAAGGAGAAAAAAGTCTGCTCGCTGGCGGACGCGAAAGATACCTTCAGCGCCGACTATGAAAAAGAGCCTGGCGTATCCGGGCCGCTGAAGGTGGGTAACTCGCTGGTGGACGCGTTTACGCTGCAGTATTACGAAGGCTTCCCGGCCGACCAGGTGGCCTGGGGAGAAATCAAAACCGACCAGCAGTGGCGCGTGCTGTCGAAGCTCAAGAACGGCTATCAGGACTCGCTGTTTACCTCCACCGAAGTGGCGCAAAACGTGGCGAAGCCGCTGGTGAAGTACATTGATAAAACGCTGGTCACCGAACAGGCAAAAGCGCCGAAAATCACCCTGCTGGTGGGGCACGACTCCAACATTGCTTCCCTGCTGACGGCCCTGGATTTCAAACCCTATCAGCTACACGACCAGCAGGAACGCACCCCTATTGGCGGCAAGATTGTCTTCCAGCGCTGGCATGACAAAAATGCCAACCAGGAGCTGATGAAAATTGAGTATGTCTACCAGAGCTCAGAGCAGCTGCGTAACGCCAGCGTGCTGTCGCTGCAGTCGCCCGCACAGCGCGTGACGCTGGAGCTGAAAGGCTGCCCGGTGGATGCAAACGGCTTCTGTCCTGTCGATAAATTCAATGCGGTGATGAATAACGCGGCGAAGTAAAGGAGAACCCCCCGCTGCGGCGGGGGGAAACGCTTAGACGTTTTTACGTTCGATGGTTTGCTCGCCCCAGAAGAGCGAGTCTTTATCCGTTTTTTCGAAGGCGCGCACCAGCACCTCATCGTTACCTTCCTCCCAAATCTGCTCGGCCAGCTTCTCGTCGTACTTCGCGACTTCAAAGATAGCTTCGGCAATCTCCGGAGAGGTGTTGCGTAAACTTGCCCATTCGCCCACGTGGTGAGCTTTGGATTCTTGAGTTGGCATGCTTGTCCTCCTGTTGGGTGTTAGCCGTTCAGTTTTTTAGCCAGACCCGCGACGTATTCACCCTGATAGCGGGCGATAGACAGTTCTTCATTGCTTGGCTGACGTGAGCCATCCCCACCGGCAATGGTGGTTGCGCCGTAAGGCGTACCGCCGCGTACCTGGGAAATGTCAAACAGCTCCTGGGCGCCGTAGCCAATCGGCACAATCACCATCCCGTGATGAGCAAGGGTAGTCCAGGTTGAGGTAATCGTCTGCTCCTGACCGCCGCCGGTGCCGGTAGAGCTGAATACGCTGGCCAGTTTGCCGTAGAGCGCCCCGGATGCCCAAAGTCCGCCGGTTTGATCGAGGAAGGTGCGCATCTGGCCTGACATATTGCCGAAGCGGGTCGGGGTACCGAAGATAATGGCGTCATAATCCGCCAGCTCCTGCGGGGTGGCGACCGGGGCGTTTTGCGTTTTCCCCCCGGCTTTCAGGAAGGCTTCCGCCTGCATGGTTTCCGGTACGCGTTTCACCACAACCTCAACGCCATCAACTCTGTTCGCACCTTCTGCGACCGCGTGAGCCATGGTTTCAATGTGTCCGTACATGGAATAATAGAGCACCAGAACTTTTGCCATTTTGCATCACTCCTCGTTTGTATTTTCTGACAGCGGATCGCTGCGCTCATTTAAAGATATGCCATCACGGCCAGACTGCAAAAATGAACGGCATTTCTTTGATTTATAACAATATGGTTACAAAAAGGCTTTGTAGCAAAATGAAACAACTTTTTGGCAGCAGTTTTTTGAAATGATAAGAAAGGCTTATGAATCGCCGTCGCGTCATCTCACCCGAAAGGCTGAGTTCATGTTGCAGAATATTACCTGCGGCTTGCCGGATAGCGGCATTCCACTAAGCTTAATTTCACGCGGCACAGATAAAGGCACTGTCCTTGTGTTGCGAGGTGAAAGATTCCTCTTTTACTGAATGCAATATGATGTCTAATGTTTCACATTCTGGAGGTTAGAGATGGCAAACCATCGTGGTGGTTCAGGTAATTTCGCAGAAGACCGTGAAAGAGCATCAGAAGCAGGCCGTAAAGGTGGCCAGCATAGCGGGGGCAACTTCAAGAACGACCCGCAACGCGCATCTGAAGCTGGCAAGAAAGGGGGGAAAAACAGCCACGGCAGCAGTAAGTAACACGCCGGGTTGAACCCCTGCCGCCGGGATCTCCCGGCGGTTTTTTTATTTCTGCAACATTGAACTGTAACCAAAGGCAACGCACACTACAGAATTGTTTTCTCATTCTGGTGCCGCATGTCTGTCTCACGCTTCAAATTTTCCGTTAAACCGCAGGAAGCCATCCTCATTCTCATCACCATGTTCTGGGGCGGGACGTTTCTGGCCGTTCAGTACGCGGTGACCCTCAGCGATCCGTTCTTTTTTGTTGGCCTGCGCTTTGCGACGGCAGCGCTTGCCGTGGGGCTGATTTCGCTTAAAACGCTGCGGGGGCTGACGCTGAAAGAGCTTAAGGCCGGCGTGGCGATTGGGGTGGCGATAGCGATGGGCTACAGCCTGCAGACGTGGGGATTGCAGACCATCTCCAGCAGCAAATCCGCATTTATCACCGCCATGTATGTGCCCCTGGTGCCGCTACTGCAGTGGTTGTGCCTGGGTCGGCTGCCCGGGCTGATGTCCTGTATTGGCATCGTGCTGGCGTTTATCGGCCTGATCTTACTGGCCGGGCCGGAAAACAACCTGCTGGCGCTGGGGCCGGGCGAAATCATCACCCTGATTGGGGCGATTGCCATTGCGGCGGAAATTATTCTGATTAGCGCCTGGGCAGGCAAGGTCGACGTCAAACGGGTGACGGTGGTGCAACTTGCCACGGCGTCGCTGGTGGCGTTTGCGACGATGGTGCCGGCAGGGGAATCCGTGCCGCCGATGTCCACCGGACTGGTGGTGGTCGCACTGGGGCTGGGGATTTTCAGCGCCATTATTCAGGTCACCATGAACTGGGCGCAGCGCAGCGTATCGCCAACCCGCGCGACGGTGATTTATACCGGCGAACCGGTCTGGGCGGGGATTTTCGGACGCATTGCTGGTGAGCGTTTGCCGCTTCTGGCGCTGGTGGGCGCGGCATTTATTGTCGCCGGGGTGCTGGTGAGCGAGTTAAAGCTCAAACGGAAGAAAAACGCGCTGCCAGAAAATGACAGCGCGACGTTAAATCACGAATCCTGATGCACTACGGCGCCCTGCGGCGCAGCGGCCATCCGGCGGCTCAGCAGGGCGTTAAGCAGGATCGCGCCGAAGGTCGCCGTGCCAATCCCGCCAATCGTAAACCCGCCCAGCGTCAGGGCAAAATCGCCTGCGCCCAGCACCAGCGTGACCGCCACCATAATCAGGTTGCCATTCTGGCTGAGATCGACGCGATGCTGTACCCAGATACGCGCGCCGGCCACGGCGATCAGACCAAACACCACGATTGAGGCTCCCCCGATGACCGGGGACGGAATGGTGTGGATCAGCGCGCCGAACTTCGGCGAGAAGCCGAGCAGCATCGCCATCACCGCCGCCGCCACAAAGACCAGCGTCGAATAAACTTTGGTCACCGCCATCACGCCGATGTTTTCGGCATAGGTGGTGACGCCGCTGCCGCCCACGGAACCGGAGAGCATGGTCGCCAGCCCGTCACCGACGAACGCGCGGCCCATGTACGGGTCCATACTGCGCCCGGTCATTCCCGCCACGGCCTTCAGGTGGCCCAGGTTCTCCGCCACCAGAATCACCGCCACCGGTGCGATAAGCATCATCGCCTGGGTGTTAAAGGTGGGTGAGGTCACCTTCGGCAGGCCGAACCAGGCGGCCTGATGGAGCAGGGTAAAGTCAACCGGCTTGCCCAGACCGAAAACGTTGGCCAGCAGGGCGTAGACCAGACAGGCGACAATCAGCCCAACCAGGATCAGCAGACGCTGGATCATGCCGCGCGTGAACACCGCCACCAGGCCGATGCACAGCACCGTGATCACCGCCATCCAGCTTTCAAACGGCGAGGCGGAGACGCTCCTGACCGCAATTGGGGCGAGGTTGAGGCCAATCGCCATCACCACGGCGCCCGTCACGACGGGAGGCATCATTCGCTCGATCCAGCGCGTGCCGATTTTCATCACCACCAGACCAATCAGGGTATACACCAGACCGCAGGCGATGATGCCGCCAAGGGCCACGCTCAGGTTGGGGTTGATCCCCTGGCCGTTAAACCCGGTGGTGGCGATGACCACCCCGACAAAGGCGGCGCTGGAGCCGAGATAGCTGGGTACGCGCCCGCCGGTGACGAAAAAGAACAGCAGCGTGCCGATTCCCGACATCAAAATAGACAGGTTGGGATCGAGTCCCATCAGCATCGGCATCAGCACCGTGGCGCCAAACATCGCGACCGCGTGCTGAACGCCCATCACCATCGTCTGCCCGAGCGGGAGACGTTCATCCGGCGCGACCACGCCTGTTTCTGTGGAGGTCGATTTCAACTGCCAGTGGGGAAATCCGAACATGGTCTGTCTCCTTAGGGCGGGTTAACAGGCGGGTCGCATAAGCGCGTGGTAGCCGCGGTCAAACCACACCAGACCTTGCGGCGCGGGGTGGCGAATGATCGAAATAATGTCGCAAAACAGAATGTCGTGGGTGCCGACGCTCACCACCTGGCTGATGCGGCAGTCAAACGAGGCCAGCGCATCTTCCAGGCGCGGGCAGCCCGTGTCGCCCGTCTGCCAGCGTGCGGCGGCAAAGCGTTCCTCCATCGGCGTTTTCCCGCCAAACAGGTTAGATAAAGGCTCCTGTCCGGCGCTCAGGGTATTCACGCAAAGGGTGCGGTTTTCGCTAAAGGTTTGCCAGACGGACGCGCCGCGGTTCAGGCACACCAGCAGGGTAGGCGGTGAATCCGTGACGCTGCACACCGCGCTGGCTGTGAAGCCTGCCAGCCCCGCCGGGCCGTCGGTGGTGATGATATTGACCGCCGCGCCAACGCAGGCCATGGCGTCGCGAAAGGTTTGTTTATCCGGTGTCGTCATGATGGCTCCTTACGCCAGCCCGCAGGCATCGTCGAAGGTCAGGCGCGGCAGACGCCCGTACAGTTTGTTCGTGTCGCCGTAGCCAATGTTGATCAGCAGATTGCTTTTAAGCGTCGTGCCGGTGAAAAAGGCCTCGTCGACCTTTTGGCGGTCAAAGCCCGACATCGGACCGGTGTCCAGCCCCAGCGCGCGACAGGCGAAGATCAGGTAGGCAGCCTGCAGCGAGCTGTTGCGAAAGGCGGTCTCTTCCGCCAGCGCAGGGCTGGAGGTAAACCAGCTTCTGGCATCGCCATGCGGGAACAGTTCAGGCAGGCGCTCATAAAACTCGCTGTCCCAGGCCACAATCGCCGTGACCGGAGCCGTGAGCGTTTTCTCAAGGTTGCCGCTGGAGAGCGCCGGGCGCAGCTTCTCTTTTCCCTCCGCGCTTCGCACAAACACAATCCGCGCCGGGGAGCAGTTGGCGGACGTTGGTCCCCATTTCATCAGGTCGTAGATTTCGCGCAGCGTTTCGTCGCTGACGGACATATCCAGCCAGCCGTTATGGGTGCGGGCGCCGGTGAACAGCGTTTCCAGCGCGGCGGGGGTAATGGCTTCGCTCATTAAAGCTCCTTATAAAGCGGGTTCCGGGCTGTGCAGCAGGCTGGCAAGCCCGTTCAGCAGCAGGGTGTTAAAGGTATCCGGCTCGGTGACGTTGCAGGCGTGCCCGCCCTGGCGCATCACCACGCTGTGGCTGTGCGGAATTGCCGCCTGCAGTTCAGACGAACAAACAGCGGGCACCAGCATGTCGTCGGCGGAACAGATGATCTGGACCGGGCAGCGAATGCGCGCCGCATGGCGGCTGAAGTCGGCCTTTTTCAGGGCGCTGAGCCTGTGTAGCAGGTTGGCTTTTCCCTGGAAATGGGCCAGCGCCAGCGCTTCTTCGGCCTCCAGACGGGGCGCGCGGGCGGCCATCCAGTCCGCAGGGTAGAGAAACAGCGGCTGCGCCTCGACCCACGCCTGTGCGCCGCCGTAATGCAGCAGGCGCTCGCGGATCTGAAAGCAGCGGCGGGTGTGGGCGTTGAGGGTCAACCAGCCGTTGACGCACACCAGCGCGGTGAGGGCGTCGGGCCTGTCGAGGGCCAGCTGCAGGCCAACCAGCGCCCCCAGCGCGTGACCCACGACGCTGTAGCGGACAATCCCGGCTTCAGCCAGCGCCTGAGCCAGTTCGTCCGCCATCTCTGCAAGGCTATACCCTTCCGGCAGGGTAGCGGGGTTATTGCCCGTTCCCCGCTGGTCATAGCACACCACCTGATACTCCGGCTCCAGCGTGGCCAGCTGGGGCAACCAGTAGCTGCCGCTGCCGCCGAGACCGGAAATAAAGACCACCACGGGCGCGCCCTCGTACGGGGGCGGCGAGACGGAAAGTTTCATACCTGCCTCACTTCGCGATGTGCGCAACGGTAGCGATTTCAACCAGCGCCTCTGGCTTCACCAGCCCGCACTGAATGCAGAACCGCGCCGGCTTATCGCCGGGGAAGAACTCGGCGTAGATCTCGTTAATCGCGGCGTAGTTTTTCCAGTCGGTGATAAAGATGCTGTTGAAGGTCACATCCTCCATCGTGCCACCCGCCGTTTCGATCACGGTTTTGATCGTCTCCAGCACGTGGCGGGTTTGCGCCTTTGGGTCGTTGATAAACACCACGTTGTTGTCTTTATCAAACGGCAGCGTGCCGGAGACATACACCACGCCGTCGGCGAGGGTGCCCGGCACAAACGGGGCGATGGGCGTGCTGGTGCCCGGCGGAATGATTACGGATTTCGGCATCAGGTGTCTCCTCAGGCGATACGGGCGAGCGGGGGATTCAGGGCGTCGCAGAACTCCGCAACGCTGCTGACCCAGCCAAAAAAGGTTTCAATATTGAACAGGGCCGCCTTTTGGGCAAACTCCGGCCCGGCCTGGTGGGTCGCGTCTTCCAGCACCACGCCGAAATACTCGAGGAAGAAGCCGTCGCGCAGGGTCGACTCCACGCAGACGTTGGTGGCGATGCCGGTAAAGACCAGGTGGCGAATGCCCCTGCTGCGCAGCAGGCTGTCGAGCGGCGTGTTGAAAAAGCCGCTGTAGCGCGGTTTGGGCAGGACAATATCGCCCGCCTGCGGGACCAGCTCATCCACCAGCTGATAGTCCCAGCCGCCTTTCGCCAGCAGCTTGCCCTGCAGTTCGGGCCGTTTACGCATGGTTTTCAGGGCGTTCGACTTGTGGAAGTTGGGCGAGCCGGGGCCGCCTGCCTCGACATACAGCTCATCCCAGCCGTTCTGGAACCAGATGATGAGCATGCCCGCGGCGCGCGCGGCGGCGACGGCGGTTTTAATGTTCTCAATCACCGGCCGGGTGGCGGAGACGTCGAACCCCGCCAGATCCAGATAACCGCCCTGGCTGGCGTAGGCGTTTTGCATGTCCACCACGATCAGTGCGCTCTGCTCCGGCGCAAAGGTGATGGCTTCCGGGCGTGCGTTAAGGGTCGTCATTACGCCACCTCCTTCGTGACGGCAGGGATGTGGGCGCGGCACTGCATCAGCGGCTGGATGCGCTCGCCGAAGGTCTCCACGCCGGTGAGGAAATCGTCGAAGGTCAGCAGAACGCCTTCCGCACCGGGCACGGCCGCCACTTCGTCAAGCATTCTGGCGACGCTGGCATAAGAGCCGACCAGCGTGCCCATGTTGATATTGACGGCGGAGGTCGGGTCGGCCATCTGGCGAACGTTGGTATCCGCCCCGGAGCGGGTATCCTTCTGGCTCTGTTCGGTGAGCCAGCTCAGGGCCTCCTCGTCGGCGCCGTCCTTATAGCGCTCCCATTTCGCGCGCGCGGCATCGTCGGTTTCGTCGGCGATCACCATGAACAGCACGTAGGAGCCCACGTCGCGCCCGGTTTTGTCGGCGGCCTCTTTCATGCGCGCGGCGGTCGGGGCGAAGGCGGCAGGCGTGTTAACGCCTTTACCGAAGCAGAAGTTAAAGTCGGCGTATTTCGCCGAGAATTCCATCCCCGCGTCGCTCTGCCCGGCGCAAATCACCTTCATCGGCACCGACGGCTGCGGGCTGACGCGACAGTCGTTCATGGTGAAGAAATCACCTTTGAAATCGCTTTTGCCGGTCCCCCACAGGTCGCGCAGCACCTGCACGTATTCGGTCAGGTAGTCGTAGCGACGCGAGAAGTAATCGTCACCCGGCCAGAGCCCCATCTGCTCGTACTCGGGTTTTTGCCAGCCGGTGACCAGATTGACGCCAAAGCGCCCGCCGGAGATCGAGTCGATGGTGGAGGCCATGCGCGCCACGATCGCCGGGGGCAGGGTGAGCGTGGCGGCGGTGGCGTAGATCTGGATCCGCGAGGTGACCGCGGCCAGCCCGGCCATCAGGGTAAAGGACTCCAGGTTGTGGTCCCAGAATTCGGTTTTGCCGCCAAAGCCGCGCAGCTTGATCATCGAAAGCGCAAAGTCGAAATGGTAGTGCTCCGCTTTCTGCACGATGGCTTTATTGAGGTCAAAGGTCGGCATGTATTGCGGTGCAGTGGTCGAGATAAGCCAGCCGTTGTTGCCGATGGGTACAAATACGCCAATTTTCATCACGAACCTCTCTTCATTACGTCGCAGGTGTAACGGTGTTTTTGCAAAGGCAGTGCCAGTTTTGAAAATGGCTGTGTTATTAATGTGTTAATCAGAAGTTGGTGGGTTGGTGCGGCTAAATGTGGACTAACTGGTCAAAAACATTGCACAGAAAACAGGCATTCATGCGCGATGGGAGTGCAGAATGTCGTGGCGAGTCGGGGGTTTTGCTATGCTGAGGGCAACGCAGAATAAGGAGAGCGGGAATGACACAAGGCGCAGTGAAAACACCAGGTAAACGTTCGCAGGCGGTGAGCGCCAAGAAGCAGGCGATCCTCAGCGCGGCGCTGGAGACTTTTTCGCAGTTTGGTATTCACGGCACGCGCCTGGAGCAGGTGGCGGAGCAGTCCGGCGTATCCAAAACCAATCTGCTTTACTACTACCCGTCGAAAGAGGCGCTCTATGTGGCGGTGATGCAGCAGATCCTCGATATCTGGCTGGCGCCCCTTAAAGCGTTCCGCGCAGAGCTGGCCCCGCTGGTGGCTATCAAGGAGTACATTCGCCTGAAGCTGGAGGTGTCGCGCGATTACCCGCAGGCATCAAGGCTGTTTTGTCTTGAGATGCTGCAGGGCGCGCCGCTGCTGCAGGCGGAATTAACCGGCGATCTAAAACAGCTGGTGGACGATAAGTCGGCCATTATTGCCGGATGGGTCGCCAGCGGAAAGCTGGCCCCGGTCGACCCGCATCATCTGATCTTTATGATTTGGGCCTCCACTCAGCATTACGCTGACTTTGCGGCCCAGGTTGAGGCGGTGACCGGTAAAACGCTCCAGGACGAGGCGTTTTTCCACAGCACCCTCGAAAACGTGCAGCGGATGATTATCGAAGGGATCCGCCTGCGCTAGTTCCCCGGCGGGAGAGGGCAGCTTAAGTCGCCCTCTTCACACTGCATCAGCGAGGCCAGAAACGCTTCGCGCTCCACGGTTTTTTCCGCCAGGCACTGGTTAACAATCATTGGCTGGACGCTCCCGCCTTCCGTCCCCGAACCGATAAACGCGCAGTCCGCATCGCGCAGTGTAATCCACGCCTGCTGCGCTTTTTTCAGCAGGTCGCGCTGGGGGGCAGCAGCGCGCTTAACGGCCGCCTGATACGTCTGGTTAAGCTTTTTATCGGCAGCCTGGTACTGCTGCGCGCTACAGGTATTCAGTTCAAGCTGGGTGGTCGCGTTGTCGCACTCGTCGGCCAGCGCGCTGGCGCTCAGCAGCAGTGCCGCACTGGCGATAAGATATCGTTTCATATACTCCCCAATAAAATAAGGCTCCGTCTCCGGAGCCTTATTAGCACAGCGTTAGCCTATTGTCATCAGGCTGGCGTTACCGCCTGCCGCCGCGGTGTTGACGCTGAGCGAGCGCTCCACGTACAGACGCTCAAGCAGCAGGTTAGTTTCCCCGCGGGCAAAGCCCTGCACCGAAACAATCGCCCCGCTGCGGGCCGCAACCTGCTCGCAGAGTTCGCGCAGCTGGTCGGAATCACCGTGGTAAATTACGGCATCAAACGGCTGCGTCAGCAGCGCATCGGCCTTCGCAAAGCGAATGCGGGCTGAGACTGCTTTAGGCAGCTGTTTGGCGAGATCGCGATGCAGGGCATCTTCCGGCCACAGCACTTCACAACCGGTTGCCATCGCGGCGGCCAGCTGCACCAGCGCGTCCTGCTCGCTATCGGCCACGCACAGCACGCGCTCGCGCGGCATCAGCGTCCAGGTGTTGCGCTCGCCGGTTGGACCCGGCAGCAGACGCTGGGTACCGGCCTGCGCCAGCTCGCCGTACTGCTTCGCGACGGCACGCAGTTCAGGACGTTTTTCTGCCCATGTAATGAGCGCCTCCAGCGGCTGGGTCAGTACGGTTTTCAGCTGCGCATCCACCGGATAGTCCGCATCCTGGCGTGCCAGGGTGACGCCCAGCGCGTTCTCAGGACGGTTCGCCAGCAGACGGTACAGGTAGAGCGGACCGCCCGCTTTCGGACCGGTGCCGGAAAGGCCTTCACCGCCGAACGGCTGCACGCCCACGACCGCACCAACCATGTTGCGGTTAACGTACAGGTTGCCCACTTTGGCGCTGCCGGTGACCTGTGCGATGGTCTCGTCGATGCGGGTATGCACGCCGAGCGTAAGGCCATAGCCGGAGGCGTTGATCTGCTCAACCAGCTCCTTGAGGTTGTTACGGTTGTAGCGCACCACGTGCAGCACCGGGCCAAAGACCTCTTTTTTCAGCTCGTCGAAGCTTGCCAGCTCAATCAGCGTTGGCGGCACAAAGGTGCCGGTCCGCCATTCGCGGGTATCTTCGCTGTTCTCGCGCACCGCCTGGAACACCGGACGGCCTTTCGCGCGCATGGTCTGAATGTGGTTTTCTATGTTGGCTTTGGCTTCCGCGTCAATCACCGGCCCGATGTCGGTGGTGAGACGGCCCGGGTTGCCCATGCGGCATTCGGCCATCGCGCCGCGCAGCATCTTCAGCGTGTGGTCCGCCACGTCGTCCTGCAGGCACAGCACGCGCAGGGCGGAGCAGCGCTGACCGGCGCTGTCGAAGGCGGAGGCCAGCACATCGACCACCACCTGCTCGGTGAGGGCAGAGGAGTCGACGATCATGGCGTTCATCCCGCCGGTTTCCGCGACGAGCGGCGTAGGGCGACCCTGGGCATCCAGACGGGTGGCAATATTGCGCTGCAGCAGAGACGCCACTTCGGTCGAACCGGTAAACATCACGCCGCGCACGCGGTTATCGGAGGTCAGTTTGGCACCGACCGTTTCACCGCGGCCCGGCAGCAGCTGAACCACGCCCGCCGGCACGCCGGCTTCCAGAAGAATGTTGATGCCCTGCGCGGCAATCAGCGGGGTCTGCTCTGCCGGTTTTGCCAGCACGCTGTTGCCAGCGGCCAGCGCGGCGGCAATCTGGCCGGTGAAGATCGCCAGCGGGAAGTTCCACGGGCTGATACAGACGACCGGGCCGAGCGGACGGTGGGTTTCGTTATCGAAATCATCGCGCACCTGACCGGCATAGTAGTGCAGGAAGTCGACGGCCTCGCGCACTTCGGCGATGGCGTTGCTGAAGGTTTTACCCGCCTCGCGCACCAGAATGCCGATGAGCGACTGCATCTGATCTTCCATCAGCACCGCCGCGCGTTCCAGAATGGCGGCACGCTCCTGCGGCGGCGTGGCGAACCAGATAGAGGCGTTGTTCACCGCGCTGTCCAGCGCCTGATCCACTTCTGCTTCGGTCGCTTCACGCGCGTAGCCGACGATATCCTTCGGCTCGGCCGGGTTGATCACCGGCTGCATTTCGCCGTCAGCAACCGGCTGCTCCAGCATCGGTTTCGCCTGCCACTTCTGCAGCGCGCTGTTGAGCAGGGCAGAGGAGAGGGACGCCAGACGGTGTTCGTTGGCGAGATCCAGACCCGCCGAGTTGACGCGGCCTTTGCCGTACAGCTCGCGCGGCAGGGCAATCTTCGGATGCGGCAGGCCAATCTGGCCTTCCTGTGCCGCCATCTTCTCAACGGCCTGCACCGGATCGGCCACCAGCTCGTCCAGCGGTAGCGTGGTGTCGGCGATGCGGTTAACGAAGGAGGTGTTCGCGCCGTTTTCCAGCAGACGACGCACCAGGTACGCCAGCAGGGTTTCGTGCGTTCCCACCGGAGCATAGATTCGGCATGGGCGGTTCAGCTTGCCGTCCGCCACTTTACCGGTCACCTGCTCGTACAGCGGTTCACCCATGCCGTGCAGGCACTGGAACTCGTACTGGCCCGGATAGTAGTTTTGCCCGGCCAGGCTGTAGATCGCCGCCAGGGTGTGGGCGTTGTGGGTAGCGAACTGCGGATAGATCAGATTCGGCACGCCGAGCAGCTTTTTCGCACAGGCGAGGTAAGAGACGTCGGTGTAAACCTTGCGGGTATAGACCGGATAGCCTTCCAGCCCTTCCATCTGGGCGCGTTTGATTTCGCTGTCCCAGTAGGCGCCTTTCACCAGACGGATCATCAGGCGGCGGCGGCTGCGGCTGGCCAGGTCAATCAGGTAATCAATGACGAACGGGCAGCGCTTCTGGTAGGCCTGGATCACGAAGCCAATGCCGTTCCAGCCAGCCAGCTCCGGCTCGAAGCACAGTTTTTCCAGCAGATCGAGGGAGATCTCCAGACGGTCGGCCTCTTCGGCGTCGATGTTGATGCCGATGTCATACTGGCGCGCCAGCAGGGTTAGCGACTTCAGGCGCGGATAGAGTTCTTCCATCACGCGGTCGTACTGCGCGCGGCTGTAGCGCGGGTGCAGGGCGGAGAGCTTGATAGAGATGCCCGGGCCTTCATAAATACCGCGACCGTTGGACGCTTTACCGATGGCGTGGATCGCCTGCTGGTAAGAGACCATGTAGGCCTGCGCGTCGGCGGCGGTCAGGGCCGCTTCGCCCAGCATGTCGTACGAATAGCGGAAACCTTTATCTTCCAGCTTGCGGGCGTTCGCCAGCGCTTCGGCAATGGTTTCTCCGGTCACAAACTGCTCGCCCATCAGGCGCATCGCCATGTCCACGCCTTTGCGGATCAGCGGCTCGCCGCTCTTGCCGATGATGCGGTTCAGGGAGCGGGAGAGGTTGGCTTCGTTATGGGTTGAGACCAGCTTGCCTGTAAACAGCAGGCCCCAGGTGGCGGCGTTGACGAACAGCGACGGGCTGCGGCCAATGTGGGAATGCCAGTTGCCGTTGCTGATCTTGTCGCGGATCAGCGCGTCGCGGGTGGCTTTATCCGGGATACGCAGCAGCGCTTCCGCCAGGCACATCAGCGCCACGCCTTCCTGAGAGGAGAGGGAAAACTCCTGCAGCAGACCCTGGACCATCCCGGCGCGGCCGGTGGCGGTTTTCTGGTTGCGCAGCTTATCGGCTAACTGATACGCCAGGCTGTGCGCCTGCGCGGCAATGGCTTCCGGCAGGCGGGCCTGCTCCAGCAGCATCGGCACGGCGTCGGTTTCGGCACGGCGCCAGGCGCCGGTAATGGCGGCACGGCTGACGGACTGCGGCAGGATCTGCTCGGCGAATTCAAGGAACGGCTGATGGTTCTCGTCGCCAGCGGCCGGGGCTTCTTCACTTTCGTTCGCCGCGCCGGCCAGCAGGGCAGGCAGCTCCGGCAGGCCCTCATCGCTCTCGAGTCTTTCGAGATAGTTAAAAATCGCCTGCTTGATTAACCAGTGCGGCGTGCGGTCAATGCGGGTTGCTGCGGTCTTAATCCGTTCGCGGGTTGCGTCATCCAGCTTAACCCCCATGGTGGTCATACCCATGCCAAAGCTCCTGTTGTTCTGTAATAGCGTTCTGTTGATAGCGTGAAATATCCCCCATGTTGCAACTTTGTGCAACCGTGTTAAATGTGACTTGGTTTGCAACCCGGAAAATGAATGGATTGTTAACGAATGGTTAGCCGGAAAAACGCGCTGGCTTTTGCGCGGGAAGCCTGGTTTTATGCGGTAGTTAACACTTTTCAAAGGTGCAACCCGTAAAAGCGTGAGCGAGTGCAACCTATAGGAAACTCGTATCAAACCGGGGATGAAATTGATGTAAATGCAGTGTTAAATCGTTTGTCAGCGGAAGGCGCATACGGCAGGATAGCGCGCCCAACCGAAACACAAGATACATTCACCTCGTTCCGGTGATCATATAACAAGGCAGCCCGGATGGTTGTCGCTCGACATTTTGGAGAATTTGAATGGCTATTAGCACACCGATGCTGGTGACATTTCTCGTTTATATTTTTGGCATGATCCTGATAGGGTTTTTGGCGTGGCGTTCTACAAAGAACTTTGACGACTACATTCTGGGCGGACGCAGTTTAGGCCCGATGGTGACCGCACTCTCTGCGGGCGCATCCGACATGAGCGGCTGGCTGCTGATGGGGCTGCCCGGCGCGATTTTCATCTCCGGTATCTCTGAAAGCTGGATCGCCATCGGTCTGACCGTGGGCGCGTGGATCAACTGGAAGCTGGTGGCAGGCCGTCTGCGCGTGCATACCGAGGCCAACAACAACGCCCTGACGCTGCCGGATTACTTCACCGGACGCTTTGAAGATAACAGCCGCGTTCTGCGCATTATCTCCGCGGTGGTTATTCTGCTGTTCTTCACCATCTACTGCGCCTCCGGCATCGTGGCCGGCGCGCGTCTGTTCGAAAGCACCTTCGGCATGAGCTACGAAACCGCCCTGTGGGCCGGTGCGGCGGCGACCATCCTCTATACCTTCGTAGGCGGGTTCTTGGCGGTAAGCTGGACCGACACCGTGCAGGCGAGCCTGATGATTTTCGCCCTGATCCTGACTCCGGTGATTGTGATTTTCACCGTTGGCGGCTTTGGCGAATCGCTGGAAGTGATCAAGCAGAAGAGCATCGAAAACGTCGACATGCTGAAAGGGCTGAACTTCGTGGCCATCGTCTCCCTGATGGGCTGGGGTCTGGGCTACTTCGGTCAGCCGCATATCCTGGCGCGCTTTATGGCAGCGGATTCTCACCACACCATCGTTCATGCCCGTCGCATCAGCATGACGTGGATGATCCTGTGTCTGGCGGGGGCGTGTGCGGTCGGCTTCTTCGGTATTGCCTACTTCAACAACAACCCGGCGCAGGCGGGCGCGGTCAACCAGAACGCCGAGCGCGTGTTCATCGAGCTGGCGCAAATTCTGTTTAACCCGTGGATTGCCGGTATTCTGCTCTCCGCAATCCTGGCGGCGGTGATGTCTACCCTGAGCTGCCAGCTGCTGGTCTGCTCCAGCGCAATCACCGAAGACCTCTACAAAGCCTTCCTGCGTAAAAACGCGAGCCAGAAAGAGCTGGTGTGGGTAGGGCGCTTTATGGTGCTGGTGGTGGCGCTGGTAGCCATTGCGCTGGCGGCCAACCCGGAGAACCGCGTGCTGGGCCTGGTGAGCTACGCGTGGGCGGGCTTTGGTGCGGCGTTTGGTCCGGTAGTGCTGTTCTCCGTCATGTGGTCACGTATGACCCGTAACGGCGCGCTGGCAGGGATGATTATCGGTGCGGTGACCGTTATCGTCTGGAAACAGTTCGCCTGGCTGGGCCTGTACGAAATCATTCCTGGCTTCATCTTCGGCAGCATCGGAATCGTGGTGTTCAGCCTGCTGGGTAAAGCCCCGTCTGCCTCCATGCAGAAACGCTTTGCTGAGGCCGACGCGCATTACCACACTGCGCCGCCGTCTAAGCTCCAGGCAGAATAATTTTCTTGCTGCACAATGCAGGCCGGGTGAGCGCAAGCGCACCCGGCTTTTTTCTTGCCAAAATCCGTAATTTCCTGTGATATCCATGTGCTTATAACAATGAGGATAGCGAAGCATGACAATCAAAACAGGGGTAATGGCAGCGGCATTAATGATGCTCGCTGGCTGCACGGCGCCATCGCAGCACGCGGCGGTGGAGACCTGCAAAGCGGATAACCAGATGCAGCAAACCACGCTCTATTTCGGCTTAAATCGTCCTGCCGGGGCGCAAATCACCAGCAACGAGTGGCAGCAGTTTGTCGATCAGGACGTGACGCCGCGTTTCCGCGATGGCTTAACGGTGTTTGACGCGCGCGGGCAGTGGCTGGGGAACGACGGGAAAGTGGCGCGCGAACCCAGCAAAGCATTGATGCTGATCCACGGTAAAGATGCGCAGAGCGAGAAGAACATCGAAGCGTTACGCGGGATTTACAAGTCACGCTTCGCGCAGGAGTCGGTGATGCGGGTCGATCAGCCGGTGTGCGTGCAGTTCTGATAAAAACGGCGGGATAACCCGCCGTTCTCACTTACAGCACAAGACCCGCGAAGCTCGCCGACAGCAGGCTCACCAGCGTCGCGCCGTACACCAGACGCAAACCGAAACGCGACACCACGTTCCCCTGCTGTTCGTTCAGGCCCTTAATCCCCCCGGCCACGATGCCGATGGACGCGAAGTTCGCGAAGGATACCAGGAAGACGGATAAAATCCCCAGCCCGCGCGGGGACATCTGATGCGCGATTTTTTGCAGCTCAATCATCGCCACAAATTCATTCGCCACCAGCTTGGTTGCCATAATACTCCCCGCGTTCAGGGCGTCGCTCAGCGGAATCCCCACCAGCCACGCCAGGGGATAAAATACGTAACCCAGGATCTGCTGGAAGCTCATGCCAAATACGCTGGAGAAGAGGGCGTTAACGGCGCTAATAAGCGCGATAAAGCCTATCAGCATGGCCAGAATAATCATCGCCACCTTAAAACCGGCCAGAATATACTCGCCGAGCATCTCGAAGAAGCTCTGCGATTCGTGCAGTTTTTCCAGCTTGATATCCGACTCCGCTTCCGGGCGCGCCGGGTTGATGACGGAGAGAATAATAAAGGTGCTGAACATGTTCAGAATCAGCGCGGCGACGACAAATTTGGCGTCGAGCATGGTCATATAGGCGCCGACAATCGACAGGGAGACCGTCGACATGGCCGTGGCCGCCATGGTGAAGAGACGACGAGAGGAGAGATCGCCCAGCACGCCTTTGTAGGCAATGAAGTTTTCCGACTGGCCGAGGATCAGCGAACTCACCGCGTTAAAGGATTCCAGCTTGCCCATACCGTTCAGTTTCGACAGCAGCGTACCGATGACCCGAATAAAAATCGGCAGGATCCGCCAGTGCTGAAGAATACCAATCAGCGCGGAAATAAAAATAATCGGGCAAAGCACGCCGAGGAAAATGAACGCCAGCCCTTTTTCCCCCATTCCGCCAAAGACGAAATTGGTGCCTTCGCCGGCAAATTTAAGCAGTGACTCAAAGAATCCGGAGACGTATTTAATCAGGAATAACCCGCTTTCGGCGTGCAGGAAAAAGAACGCCAGGGCAATCTCAATGACAATAAGCTGTAAAACATAACGAATGCGAATTTTTCGGCGGTCGAAACTCACCAGCCAGGCGAGCGCAAGAATAATCACCAGCGCCAGCAGGAAATGGACAATCTTAAACATGGTTTATTTTCAGTTGGTTTTTGAGAAGGATATTTAGCCACAGCGCTGGTTAACCGTAAATGGGCAATTTTATTATAACTTATAAACTTAACGGTAACGTTGGCAACTATTAACAGGCTTTGCGTTTACAACTCGTCATCAAAACACCGCACATTTCGCTTGTGTTTATTTTCGCCGTAATGATAATCACTATCACAAGAATTTACCTTTCTTTGCATCAGTTGACCGCGATAAACATTTAAGGTGTCGGCATGTTTGTTCCATTTCTCATTATGTTACGTGAAGGGCTTGAAGCTGCCCTTATCGTGAGCCTCATCGCCAGTTATCTGAAGCGAACCCAGCGCGGACGCTGGATTGGCGTCATGTGGGTCGGGGTATTCCTTGCTGCAGCACTCTGTCTGGGCCTTGGTATCCTCATCAACGAAACCACCGGGGAGTTCCCGCAGAAAGAGCAGGAGCTGTTTGAGGGGATCGTCGCCGTAATTGCGGTGGTGATCCTTACCTGGATGGTGTTCTGGATGCGTAAAGTCTCCCGTAACGTGAAGGTGCAGCTGGAGCAGGCGGTGGATAACGCCCTGCAAAAGGGGAACAACCACGGCTGGGCGCTCATTATGATGGTCTTTTTCGCCGTCGCGCGTGAAGGCCTTGAGTCCGTTTTCTTCCTGCTGGCGGCGTTTCAGCAGGATGTGGGGATCTGGCCGCCGCTGGGGGCCATGCTTGGGCTGGCAACCGCCGTGGTGCTGGGCTTTCTGCTCTACTGGGGCGGTATTCGCCTGAATCTGGGCGCGTTCTTCAAGTGGACCAGCCTGTTTATTCTGCTGGTGGCTGCGGGGCTGGCGGCGGGGGCGATACGCGCCTTCCACGAGGCGGGCCTGTGGAACCATTTCCAGGACGTGGCGTTTGACCTCAGCAACGTGCTCTCCACCCATTCTCTGACCGGCACCCTGCTCGAAGGTATCTTCGGCTATCAGGAAACGCCGAGCGTCAGCGAAGTGGCGATGTACTTTATTTATCTGGTTCCGGCGCTGGTGCTGTTCGCTATGCCGCCGCGTACCGGCAAGCAGGCGTCGCGCGCGACGCCGTAATCTTTGATTTAGTTACAACATACTTATAAAGGGAAGAGTCATGGCAATTCAGTTCCGTCGTAGTGCGTTATGCGCAGGCATTGCCGCGCTGTTCGCTTCTGCATTCTCCGCCTGGGGCGCGGATGTTCCTCAGGTTAAAGTCACCGTCAATGACAAGCAGTGTGAGCCGATGACCCTCACGGTCAACAGCGGCAAAACCCAGTTTATCATCCAGAACCATAGCCAGAAGGCGCTGGAGTGGGAGATCCTCAAAGGCGTAATGGTGGTGGAAGAGCGCGAAAACATCGCCCCTGGCTTCAGCCAGAAGATGACCGCCAACCTGCAGCCGGGGGAGTACGAGATGACCTGCGGCCTGCTGACTAATCCGAAAGGCAAGCTGATCGTCAAGGGCAACGCCACGAAGGATGCCGCGAAGGGCGAAGCGCTGCTGAGCCTGGGCGAGGCCATCACCGCCTATAAAGCCTACGTCACTAAAGAGACTGCAGATCTGGTCGCGGGCACCAAAGCCTTTACCGATGCGGTGAAAGCGGGCGATATCGAAAAAGCGAAATCCCTGTATGCGCCAACCCGTCAGCACTACGAGCGTATTGAGCCAATTGCGGAGCTGTTCTCCGATCTTGATGGCAGCATTGATGCCCGTGAAGACGATTACGAGCAGAAAGCGGCCGATCCAAAATTCACCGGCTTCCACCGTCTTGAGAAAGCCCTGTTCGGCGACAGCTCCACCAAAGGGATGGAGAAATACGCCGAGCAGCTAAACGGCGACGTGCTGGAGCTGCAAAAGCGCATCAGCGAGCTGGCCTTCCCGCCGTCAAAAGTGGTGGGCGGCGCGGCCGGTCTGATTGAAGAAGTGGCCGCGAGCAAAATCAGCGGCGAAGAAGATCGCTACAGCCATACCGATCTGTGGGACTTCCAGGCCAACGTCGACGGCGCGCAGAAAATTGTTAACCTCCTGCGTCCTCAGCTGCAGAAAGAGAACGGCGAGCTGCTGGCGAAAGTGGATGCCAACTTTAAGAAAGTCGATACCATCCTGGCGAAGTATCGCACTAAAGACGGGTTTGAAACCTACGACAAGCTGACCGATGCCGACCGTAACGCGCTGAAAGGCCCGATTACCGCCCTGGCGGAAGATCTCTCTCTGCTGCGCGGCGTACTGGGTCTGGACTAAGCACGATGAATAAGCATGACGAATACGACGTGGCGGAACCTTCACGTCGTCGGTTGTTAAAAGGGGTGGGGGCGCTGGGGGGGGCTCTTGCTCTGGCCGGTGGCTGTCCGGTAGCGCATGCGGCGAAACCGCAAAGCGCGCCCGGCACGCTGTCACCCAATGCCCGCATGGAGACGCAGCCGTTTTATGGCGAACATCAGTCGGGCATCCTGACGCCGCAGCAGGCGTCCATGATGCTGGTGGCTTTTGATTCACTGGCGAGCGATAAAGCCGATCTTGAGCGCCTGTTCCGCCTGCTGACGACGCGCATCGCGTTTCTCACCGCCGGTGGACCGGCGCCCGATACGCCGAACCCGCGTCTGCCGCCAATGGACTCCGGTATTCTGGGGCCGTTTATCGCCCCGGATAACCTGACCATTACCGTTTCGCTCGGTGAAACGCTGTTTGATGCGCGCTACGGGCTGGCAAAACAGAAGCCGAAATCGCTGCAGAAAATGACGCGTTTCCCGAATGACTCCCTGGACGCGGCGCTGTGTCATGGCGACCTGCTCCTGCAGATTTGTGCCAATACCCAGGACACGGTGATCCACGCCCTGCGCGATATTATCAAGCACACGCCGGATCTGCTGAGCGTGCGCTGGAAGCGGGAAGGGTTTATCTCTGACCACGCTGCCCGCAGCAAAGGCAAAGAGACGCCGGTTAACCTGCTGGGCTTTAAGGATGGCACGGCCAACCCGGACAGCAGCGATGCGGCGTTGATGAAAGACGTGGTATGGGTGACGGCAGATCAGGGCGAACCGGCGTGGGCGGTGGGCGGCAGCTATCAGGCGGTGCGCATTATCCAGTTCCACGTGGAGTTCTGGGACCGCACGCCGCTCAAGGAGCAGCAGACGATCTTTGGTCGCGATAAGCAAAGCGGCGCGCCGCTTGGCATGAAGAACGAGCATGATGTGCCTGACTACGCGAGCGATCCGAATGGCGACGTCATCGCGCTCGACAGCCATATCCGCCTTGCTAACCCGCGCACTAAAGAGACGCAATCCAGCCTGATGATGCGTCGTGGCTACAGCTATTCGCTCGGCGTGACCAACGCCGGCCAGCTCGATATGGGGCTGCTGTTCGTTTGCTATCAGCACGATCTGGAAAAAGGCTTCCTGACCGTGCAGAAGCGGCTCAACGGCGAAGCGCTGGAAGAGTATATTAAGCCCATCGGCGGCGGCTATTTCTTTGCCCTGCCAGGCGTGCGCGACAGCAACGCGTATCTCGCTCAGGGTCTTATTGAAGCCTGATAATTGTCCCCGCAACCGTTCGCGGGGACATTATTTTTTCATATGACTATCTTGTTGTTATATTTCTGTAATATTCATATATGAGACTGATTCCGCTGCAGGAGCAGTCTTAAAAGTTGCGCTCAGGTAAAATAAATGTTGCATTTATGATAACTCCTGATGTACTTAAGATAAGACAGCGGTAGTTCCCGGCAGTGATGCTGAATCACTATGGAGATCGCGAATGGTTGCGTCCTGTACTGGACAAGGTAAACATAAAAACCGCAGCACCCGGCGCGGAGGCTCAGACTCCGGCAGCGATTTCCTCACCACTAAATTTTCCCCACTCCCTCAAGAATCTGATTCGACCGACGTGCAGAACGGTGCGCGTAGCTGTTCCGTATCGTTATCCGATAAAGCAAGCAATGGCTTACAAGGAAGCCAACCCTCTGATGTTCGTGCGCATAATCGTGCCGAAGCTGGCGCGTGTGATGAATACCAACAACTCAAGGTGCTATCCATGGGAAGACAAAAAGCAGTGATCAAAGCTCGTCGCGAAGCAAAACGTGTGCTGAGACGGGATTCACGTAGCCATAAACAGCGTGAAGAAGAATCGGTCACCTCGCTTGTGCAGATGAGTGGCGTAGAAGCAATTGGCATGGCCCGTGACAGCCGTGATAATTCTCCAATTGTTGCGCGCAATGAGGCTCAGGCGCACTACCTGAATGCTATCGAGAGTAAACAGCTCATCTTTGCAACCGGTGAAGCCGGATGCGGGAAAACCTGGATCAGTGCGGCCAAAGCGGCGGAAGCGCTGATCCATAAGGACGTGGAGAGAATTATTGTTACCCGTCCTGTACTGCAGGCTGATGAAGATCTCGGCTTCCTGCCCGGGGATATTTCGGAGAAGTTTGCTCCGTACTTCAGGCCCGTCTATGACGTGCTGGTGAAGCGACTGGGTGCATCCTTTATGCAGTACTGCCTGCGACCAGAGATTGGCAAGGTGGAAATCGCGCCGTTCGCCTATATGCGCGGACGTACATTTGAAAATGCGGTCGTCATTCTTGACGAGGCTCAGAACGTGACCGCTGCGCAAATGAAGATGTTTTTAACGCGCCTCGGGGAGAACGTGACGGTTATCGTTAACGGCGATATTACCCAGTGTGACCTGCCATCCGGCGTGAAATCCGGGCTGAGCGACGCCATGTCACGTTTTGAGGAAGATGAGATGATTGGGGTGGTACGCTTCACCAAAGAGGACTGCGTGCGTTCAGCGCTCTGTCAGCGCACGCTGCAGGTCTATTCCGACTAAAGGTAAAGCATTATCGTTTTGCCTCTTTCCTGTAATGTCTTCCCGGCGTAATGCCGGGAAGCGTCGTTTATACTCCGCTGAAACTTCCCTTATTTAAGCACCGTATTGCTGAATAAATAATGTCGATTATTAAGTGGGTGATTGCTTTTATTCTTTTTTGCAGAAGTGTGATATGAAGTGATAATACCCACAAAATACCTGTGAATATAATGAGCGCGCTAATTGTTAGTTAAAAATTAAACGTGAATGTTGTCACAGAACATTACTATGAATTAAAAATTAAGTTGGTGTCTTCAGGTGAGTTATCTATGTTTCGTACTTGTTCGAACAAAATTCTAAGAAGAAACACAACAGGGGAGCCTTTTCCCTGAAACATCACGCTGAGGGTCATACATGAACGAACTGGTCGGTGCTATTAATGGTGTAATCTGGAGCCCTGCGTTAATATTCTTATGTCTGGGTGTCGGCCTCTATTTCTCGCTGCGTAGTCGCTTCCTGCAATTACGCCATATCAAACATATGATTACCCTGATGTTCCAGGGGCGTCCTACCGATGCAGGCGTATCGTCATTTCAGGCGCTGACGATGACGCTGGCAGGCCGCGTGGGGACAGGGAATATCGCCGGCGTGGCCACGGCAATAACCTTTGGCGGTCCGGGTGCGCTTTTCTGGATGTGGATAGTCGCTTTTTTAGGTGCCAGCTCTGCATTTGTCGAATCCACCCTGGGACAAGTTTATAAAGAAAAAATTAACGGCGAATATCGCGGCGGTCCTGCCTTTTATATTGAAAAAGGTTTAGGCGTGAAGTGGTACGCATGGTTATTTGCTATTGTGACTATTTTCGCCTGCGGATTATTACTTCCGGGCGTGCAGGCAAACTCGATTGGGGCGAGCCTGGATATTGCGTTTGGCCTGAGTCCGAACGTTACGGCGGCATTACTTGCGGTACTGTTAAGTTTTATTATTTTCGGCGGTGTGAAAAGGATCGCCAGCTTTAGCAGTATGGTCGTTCCATTTATGGCGCTGGGGTATATTATTGTCGCCTGCGTGATTATCGCCATTAATATTAACCAGCTCCCTTCGGTTATTCTGCTGATCTGGAAAAGCGCATTCGGCCTCGAAGCAGGCTTTGGCGCTATTCTCGGTCAGGCCATCATGTGGGGCGTTAAGCGCGGCGTCTATTCCAACGAGGCCGCGCAGGGGACAGGGCCGCATGCATCCTCTGCGGCGGCAGTAAGCCATCCGGTGAAGCAGGGGCTGGTTCAGGCATTCTCAGTCTACATCGACACGCTGTTTGTCTGCTCCGCGACCGGGTTTATGCTGCTGATCACCGGGCTGTATAACGTCCAGGGCGTCGACGGCGCAGCGCTTTATACCGGAATTACAGGCGTTGCCGCGGGTCCTGGCTATGTCCAGACGGCGATGGAAAGTATGATGCCAGGCTTTGGTAATTACTTTGTTGCCATTGCGTTGTTCTTCTTTGCCTTCACAACGATTATTGCCTACTACTATATTGCCGAAACCAATATCGCCTTCATTAACCGTAAAATTCACCGTCCATGGCTGACATTTCTGCTCAAGTTATGCCTGATGGCCTCCACGGTATATGGCACGGTTCGCACTGCGGATCTGGCATGGGGGCTGGGTGATATCGGGGTAGGGCTGATGGCATGGCTCAACATTATTGCTATTGTTCTGTTGCATAAAAAAGCGTTTGCCAGCCTTAAGGATTATGAAATCCAGAATGCGCAGGGGCTGGATCCACAGTTTGACCCGATTCGGCTGGGGATTAAAAATGCGGATTACTGGCTTGATGGGCGTAAGGATGAGGATGGTGCTCAGCCTGAGCAGGTTTCATCGCTGAAAGAAAGCAGCCGTCAGCAAAGTTGAATAGCTGAGGAATAGAATAAAAAAGCCCGGGCATTAGTTCGGGCTTTTTATATAGCTGAGGCGGCTCAGTCCGCACCGGGGGGGATTGACTCGCTTCGCTCGCCCTACGGGCAGCCTGTTCGCTGCGCTCTCAGTCTGTCCAACTGGCTGTCGCCAGTTGTCGAACCCCGGTCGGGGGTTCTCATCCCCCCTTTTCGGAGAATATAAAAGAAAAAAGCCCGTACTTTCGTACGAGCTCTCATCTCGAATATGGCGGTGAGGGGGGGATTCGAACCCCCGATACGTTGCCGTATACACACTTTCCAGGCGTGCTCCTTCAGCCACTCGGACACCTCACCATATTGTTTTGCTGCCTGACCGCTTGGGGGGCAACGGGGCGCTACTATAGGGAGTTGCGCTAACACGGTCAAGCAGATTTTCAGCTTTAGTGCCTGTTCGGTTAAGCATTAATCAGCTCCACGGTTTTTACGTCGTGGCACAGGGGACTAACGCTGTGAATCGAGCGCTTCGCTGTTTATAACCACTTCCCGAGCTTTGCCGTAGCTTTCGATCAGCAGCCGGTAAACCGGGAAGATGTGGGTGTACACCTCAGCCCACTGAGCCGCGTCCTCACGGTTCCAGGTTCTCTGGATCTCGGAGGCCACCGCCGTCGTATCCATGGGCTGGGGCCAACGCAGGCGTTGTTCAAAAACGCTCCCGGCGTTTTTGTGCGGGCAGCCTGTTCGCTGCGCTCTCAGTCTGTCCAACTGGCTGTCGCCAGTTGTCGAACCCCGGTCGGGGGTTCTCATCCCCCCCTTTACGGAGAATATAAAAGAAAAAAGCCCGTACTTTCGTACGAGCTCTCATCTCGAATATGGCGGTGAGGGGGGGATTGACTCGCTTCGCTCGCCCT